>NZ_SUTJ01000011.1 GCF_015062915.1 Methanobrevibacter thaueri | reverse complement strand
TATAATGAAAAATTAATTATATAATTAAAACTACATTATGTTATAATACATAATGCAAATTACATTATATGAGGGTTAAACATGGATGAAATTGCAAGCATTACAGATACAAATTTAACTGAAACACAATTCTACAACAGGGCAGATGAAATTAATATGCTGTCAAGTCTATTAGGAAGCACTGAATTCAATTCATCCCCCACCATACTATTGACTGGAATTAGAGGGGTAGGGAAGACGGCGCTCATCAAAAAAATCAAAGATAAATTTGATAAGGAATATTTGGTAGTAGATATTGATCTGTCAAGAAGTAATGCATACCAACAAAAAAAGCTAAGTCGAGGCA
Source organism: Methanobrevibacter thaueri (assembly GCF_015062915.1). Classification (GTDB taxonomy): domain Archaea; phylum Methanobacteriota; class Methanobacteria; order Methanobacteriales; family Methanobacteriaceae; genus Methanocatella; species Methanocatella thaueri_B. The sequence goes on along the minus strand of NZ_SUTJ01000011.1, from coordinate 49,634 downwards.
GCATAATCAAAATAATCTATGATGCAATAATAAAAGCTTCGAAGGAATTCGGCTTAAGAACACTTGACAAGAAAATAGAAAAATACTTTAAAACAAATAAATTCAAGATAGATAAGATTTTATCTTATGAACACATTCCAGTACCAGTATTTGAAAGTGAGGAGAATTATGCAAGATTAGCTGATTTTGTAATGGAATTGCCCCAAAAAATTTACGAAGACAATAGTGACAAATTAAAAGGAGTATTCATTTTCATTGATGAAATCCAATTGATTAAAGATTTAGACAATGTGGACAAATTTTTATGGTATATACGTAGTTTCATTCAAAACCAAAAAAATGTGGCATACTTATTTTGTGGAAGTATGAGTTTGAAAGACAGTTTAATCAATGATTTAAATGGAAAAAATGGCGCATTTGGAGGAAGGATGCTAACAATCGAAATTCATCCATTTTCAAAACAAACAACAAGGGAATATATTGAATCAATTCCAAGAAACATATTGATGGATGATGGCGGATTTGAAAGATTTTACAAATGTACTCGAGGAATACCTTATTACATCAACATATTTGCAAAAATTCTTCCAGAAAACATAACCTTAACAGAAAATAACATTATTGAGTTATTTAAGGATTCGATTGATTATCTTGCAGTACATTTTATATTTATGTGGTCTAAATTAACATTTCAAGAACAAAAAATAATTATTTCTTTAGTTGGAAACCCTAAAAAGAGAATTGAAATAGCAAACACTTTAGAGGTTACAAGCGGGTCACTTAATAGGCCATTGAATCGTCTACTTGATTTTGACTTAATTGAATATGTAAATGACAAATACCAAATTACTGACCCAATACTCACCTACTGGCTTCAGAATTGTTATGAAAAGAATGGAATATATCCATTTAGAAGTATTTAATTAGCATTAGTTTTGGATTTGCTTTCAAAAGTTTTTTAATTATTACAAAATAAAGTATCCTAGAGTTCAGTGGTGTTAAAAAGATAAGCATGCGAACTATATCATACGTTTTATACGAAATGTTCGTATTTCTCTCAAATAATCTATTTAAATATTGTTAAATTTTGATAAAGTTTAGCAATAGGGTGTTTAAAAAATCATTATTTATTCATGCTTTTAATTTTCCGTATGAATAGTATTGCGATAATAATTCCAGTACCCCAAGTAAGAGCTTTTCTTACAATACTTTCAAATGATAAATCAATATTATTTAAGTTAATAACGGAATGTCCTGTTATCATGAAACATATTAATAAAAATATTGCACCTACTGAAAAAAGAAGTAGTAAACATCCACTTATTCTCCTAACTTCAAAAAATAAGACTTTATTAAGTTTGTCCGGTGCAACAGCAAGTATTTGGAAAATCAAAGTTACTAAAATCAAACAAATTGATAGTTTTGGATTATTCAATTTAAATGCATTGATATAACCAAAAAGCCCTATAGCCACACTCAACAATCCATACCATGCAGGAGTATAACCTAAAATAATATCTTCACCTTCAATGCAACTTTCATCATTAAAAACATCATCTCTGAAATATAATGCAAATGATGGAATAATGAAAGCAAAGGAAATTACAACCCCTAGAAAGACTTCATTCATTATATATGAAATTGTTATTGCTGTAAGTATTATTCCTGGAGCGAATGAAGCCAAGAACTTAGAAAAAAATTCATATGTATTTCCAAATCTGATGTCTGAGTCAAGTTTATATTTTTTCTCTAGATTTTCATAAGTTAACATGCAGTACCACCAAGGAGCAAACAAAACAACATATAATGCCCATAATGCTATTGTAAACCAACCACTGGGTGTAGTAGCCATTACTATAGCGAACAATAGAAGTGGAACAGTAAAAATCAGTATGTGGTATATTCTTTCCCTGATTGTTAAACTTTTAATATCAATTGGGAATAGTATTTTTAGTAATCTTGAATTAACCATGAAATCACAAGTAAAATATTTTTGATATAAATTTATTAGATTTTTATATTATTTAAATCAAAAGTAAATTTTTGCACGCCATATTATTGTGAAAAATCATTGTTTTCATGTTTAACCATGATTATTTCACGTTTCGCCTTAAGGTATAGAAGATTATCGGGGATGGTTTTTTACTAGTAGTCGATGTAAAAATAATTTAATTACTATATGTATTATCAACTATTCATTAAAAAAATAATAAAAGAAAATTATTTTTTCATTTTTCTTTCAATAGCTTTAACTCTGGATAATGGTACTTCTGCAGATTTAGCAACTACTTCAGCTCTCATTCCATGTCTTAAAAGATTTCTAATAATTCTAATTTGTTCTTGATTTACTTTATTTTCTGCATATTCATGTATTAAACTCATTCTATCACCCAACAAATCGCGTAATATGTTTTTTGTTTTTTCATCCTCAACGAATTTGTCTACAATCAGCCATTCAATTCCATAAACTAATGCTTTAATTGATGGAGTTAATCCTTTTAAGTCGATTAATGTATTTACCACATATTCGACATAATCTTCAACACCATCATTTTTTTCAATGATGGGAACTAAAGCAAATAAGATCAGTTCTTTTCCAGATATTTCGGTATTGTCTTTAAGTTTGTCATTAATGGTATTAATAATTTCTTCACTGTCATAATCAGTTAAACTAATCACGTCATAAATGAAGTCATTGTCTTTGTTCACGGTATATATGATTTTTTTAGATTCTTCTGCAGTGGTAAAAACACATAGGTTAACTTCTTTTGGGTTTGAATCGAATTTATAGTCGGATATTGCCACATATATGTGGAATCTTTGGTGATGTTTTTTTCCGACTTTTGTTGATTGAAGTTCGATTATCAATATTTCATCATCCAATTCCAGTATTATATCTGGCACAAATGTCGCTGGATCTAGTTGGCGCAATTCTGTTGTCATTATCTTGACTTTTTTGGATTTTTTACCTAAGATATCTAAGAATATTCGTGCATCTTCCTCACTAACCTCTTTAAATATCATGTCTTCCTGAAATTCTGACATCTAAAAACCTCTTAAATTAGTTTAATATAGTAATATATTTCTAATATTATTTAAATTTATCATTAAAATAATTTACATTATTTAATTTAAAAAATATTATGTAATAACATCAATTTTGTAAATCTAAATCAATTTTATGAAGTGAAGTAAATATTACGTGATGAGAACAATTTTTTAAAAAAAGAAACATTAGAATCATAAGATTTTTCTATTGTTATAATGAAATTTATTAAGAGGCATTAGTGTAATAAATCAATAAGGTTGCGAACTATATCATACGTTTTATACGAACAGTTTTATAGCTCAGATATTTTTTATCTCCGGGCGTTCCTCCAAACTTTTTATAAAATAAGTTCATCGACATAATTATTTCTTAAATAAAGTTTAAATAGTCGTTATTTCGTGATTTAAGAAGCAAGTAACCACTTACATTCGGAAATCTTTATATATTGACTTTTATAGATACATGAACAGCGAAAGCACATTCAAAAACAATTAAGATGGTGATTATTATGAACATGAAAATTTTATTCCCAATATGTTTATTATTAATAGCAGTTGCATGTATTGGATTTGCATCTGCTGCAGATACAAATAACAATACACCTAGCCTTGAAGAACCGCAAACTATAGAAGCAATCGGCACATCTAATGTGATCGATGATACAGGTATTAATGAGGTCGTTGATACAGGTGTTAGTGAAGTTCAAACCACTGTCAATCATACAGTTCCTGTAAAAGAAGTTAACAACACTGACATTCAACAGGATGCAATAGTTTCTGACAACTCTGCTAACACTTCTTCAAACAATACCATTAAAGGTCCGACAAAAAAATCTGATTTAGACATCAAGGGGCCAAAAAAATCCACTCTTGACATTAAAGGGCCAAAAATGTCAGATAAAATTAAAAAACAAGACCAAGAAATTGCAAAATATTACATTTGGGCAACTAAAAACAAGATAAATCGTGGTCATGTAATTTTAGAAATATTCAAAACTCATACTCTTCAAGAAACTGCTGATATCGCCGCTAAAGTATTATCAAGAATGGAACCACATAGCGACCCCTACTGCGCTTCAGATATTAAAGATATGATGCGTCTTATGTATGATGGCTCAGGAAGGTATGAAGATATATATGGGGATATAGAAGGGAACTATGGAAGTGAAATAAGACTAATAATGTTCCAGAAAAACCCTACATTTGATCCATTCGTTGGCCTTCATATGTTCATCTTCGGTGTGGAATAACCAAACATCACCATATTTTTTCTTTTTCATATTCTTTTTTTAATAATTTAGTATTATCGATTTTTAAGTGCTTTTTCAGTAGCTCGAATGGCACCTGCACTATGTATGCGAACAACTTTATTTTCGTCATTTTCTGAAATCCACTCTAATTTTTCAAGGTAAGGCTTCACATATTCAGGCTTACTTTTTCCAATAACCCTAAACATTTCAGGAGCTTCTATCCTGACCTTTTCGCCGGGATCAGATATCATATCGAAAAATATTTCCAGCTTTTCACAAAAAAGCTCGGGGGCATTTGTAGCTATATTCTCACAGGCCCAGATGAATGCATGTCTGACGTTTTGCGATTCGTCGCTTCTCATTGCCATTAATCTGTCCAAGTGGGGAATTATCAGATTTTTGTCCGCTCTTCCTATTCTTCCAATCGCATTTGCTGACCTTTCCCGCAGCTTGGAATTGTCATCTTCCAGGTAACCGGCAATATCTCCAACATGCCCTTCAATTTCTGTGGGATATTTTAGCCCCATCTCGCCGAGAAGCCACAATGCCTTTGCCTTAACTGCAATAGGATAATTTCCATTTAATTTGGATGCGACATCATCAATATTGTCTTTCCAGGTTTCCTTATTTTTCGTGATGTCTCTTAATTCGTTAAGTGTTTCATCATTCAAGCTATCGACCGGTTTCATTCACGAAGTTTCATTACTCCTTTCTTGCTGACAATCTTGTCGATTCCGGAGTTTTTAATCATTCTAAAGCATATCGGACAAGGTTCTGCATCCTCTATTTCCACCCATCCGTCATCGTCATACTTCTCTCCAGCCAGAAAGATTGTTGAGCCAAGCATCTCGTTTCTGCTTGCACTGAGCATTGCATTCTGTTCGGCATGGACTGAAAAGCAGTCATTATAGTCTCCTGAATTTGATGGAAGGTTCATTCTTTTACAGTCGCCCCTGTCGCAACAGTTTTCCTCGCCTCTTGGGTTTCCGTTATATCCTGTACTAATTATCTCATCGTTGTTGACAATCACTGCCCCATATCGTCTTTTAAGACAAGTGCTTCTTTTTGATACTGCAAAAGCAATTCCAAGGTAATATTCATTCTTGCTCATACGCTTTGTGTTGTTTTCATCTGCCATGTTTTTTATCTCCTTTAAATTAAATTAGTTCTTAATAATGCTTAAATGTTGTTTTTCAAATCATGAGGATATGTCCTTTATGACTTCTCCGGCTATTATGAGTCCTGCAACTGAAGGAACAAATGAAACGCTTCCCTTCACCTTGAATTTCAGGCCTTGATTTATTGGATGGTCATTTGTGTTTATCGCATGCTCCTGTGAATAGACCACTTTCAGCTTTTCGATGTTTCTCTTTCTAAGGTCCTTTTTCATTATCTTGGCAAGGGGGCATACGGATGTCTCATATATGTCGGCCACTTCAAACATTGTCGGATCCAGTTTGTTTCCGGTTCCCATTGATGAGATTACAGGAACGTTGATTTCATCGCATTTGCATATGATTGCAATCTTGGCCATTATGGTGTCCACGCAGTCAACGGCATATGACAAGTCCTCTGTGATAATGTCGATTTCACAGTCGGCCATGTAGAATTCCTTGTATGTCTCGACATTTGCATCCGGATTGATTTCAAGTATCCTTTCCTTCATGACGTCGACCTTATGCTTTCCGATTGTGTTTACATTTGCAATCAGCTGCCTGTTGATGTTGCTTTCATCTATCTTGTCATAATCCACCAATATGAAATTGCCCACACCACTTCTTGCAAGTCCCTCACAAACGAATGAGCCTACGCCGCCAAGGCCGAAAATTGCGACTTTTGCGTCCTTCAATTTTTCCATTCCATCATTTCCAATCAACATTTCTGTTCTTGAAAACTTCTCATCCATATCATTTCACCAAAAAATTTAATTTAACTAATCTTATAATAGTTATACAATTGAGAGCATAAATAATCTTTTTAATTTTGTGATTTTCATGATGATAGATACACATTGCCACATTTATGATAGTGAAATGGAAAATGCAGAAGAGATAATAATAGATGCTGCAGAAAATGATATTCACATGATACTTAACGGCACAGACCCTAAAAGCAACAGGGAAGTGCTGGAATTGGCCTCTAAACACGATAATGTCCATGCAGCCCTGGGATATTTCCATACTTTTGCAGATGATGTGACAGATGAGGACATCACATTGCTGCACCATCAGCTTGAAAATAGCAATGTTGTGGCTGTTGGTGAGATTGGCCTTGACTATTACCACACCAAGGAGAACAGGGACGCTCAAATCAACCTGTTTGAAAAGATGCTTGAACTGGCCGAAAAGCATGACCTACCGGTCATAGTCCATTCCAGAAAATCGATGCAGGACACTTTCGACATATTGAAGGGTCATGAAGTGGCCGGATCCATGCATGCATATAACGGTTCGGCCGAAATGGCCAGGGAATTCGTTAAACTGGGTTTTTATATCGGCGTTGGGGCAACAATCACCCACAAAAACAACAGGAAAACAAGAAAAACCGTAAGGGAAATAGGTATTGATGGCATTCTCCTTGAAACCGATTCACCATACATGCCTCCTGAAGAAAAGAGAGGTGAGATGAACACTCCACTGAACCTGGAATTCATCACAGGCAAAATAGCCGAGGAACTGGCCATGAGTGAAGATGTTGTTGTTGAAATCACCACTCAAAACGCCAAGAGACTGTTTGGGATATGATTTTTCAAGGTGCTTTTTGCCGATAACTCTGTTAATTGTACGAACTATTTTATATGTATTAAAACGAACAGTTCGTATTTATTACATTCCAATATTTTATAAATGTTCAATTATTTTTAATTTTCTTATTATTTTGAACAATTTTTAATTTTTAGTTAACTTTATTAATCAATAAACTATATATAATACTATATATCTTGGGGGATTAATTAATGAGTGAACAAAAACCAATACAAATTTTCTCAAACATGCATGAAAACATTGGAGTAAATGTTGTAAAAAGTCCAGTAAAACTAACAATCCTTGAAATGTTGCGAGACCGTGACATGGAATTCGACGAAATCGTAAGCAACACAGGAAAATCAAAATCAACAGTTTCAGTTCACTTGAAAAGTCTGCGAGAAAACGGTATAATCTCATACAGGGTTCATCCGGTTGACAACAGAAAGAAAATATTCTATTTGAACTCAAAATACATCGGATCCGTTAATATCTCAGAGCCAAAGGAGATAGAAGAGACCCAATCCAACTACCTTGTTGAAAACCTTGTCGATGACGATGCGGAATTTTCAACACTGCTTTTCCATACCTTAAAGGCAATGCTAATCCAGGAAGGGGTCAACATAGATCCAATCCTTCAGTCAACAGGAAACAGCATAGGCAAGTCCATTTTTCAAAAGATGTATGATGAGGACTTGGACGTGTTCATGGATAATATTGCTGAGTTTTGGCAGAAAAAAGGCCTTGGAAGGCTAACCTACAAGATAGGTCAAATCATTAAAATCACAACATACGACTGTTTCGAGTGTCAATTGCTTCCAAGAACAGGTAAACCGGCATGCTTTTTGGATACCGGAATCTTTGAAGGTCTGTTTACAGAATTTTTCAATATGCCGGTAAGCGTTATAGAAACCCAATGCTACACAATGGGTGATGAGAAGTGTGTGTTTGAGATAGAACCTCAACACATCAAAAACTACTAGTCATCAAACTTGATAATGGTTGTTGTAAGGTAAGGTTTTTCATTGGAAAAGCCTTCAATAATTTTTTCATTTTCACGAGTACAGTTTTGAACGGAATAGATATCCTTAGGTCTGTTTTTCTCTTCGATTTTTGATTCCAACTCAGAAGTGTTTCTTGAAGCTTTCATAAGCACGATTGAATCGCTGTAGTCAAGGACATTTTCCAGTCTGTCATCGATTTTAGGAACAACGGTTAAAATGTCGTTTTGCTCCACAAGAGCCTCATTTCTTGCAGCCGCACATGCGGTGAATGAGGTGATTCCAGGGATTGTCTCGATTTCATATCTTCCTTTTAATCTTTTTTGAACATAAGAGTAAGTGCTGAATATTGAAGTGTCCCCAAGTGTGATGAATGCAACGTCCCTTCCGCTGTTGAGGTATTGTGCAATCATTTCAGATGCGCTGTCCCATATCTTTTCAAGCTCTTCTTTATCTTCAATCATTGGGAAAATAGGTTCAACCAGCATTAACCTTTTATAATCTTTTCTTTCTTTGAGGATTGGTCTAACGATAGATAATGCAATGCTTTCTTTTTCTTTTGCGGATTTTGGTGAAAATACTACTGGCACAGTTTTCAATACATTGGCAGCCTTTAATGTCAATAGTTCAGTGTCTCCAGGTCCAACACCAATTCCGATTAGTTTTCCTTTTTTAGTCATATAATCACTTTTACGTTTAAATTACAATTTTGCAAAATTCTTGTCTACTACTTATTTATAGTACTACGTGACTAATATATTTTTAATGTCTAATTCTATGTTTTGTCCAAATTGCGGCATGCTTAAAAGCAATTGCACCTGTGGAAAGTACTCCAATGATAAACCTAAGGGTCCAACTAATCTGTTTAGCTTTGCTAAGCCAAGAACATCATCAATTCTTGATGATGAGATACCTGACGTTTATTCAGTTGACGACTACCAGCAGGATGAGGGGACCGCCGCATACCTGAAGGAAATATACCCGCACATTGATGATGAGATAATCGTTAACTTCCCATTCGAAAAGCCAAGGATGGGTCAACTGGAAATCATACAGGATATTAACGATGCAATCCGCAAGGGATATAAATACATTATCCTTGAAGCCGGAACAGGAACAGGAAAATCTGCAATAGCCACAACACTGGCTAAAATGTACGAGTCAGCATATATCCTGACAATGACCAAGCAGCTTCAGGCACAATACTCAAATGAATTTGCATTCCCTCTCGTTAAGGGAAGGGGAAACTTCGCCTGCCTGAACGAGAATCTTGAAACCACATGTGACATGGGTGCATGTAAGACAACACCGACATCAAGCAAGTTCTTCTGCCCATATGGCGTTGCAAAAAATCCAACATTGGATGCGGAGCTTGCATTTGAGGACTCATTTGGAGGAACAGTGTTCTACCAGTCAGACGCCCACTGCCATTACTGGAACCAGAAGGCAAATGCGGTAAACTCACCGATCACACTGATGAACTATGACTATGCGATAGTTGAACTTAATTACGTCAAGCACTTCGGAAAGCGTTCCCTGCTCATTCTCGACGAGGCCCACAACATTGAAAACAAGCTGATGTCCACAATGGAGGTCACAATATACAACCGCACAATCGAAAAGGACATTCACAAGACAATGACCAAGGAGCTTCTTGAAGACGGTGAGCTTGAGGACTGGATAATGGAAGTCGATGCGATACGCGATGCCTATGAGGACATTGACCTTAAGGATGTAAGCAAGAACAAGGCAGACAGGATAAGGTCAACAATCGGAAGGCTCAAAAGCCTCAAGAACAACCTTGAAAACGAGCCTAAAAACTGGGTCATCGACACTGACGAAACCAGTGTAGTGTTTAAGCCGTTGAGAGTGCACCATTATGCAAAAAACAATCTGCTGAAATACGGTGATGTTGTAATATTTATGAGCGCAACAATACTGTCCCATAAGATGTTTTCAAAATGGCTCGGATTGAATCCTAAGGAAGTCTATCACATAAAGGTTGACAGTCCGTTTACAAAGGAAAAAAGGCCAATCATACTTAATCTGGCAGGAAAGATGTCTGCCAACAGGATTAAGCAAACAGCTCCAAAGACAATTCCTATTTTGCAGGAAATTCTTAAAAAGCATGAGGGCGACAAGGGCCTTATACACACTCACAGCTACAAGTGCCAGCAGTACATCACAAACAACCTCTACAATTCAAGGCTGGTGTCACACACTCCGAAAAACCGTGAGCAGATACTCAATTTCTTTGAAAAGGATGAAAATCCGTTGGTTCTGGTTTCACCGTCAATGAGTGAGGGCGTTGACTTGCCATATGACAAGTGCAGATTCCAGGTAATCTATAAGATACCGTTCCCATACCTCGGCGACAAGCAGGTGAACATGAGAATGAAAAGGGATAAGAAATGGTATGCATACAAGACCGTAATGACCCTGATGCAGGCTTATGGGCGTGGAATGAGGGCTGAAGACGATTCCTGCTACACTTACATTATCGACAGCGACATCAACATGATATTCAAAAGCCCAATGTACAGGTCATTGATTCCTGACTTTTTCAAGGAAGCGGTTGTTAGGTTAAAATAAGGCGGACCTGGAGGGATTTGAACCCCCGATCTCAGGATCCGAAGTCCTGCGTCATTCCTGACTAGACCACAGGCCCTAAAAAATTAATAAATATTATTTTATTCTTCTTTTTTTTCTGAATCGATGGAAATGATTTCCAAATCTTCTAAATCTTCAACTTCAGCAAAGATGTCGTCAATGGATTCGGTGTCAAGCTTAGCCTGTTCATATTCCATATCTTCGATTTCTTCATTTGTCAAGCCTTTTTTCTCAGCAGGCTTTTCCTTTGCAGGTGGAATGTCATCCAAATCCTCCTTGAGTTTAGGCTTGTTTTTAGAATCAGTAGGTTTTTTCAGAGAAGATTTCAGTTCATCCATGTCAAATTCTCCTATCTTGTAGGATTCCTTGTCCAATGGAATTTCACTTTTTGGTATAACTTTCGGGGATGGTTTTTCAGGTTTGGTTTCAGTAGTTTCATCGTCGTCTTTTTCATCTTTTTCAATATCGTCGATACTACTGGTAATCCTCTCAAATGGGTTGCTTAGGTTTAATAATTTGTAAGCACCGTAGAACAATAATAACATTCCTACAATGAGGAATATGATAAACATGAAACTGGTTTCACCGGCAACAACGTTATCAATGACTCTATCGCTGCGTGATTCGAAAATAAATACTGAGATAATAAGCAATATAACTCCTAAAATTGTGCTTGCAATGGCTAGAATAGGTTTGCCACCAATTTTAGCATTTATCATATGATCGAAGTTCTCGCTTATTTCTCCAACAATGTCATCGCCGAAATCATCCACTTCATGGATGACATCGCCTTCTTCAACATCTTCAGTCTTTGGAGCTTTAATTATGAAGTCTTCATCAATCGGATTTTCTTCTAAATTAATGGCATCGCTGTCTTCATCGCCTGGATGGTAGATGAATTCATCATCGATTTCTAATCCCTCGAAATCCACTTGTTCTTCGTTGAGATAGTCTATCAATTCACTATCTTCTTCAATATCTTCGATGGATTTAATCTCATCGTCCTTGATATTGTTGATCATGCCTTTCAAGTTAGAAATCCTATGCTCTTTTTCTTTAGAATCCTTCATAAGAAAACCCCTTAATCGTATTCTCTCCATTTATGCTTACATTTGAGACATGTGAAAAAACGGGTAGGTGCTTCATCTGCACTACGAGTTTGTTTTAATTCATAAGTAGCTTTATTGTGTCCACATTTAGGACAGATTTCAGTAACTCCTTCTCCGGGGTCCAAGTCTTCAACATACTTGACGGTATTTTTTGATTCATGTTCACCGATGGAAATATTTTCATAGTTATCAGTGTCTGCAGCCTTATCGGAATATCCGCAGGTATTGCATGTCAAAACACCATCAACCGGAAACATCATTGCTCCACATTTCGGACAAAAATCCATTTAATTCTCTCCCTAAGTTGTTATATAATCATTAATTTTTTTTTCAAGTTATTTAAATATTATACCTTAAAAACTATTTTTAGCCTTTTTTATGCAATCTTTAATGATTTGTTCATGGTCAAAGGCAAGTTCGATTTCATCAAGTTCACGGGCATTGAAAACATTAATGTCTTTTGCATCGTCATCCGCTTTTCTTGTGTCAAAATCACCTTTTGCAATATATGCAACAGTTACTGTGTGTCCCCTAGGGTCTCTGTCAGGTTTTGAGTAGACATTGACCAGATTAATAAGTTCAACGTCAATGCTTGTCTCTTCTTTTGCCTCTCGTATTGCTGCTGTTTCTACACTTTCACCGTATTCTACAAATCCTCCAGGCAATGCCCAGCAATCCTTATAAGGGTCATTTCCCCTTTTGATTAGAATGAAATTCAAATCATCATCAAAAATAAAGATATCGGCTGTCAAGGAAGGATTTCTATACTTTGCCATCAAATCACATTAAAAATAAAAGTGTTGAAGCTATAAAGCTTCATCAATAAGTTTTTTAAATTCAGAACTCTCTTTCTGTAATTCTTCAGCTGCTTTTTTCAATACTTTTCTTGGTCTTTTTCCTCTTTTGGTCTTGATGGTCATTTCAGGTTTTCCGGTAAGAGGGTGATCGATATTGTAAACAGCATATTCGACGTCAGGGTCTTGCATTAGGATGTGTCTTAAGGCATTGCAGATGCCGTGGCTTTCATCCTTCACAATAAATGTGAGTTCTAAAGTTTTATCCTCAACGATTTCAAAATTTTCCATTTTATCAACCTTAATTAATCATTAACATAGTTTGTAGAGACTTTACGTCTTTCTTTTTTATTACAGGTATTGCACTGAAGCTCATTTTCCTTTTGTGTAGTATGCATGTAATCCCTGCAGCGGGTACACATTGCCTTTAGGACTCCACAATCGTCATCAACGGTTCCTAAATCAACATTATCTCCAGTTATCTTAACAACTTTTGCCTGGATAATGTCTCCTATTCTGAAAGCATCGGACAATTTTTCCAAATAGTCCTTTTTAGCCTGTGAAATGTGTATGGCTCCCATGTAAGGCAAGGCCAATGGTCTTCCATTATCTTTCATACAGTCAATCTTAACGTTAGCCCTTTGTGGTTTGATGTCGGTAATCTGACCGTAAACGATATCGCCCACTTTTAAAAGAGCCGGTTTAGCATCTGACACAACAGAAATAACCTTCATTTTTTGATTAATTTTAACATTACCAAGTACTGATGATTTAATGTCACCATTATCGTCATAAGTACCTTCGCCTGGGAGGTATTGTTCTATAATTCCGATCTTGTCTCCAGGCATCACGATTTTTTCATCTTCTGCACTCATATCAAAATCCACCAAATATAAAGATTTTACTAAAAATTTCTTTAATATTATAATTTTAGGTGATGTTTATATTTAAAAGTATTTATATATTGATAATATTTTTTCTTAAGTTGCTGTTTTGAATAAAAAATAGAAAAGTAAAGTTTTCACTTTACTCATATCTTTCATGGAATAGGATTTCATCCAGCTGGTAGTTTTCCCATTCGCGCTTGTTCAGGACTATCTCCAATTCCTGTGGTGTCAATAGAGGCTTTTTGTACATCTGGGAATCGTCAATGGCTATTCTTGGACATGCGCTTACGACAAATGCGTCAAGTTCCATATATGGCAATAATACTTCAGGTGACACATTGTCGACCAGTATGATGAATGCCTCCATTTTAGCCTCTTCAAGTGTTTTTTTGATTTCCTTTGCAAGCATCATACGGTACTGGCCCTCTTTTGAGGAAACAAGTATTCCCCACTTTTCGGCTGAGCGGGCCTTGGTTATTCTTGCAAAGCGGATTCTTAAAATCCTGTCTGCAAACTCATCCATGCTTCTGATTTCCGAATTGTACGGATCAAGTGCCAGAACAGGTGTCTTTGTAAACAGCTTTATTCCTAACGGGTGGAAATTTCCGCTTCCGATAAACAGGGTCACGTCAACCTCCAGGTCCTTGATTGATGAGAAGTTGCATCCCAATACTTGGCCCTTACGGGTTGATGGGGATGAGCCTAAAATGACTTCCTTGCCGTTGTCCTCCAGGAAATCCTTCGCTTCACTTAAAAGGTGCAAGTGCTGTGTTGTAGTGACAAGCCCTATTCTTGAGTAATCCTTAAGGTATTCAAGGCTCTTTTTCAGGTCCTTTTTAATGTCGATTTTTGAAAATGCCTCTATGAAGAGTGTTGGAACCTCATATTTCAACGGGAGCGGAGTGTGGCCGTAGTGGATGATAAGGTCAACTGAGCCTTTCATCTTCCAGTCGCTGACATCGCACGCTCCGAAGCATGGGTCTCCTGATATGATGACGATGGCATCTGTTTCCTCTTCGATTATGCGGGCTATTTTAGTTGCCTGGATTTTAAGGCCTTCCGGAAACTGCAATCCAACGGTTTTTGCGTCGATTGAGTTGATTTTTCGGATTGCCCTGTCCAAATCCATATCGTACATTGACATTTTAATCTTCGATTGTGCTTTCGATAACTACCTTGCCGTCAATAACGTCCAATTTCACAATGGATAACACGTCAATTCCGGTTTCCTTTTTAACTATTTCCTTACCTTCGCCCTTGTCGATGATTGCAACAACTGATTTCAAGTCAAGTCCCATGTCCTGCAGGGTCTTGATTAATGCAATCAATGTTCCTCCGGTACTTACCACATCGTCGATGAGTAATATCTTTTCGCCTTCATGTAAATCGTTCACATAAAGGTTTGATGAACCGTAACCGGTTTTCTGATAAACTTCCTTTTCGCCTGGAAGACCGTATTGCCTTTTACGGATTACAACAAATGGAATGTCTGTTGCAAGGGACAATGCGGTTGCAAGGTGTATTCCCATGGCCTCAACAGCGACAATCTTGTCGATGTCTAAATCAGCATACTTGTGAACTGCAAGTGACAATTCTCTAAGCATTAACGGGTCCATTGCTGGAACACCATCACTTATAGGGTTTACAAAGTAGTTGTATTCACCTTTTTTAACAATCGGGGATGCTTCTAATGATTTGATTACTTCTTCTAACATGTCTCTCACACAAAAATTATTAAACACTTAATAAATATAAATATATTTTAATATAATTTATAAATTATTATTCAAGTGATTACTATGCTCGGAAATTTAGGAGAAAATCTTACTAATACCATGAAAAAATTAGTGGGAATGTCAGTGATTGACAAGAAAACAATTAAGGAAGTTGTAAAGGATATTCAACGTGCCTTAATCCAATCTGACGTTAATATTAAATTAGTTTTAGATTTATCAAAGAAAATAGAATCCCGTGCTCTTGAAGAGGAACCTCCAAAGGGTATCACTCCACGGGAACATGTAATAACAATCATCTATGAGGAAATGGTCAACCTGCTTGGAAGCGAAGCCGCTGGCCTTGAAATCAACGACAGGCCATACAAGATTCTCTTTTTAGGTTTGCAAGGTTCAGGTAAGACCACAACAATCGGTAAATTGTGCAGATACCTTCAGAAAAAGGGTTTCAATCCTGCAGTCGTATGTACAGACACATGGAGACCTGCAGCTTATGAACAGTTAAGGCAACTCACAGAAGAGATGGATGTGCCTTTATATGGGGATCCTAACAACAAGGACGCATTGGATTTGGCCCAAAAGGGTTTGCAGGAATTCAAGAACCGTAAGGTCATAATCTTCGATACAGCCGGAAGGCACAAGGAAGAATCAGACCTCATTGCCGAAATGGATGAGCTCGACAACATCATCAATCCGAACGAAGCCATCCTTGTTATTGACGGTACCATCGGTCAGCAAGCAGGTGAGCAGGCAAAGGCTTTCTCACAGGCAACAGACATCGGTTCAATCATAATCACCAAGCTCGACGGTTCAGCAAAAGGTGGGGGTGCAATGTCCGCTGTAGCTGAAACAGGAGCTCCAATCAAGTTCATCGGTACAGGTGAACGTGTCGACGACTTTGAGCTATTTGACCCTGAAAGGTTCATCTCAAGGCTATTGGGTATGGGAGACATCAAGTCCCTTATCGAAAAGGCTGAGGAAAACATTGACGAGGACATTGCCGAAAAGACCATGAACAACATGCTTACAGGCAAATTCACCTTGATGGACATGAAAAACCAGTTTGAGATGATGAACAGCATGGGTCCGATGCAGCAGGTACTCAACATGATTCCTGGAATGGGAAACAAGATTACCAAGGAAGCCTCAAAGATGACAGAGGATAAAATCGACTCATATAAGATCATGATGTCATCAATGACCGAGGAAGAGATGCTCAACCCTAAAATCATCAAACAATCAAGGATTCAGAGAATCGCACGAGGGTCCGGTGTTGAAGAAAGTGAAGTCAAGGAACTTTTAAAATACTATAACAACACTAAAAAGACAATGAAAGGACTTGGAAGACGTGGCGGTCGTCTTGGAGGCGGAGCCATGAACCGTATGATGGGACAATTCATGAATAGATAATATGAGACTGGCTGAAGAAATACTGAAGGAAACCGACGGCAAGATCTGCAAGCACTGTCTAGGGCGCAAGCTGTCAAAGACAATCGAAGGCACTAACAACATCGAGAGGGCAGACAAGGTTTGCGAAGAGTTAAACATTGATTTGACTGATGTTGACTGTGTAATATGTGACAACATATTCGAAAAGCTCGATGATGAATTGTATGACAAGATTGACGCTAAAATAAATGAGTTAGGCATTGAATACGACACATTCCTTGTCGGTTCACAGATACCTAAAGACATTCAAAAGCGTGATGAAGAACTGTCCGAAAAATTCAATTTAGGTGTTGAAACACTTAAAAAGGAAGTCAACAGACTAATTGGCCTTGGAATTTGGGAAAGGTTTGATAAGGAAGCGGAATTCGAAAGGCAGGACATAGTTTTCAATATCGACCTGACAGGTGAGCCAAAGGTAAGAATCCAGATTAACCCATTATATATTGAGGGTAAATACAACAAGCTGAAACGTGGAATACCACAAACCAAATGGCCATGCGGCAAATGCAAGGGCAGAGGCTGTGAAGAGTGCAATTACACTGGAAAACAATATCCAGAATCCGTTGAAGAGTTAATATCCGAGCATTTTTTAAGATTAACCAAGGGACGGGAAGCCAAATTCCACGGTGCAGGAAGAGAGGACATTGATGTACTTATGTTGGGCTCCGGCAGACAGTTTGTCCTTGAGATAAAGGAGCCAAAAATCAGAAACCTGGATTTGGCCAAACTCGAAAAGGAAATCAATGAAATCAATGAGGGCAAAACAGCCTATCATGGCTTGAAACTATGTGAAAGGCCAAGAAAAGCGGAAATAAAGCAATCCTCACCGGATGCATATAAGGTTTACAGTGCCATCGTCAAGTGCGACGAGGCATATGATCCAGATAAACTTGAGGACTTGTTGGATTTAGGTGAAATCAACCAGCAAACTCCTTTAAGAGTGCTTAGAAGGCGAACAGACATGGTTCGCGTAAAGCATGTGCTTGACTTGTCATATGAAATAATTGATGATATGACATTCAGCATGAAAATTAAAACTGAAGGTGGACTCTACATCAAGGAACTGATTTCAGGTGATGAGGGAAGAAGCCAACCTAATGTAAGTGAAATATTGGGCGTTAAAGCAATTTGTGAACAATTGGATGTATTGGAAGTAAGCGAGAAGTGATAGCATGGCAGATGAATTTACACACTTAACAGACAGCGGAGTACATATGGTCGAAGTCGGGGCAAAACCTGACCAGAAAAGAAGGGCAATAGCAAGCGGAAGCATATTTTTGGATAAGCACACCATTGATTTGATTCAAAATGAGGAAATCAAAAAGGGTAATGTATTGACCACTGCTCAGATTGCTGGAATTCAGGCTGTCAAAAACACATCTTCAATAATACCACTCTGCCATCCTTTGGCATTGACCGGCATTGAGCTTGACTTTGAGGTCAAGGAAGATGAAATCATTGCAAGATGTGCAGTTAACACTTTAGGTAAAACAGGTGTTGAAATGGAAGCCATTACCGGTGTCAGCGTTGCTCTTTTAACAGTTTGGGATATGGTCAAGGCTGTTGAAAAGGATGAGGACGGACAATACCCAGACACTAGAATAAGCGACATTAAAGTCATCAAGAAAGAGAAAATTTAAACTTTATATATGATGAAAAAAATAATTATATTCAATTATTTTTTATGAATTAAATTTTATGGGAGACAGATTATGGCAAAAAAAGATAACAAGATTTCAATGCCTCAAACCGGTGCTGGTTTGGTAAGATACTTTGATGAAGAAAGTTTAGGTCCAAAACTTTCACCTGAGCACGTTATTGTTGCTGTTATTATTTTAGCAATATTATGCTTTGTTTTAAGATATTCTGCTTAAGAATATTTTATAAACAATCCACTACTTTTTTTACAAATTTTTGATTACTATGTTAACTAAAAGAATCATTCCTTGTCTAGATTGTGACCTGCAGGTTCCGGAAGGTCGTGTTGTTAAAGGTGTTGAGTTTAAGGAAATAAAATACGCTGGAAATCCAGTTGACCTTGCTACACGCTACTATGAGGAAGGTGCAGATGAGGTTGTTGTATTGGACATCACAGCTTCTCATGAACGCCGTGCGACAATGGCTGATGTAATCGACAGATTAACTGAAAACGTTTTCATGCCAATTTGCGTAGGCGGAGGAATAAGGAAGGTTGACGATTACATCAAGATGCTTAAGGCAGGAGCGGACAAGTGCTCCACCAACACTGCAGCCATCAAGAATCCTGAACTTCTAACCGAGGCCTCAAAGGTTGTCGGATCACAGGCTGTCGTGATTGGAATCGATGCAAAAAGAAGATATGTCAACCATCCCGATGATGCAAAGGACAAGACAGTCATTGAAACCGATAAGGGATACTGCTGGTTTGACACAAGCATCTACGGCGGACGAGAATTCACAGGAATCGATGCAATCCAATGGGCAATTGAATGCCAGGAGCGCGGAGCCGGAGAGGTATTGTTGACCAGTATGGATGGGGATGGAACCCAGAACGGCTATGATATTGAGCTCAATAAGGCAATAAATGATGCGGTTGACATTCCAGTCATTGCCAGTGGCGGTGTCGGCGAACCTAAGCATATATTGGAAGTTTTCGAAAAAACCGATGTTTCAGCTGCACTTGCTGCAAGCATATTCCACTTCAACCAATATTCAATAGGAACCGTAAAGGAATACCTTAAGGAAAATAACGTGGCTGTTCGCTTATGATTATAAAAACACCAATTGACTTGGAATTGACCCAGTTGTCAGGCCAGACTTCACAGCCTCCATGGCATGAGGTTGAAGGCACTTTTTCTAATGTTGTCAATGTTGATGGCGAACCGGTTGTCTTTAATGTTAAGCAATCCGGAGAATTTTTGGATTTCAGCTATTCCGGAGACATTTCACAAAAGCAGGCTAGCGATAAGCTCAACTACATTTTTGACTTGGATTTTGATTTGGACAAGTTCTATAAATATCTCGCCAACCATGCCGAACTGGCTGAGATGTCCGAGTTCTGCAATGGATTGAGACTGTTTTTGGCACCGGACCCATTTGAGTGTGTAATCTCATCAATCTGCTCTGCAAACAATTCCATAAAAAGATGGACCCAATCGGTTTCACAGATTAAGCAGAATTGGGGAAATCAACATGGCGATTACTATACTTTTCCTAAAAGCAATGACTTATTAAATGTATACTTGGATGATGAAGAAGAATCAGATTTGTCAAATATTCAAGATATTTCAAAGTGCACAAATAATCTAAAGAATTGTGGCGTGGGATATAGAGCACCTTACATGAGAAGGGCAAGCGAGATGTTTACAGATGAAATAGACCTTCAGGATATTTTCAGGATGAGCTATGATGAGGCATTTGAAACAATACTGAAAGTTCCGGGAGTCGGTCCGAAAGTTGCTGACTGCATACTGCTTTACGGGTTTAACTTCAGGGAAGCATTTCCCTCAGACGTGTGGATAAAGCGCATAGTTTCACACCTCTACTTTGACGGAAAGGACATAAGCGTTGCCAAGGTCCGTGAATTCGGAATGGAAGAGTTCGGTGACAATGCAGGGTATGTGCAGCTTTACCTGTTCCATTATGCAAGAAAATCAGGTTTGATGAGCAAGCTCAAATAATCTACTTTTTTTTAGAAAAAATAATATTCAAGTAAATACATTAATTTAATTATGAAAGCTACCGAATTACTTGAGGAAATCAGGGAAAACTTGAAGGATTATCCGATTGAATATCTCAGAAACAAGGTTACTGATGACAGATATAAGGACCCATTGACAAAAAGCCTTGCCAAGTACAATTCAGAAGCCTGGGATGAGATTTTTGCCTTAAACATAACTGAAGACTATGACATCAAGGATGGCGTGGTTGACAACATCAAAAATGACATTGACTTTTATTTCGACACATATGCAGGAGGGGATGAGGAAACAAGGGAGTTTACAAAATACATCTCACTTTACCTTGCATTGATGGCAAAAAGGCCATTGCATCCTGTTGGTGAGAGTCCTGCAAAGGATCATGTATTCTTGGAAAACGGCGAATACAAATGCAAGACAAGAATCATGAGCATAAAAGACGAGAACTCCTTGTGCCGTTATTGTGTCTGCAAAAATGCAGGGTATTCATTTGGATTCTAATGTATAAGTTCATATTATATAAACTCAATATAGTAATGTAATGGAAAATAAAAATTTGCTCTTGTTGATTTGCACTGTATTGTCATTTTTCACTGTTTTTGCCGTTAATGCAGTCAATATTGTAATTCCAAGCATTGCAGCTGAATTTCACATGAGCAATATAGTTCAAAACTGGGTAACCATCATCTTTTTACTTATTGTGGCAGTATTGTCCGTTCCGGCCGGTCAGATTTCCGGCAAATACGGCCTTAAGAAGGTCACCAACTTCAACATTATACTGTTTATCATAATCTCCATCGTCAATGTCCTTGTCACATCATCTGAGCAGTTTTTAGCATGCAGGTTCATCTTGGGAATTTCACTGGCATTCATCAATGTCACTTCAATGGCAATGATAGTGAATGTATTTCCTCCCGAAGAGCGTGGTAAGGCATTGGGAATAAACATTACCGGTGTTTATGTGGGGCTGTCACTTTCTCCGGTAATTGGAGGAATCCTCAACTTTAATTTGGGATGGAGATCAGTGGTGCTTTTCGGAGTTCCGTTCCTGTTTGTTATTCTGGCATTGCTTCTGACAAGAATCGATGATGAATGGTCATCATTTGAAAACATCCCTCTTGACTTGAAGGGATCTCTTGCATATGGAATCGGTATAGTGCTTTTCATGTACGGATTCACTGTTCTTAACACACAATTGGGAATAATCCTAACAATATTGGGAGTCATAATCCTTGTGATTTTCGCACTGATTGAATTAAGGCAGGAATATCCTGTATTCGACATCAGGTTTTTCAAAAACCATAAGTTCCTTTCAGCCAATTTCGCATCACTTTGCGCCTATCTGGCAACATATGCGGTTACAACAATCCTAAATTATCACTTGCAATACATTAAGGGATTCGATTCACAGACTGCAGGAATAATTCTTCTTGTGGCACCGTTATGCCAGGTTGTTCTGGCTCCGATTGCTGGAAGGCTGTCAGACAAGTTCGTTCCGCAAATCCTGGCAGCTATTGGAATGGCTCTTGGAACAATATCCCTGTTTCTCTTCTCATCACTCGACAGTGCCACTTCAATGGAGTTTCTAATAATATCAATGATAATCTACGGTGTCGGATTTGGGCTGTTTTCACCGCCGAATACGAATGTTATAATGGGTTCAGTTCCACCAAAGGACACTTCAGTGGCATCAGCGGCGGTTGCAACGATGCGTACAGTGGGCCAGGCAATGAGTATGGGCATATTGACACTTGTCTTTGCATTTGTCATGGGTGACGTTCCGATTATCGAGCAATACTATCCTATGCTGGTTCAAAGCTGTCAATTAACATGCATAATTTGTGTGGTATTGTGCATAGCATCCGTTTTCGCTTCATTTGTTGGAATCAAGGCGAAAACTTCACAATAATTTAATTTTTTAATGGCAAGACTATTATCTTATGAGTGTATAAAATAGTATACAACGATTTATTATGTGATATTATGAAAGATTTTTTAGATTTGGCCTGTGAAAGGTATTCAGTGAGAAAATATTCCGACAGGGAAATTGAGGATGAAAAACTTGAAAAGATTCTAAAGGCAGCACAGGTTGCACCAACAGGAAACAATTACCAGCCGCAAAGGGTTTTTGTAATCAAAAGTGAAGAAGGGCTTGAAAAGATCAGAAACTTCACTCCCTACTGTTTCGGCGCTCCAATAGTGCTTTTGATATGTTATGATAAGAGCGTGTCATGGAAAACCGTTGACGGACATGATGCGGGCCTTGACGATGCGGTGATTGCAACAACACAGATGATGCTTGAGGCATATGATTTGGGAATAGGCTCCGTATGGGTCAGGGGATACGACAAGAGGGTTCTCGATGAGCTATTTGACCTGCCGGAGAACATGGTCAGTGTCGCACTGCTTCCTATAGGATATCCTTCAGAAAAAGCCCGTCCTTCCCCACTGCATTCCAGAAATGTGAGCATGGACGAGATGGTTGGCTACTTATAATCGTTCAATTATATATGAATTAAATCACATACAACATATTATGGAAAGGAAATATCGATTCTTGAGGGACAAGTATTACGAGTTGCTGTTGCCTACACTGTTCATGGTGATGTCTGAAAAGATAGCGGTTGTCATAGACGTTATCATAATAGGAATAATCATTGGAGGTTCACAGCTATCCCCAATTAATTCGGTATCTCCCCTGCTTTATTTTACCGGTATTTTATATATCCTTTTTGGTCAGGGAGGAAGCTTGCTGGCCTTAAGGGCAAAATCCGATTTGGATGAGGAAAAATCCAATTTCTATTTCACGGTTTCCATTATTGGAATTATCGTAGTTTCCCTAATCTATATTGCGGCAATATTCTTTTTTGCAGATAATATACTGCACCTGTTAAACACCCCATCAAACATTTTCTATCAGGCTAAAAGCTATCTGTACGTAATAATGTTCTTCTATCCGCTGAACTGTTTCATCATAGTCATTTCCTATTTCATTCGTTCCGACGGATATCCGAATTTGCCTTTCTATTCCGTGCTGATAGCAAATGTGACAAATATAATAGTTGATTTCATATTCCTGAAAGGCTTCAACATGGGAATTGAAGGCGCCGCCCTGGCGACAGTTGTCGGATACGCTGTGGGTGTGGCCTATATCTCAAGATACCTCCTCAGCAAACGCCGCACATTCAAGTTCGTTTCACTCACCAAGCTGAAAATAATGGAGGTATTGAACTCCTTCAAAACAATAATTCTCAACACTCCCGAGGTTGTGGGAAAGATTTTCTTCTCAACTCAGATGGCAGTCTTCACATATCTCTGCTCCACCTATTACGGTGCAGCGGGACTTTTGGCGTTTCTTGTATATGACAATTCCGAAACATTCGTCTACATTGTCCTTTCCGGGATCATGAAGGCAATGAGTCCAATTGTGGCAGTGTTCTATAAGGAAATGGACTTCAAGGCAGTGCAATATATAATCAAAAAGTCAATCAAGCAGATTCTGATAGTCAGCGTGCCCGTTGCGGTTCTTTTCTTTGTCTATCCGGATATACTGATTAAGCTGTTCAACATTACCGATCCAACATACGTGGCAATAGTCAGTTTTGCAATACGCGTGACCTCATTCGGATTGATCGGCCGGTGCATGTCATATCTCCTGGCCAATTATGCTCAGGCCATTGAACAGAACAGGATTTCATTCATAATCACATTTTGCGAGGAGTTTCTGATTTCCATCGTGGCCGCATTGATATTGACACACATATTGGGCGGAATAGGCATATGGATTGCAATTCTATTGTCTGAAACAATACCTGTTTTAATTTATATTGGAATGGCAATACGCCTTCAAAGAAATCATAAAAGCGAAATCAATAGCATCTTATTGCTTCAGGATTCAAATCTTGTGAATTTCACATACAACAGGGAGCATAATGAGTATCCTGAAGAGGTTTCACAAAAAGTTGAAACAATATTCAAGGATTCCGCCCCGCTATTTTTCTCATCAGTGGAGAGCATATGCGAAAACATTTTCGAGCATGACTCATCAGTTGAGCTAATCGACGTTACCCTAAGGATGGTGAACGGCAATGCTGTGGTTCAGTTCATCGATGACAGCGAGCTGTACGACCCATTCAGCAATAAGGAGTTCAGCGAATCTCAAACAATCAAGAAATTACGACAAAACAAGTGTGAATTCGAGTATACGAGTGTTTTAGGATTCAACAGATCCTATGTGAGATTCAATTATTAGTTTTTTTAAAAAAAGAAATTGGAAAGATAAGAATTTATCTTTCTTCAATGGTCACTTTGTTCATTACATCGCCTTGGCGAATAGCGTTGACGACATCCATGCCTTCAATAACTTGACCGAATACGGTGTGAACACCGTCTAAGTGTGGTTGTGGTGAGTGAGTGATGAAGAATTGGCTTCCACCAGTGTCTTTACCAGCGTGTGCCATGGATAATGCACCGGTTCCGTGTCTGTGAGGGTTTCCTTCGGTTTCACATTTGATGGTGTAGCCTGGTCCTCCGGTACCGTTACCGTTAGGACATCCACCTTGAATCACGAAGTTAGGGATAACCCTGTGGAAAGTTAATCCGTCATAGAATCCTTCTTTGATTAATTTTTCAAAGTTAGCTACAGTTCCAGGTGCTTCATTTGGGAATAATTCAAGAACGATATTCCCTTTATCAGTTTCAATAGTTGCGACTTTCATTTTATCACCTAATTTTTAAATAATACTATTAATATAAATATTATTGATTAAATAGTTTATGGAGGATAAAATGAATACTCAAGAATTAATTAAAATTGAAGACGATTATTTCATTAACACTTTCACAAGACAACCAATTGTGCTCGACCATGGGGACGGCTGTAAGGTAACAGACATTGACGGAAACGAATACCTGGACATGTTTGCAGGAATTGCAGTAAACTGCTTAGGCCACAATCATCCTAAGCTTGTAAAGGCAATCCAGGATCAGGCTGAAAAACTGATCCACATTTCAAGCATCTACTACAATGAGCCTGCATTGGTTTATGCTAAAAAATTAATTGACAAAACAAGCTTTGACAGAATATTTTATGCAAACAGCGGTGCCGAGGCAAATGAAGGAGCAATCAAGCTTGCAGTGAAATACACTGGTAAAAGCGAAATCATCTCAACCGTTGACTCATTCCACGGAAGGACCATAATGACCCTTGCAGCAACAGGTCATGAGGAATACCATGAGCCATTCAAGGCAGTAATGCCAAAAGGTTTCATCAATGTCCCATACAATGACATTGAAGCAATCAAGGAAGCGGTTAATGAAAACACCGCAGCAATCATTGTCGAACCTGTACAGGGTGAAGGTGGAGTCAATGTTCCTGATATTGAATACTTAAAAGAAATCCAAAAGATCTGTAATGAAAACGACATAGTATTCATTGTGGATGAAGTGCAAACCGGATTTGGAAGATGCGGAACACTCTTTGCACATGAATTGTTCGACGTCAAGCCTGATGTCATGACAATGGCTAAAGGAATCGGTGGAGGAGTCCCAATGGGAGGAATCCTTGCAACCGAAAAGGTAGCTAGCGCTTTCGTTCCAGGAGACCACGGTACCACATTCGGTGGAGGTCCACTCGTTGCAGCTGCAGCAAACGCTGTACTTGACGTATTTGAAGAAGAGGACATTCTCTCCAATGTCAATGAGGTCGGAGACTACTTCCTCAGCGAACTTAAAAAACTTGATAAGGAAATCATCGCTGACGTGCGTGGTGTTGGTTTGATGGTTGGTATTGAACTGACCAAGCCTGGTGCAGAATACGTTGACAAGCTTCGCGAAGCAGGATTCTTAATCAACTGTACTTCCGGTAAAGTCTTAAGGTTTGTTCCACCATTGACAATTACCAAGGCAGAAATTGACGAGTTCGTAAAAGCTTTAGATGAAATACTCTAAAGCCTATAATTCTTTTTTTCCAAAACTTTTTTAAGACAACCTGACAATGTCAGATTTTTGATTTCATCTATTGATGCATATTTGCTGTCTGTATGCTCATCGCTTATTTTAAACTCACCATTAACATCATCAAGGTACATTATCATCTGAACAGTTCTTTTATATGGATAATCGTGCTGTATGGCTATTGCAAGGTCTCCCACCTTACAGTCAAGGTTTGTCTCTTCCTTAATCTCACGCACAAGCGCATCATCGAAAAATTCACCATTTTCAACCTTGCCTCCAGGTAATTCCCATGTGTCAGGGTCTGTTCTGCTTTTCGGATGTCTTTTAAGGATTAGTATTTCGCCGTCATCGTTCTTAATTATTCCGCGCATTGTAAGGCCATAATCTCTTTTCATGTTAATAATTTTAAATGGTATTTTTTAAACATTTTTCCAATTTTAATCGGCAAATTGTTTTCCTTAATTACTTTTAAATAAAAATAAGTCAATAACTATAATTATAATGTAACTTTTTTAAGGAGTTTAGATTATGGATTTAAATATTAAAGTAAACGACAAAAACCACCTTGACATCGGTGGCGCAGATGCAGTTGATATTGCAGAAGAGTTCGGAACTCCAACCTATGTAATGGATGAGGCTAGAATAAGAGCTAACTATAACAAATTTTACTCAACATTCTCAAAATATTATCCTGATTTCAAAGTATTTTACGCATGCAAAGCTAACACCAACCTTGCAGTGATGAAAATCCTCGAGTCCGAAGGCTGCTGCATCGATGCGGTTTCACCTGGTGAAGTTCACATCTCAAAAATGCTCGGCTTTTCAGGGGACAGAATCCTCTTTACAGGTAACAACATTACCAATGACGAATTGAAATACGTGCATGATGAAGGCGCAGTCCTAAACATCGACTCAGTTTCAGCACTTAAAAGACTTGCTAAACTTGTGGATCCTGAAGGATTGAAAATATCATTCAGGGTAAACCCAATGGTTGGTGCAGGACACCACGACCACTGTATCACCGGTGGAGTAATGAGTAAATTCGGTATCATGGACAATGAAGCAGTTCAAGTCTATGAGATGGCAAAAGAATTAGGATTCAACCCAGTCGGTATGCACTCCCACATCGGATCAGGTATCCTCGACCCTGAACCTTTCAAATTAGCTATCGAATCCACAATGGACATTGCAGGAAAAGTCCATGAGGAAGCAGGAATCGACTTCGAGTTCGTTGACTTCGGTGGAGGAGTAGGTGTTCCATACACTCCTGAAGAAAAATTATTGGATCTTGACAAGTTTGCAGAAGTCAATGTAGGATTATTCAAGGAAAAACTCGAACAATACGACATGGGCAACCCAACAATGTACCTTGAACCTGGAAGATACCTTGTTGCAGACGCATGTGTTCTTTTAGTTACAGTAAACAGTGTAAAACAAAGCTACAGAAAATTCATCGGAGTGGATGCAGGTTTCCACACACTCCTAAGACCGGCAATGTATGATTCATACCACCACATCGTTGACGCAAGCAGAATGGACGCTCCAAACACCCAGGAAGTGGACATTGCAGGTAACGTATGTGAATCCGGAGACCTCTTCGCACGTGACAGGCCAATGCCAGAAGTTGAAGAAGGAGATGTTTTAGGAATCCTCAACGCTGGAGCATACGGTTTTACAATGTCATCAAACTACAACTCAAGACCATTAGCTTCAGAAATCTTGGTAACTGACGGCAAATGCAATGTAGTTCGTGAAAGAGAAACCTTTGAAGACTTATATGACAAACAAGTCGTTCCACCACATTTAAAATAAGTTGATAACATGGTAGATTTAAAAGGATTAAAATTTTCAAAAATGCATGGAATCGGTAATGATTTCCCTATAATCAACGAATTCGACGGGGAAGTCATACCTGAAGCAGACAAACCTGAAGCCTGCAGAATACTATGCCACAGAAACTTCGGAGTAGGAGGTGACGGAGTACTATTTGTTGAACCGTCCGATGTGGCTGACATAGGATACAGAATGTTCAATCCTGACGGCAGCGAAGCCGAAATGTGTGGAAACGGTATAAGATGCTTCGGTGATTTCGTTTACAGGAAAGGCATTTTAAAACAGGAAAAGATGACCGTTGAAACCCGTGCAGGAATCAAAACCATTGAAATCACCCTCGAAGATGATGAACCGGTGCTTTTCAAGGTAGACATGGGCACATCAACATTCAAGACCCCTGAAATCCCAATGACCTCTGACAAGGAAGAGTTTTTGGATGATGAGCTAGAAGTCATCGACACCACATTCAACGTGACCGCAATCAGTGTCGGAAATCCTCATGCAATCATCTTCGTTGATGATGTGGATGAAATCGACATAAACAAGTACGGTCCGGCCATAGAGGCACATGAGGTGTTCCCTGAAAAAATCAACGTTCACTTCGTTGAAGTCATATCCAAAAATGAGGGTAAAATGATTACATGGGAACGTGGTGCAGGCGTAACACTTGCATGCGGAACCGGTGCTACCTCAACTGCAATTTCAGGCTACAAGCTAGACTTGTTTGATGAAGAAATATTGCTTCACTTGCCTGGTGGAGACTTGAAATTCCAAGTCTATGAAAAAGAAGATAAATTGGGCGCTTTCATGGAAGGCCCAGCAAAACTTGTTTTCGATGGAGAATTCTAAATTCTCTATTCCTTACTTTTTCGGTAAAATCCGAAAGCCATGTCCACTATACCAAGAATAATGACCAATACCATCCAGATACTCATTTCGCCTCTTGCGAAGGAAAAAGCCAATGCAAGAAGTATTAAGATCACGCCTGTAAGTACTGATTGTTTCCATTGTTCCATTCTATCACCTTATTATATTTTGTAAGCATTAATTAAAACTATATCTTCAAAAAAGAAGTGTTCGGATTCAGCTATTTCAGCTATAAAACCCAGTTCATCAAGTCTCTGCAATGTCTCCTCATTGCCTGAAAGAGAGGACTGTATCATCTGGACAATTCCTCCATCATTTAAATGATTTCCCACTTCATCTAAAAATAAATCGATTACTTTTCTTCCATTTAATCCACCGTCGAATGCATAATTTAAAGTGTCATCAATAACATCGCCATCATCAGTTGGCAGATATGGAGTATTGAATAGAATTACATCAAACTTTCTTGATTCCACAGGTTCGAACATGTTGCCGAAGAGAATCTCAATGTTTTCAATGCCGTTGTCCTCGAAGTTTTTTCGCGCAAGCTCACAGGCATCAAAGTTGATGTCGGTTACAGTAATGTTGTCTGAAAGCCTTGATGCATACATTGCAACAATACCTGATCCTGTACCGATTTCCAAAACGCTTGCACCCTTTTTAATCTCTAAATTGTCAGCCAATAAGTAACTGTCCTCGGCGGGAACATATACATTGTCATCGGTGTTAATAATAAAATCAGCCATAATATCTACTCGCTAAAAATAGGATTCAGTCTCTTAGACACTTCAAGTATCTCCTCAGGGGTTAAAACAATCACCCTTTTGGAGAGATAATCGTTAATCTCATCATCTTCAATCCCGTTCAGCCTTTTCTTGAGAACCTTCTTGTCGATATTGCTGATGATATGCCTTGAATCAATCAGGGCGTTCCTGATTTTCTTGTTTCTGTGCTGGAACAATGCCTTAGTGAATTTTGAATATGTCTTAAACTCATCATCGGGGATTTTATTCTCCTTAGGAGTTAACTTAACCACTGTGGAGTCAATCTGCGGCTTTGGAATGAAGCTCTCGCAGCTGACATCAGTCAATTTTTCGATGTCACATTTAAAATAAAGCATTGCGGAAAGCCTTGAGTAATTCTTGCTTCCAACTTCGCCGTTCATGCGGTCTGCAAATTCCTTCTGATACATCAGAACCGCAAGGTCAAAATCATAATCTAAAAATTTAAAGGTAATCGGTGATGAGATCTGATAAGGTAGGTTAGAGATGATCTTATTAAAAGGTGGAAAGTCCACTTTCAAAGCATCATCATTTATTAGTTCTACATTATCAATTTTTTCGTCTTTAAGTCGTTTAGCCAATATCTCACAGATTTTGGTGTCCTGTTCAATGGCTATCACTTTTTGAGCTTTTTTGGCAAGTTCAATTGTAAGTGTCCCAATTCCTGTTCCGATTTCAAGGACAACATCATCTTTAGTGATATTGCCGAAGTTAATAATCTGGTCCCTTTTATTCTTGTCAATCAAATAATTCTGGCCCAGACTCTTATTTAACTTAATCCCATTTTGATTCAAAATGTCTTTAGTTACCTTAGATAAGGATTGGGAATTTTCACTAGTCAATTTATCACTTATCTTCTTCTTGAAGCTCTTGGAGGTTGTGTAAATATGTAATATTTATTTTTACCTCTTCTTGGAGTTGTGGTGTCAAGTTCTTGCTTGACTCTGTTAACAATCATGCCTGCAGGATCTGCTAAGGTTGGAAGCCTTTCTGAAATGTCCTTGAAGCTTTCGAAAGGTTTTTCCTCTCTTGCCTTGATAATGTCCCACATGTATTTCTTACCAATTCCTGGAATCAATTCGAGTGAGTGCATTCTTGTGCTCACTGAATCTGCACTATTGAAAAATTCAACAAACTTGTCTTCATTATCTTCAACAATGTCACGAATAGCATAGTCAAGTTCTATTCTGCTTGTTGCGGTTAAATTTTCAAAGTCTAATTTTCCTAAAACCCTGTATATCTTATCTCTCTTTCCTTTACCGATATATACAGTGTCTTGAATTTCTAAATCAACACCATTTTTTGGAGCTAATTCAAGTAAAGTGAATTGTTCTGTACCAATAGCTTGAGCAATAGGTTTACCACCAAATTTTGACATATCAGATTTGACATAGCCACGACTTAGGTAATCTAGTACAACAGCATTCTCTTCTTTTTTTACTGTTGGTCTTTTTTCTTTTCTATTTCTATCAACCATATTAATCACTCACTATTAGTTTTTATTTCATGGCAAAATTGGCCATAAAATTGTCTTATTTTATAAATATAATTTTTAAGTATAATAAAGATATCTAAAAAAAGCTGGTTATTAGAGAAAATAATTAAAAATAATAAAAAAAGTGAATAGTATAGTAGTACTATTCTTCAACATCATATTGTTCGAGGAATTCAAGAATCTTTTCCATGTCTTCCTTGTCGGTTTTACTTGGTTCTTTAGCGAAAATTAATCTCATGTCAGCTAAATCCTTAGGAACCAAATCAACAATATGAGCAGCGACTTTAGCCCTTAGGCCAAAATCATCTTGGAGTTTTTGAAATATTTCTTCTGCGTCTTCAGCAGAATACCTGTCAAACCTTTCAAGATGGTTTAAAGTAATGTTTTGTTCATAATTCAATTCATTATCTTCTCTGAACTCTTCAAGTATTTTTTTTACTTGGGAACCTGTAATTGGTTCAGTGTCAATTACTTCTTTTCCAATCATAGAAATCAGTTTTGTAATTTTAAGTGATCAGGTCTTACTATTAACTCTTTAGCTTTGTTTCCATCTTTTAAGGACACGATGTATGCTTTACCTTTTTGACCAGTGACTTTTCCGGTTTTACCGTGGAATCTAGGTGCAGGTTGTCCTTTTTGAATGGATGGGTTAATAGTAATGTGAACTAAGTCTCCTTCTTCAAATCTTTGGAGCCTGTTTGTAATTGGGTTTGTTCTGCCCGGTCTTTGTACTTTAGTCATTTTTTTTCTTGATCTACTTTTTAATCCTCTTGATCTTTGCATTTTATAACCTCTTAATTAGTAGTCTGGGTATAAATCTATGTTATCAGCGACCTAGTATTAAAAAAGCCCATAAATACTAGTAACATAGAATGTGAAAATAACTATTATCATCCAGTGATATGATAATATTATATTTTTAGTTTAATGTCATTAATATACTTTTAGTTTTTGGGTGTGATATTGTTATGTTGGCTTCAAAACATGAAAAATAGTGTAAGTGAAATTGATGGTTTGGTGTAAAAAAATGGTGTGAAGAAGATAACTGTTTAGTTATCTTCGAATCTTCTTCTGTCAATTAATTCTTGACGTTTACCTGGGTTCCAACCACCAGATGCAGATTTTGCACGTCCAACTTGTTGTACGTAACCGGTAATTCTGTCATACCATTCTACATCTTCTCTTTCACCACAGGTAGGACAAACATTGTTTAGTCCTTTCATTAAAGTCTTACATTTAAGACAGAAACTTAATGCTGAGCTGTAAGCCCAGAATCCGATATCGGATTTACGAGCAATTTTGTGGGTTAAACTCATTAATGAATCTGGATCGGAGTATGATTCTCCCATGAATGCATGGAAGATGTGTCCACCAGGAGTTAAACTGTGGTATTGCTCTTCAATTTTGATTTTTTCAATTAATGATAATCCTGTGTCTACTGGTACGTGTGAGGAGTTTGTGTAGTAGTTTGCGTTTCCTTCACCTTGTACGATTGCTTGGTCTCCGAATTGTTTTTTGTCGAGAGTTGCAAATCTGTATGCAGTAGATTCAGCAGGAGTTTGTAAAACAGACCATCTGAGTCCTGTTTCTTCTTGTAATTTTTTAGCTCTTTGGTTTACATATTCGAGACATTTTACACCGAACTTGTTTGCGTCAGGGTTTTCAATACCTTCGCCGAAGAGGGATAATAACATTTCGTTAAGTCCTACGAAACCAAAGGATAATGTTGAATTTTCAATTCTGTAGTATGATTCTTCTCCAACTTTTTGTTTTAAGAATGGGAGAATGTGGAAATCGTTTAAACATTTTAATGCTTGTTCTCTTCTAAGCATTAAGGTTTCCACTGCAAGATCCATGTATTCGTCTAAGTATTCGAATACTTGGTTTTCGTCTTTGGATTGGTATCCGATTCTTGGGAAGTTTAAGGTAACGTATGCGAGGTTACCGGTTCTTAAACAGTCTTTGTCCCAGTCACCAGTCCAGGTGTCTTGTAAACAGGTTCTGCATCCCATGTAGTTTGCCATTTTTCCACGGTATTCAGGGAACATGTTCACGAAATAAGATGAACCGTATTTTGCGGATAATTCATGTACTAATCTTAAATCGTCTTCATATTCACTGGTCATTGTTTCAGGCCTTAATGTATAAATGGTATTTGGGAATAAATGAGGTTTACCTTCATTGTCTCCTTCAAGCAATGTTTCAGTGAATGCTTTTTGAATTAATCTGGTTTCATCTTCAAAGTCAGCGTAAGTTCCGACAACTTGACCTTTTGGTCCGTATGCGGTTTCTTCTTTTAAGAAATCAGGGACACCGAATTCCAATGCCATACTTGTGAAAGGCACTTGGGATCCACGTGCTGCATATGCCATGTTGAGGTTGTATATGAGCATTTGTACAGCCTGTTTGATTTCTTCATAGCTTCTTCCTCTTGCGAATGGTGCAACAAATACGTTCCAAAGGGACATGGATTGTCCACCGGACATGTTTTGCTGTGCTGCAAGCATGATTTCACCGGTATGGTTCATTAAGGTTTCCATGTGGTTTGGTGCACCTGCAATGGAAGTGTGGTCTCCAGTTCCATCAACTTTTAATCCGTATTTGATGAAGGTTCTTATATCGTGTTGGAGACAGTTTAATGGTCTTCCTGCGAAGAATTCTAAATCGTGAATGTGAATATCACCGGACATGTGTGCGTCTGCTAAGTGTCCAGGTAACATTTTTAAGAGTGCGTATTGTTTTAATGCTTCGTCTGCTACATGTTTGTGAATACTTTCTGGGTTGTGAATCATGTTTGCGTTGTCCCTGTTACCGTTTTCAATTAAAGAGGTAATGTTGTATACAGGGATACCTAAACGGGTGTAACGGCTTCTTAAATCTTCTAATCCGTATTCGATTAATTTTGTGTTGACCATTTCCCTGATCATTGGAGCGGTCAAGTATTCAACGTTTAGTTTTTTGAGTTCTTTCCAGGTTTCAGTAGCGATTTCGAAAGCGGTTTCTTGACTTGCACCAGTTTCTTCAATTAAGGTATTGGCGATTCTGGATAAGTCAAATGCTTCAATAGTATCTCTTGAGGTACGTACTTTTAATTGAGTGCTTGCTAAGTATTTGTTAGCTATTTCCGGGTCAATGTCTTCTAAGCATTCGTGTACGATTTTTTTGATTTCTTTGGTTTTGATTCCATCGTATAATTGGGATACTACTGTTGCGATAATTTTATCTGATTCAAAGAATGGGGTTTCAACCATAATTAATGATTTCATCAATTTTTCGTAACTGAATCTTTCTCTTATTCCGTTATTTTTTTCTACATTTATTTTAACGGATTCTTGTAAATTATTTCCTAATTCTGAAATTTTTTCCATTTAATTCACACCATTTTCCTTGTTAATTAAAAATTTTATTATCCAAGTTTTAGAGAGAGCACGCTCTCAACTGTATAGATATTTGTAATCACTTGTATAATTATCGTTCGTATTGATACGAACATCTACTTAATACTTAGATTTTCATGGTATATAAATTGTTCGTCTTCAATCGAACATTATTGATATACTCTGAAATATATTATATTAATAATCATAAAAAAGAAAAGTCCGAGAGCATTTGGACAGTACTAGAAGAACACATCCAGTGAGCTTTGCTTGGACTTGTCACTTTCAAACAATGAGTTGATACCGAATTCCTGGATCTCAAGACGTTGCTCCAAGTAGTGGGAAACAGGATATCTGTTAACCAAATCCCTTGAAATCTCAAGATACTTGACAACGGATCCTTTGGAAACGGATAAAATCAAGTTGCCTCCGCAGGAACATTTTCCGGTAAGTGGCATTCTTCTGTACTTCGCACCGCACTTGGTGCACCGTACCTTCTGCTTGGAAAACGCTCTGGAGTTACCCATGATGTCCGGCAGGAAGTGAGAGGTCAATACCTTTTCAACAACTCCCCTTTGGTCAACAGCCCGGATTCTTTCTGCAAGAGTGATTTGGGCCTCAACTTTTTCTCTCATGGAAGGCAAACGCTTATAGAGACAAACTGTAGGTCCCGCATGAATGCTTGATGTGTGATGGGAAAACATCAATCCCTCATACTGCTCAGGAGTGCCTAAGTGCATTTCAACATTGTCAATGTACTCAAGAACATCAGCAGGCTTCAGCGGACTGTAGGTTTTTTCATAAAACTCAACAGGGAACCTTTCAAATATGTCCAGGTTGTGAGATTCGTCATCTATCTCCTCAGGGTCAATTCTTGAAGATAAAACCAGAGGAGCATCCATACTTCCTCCCCTTGTATTAGGCAGATAGGTCTTTGAGAAGTTGATCAATGCATCCAAAAGCAGCATGACCGCATCCTCGTCACTGTCACAGTTTCTACGTTTAGCTGAATGGAAGTAAGGGTGAGCATAACATCCTAAAGCCTTGGTGAAACCGACAATTCTTCCAAGAACTCCTGCAGATGTGTGGGGAGCAAGACCTGCAACCAGATGGCCGATAAGGTCCTCTTTTTCCTTGACATTGTAAAACGGCTCCATATCATAGTATCTGGTAAGCTCATCGTCAATGAACTGTGCGGTTCTGCGCAAGTACTCGCCACAGTTGTCTGAAATAACAATGTCTTGAACCCTAAGCTCAATGATTTGGTCCTCATTTTCAATAGGATTGCCGTAACAGTCCTTCTCATAACCCATTTCCTTAAGCTTCTCAACAGTAACACCAATCTCCTTTGGTATAAAGTGAGTAAGCGGCAAATCGGTTGAATCGTGACGGATTGTACCGTCCTTGAATGTGAATACCTCATGCTTTGCCCTGAGTATTCCCTTTTCCATAGGTTCAGGCAATTTTGACTCGGAAATCATTCCGACTACGCCCTTAACCTCATCGACCCTTCTGACCTTGACATTGTCAGATGCTTTTTTAAGCATTGATGCGAGAGGAATGCTTTTCATTGAAGGCTTGCCCATTTCAGTCGGGTGTCCGCATTTAGGACAAAGTGCGCCAAAGGAACTGATTCCACATTCAGGATTTGTACATCTTCTTCTGGAAAGTTCCACCTTGATGCTTCCCTTTTTAGCGGCTGTAGCGACCAGTCTTCTGGAACCGCCGTAATTGCCGATAGGAATCAATCCATGAGGAGCAGGCCTCATCAGTCTTTCCTTGGATTTTTCAGGTCTTCCGACACGGGTTCCAATGTAGGCCGGTGCCTTGTCTATGATCGTTACAGGTGAAACCTCATTAACGGCTTCAATGGTTGTCTTCATTTCAGGCAAACGACTTGACAAAGTAACCAGCAGTGCATAGGCATGGTCCTTGTCAATGATGATTTTGCCTTCACGGACAATATGAGGCACTCCAATGATTTCCAGAACCCTTTTCGGATAGGACATTTCAAGCTGTATTCCCTCATCCTGTTTATAGGTTGATTTTGAAGCGTCAAGCAAGTCATATAATGCGTTCAAGTCACTTATGGTAACGTCATTGTAACAGTAAGTGTATTTAGGGTGAAGCGGAATGTCATATTCCTTTGATAATTTGAATGCTTCAATTGCTGGAAGGTAATCGTATTCAAGGGCATGCAAGTCCAAATCAGTGTTGTCCTTGTCAAACTTGTCACTTCTCATCAACAATTGAATCCACCATTCCTCAACCCATCCAGATGGGTATAAAGGCTGGTTGTTTCTTAAAAACTCACCGAATGCAACAAGCATGTCTCCGAGGAAGAGTATTTCAGTAACATCCTTTTTAAGTTTATTTGCCTGTTTCACGGAGTCGATTATGACGACATCACCGTTTTTAAGCTTGACGGTAGGCCCTTCAATTGAATCCACCGGCACCACACAGTTACCTTTGCCGGGATATTCGATTTTCAATTGTGTTCCAACAGCCAAAAACTCAAGCAATGCCATTGTTGCAGGGTGAACTCCCATGGTAGCAAGGCCTGTGTTACGTGACCTTCCGTATCTTAAACGGAAACCTCCCTTTTCAGAAGGATATCCTAAAATAGGCCTTCCACCGATAATATCCTGGATATATTTAGGTTCCTCAAGTGCAACATCGGAATCTCCTCCATCGTCGGATGAATCGGTTTTTTTAGGCTTTGAATATTCCTCAAGCCAATCCCAGTCAAGACCTAACTTGTTAGCGATCTTTTTAATCTTTTTGGATTTCTGGATTACCCCTTCAACCATCGCAAGGAGTGCTCCACCACGGATGTTGTTTGTTTCAACACGTTCCAAATCACGGTGGGATACCTCTACCTGGTCGGTTTGCTCTCCTGAAACCTCTACAGGAATATGATTGGCTGCAAATCTCACTTCTTCTGGTGTTGGTGAGTATTGTAAATTTGTAACTTCTGACTCGTACAGTTCAACTTCTTCCACATATCTTTCAATCTCATCATCGATAGGCTTGAACTCATCGATATGGATTGCCTGTCTGATCTTATCCCCCAGCAATACTGCTAGAGCTGCTGCAGTTCCTCCTGCACTTCTGATAGGTCCTGCAAAATACACTCCAATGTATTTTGTGCCGTCAAAGTTTTTCTTGATTTTAACATCGGAAATACCTTCCAAAGGAGCGGCAACCACTCCTTCAGTCAAAATCGCAAGAGCGGTCCTAAGGCCCTGGTCACATCTTTGCTCCTCATCCCAGTTGGCCTTCTCACCTGTTAATGTGAAGGTTCCGTCAGCGATTTCTGCTGCAATTTCAAATGCGACAGATTCCCTGTCCATATCCTTTTCTAATTCTTTAATACGTTTTGCAACACCTTCAGGACCCACGAGCCCTTCTACTCTTTCCGCTAAATCCTTTGCAAGAGGCACTTCAGTTTTTGTTTCAACATCTAAACCTCTAGACCTTGCTTCATTAGCTATATCGTATAGGTGATTGGTTTCAGCTTCTAATCTATCAAAATAATCCATGATATCGCCACAAGTTACAAAATTAATTAGTATATAATCTATTGTTTTTCATGATATTAATAATATTTGATGACTCAATTTTCATTCAAAAATACTTAAATATTCAAAAATTCAAACTTAAACAATGTATCTAGTAGTCGAATTTAAATATTAATATTGCTATTATGGTGATTTTAATGTCTGATAAAAAACCAATGAACACCATGTATGGTGGAAAGATAAAATTGGATTTAGATAAACTCAAAAGAAAATCTAAAAGTAATACAGAAGAAGTAGTTGAAACAGTCGTGGAAGAGCCTGTTAAAGAACAAGTTCCTGAACCGGTTGTCGAAACTAAATCAGTTGAGGAACCTGTTGAAGAGGTTGTTGAGGCTGTGGATGAACCTGTGGTTGAAGAAGCTGAAGCTCCTGTTGAGGAACCTGTTGAAGAGGTTGTTGAGGCTGTGGATGAACCTGTGGTTGAAGAAGCTGAAGCTCCTGTTGAGGAACCTGTTGAAGAGGTTGTTGAGGCTGTGGATGAACCTGTGGTTGAAGAAGCTGAAGCTCCTGTTGAAAAACCAGAGAAAAAAGTTTCCAAACCTAAAAAGGAAAAACCTAAAAAATCCAAAAAATCCTCTGACAAAGCAGATTTGAAAAAGAAATTGGATGATAAGGATAAAAAACTATCCAACCAATCAAACGAACTAAACTACTTGACCAATAAAGTAATACCAAAACTCAAAAAGGAAAATGCTGAACTTAAGGGTATTAAAAACGAATTAACTTCAGCACTTGAAAAAACATCCAGAAAATACTTTGATCAATTGGATATTAATGCAGATTTAAGTAACACTATTGGAAAAATCGGTGCAGAAAGTGCAGTCCACAAAGTTAAAGCAGATAAATTGGAATCTCAATTAGATTCAATCAAACAAGATTTGGAATCTCAAATTTCAGATTTAAAAGACAAGCTTAAAAGCACTGATGTTGATACACTCAAAAAAGAAAATGGAAAATTGACCAGTGAAATCAACGATTTAAAAGACAAACTATCTGATGCTAGAAAAGAAAACATTTCACTTTCCGACGAAGTTGACAAGTTAAGAGCTGAAATAATTGATTTAGGAAATTACAAGGAAGAAGTTGATGCTCAAAACAAAAAAGAGATTGACGGATACAAAGAAGAGATTTCCTCTCTTAAAACACAACTCAAAGTCAAGGAAAGTAGTTATGATAAACTTTCCAATGAATCAGGAAAAACTATTGCTGATTTAAGAAAACAAGTTGCCAAACTTGAGCAATCATTGGAAAAAGAATCCAGCAAAGGATTGTTTAACAGATTCAAATAGATGATTAAATTCATCTATTAACTTATTTTTTTTATGAATAACGATAATTATTTCATGAACGAAGCCATTAAGGAGGCAGAAAAATCCTTAGCTGAAGGAGGAATCCCGATCGGTGCTGTCCTAGTCAAGGATGGGAAAGTCATATCCAGAGGACATAACAGACTGATTCAAAATGACTCCGTAGTGCTTCATGCTGAAATGGACGCCATTGAAAACGCAGGGCGTCTCAATTATGAGGATTATGTCAAATGCACATTATACACCACGCTATCCCCATGTCCAATGTGTTCCGGAGCCGTGATACTTTACAACATTCCGCGTGTTGTAATAGGAGAGAACACAACATTAATGGGTGCGGAAAACCTACTTAAATGTAATGATGTGGAAGTTGTGGTGCTGAATGATGTCAAATGCAGAGACCTGTTTTTAAGATTCACAAGCAGCAACTCCGAAATATGGGATGAGGAACTTAAAAAAGTCGGAAACACAACTGAGGTGAAATGATGGAGATAATAGTGACAGATGAGCGGGATGAAAGATTTGTTGAAATGTGCTCTTCGTTTGGATGCAAGGTGGATGATCCTCAAGTGGTGCTTCTTTTAAACAATTTCGGAAAGATTGTGGGATGTGCAAGTTTCAAGGTATACGATGCCGATTCGGCAGAGATAACCACACTGTTTTTAAACTCCTATGACAATCGCGAAAAGATATCATATAAATTGATAAGGCAGCTTGAAAAGATAGCCATAGACTATGAATTCAAAAGCGTCGTGGTCAGTTTTGACTCAAAAGAAGATATATTGATTGACGTGTTTAAAAAACTAGATTATCAGTTCGTAGATGAACTTTTAATGAAAAAAGAATTCAAAACATTAATTTAAAAAAAAGAAAAAAGTTAAAAAGATTAAGCTTCTTTTCTTAATCTTTTCACAACAAAGTCCTTATCCAAACTTAATAAGAATGAAGCTGCTCTTGGACCTTGTTTTTGACCGAGAATCATTTTATAGATAGCTTGGAAACCTTTTTGTGGTTTTAATCCTTGACTTTCAAGGATTCCATACATTGCATCATGCAAGTCAGCAGCATCGCTGAACTCAGTGCTTTCCATTAAATCGGCAAGGCCAGCCAGGAACTGATCCTGTTCCGGAGTCAGTGGTAATTTAGGCACGCTTTTTTCCTGAACTTGGAATTTAACGAATTTAGGTGCGTAAGTGTCGAGCCAGTAAATTACATTGTCAACTCTTTCACGGTATTGTGCCAATTCAGTTTCAGTCAAGTCACCGAATTCCTTGTCTTTAAAGCTTTTAGTTAATTGTGAGTTTCTTTTGAGAATATCAAAGATTTTCTCCAAGTCGTCACCAGCAATCTGATAAGCGTTGACCAGGAATCTGAAAGGAGGTCTGAATGGTAAAGGACTTCCTTCGTTGATTTGCACAATCTCATAGATTTCCTTGAATTTCCTGCCTTCTTTTTCAGATGGAGCTTCAACTTCATCGTAGAATACTTTTTCAACAGTGTCGAATTGATCGATAAAGTCTAAGTAAGGCATTTTTGGTGAGAAGTCTTTAGCTTTCATAGGTTTTGACCTGAACAGGTAGTAGTGAAGACTTTCTGCAGGACCGATTTTAAGCCATTCTTCAGGAGCGAAGAAGACACCGTGGGACTTACTCATTGCTTCACCGTCAAGGGTGATCCATTCGTATGGCACTGGATAAGGTGCAGGGTAATCGAAGATTTTTTCGGAAATGACGCTACTTACGTCATATGATCCTCCACTTGCTGCATGGTCTTTTCCGAACGGTTCACAGGTGGTTCCGAATATTTTCCATCTTGCTGCCCATTCAACTCTCCAGGTAAGTTTACCGTTTCCTGATTTGATGTCCATTTCACCGTCATGGCCGCATTCACATCTGTACTTGATGATGTCGCCGTCATAATCGTAAGCGTATGTGGTGTTTACACGTCCACATTCGTCACAAATAGGGTTGTATGGCAACCAGTCATCAGCTAAAGGTTCTCTTCTGTATTCGTTGAAGATTTCCTTGATTTCATCAACTTTTTCAAGTGAAGTTCTTATGTAATCGTTATAAACTCCGGATTTATACATTTCAAAACCGGATTTGGTTTCCATTTCAATACCGTAATCATCCATAACTGAAAGTAAAGGTTTTTCGAAATGCTCTACGAAATTGTCACAGCATCCGTCAGGACATGGGATTACTGAATATGGCATTCCAAGGTATTTGTCGTAATCTTCAGGTAAAGGATATGGAACTTTTCTTAATGGGTCATGGTCATCTGCAATCCATATTGTTTTTGCTTTCTTTCCTTTTTCTCTTAATTTCTTTCCTATTCCGTTAGCTACAAATATGTCACATGAGTTTCCAATATGTATTGAACCTGAAATGGAGGTTCCACTTGCAATGACATGTTCTTCTACATCCATTTTACTTAATTCATTAGCTATGTTTTCAATCCAGTGTGTCATCTATATTCACCATTTTTTCATAAAAAGATTATCATAAAATAAGTAATTATAATAATATCTCTATTTATTAATATAAAAACATTATTTTAATTGCAGGTGACTTTTGTTGAGGCCATGATTTTATAGGTTGCATAAAATGAAATCCATTGTAGTGACCTTTTTCCTTGCAGGTCAAGTGTAAAATAGTATAAAAAAAGAAAATAAATAGATTAAGATTAATCTATTTAATGAGGTCGGAATCGGATTGGTCCAACCATTCGTTAACGATTTTTACTGCACAGTAGTTTCCGCACATTGTACAGGTGTCTTCCTCTTCAGGAGGTCTTTGGTCTCTTTTTGCACGTGCAGCTTCCGGAAACATTGCACATTCATATTGTGCTTCCCAGTCAAGTCTTTTACGTGCCTCTGCCATTGCAAGGTCTTGTGAACCGTCGATTTGACCGGTTGCAAGGTCTCCCGCATATGCTCCAATCTTGGTTGCGATGACTCCTTCCCTAACGTCATCAGGGTTAGGCAATGCAAGGTGCTCTGCAGGGGTAACATAGCAGATGAAGTCTGCTCCGGCTTTTGCTGAAGATGCAGCTCCGATAGCGGATACGATGTGGTCGTAACCCGGTGCAACATCACATACGATAGGTCCGAGCATGTAGAAAGGAGCGTTGGAACACATTTTCTTTTGAATCATTACGTTTGTTGGAATTTCGTTGATTGGAATGTGTCCTGGCCCTTCAATCATACATTGCACTCCGGCTTCACGGGATCTGTCGATTAATTCTCCTAAAATGATCAATTCTTGTATTTGTGCCCTGTCTGTTGAATCGGCAATGGATCCTGCTCTCATACCGTTTGCAAGTGATAATACCACATCATGTTCCTTTGCGATTTCGAGAACGTAATCGAAGTTGGCGTACAATGGGTTTTCCTTTTCATTTTCAACAATCCATCCGGACATGAATGACCCTCCACGGGAAACGAGTCCTGTTACACGTCCTTGTCTTTTGAGTCTGGTTAATGTTTCGATATTGATACTGCTGTGAACGGCCATAAAGTCGATACCGTCTTTTGCTTGCTTTTCAATGGTGTTGAAGAGGTCATCCTCATCCATGTAAACCACTGAACCGTCTCTTCTGATACTTTCAATTGCTGCTTGATAAACTGGTACTGATCCCACTGGCAATGGGGACATGTCAAGAACTCTTCTTCTTATTACGTCAAGGTCTCCGCCAATGCTCAATTCCATCAGGCAGTCTGCACCATGGTCTATTGCGATTTGTGCCTTGTGCACTTCCTCATCAAAATCAACGATGTCTGTGGAGGTTCCGACGGTTGCGTTCACTTTTGTCCTGAGTCCTGCTCCAATTCCTGCAGCTTCAATGTCTCTGTTAACGTTACTTGGTATTACTATTGTTCCTTCAGCCACTGATTTTAATATGAATTCTTCACTAACATTTTCTATTTTTGCAACATGCTTCATCTCTTCTGTCAATATGCCTTTTTTTGCATCACTAATCTGTGTCATAATATCCCTCAATTATGTTTTAAAACAGTCAAATTCATTTTATTAATTTCTCATATTAAATTGATAATTCCTTATTTCGATTTAATAGTATATAAATTAATTGGTTGAATTTAATTTCAAGATTTATTGAAATAATTAAAGTGATTTTTAAAAATAGTAATTTTTAATAAGTTATAACAAAAATAAAGAAGTATTGATAAAAATAAAGTAAAATTGAAAAAATGTTCGAATTAGTAAAATTCGCTCATTCTTTCAAATGCTTCATCAAAAGTTGGCATATTTGTTTGACAACCTTGATGTTGAATGATGAATGAAGAAACAGATGATGCGAACTTGGCGGACTCTTCAAGTGATTCTCCATTCAGGAATCTTGATAGGAATCCTGCCCTATATGAATCTCCCGCACCGGTAGGGTCAATTGCTTCGGTAGGGATTGCATCAATGATGATTTTATCTTCATTTGAATAAATTTCACAGCCTCTTGCTCCACAGGTCTTGACGATGATTTTAGGCCCCATGTTCCTCAAGCC
Organism: Methanobrevibacter thaueri; assembly: GCF_015062915.1. Taxonomy (GTDB): domain Archaea; phylum Methanobacteriota; class Methanobacteria; order Methanobacteriales; family Methanobacteriaceae; genus Methanocatella; species Methanocatella thaueri_B. Next base: position 5,616 of record NZ_SUTJ01000011.1, on the reverse strand, counting down.
GGTCAAGTCAACTTCAACCGCATCAAGGATTCTTTCGATTTCATGGTGATTTCCGAAAAGAATGGTTGTATTTTCAATGACGTCAATCAACTTTTTGGTGTCATACATTCCAAGGTCTTGACCTGGATCAAATGAAACAAGCAGGTCTTGGTCTTTAGCTTCCTTTGAACATTTCCAGTTGAATTCAGGGTCACCGGTAGCCAAGTGAACGGCTTCTGCATTTTCAATCGCTTTTATAGGAACTTTACTTTGTGCAAATTCCTTTGCGGCTCCCCAGTAGAAGTAACTGATTTGGTCGTCATTATCGTTAGTCAGTACAAATGCTGTAGGTGTCTCTTCGCCCGGAACAATGATTAGTGATTCAGTGTCGATACCCAAATTTTGCATGTGTTCATAATATTCGGTTCTTTTGAAATCTCCTCCGACAGCTGAAACGAGGGAGGTCTTTAATCCTAATTTTGCTCCAACACAAGCTACATTTGCAGCTGCTCCACCATTAAAGGTTTTCATGTTGGTTATAGGAGCTGAAAAATTAGCTTTTGGAAATTCAGGCACTCTAATAATGTAATCATGAGCAGAGTGGCCAATTGCTAGTAAATCTCTGTTTTTTGCCATAATATCGCCTTTTTATCTTTCAATTTTATATTGTGTTTCATCATTATTTAATCTTTTGAAAGTGCATATTGGTTGGCATATGAACTTTCACAAAAACACGGTGTAACGTGAGTGATGGTATGTAATATATAGTAATATTAATATTCATTTTTGCCGAGAGCATTTGGAAAGTATTATCCCATGCGACTGAAACCCTCTTTTTCAATCATTTCCTGACCTTCATTAATCAGGAACCTGATGAAATCATCAACTTCGGCCTTGTCATCGTTGACTTTAATCACACTGATTACATGCTGGGTATCATACTTCAAAAGTTCATTTCCCTTGAAATAACTTGCATTGAGAAAAGTGTAGAGGTTTTCAGAATTCCTCACCATTTTAAATGCATCAAATTGGGAATTTACATTGGCAATGATATTGTACTCTATGTCATAATGGTTCAGGCTGTTCCATGCAAGCCTCTGGGCGGATCCGTTGACGTTTACAAAGTCAAGCCCCTCCAAATCGGAAATGCTGTCGATGTTCTTGGACTCGGGACTTGCAACCAGAACAAGATAGTCATAGGCTATCGGCATGAAATTTATGTCCCTTTCATATGCAATCAAAGGGTCGTCCAATGTCAGAATATCAACCGCTCCCCTTTTTGCAAGCTCAAAAGCATCCTCGTCAGTGCTGCTGTAGATGTTGGTGTTGAACGGTGTGTCGATACTTTCCAGAAGGCCTGTGCTGATATGTCCTCCTGCAATGTTGATGTTGGAGGTTTTCTCTATTTGAATCAGGTATTTCCTGAATTCTTCAAGAAGAGCTTCACCATCCGGTGTCAACAATGTTCCGTTTCCTACCTTTCGTGTGATTTTCACACCCAACTTCTCTTCTGCCTTGAGCAATCTTCTATTGAATACGGTGTGTGAAATTCCTAACTCCTTTGCGGATTTTCGTTGGGATTTGCTTCTGGATAAGGATTCCAGGCTCTGGTATAACTTATAGTCATAGATTTCCCCATCTATCTCCAGACTTATCAGTCCCTTACTTTCAAATTTCATTAATTATAAATAAAATTGTAATCATAATTAATAATATCGATTTATAGGTTAGATAAAATGGAAATAATGAAAACCTCTATTAAGGCTATATTGGACAATATTGAAAGTGCACAAGATTATTTAGATGAAGAAGCTATTGAAAAATTTGAAGAAATTATTATTAACTCCAAAAACATTTTTGTTACAGGAGCTGGAAGATCAGGACTTGCAGCTAAAGCGTTTGCAATGAGATTAATGCATTTAGGCCTAAGTGCTTATGTTGTAGGTGAAACAATTTCCCCAGCTATCTATGAGGATGACTGTATTATAGCTATTTCAGGTTCTGGAGAAACCAATACAATTGTTTCTGCTGCTAAAATCGCTAAAAATAGAGGTTCTAAAGTATTGGCTTTAACATCTTACCCTGAATCTACCTTAGGTCAATTATGTGACAGTTATATTCTTGTCAAAGGAAGAACAAAAAAAGAAGTGGATGATGAAAATTACATCAAACGTCAAATCCACGGAAACTACACTTCCCTGACTCCTTTAGGTACCGCTTTTGAATTAACCACATTAGTGTTCCTTGATGCTATCGTTTCCGAACTAATGGAAAAAATGCACCAAACTGAAAGCGACTTAAAAGCAAGACACACAGTTCTAGAATAGGATTCTATTCTGATTATTATATATATTACAGCGTTGGCCTCTTAGGAATCCAACCAATGTAATATTTCCTTTTTTTGCAATATTGTATCCTGAGTTAGCGGGAGCTGCGTTTGACGCTAGAATAGGAACCCCTGTCCTTGTCATCTTGATGACCATGTCCGCAGGCATCCTGCCGCTGTATATTACATAACTGTTTTTCAAATCAAAATCGTGGAGTATTCCATATCCTATTACCTTATCGACTGCAACGTGACGGCTCACGTCCTCTTTTACAATGAACTGATCTTTATAAACAATTCCTGCAACATGGGTTCCTCCTGTTGCCTGCCAGATTTCAGCATTGTTTTTAAGCTCCTCGATTCTGTCGAGCAGTTCATGGACATCCACCTGAAAATCTGATTCCACAGGGTTCACATCCTTTATTTTGCTTCTCCATCCTCCTGCTGAGTCAGAGCACAATACTGTTTCGTTTGTTTTAAGAAGTGTGTCATCGATTTCAACATTGATTTGTGGTCCGTCAATTTCAATGCTTTTGATGTCGTCCAATGACTTGACCATGTTCTCATTGAAGAGATACCCTACTGCAAACTCCTTTAGGGAGTCTTCGATTGCAGATAGGCTGCGTGAAATGTTGCCGTTGATTGTTAATGTTACTGTTTCATCTTTTACAACTTTTTCCTTAACTTCGTCGACTTGATCGTTTTTAAAGCTGATGGCATCGATTTGCTCTATTTTCATAATTCCACCTTTGATTATTATATTATTACACATGTTATATTAAAATATTGATTTTGTACTATTTTTTTACTCTAAAAGTTTGTTATCATCGATATTTTGCATTGATTCTAAACTCATTCTTATTTGCTTTTATCGAATTTTTTCATTTCATGTCATTATAAACAAATTTTAGTTAGCCTAAAATTTTTCTTTTAGAAATATTTGTTTCAACGATTTATTTTTTTTAATTTCCATTGTTTTTCAATGATGTGAATTTTATGATATTTTAGGCCCAAATAAACCGATATTAATATATTTTCACATGGTAATTTTTTTTAAATTTTATTAAAAATAAAAGTTAATTTAAATTTTTATAAGAATTCAACGATTATTCAATAAAATTAGATTAAATTAAGGTCGGTTTAAAAGTATTTTGAGAAAAAAAGCATCATAACACGATGTGTATATAATCCATCATGATTTATCATTATGTTTAATTTTATTACTTTGTAGTATTTAAATATTTCTTTTAGGCTCTAATGAAAAATCCTTTTTATATATAACACTAATATATAGTATCATAATACTCTTTGAACTAAATTGTGGGATTCATTAGTATTATACAAAATTAATAAAAGGGAATAAAAGAGGTTGATAATATGAGTTCATCTTTTAAAAGTCCAGTAGAAACTGCAAAAGCAATTTCAGGAACTGCTGGAGCAAAAAACTCTGCAAATATTGTTAATGTAATATTACTCTCCTTTTTAGCAGGAGCATATATTGCATTCGGTGGTTTATTAGCTGTAGTGGCAAGCGCAGGTATGTTAAAAGCAGGCGCTCCACTTGGTTTAGAAAAATTCGTATTCGGTGCAGTGTTCCCTGTAGGTTTGATCATTGTTGTTCTCGCAGGATCAGAACTCTTCACTGGTAACGTAATGTTTATGACCCTCGGTGTTTTAGATGGAACCGCATCTGTTGGAGGTCTCGCTAAAAACTGGGTAATAAGTTGGATTTTCAACTTTGTAGGTGCATTATTCGTTGCATACGTTCTCGCTTTCATGGGAGGAATTACTCCTACTGACGCAACCGCACCAGCATACGCAATTTCTGCAAAAGCAATTGCAGTAGCTGAAGGTAAAGTTACCATGCCATTCACAGTAGCTATGATTAAGGCTATTGGTTGTAACTGGCTTGTATGTTTAGCTGTATGGTTAGCTAACGCATCTGATGATATTATTGGTAAAATCGTTGGTATTTGGTTCCCAATTATGGCTTTCGTTACCATAGGATTTGAGCACAGTGTCGCAAACATGTTCTTCATACCATTAGGTATGTTCTTAGGTGCTAAAGGCGTAACTTGGAGTACTATCATTGTTAACAACTTAATTCCAGTAACTATCGGTAACATTATCGGTGGAGCAATCTTTGTAGCATGTATCTACTGGTACACCTACTTAAAAGAATAAGCTAGTAAATTACATAAGAAGCTTTTAAAGCTTCTTTTTTTTTACTTTATTTAAATAAAAATATATTTTGGAGATTATAAAATGGTTGAGATAAAATATGTCCCAACAATTTGTCCATACTGTGGTACTGGTTGTGGACTCAACTTCGTTGTAAAAGACGGTAAAATTGTTGGTGTAGAACCTTTAAAAAGACACCCTGTAAACGAGGGTAAAGTATGTCCAAAAGGAAACTTTGGATACCAATTTATTAATAGGGAAGACAGATTAACTACTCCTTTAATAAAAGAAAACGGTGAATTCAGAGAAGCATCATGGGATGAAGCATTAGACCTTGTTGCTAACAAACTCAAAGAAGTATCTGACGAAGATCCAAACAAAGTTGGATTCTACGCATGTGCTCGTTCACCAAACGAAAACATTTACATTACTCAAAAATTAGCAAGAGTAGCTTGTGGAACCCAAAACGTAGACCACTGTGCACGTATCTGTCACGGTCCTACTGTAGCAGGTTTAGCTAACACTTTCGGATCAGGTGCTATGACCAACGGATTCGACAGTATCAAAGAAGCAGACTACATCTTCTGTATCGGTTCCAACAACATGGAAGCACACCCATTGTTCGGACGTAAATTAATCCAAGCAAAACAAAACGGTGCTAAATTAGTTGTATTAGACCCAAGATTCACTCCTACTGCTAAAATCGCAGATGAATACGTTCAATTTGAAACCGGTACTGACGTAGCTTTAATGAACGCTATGATTAAAGTAATCATCGACAGAGGATTACAAGACGAAGAGTTCATCCACTACAGAACCAAAGGTTTCGAAGAAATGAAAGAAACCGTTCAAAAATACACTTTAGACATGGCTTCCGAAATTACCGGAATCAAACCTGAAGTAATTGAACACTTAGCTATTGAATACGCATCTGCTGACAAAGCAGCTATCGTATACTCATTAGGTATTACCGAACACTCTCACGGAGCAGACAACGTTATGTCCACCGCAAACCTCGCAATGTTAACTGGTAACATTGGTAGACAAGGTACCGGTGTAAACCCATTAAGAGGACAAAACAACGTACAAGGTGCTTGTGATATGGGTGCATTACCTTCCGATTACGTAGG
>NZ_SUTJ01000027.1 GCF_015062915.1 Methanobrevibacter thaueri | reverse complement strand
TAAATCAATGGGAATTTGGTCTTTGATGTTACTGATTCATTAATATGATATGATTTTAAAGTGGCAATCGCATCAATGAACTCTTCCTTGTCAATGTCATGGTCGTAGGTGTTATTGTCGCTGTGAACATCCTTGATGCGGCCCAAGAAGTATTTCACATAAACCTCATGGCTTTTATGCTTGTAGTTTTCCTGAACGTATTTGCTTTCCTCAATCATCTCGGCGTTCACTGCCATCAGGTCAAATACGGAAATGTTGCCTGAATACTGCTTTAATATATCCAGAACTGATTCGGTGGAAATACTCTCCTCATTTGAAACGACATTTGAAAAATCATCATACATTCTTAGCGAATCATTCATGAGGTTAAGTTTGTATCACAAAAAATAAAACATTTTCTAAATAAGAATATAAACCCCTAAAAGAAGTATGAGCAATGCAATATTCAGTGCTGTGAACACTCCCAGATACCTTATTTTAAATTCATCAAACTCACGGACAAGAATCTTGAATGAAATCAGGTTGGCCATTGATGCAATGAGAGTTCCGAATCCTCCAATGTTAATTCCAATGATTATAGCTTCATAATTGCTGCTGAATCCGCTTAAAAGCATTGCTGCGGGAACGTTGGAAATCACCTGTGATACCAATACTCCCCACATGACCTCATTTCCAACAATTGATTTGGTGAAAAGTGAATTGAAAAACGGAATGTTTTGAAGATTGCCTATCAATATGAAAAGTGCAATGAAAGTCAAAAGCAAATAATAGTCCACACCTAAAAAGGCCCTTTTAAGGAAGCTTTCTCTTTCAAAAGCTATCTTATTCATTTTTGGAAGAGTGATCTTATCATTTGGAGAGAAGAATAAAATTACCGCTAAAAATATAAGGGAAACTAAAATATAAGGCAGCAATAACAAGAAAAATGACCCGAAAGGAATGTTTGAAACGGTTAACATCACGATATTGTGCGGAGCGCCAATAGGTAAAACCATACAGCCGACATTTGCTGCAATAGTCTGTAATGAAACGGTCAATATTATTAAATCCAATCTTTCAACCTTTTTTAATGCCAATATTGAAAAGGGGACAAAAATAATCAATGAAACATCATTGGTTATGAAAATTGAACTTAAAAAACAAGTGAAAACTAAAACAATGACCAATCCACGAGTGTTTGAAACTTTCACCAATAGTTTTCTAACCAATCGCTCAAAAATGGCCAAGTTCTTTAAAATCTCAACAATCAGCATTATTACAAAAAGCAATATGATTGTATACCAGTTGATATAGCCAATGCTAGGTTTTGCAAAAAAACATGAAACAACAGCCAAAATCAATGATATAGAAAATACTATTTCTCTTTTAAAAAAATCAGTGAATTTAGCAATCATCTAATCAGCATCTTCTTCCATTGTTTCCAAAAGAAAACTAACCGGTCTGAAACCGTCATTGCAAGAGATCATGGCGGATTTCTTGTTTTTCATCCAACCGTCATAAAAGTCGCTGGCACCATTGGCAAGCCCTAAAACGAATGGTGAAAGGCTTTCCCATGCGCTGTCACAGAAATTTTCAGGTTTAGCCCAGCCGTTGGCAATGAACACTTGGCCCTCTTCAACATCACATTCATGTTCGAGAGGGTTTTCATACTTTTCGATTAAATCGTCATGCCTGACCTTTCTCATGACTGTAATCCTTACCTTTTTCATAATAATGCCTCCAAATCACTGCTTTCATATCTGTTATGACCTTTAAGAGATTTTTTATATTTCCAACATTTGATTGCCTCTTCCAGGGACTTGTCATCATTGTCCTTGAAGAAATCCCGTATATATTGATTGTATTGAAATTGTTTATCAATCTTTGTTTTTTCCTTGGAATTTTGGATTTCAAAGTAAGCGTCAATTGCATCACGATAAGTCTTATCTGGATTTGCTTTCAGCCATTTTTGAAATTTGACTTTGAACTTGAAGGTTTTTCCTATTTCATTTTCAAAAAATTCCCTCTTGTCTTCGCTGCATTTGAAATTTTCACCCAATTTTGAATCCAATGTGATTTCAGATTGTGATTTGCATGATACTTTTTTAGTGACAGGTTCTTCTAACGGTTTACCAGTGGCCAAATAATGGATGATTCTATTTTCCAAATCCTGCTTGGATCCACTAATTTTCAACCCTTCTGACCTACAGAAATCCTTTAAATCCTCTTTTAGAAAATAATATTGTTTAAAATCTTCAGGTTTTAAATTTTTATTCAATTCATGCATAATAATCAATAAATACTCTAAAAAACAGTTTAAAAATGAATAAGGATAAATTTGATTAACAAATTTTGACACATCCCCATTCAAATAATAAAAACATAGGCATGAATATGCCGTCCAACACCTAATTAGATGTTACCTAATATTATGAACATCAAAATATATAAAAGTTACCATGCTCCATTACAAGTTCACAACAATATTTATCTTAGAAATAATATTATACGACAGCAACAATATTGATTTTAAAAATAAATAAGTTATATATAGTTTTGAATAAAAACAATAATTTCTAAAACACTAATATAATTTAATTAAAACATAGGTGTTTTTATGGAATGGAAAGAGCATTATAATAAAAACTCTCCCATTAATTAATGGAGAACATGAAAAATGACCGTTGAAAATTTAGTGCTTGCCATCTCTTATTTTTTTCATGGCAAGTTACTACCTATTGTTGGCCATCAACCTGTTTGATTGCTAACAATCTATGATGTCGAACGGGAAGCCTAGTTGGATTCGTCTAAAATTTTCTAATCTGATAAACTGACAATTTAAATGATGATTAGCTTTAATATGTGTTTTATAGCTTCCTTTTTACACATAGTAAAAATAAAAAAAGTAGAGGAGTTATCCTCTTGTTATAATGCTTATAATGTCTCCATCCTGAAGCTCATAGTCACTGGCCACACGCATTTTCTTACGGGCATCCACTGCATGCATGAACTTGTCTCCAATGTCGGTATGGACAATATATGCCAATTGCTTAGGAGTTGCGCCTTTAGGAACCAAAAATCCGTCCGGCAAGACATTACCCTTTTGGTCTGTGTATTTGTTCTCATCCTGAACAGGATATACTACAATCCTGTCAAGCAATTCAAATACGGCATAGTTCAGTGCATCCTGAACACCTGTGCTTCCATAAACATCCAATATGTTGGTTTGAATGTATTCCAAACCTTTTTTCTGTGCTTCTGAGAGCTCTTCAGGTTTCAAGATTTCAAAGTGATCTTCACCTGACAGATAGCTTATTAAACCGCTTTCAGCCGCCTTAACCAGTGCAAGCTCTGAACCTGCTGATGTTGGAATTACATTAGGATATTTTTCCTTGATTCTTTTGATGTTTTCAGC
>NZ_SUTJ01000010.1 GCF_015062915.1 Methanobrevibacter thaueri | reverse complement strand
CTTTATTATTAGAATCTTCTTTAATCAGTCTATTTTTTGTTTCTTCATCAATTATGAAAGCTTTATTAAAACCTGTTAAAACACCTCTATTGATTTTAACATCTAAATCCTTTAAAGGAATTCCTAAACTTAGAATTTTATCTCTTAAATTAAGCACTTCTGGACTTTTAAATGTGAAACTATTTTTATTAAGTAATTTTTGTTTCAAATAATAATTATTATCAACATAAATTTCATTATCATTTTTAAAATCTTTTTTGATTTGAATCACACATGTATCTACAGATGCTTCCTTAAAAACTTTAACTCCTGTAAAATCATAGTAAATTTTCAATTGATTTTCTAAAATTAATTTCCTTAATTTTTCACCATATTTTGCTTTTGCAAATTTGTTAGAACAAATAAAAGCAAAAATACCTTTTTCTTTCAATACATTCAAACCTTTCTCAAAGAAATATTATTTATGAATTATTATTATGTTATCATGATTGCTCAAGATATAAAATTATTAGATGAAATATCACAAACTAGAAATTTGGCTTTTAAAACAAAACAAAGTTATAAAAATGCTTTAAAATTATATGTTTCTTTACAAAATAAATCGTTTATAGATTTATTAAAAGAAGCAGATATTGAAGAAGAAATGGGAGTTCGTTGGAAAAATAGGAAACTAAAATATAGATTAATTAATTTCAGATTGTTTCTTCAAAAGAATTATCTTGTGACTACCTCAAAAGTTTATTTTCAAAGAATTTTAACTCTATATAGACATTTTGAAATTGAAATTCATGATCTGCCTCCTACTAGTAATAAATCTGTAAAAATGTCAAAACCAATTACTTTTCAAGATCTTCCAACTAAAAAAATTATTAGAGATGCTGTTGAAATAGCAAATCCTATAATGAAGGCAATAATTCTTTTTATTTCTAGTAGTGGTTGTGCTAGAAGAGAAACATTGAATTTAACTGTTGGGGATTTTATTGATGCAACCTATGAATATCATAGAACAGATAATATTAAAGAAGCATTGGATTCTTTAAAAGAATTAGATTTTATAATTCCAATTTTTAAAATTAGAAGACAAAAAACCAATAAATTTTATTTCACTTTTTGTTCTCATGAGGCTTCAAAATTTATTGTAGATTACTTAATTAATTTAGATTATGAATTAACTCTTGAGGATAAACTTTTTAATTTGAATTTGTATTATTGGAATAAGTATTTCAATAACATTAACACGCAATTAAATTTAGGTAAAGTTGGTGAATATAATAAATTTAGAAGCCACATGCTTAGGAAATTTCATGCATCTTCATTATATAATGTTAATGGAGGATTAACATTATCTGAAATCGATGCTCTTCAAGGAAGGGGTAAAAATAGTACTCATGCTTCTTATTTTATGGAGAATCCTCAAAATCTTAAAGAGAAATATATTAATTCTTTAAAAGCAATAACTATTTTTAGTTAAGAATAGTTTATTTTTCATGAGTTGATATAATGACAAAAATGTGGATGGTTAGATCTGGTTATGAATCATTTTTAATAGATGATTTTTTAGAAAATAATCTAGTTGCAATTGGTTGGGATGTTGGAGATTTAACAGGTAAATCACAAGAGGATATAAAAAGTTTAATTAGAAAAAAAATTAAGAATAAATCAAAGAGTATTAGTGCATCATCACAGCTAAATAGATTTATTTTTGATATAAATATTGGAGATTATGTTATTTCACATAATTATGGAGATAAAACTTATTATTTAGGTAAGATTATTTCTGATTATGAATATTCAGATATAATTACTAAAGTTGATAAATTTGGTGATCATTATTGGGATGTTCGAAAAGTCGAGTGGTTAGCTGAAATTCCAAAAACTAAACTTAAAAAATCTACTCAAGGAACTTTAAATACTTCTATAACAGTTTTTCATATTAATGAAAATGCAAAAAATGATATTTTAAATAATTATCACGAAACTTATAGTGCTAATGGAAAAATTTGGTCGATGAATATTTCAAAAAATAAAGATTATGATGAAGCTTGGAGGCTTTTTAAAGAAAAATCATGTGTAAGTATTGATTATTTCTTGAATAATAAAGAAGAAGATTATAGTAATTTTTCATCAACCGATGAGCTTAGAAAATATTTAAATGATGAAAAATCTATTCAACCTGAATTAATTAATCGATTTGTTAATAAAATCGATAAAGGAGATATTTTTATAGCTCATAAAGGTAAATCTACTTTAGCGGGTGTTGGAATTATTTCAAGTGATTATATTTATCAACAAAATGATGATTTAAAACATATTAGAAAAATTGATTGGATTTACACTCCTGATAATATGGAACTTAAAAAGGGTTCTTTTTTCAAAACAAATAATATTGTTAGATTAGATGAATTATATTCAAAATTTGTTAATGAAATATTTGCAAGAATTGCGGGTAAAGATGAAAATGTGAGAAATAATCTTTTTAATTACCTTTTTAACCAATATTTTGATAATTATCATTCCACAGATGAAGGAGAATGGCATTTTAATGAATATTCTATTGAAAGAGAACATATTCAAAAATATTGGAATATTATTAAAGAAAAAGATTCAAAAAATGAATTTTTTGCAGATATTATTTGGGATGAAATTTTTGGACGAGATGTGGGTATTATACATGTTGGGGCTAAAAATTTACGTAACATGATTCAAAAAAGTTATGGATTTAATGATCAGGAAATGAATGAGTCTGCAATCTTATTTTATAATACTATAACTGACATGTTAAAGCATACAGGTTCGGAAGATGAGCAAAAAAGAATACTTGAACACTATTCACAAAATAAATTAAGTAAAGGCATAAGTTTAGGTCGTTTTACTCCAGTATTATTTTATTTAAATGATTTTTATGCTCCAATGAATAATAAAACTTTAAAAACTTTTAGATTTTTATCTTTAGTATTGGGTAGTGAAGAAGAATTATCAAATAATCTTGATGATTATACTGAAAATAATTTTAAATATAAAAAATTATTAAAAGAATTATCTAACTCATTTGCTTTTGATAAATTTGATATTTCGGATGTAAAAACTTTTGATGAATTTAGTCATTGGGTATGTGCTGTTGATGATTATCTTTGGTCAAAAAAAGTTAAAATGTTGCCCGTAAGTTTGTTAAGGTATGAAGTAAAAACTAAATTCGAATCAAATAAAAAACGTAATAAAATTTACTTTGGAGCTCCTGGAACTGGAAAATCTTATAATTTAAATCAAGATAAAGATAACTTATTAAAAGATTTCCCAGAAAACTATGAAAGAGTAACCTTCCATCCAGATTACTCTTATGCAAACTTTGTTGGAACTTATAAACCTGTCCCAGAAGGTACTTCAATTACTTATAAGTATGTTCCAGGACCGTTTATGAGAATTCTTAAAAAGGCAGTTAATAATCCAAGTGAGCCTTATATTTTAATCATTGAAGAAATTAATAGGGCTAATGTTGCAGCTGTTTTTGGAGATGTCTTCCAATTATTAGATAGGAATGAGGATTATGAATCTGAATATTCAATTGAAGCTTCAGAAGACATGAAAACATATATACACAAATCAAAAATTAGTCTACCATCAAATTTATTCATTTGGGCAACAATGAACTCTGCAGATCAAGGTGTTTTCCCAATGGATACTGCATTTAAACGTAGGTGGGATTTTAAATATTTCAGTATAAACAATAATGAAAATAAAATTGAAAACACACATGTCAATATCAACAACAAAGTGCTAAAATGGAACGACCTCAGAAAACAAATAAATCTTGAATTATTATCATACAAACTCAATGAAGATAAACTACTTGGACCTTTCTTTGCATTTAATCAATTCATGAATGAAGAAATACCTAAAGAAACTTTCAAAGATATATTCAAAAACAAAATAATTATGTATTTGTTCGAAGATGCTGCTCGCTCAAGAAGAAATGAATTATTTAGAGGGGGCTTGTAATATTAAAGACACAAAAAATATCACCTACTCTGAAATTTGTGAGTTAATCGATGAAGATGAAATACTAGAAATTTTCCCTGATAGCTTCCAGGATGATGAAGAGTAATGAAGGAAATATTTATTAAAGAGTTAGAAGAATATTCTAGGGAATATATTCTTCAATTAATGAAAAAAGATTCATTTAACAAACTCCTAGAGTATGAAATCATCAAAAGAGATAATAATATTTTCAAATTTAATTTCGTAGGAGTGATAATAGTTGATAATTACATAATTAATTGTTATCCTAAATATATTCCTAATGAAGATAACATTGAAAAGGATTTCAAACAGATTATAAAAGTTATTAAAAAATATAAAAACCTTAATGATGATTTCAGTTGGGAAAATGAAAATTTAGATGACGTTTCATTTAATAAGTTATCTATGATGATTTTCTTTTTAGAAGATTACTATCAAAATGGAATATACACCAAAATTCAGAATATTCGAGAAATTAATGGAAGTGGTGAAATTGACTGGGATAGAACAATAAATAATATTGATCCTATCATAAAAGATAATAAACCATATTATGGGGAATTATACACCAAGTACAATATCAATGATTTATATAATTATTTTAGAATGCTTCATGAATACATTATTACTGAATGCTCAAAAATCCTTGATGAAGCTGGTTTAATTGAATTATTTGATTTAACTCCAATTGAATTATCTGATAAATCTTTGTTTGATTTTGGCCAAAAAGAAGTTATTCTGGAAAAGCTGGAAAAACAATTAAAAGTTGAGTTTAACTCCCACAAACAAAAACTTCTAAAATCAATGCATGCATATATTTCTAATAAAAATTCATTTACAAATGAAGACTTTTTGACAATCTATGGAACAAGCACTTATCATGTAATTTGGGAAGAAATGTGTAGGAAAGTATTTGGAAATAAATTAAATAAACTTAAAAATGTTATTAAAAAACCAGTTTGGTATTTAGATGAGGGAACCTTTCAAGTTGACACTTTCAGGCCCGATTTGATAACTTTTTGGAGAAATTATTTTATTATTTTAGATGCTAAGTATTATAAATTAAAAATAACTTCTAAACTTGAAAAACAACCGGGATTAAGTGATGTAACAAAACAATATTTATATCAACTTGCTTTTAAAGATTTTATTGAGAAAAATGAATTTAAAGGAGTTAAAAATGCATTTTTACTTCCAAAATACAATGGAAAAGTTGAAAATAAAGGATATGTTGAAATAGGAATATTACATGATTTGGGATTGGAAAATATTCAAATAGTGATGCTTCCAGCGGGAGAGATAAATAAATTATATTTAGATAATAAGAAAATAAATATTTCTAGGTTAAATCTTTAGTTTAGCTATAATAAACACAATTTTAATATACATTTAATTTTAGTATTATTAATAATTTATTCTCAATTAGTGATTAAAATGCAATTTAAAAAATATTCTGAAGGGAAATTAGATTTTATTTCAGTTAATGTAGATATGAAAAAAGGTGATAAATCAAAACAGATCTTTATTGAAAAATTAAATAATTTGTAGTAACCTTGTTGTAATATTAAAATATTTTAAATAAGTTGTTTTAATCGAGTAATTGATATTTAATTAATGAAGATTCTCATAATTAATTAAAAAAACATGCAAATGGTGATTTTATGGAAAAATTAGTAATGGAAATTAATGATTATAACTCAATTGAAAATGCTGAAATTGAAATAAACAAAATCAATGTAATTGGTGGAGTAAATGGTAGTGGTAAATCTACAGCAAGTAAAATTTTATATTCTTTTTTAAAGGGAAATTCTATTAAACGAAGAGAATATGCTCTTCAACATGTAGCAGATGATATTAATAGAATTATAGATAATTTAGATTATGAAGGTAATGATTATAATCTTCCCGAACATCTTAATTTTGAAGATGAAGATACAGTTTTTATTGAAAAATATAATGCAATGTTGGAAATATCTAAAAAACATGATGAATTGGCTAAAGTTAAAATCAAAGAGTTAGGTGATGAAATCACACGATTTATTGATGAAACTTCTCAAAAATTAATTGAAATGGGAATTAGTTTAGAGGGGTTGGAATTAAGTGATGATATTTCAAGTAATGCTATTGATTTTGAATATTTTCTCTCTCAACTTGATTCTTATGATTTTACTGATGAAGAGTATACAATTAGTGAGTTAAACAATGAATATATGTATTTTTATAATTTTAATAATATTCACTTTTTATGTTCACTTGATAATAATATAATGAATTATCTTTTCATAGAAGATTCTTATAAATTAAGTACAGCTAGTGAAATGTACATCCATAAAAAGGAATATCTTAGAGATATTAATTTCGAACACGCTAGATTTTATATAAAGTCTTCTGATACAAAATATGATCCATATAGCTACTTTAATATGACTGATTTAATAAATAGTGTGTATTATGTTGACAATGTGTCTATTTTAGATTTACTGATTCCCGATGATTTTTTCTCTAAACAATTATTCCACATGACTGAGATAATTGAGGATTTATTTGAAGTTGATGAGGATATTGAGCTTGAAGATGATGTTAAAATCATTTTAGATAAAATTGAGAAAATCATTAAAGGAAAATATAAAAAGAATAGGCCTGTTTTTGAATCTAATAAAATTGATAAAAATGATTTTAGAAAATATATTAATTTGGATGATTTAGAAGATAATTCTTTTTTAAGAAAAATTTATGAACAGAGGTCCCGTGTAAATACATATAATTTCAATACTCCTTCTGGAATTAAACAAATTGGTGTAATTCAATTGTTATTACTCAATAATAAACTCAAAAAAGGAGGGTATTTGATAATTGATGAGCCTGAGGTTAACCTTCATCCTGAATGGCAAATTAAATTTGCAGAAATTTTAGTACTAATCGCAAAGGAATTAAACATCACATTATACCTGAACTCCCATAGTCCAATGTTTATTGAGGCAATGTCTCTTTACACCCAATATTATGATTTAATTGAGGATACTAATGTTTATCTCACACAGGAAGTTGCTGATGATAAATATATCTTCAAAAAAATTGATTCCAAGAATATGGGCGAAGTTTATGAAAACTTAACAAAACCATATGATGAACTAGATAAACTCAAAGCTAAAATTATTTTTAAGGAGTAATTTCCATGACTTATACAAAAGAGGAAAGTCAATTTATTGAATTCTTAAATTCATTTCCTCAGTTTTACAAGGAATCTCATAAAATTGCAGAAAATAAAAATGGAATTTCCATCCTTCCCAAAGGTAAAGGTAGAAATGAGTTTAAAATGTATTCCTTAGATGATATTTGCCATTCCTGTAGTATTTTTAAAGAAGGAGGATTATTATTCACTCCTAAAACTACTGATGCAATTTGGTATAAAAAAGAAAATAATAATTTTTACATATTTTTAATAGAATTTAAAGGAGATTATTTGTGTAAAAATTCAAGTAAATGTAAATTAGTTGATCTTGCAGATACTTTAAAAATTAAAAATGAACATTACAATAATGAATTTCAGCATGAAATTAAAGATTTGGATAAGATTATTTTAAAATATTCAGATAAAATGCTCAATGGTCTTGCCGCAAAACCTCTTGAAACAGTTACAATTGCGCTTCCTTTAATTTATGAAGAATACTATCAAAAAAATAAAGATAATATTGAATATTTGGATATTAGAAACTTTTTATCTAACTCTAGAATAATTTACCGTGTTGTATCCATTTCAGAGGATTATGAACCTAATCGTCAAAGAACACGGGGAAGATCATATAGATGTTCAACAATGATTCCAACTTCTTGTAAAAAACTTGCTCGTGAAAAACATGACCGTGAACTTGAAGCATCGTATGAATCCAGTTTACAAACTTATCATAAAAGATATGAAAAAGCAGGAATAGTTTATAGTGCAGGTTTTGTTGATAATACTGCTTTTAATAATTTTATTGATAATTATTTAAAATAAATTTATTCAAAATATTAAATATTAATAATAATATTTACAAAATATAATTATTGTAATTTCTTTGTATTGAAATGGTGAGATTCATGTCTATAAATTGGAAAGTATGTGCTGATTGTGGTAAAAAAGTTAATGAAGTTGCTGAAAAATGTCCTTATTGTAGTTGTTCTTCCTTTGAGGATTATGAAAATATCAAAGAGGATAATTTGAAAAATGATGATTCTCCTATGAAAGATGATAATGCTAGTAATAATGATTCTTTGGAAAAAATTAAAGGAGATATAGATAAATTTTCAAATGATGCTAAAAAAATGGGTAATGATTTTATTTATGATAATTTACCTGAAGAATATGCTGATAAATTAACAGAAGACATTTCAAATTTTTCCAAGACTGCCCAACAAAAAACAAATGAATTTTTCAATGAAAATGAACAAGTAATCAATATTAAAAAAGGAATTAGTGATTTTTCAGAATCTACAATTGCTGCTGGTGAAAATTTCTTAAATGAAAATATTTCACAGGAATCTCAAGAAAAGATTAAAGAAAGTGCAGTTAATTTTTCAAAATCCACTAAAAAATTTGTAGGCGATGCAAGTTCTGTTTTAGGTAATATCCATTCTCACAGGAAAAACAAACGTGAAATAAAGAAAGTTCAAAAGAAAAAAGAAAAAGAAGAGAAAAAACGGAAAAAAGAAGCTGAAAGAAAAATTAAACAGGAGCAGCGTGAAAAAGACTGGGAAAAAAAGAGGATTGAACGTGAAAAACGTAAAAAAGAACTGCATCAAAGGACATTAGAAAAATTAAGGCAAACAAAATCCACTCAAATAAGGTTGCCCGTTAAGAATCCTCATTCAAAAGACATGATGACTGGTGCAATTGAAGGTCAAATGATGGGTGCTGGTCTTGGAATGGCAATTGATGGTTTAAAAGGTTCTGATTCTCTTTCACATACTGCAAATTCAGGTTTGATTTGGGGTGGAGCTGGTGCTGTTCTTGGAGGTCTTGCTGCTGCTAGTGATGATGGAATTAGATGGAAAAGTGAATTGTTGCACATTGGTGAATCTGAATTGATTGTTGCTGGGAAATTTGTTATTCCATATGATCAAATTAAACTTATTAGTTTAGGTAAATATAGTTTTAGGGATTTGATTATCATTACATTACCATCTCAGGGGATTGAATTTAGCCATGATGATGTAAAGGCTTTAAAAATAGTTATTGAGGAAAGTATTGAAGAATATAAAAATAAATTTTGATAAATTTATCTTTAAATTTTTTATTTACATTTTTTCTAACGTATAATACATTGAGGATTATACGTTATTCTTTCTTATTTTCAAAATAATTGACATCCTAAACTTATTTTTATATTTAAGAAGTTTAAGATATAAAATAGAATATTTGACTATCATGGTCTTAAAATGAGAGAAGATATTCATATTTTAGGCTCCAGAAATAACAAATATTTTAACTATAAAATTAAAAAGTATAATTCAGGTGTGAGGTTATGGATTCCTGGAGAAAACATTTTGAAGCCAAAATCCTTGATAGGGGTCTTGACTATTACGAGTCAAAAGCGGTTAGCATATACTCATCATCACATGATCATGTTGAGGCGCAGGTTGCCGGATCAATAATTTACGATGTCCGAATTAACTTTGACGATGGTAAAATCACTTCCATGTACTGTGACTGTCCATATTACGATAACTGCAAGCACATGGCAGCGACACTATACCATATCGAGGAGCATCCTGAACTTTTAAAAAAACAGGAGGATGTTTTTGATATGGTGCTGGCAATGACTCCAGATGAGTTAAGGGCTTTCCTATTAGAGGAAACTATTCACAATCCGGATTTGGCCAATAGGCTGAAACTGTTCAAAAAAATGGATGTTGATGAGGAGTATTATATCAGCCGTCTGAACGCTTCGTTTTCAAGTTCCTTTGAAATATTGAAGTTCATGGATGAGGGTTTTGAGGAATTGATTAGATATGGCCGCTATGATTTGCTTTTCAAATTATCCAAACTGCTGATTGACCATATCAATGAGGAGTTGAGGTATGGGGAGTTTTCCCATTTGGAGGATATAGTCTATAGGCTGGATGACATCACCACCCAGCTGAGGGATGTTGATGAGGCCCATGAGGGAATCTGTGATTTTTTAGAGTATTCCATAACAAGCAGTGACGATTATCTTATATTGGATGTTTTAACCGATGCGATGTCTCGAAACGGGGATATGAGTCGATTGTTTGACGGTCATGATGATGAGCTTTCTTGTTAGTGATGTCATTGGGCAATATTATTTATCACTTTAAATAAAAATTTCTTTTACAAAAAATAGTAGAATAATCCATATTCCAAACGAAGGGGCGCTTAAAGGAATATGGATTAGTCGTGGAGATCTAGTTCTACCTTAAATGGTTTTCAACATCATTAGCCAGATTTCCAGTGTAGATATAGAAGAGGCCATATCATCATATGATTGTATTTAATATTGATGGCGGTGCAAAACAGCTGTCACCTTTTCACCGTTTTGCGCTACAAGGTTGCTTCATTAATCGTATCAAACGGGTCCGCCATCAATCACATTTAGGGTAATAAGAGTACTGACTCTTATTGTACTTGATTATAATCCCATCGCTTATAAACTGGCCCTTTCGCCTGACTGTTGAGTCTTATTCAAATTGTCTTTGCCGGCCTTGACAGTTTTGTTAAAATCGACTATTATTTATATGACCTGAAGTGTAAAGTAACTATTAAAGAATACTCATGGGGGGTTTTAGGATGACAGGCTACAGGACACAACTCATCGAGGCCAAGAGGGCCTATAAGGACAAGGACTATGAGAAGGCATATGAAATCTACACTAGCTTATATGGCAATGCTCCGTTCGACAATTCGGCCAAGTACTCATATGCATGGGCAATCTACCAGTCAAGAATCAAGGATTACACCTCAAAGGAGCAATTATTAAAGGATGCTGAACTGGTCAGTGAGCTCACCAAGCAGCATAACCTGAACTATTCTAAAATGTGCGTCTACACCATGAGCGTGATGAAGGTCATAAGGCTTCTTTACTATGACAGGGACTATGATGACCTGCCCCATTGGCTTAAAAAGATCAACCCCGACTATCTTGACCAGGCAAGGTACAGGAAGGATGATGAGGTCTACCCTTCCAATATGGAGCATTATTACGTGTGGGCGTCAGTCACCTACCTGAACCTCGGTGAGTATGAAAAATGCATCAAAACCACAAGAGCAGCATTATCAAAGCTCAACAAGTTCACAGGAAACAATGGCGACTTTTTCATGTGGAGACTTGCAAAGTCTTTAAGGCAAATCGGTGACTATGAGCAGGCATTGAAGTTTTTAAACATTCTCCAGCTGGATGAATGGTACGTTCAAAAGGAAATCGCCGAGAACTACTATTACCTGGGTGATGATGAGAATTGTTTAAAACATGCATTAAATGCTGCGATTAAGGACGGTCCGATGGACATGAAGTTCAATCTCTACACCCTTTTAAGCGAATTGTTATTTAAGGATTATCCTGATTGGGCCGAAAAGCACGAGGACCTGTGTGAGATGATTCGAGAAGAGGATAATGAGGGTAAAGGTGAACTGGAATATGAGCTTAACGAGTTCTGGAAGGAACTTTCAGCCAAGCTCTCCTGATTTTCAAAAACTTTTTTAATAACCTCAACCCTATGAATTAATTACTTATAACGTGAGGCATTAACCATGACCGTAAAATATATTTCAAACACAACCAGGCAACCTAACCGTCGAATTTACCAAAAAAGAGGTGAAGCATTATGATTTGCGCCAACTGCGGAGGAACCATCCACATCAATGAGAACTGTGAGGACTGCGGAATCGAATATGATGAGATGCTAGAAAACATCACTCCCCCGGAGATGAAAAGCCTCTTTAGGAAAATCGAGAAAATCCAATCCGAGAAGGGTGACCTGTCCATTGAGGAGTCCCTCATGGCCTGTGAGCTTGTAAACTCATCATTCATCATCCCCGCCAATGTCAAGGATGAGTCAATCAGCTTTCTCAGGCTCCCCGGACCTGATGATAAGCTCTATTATGTTGTATTCACTGACATGAACGAGTACAATGAGGCCATTGAGGAGATTGGAGTGATGCTTAATGGATTTGAGGAATGCGACATCTTCATCAAGAACTCAACACCCCTGACCAATTCATGGAAAATACTGTTGACATTGCTTGAATATGACAGTGACGGTTTTTTTATCAACATGGCAAGCGACGGAGTCTTTCTTGGAAGACCATTCATTGAGCAGTACTTCCAGGAAGACATTGAAAGCTGAAAAACAATAATTCATTTTTTTTATACACAACTTTTATATTTTTTGACCAATAATACATTTACATATGGAGACTAATTATTGCCCTGAATGTGGGAATAAGTTAAGTGAAAACACTGTTTTTTGCCCTGAATGCGGCACTAGAATAAGCGAAACAGAAAAGAAAACAAAATTCTGCAGCCACTGTGGTGAAAAAATTGATGCAAATGCTGAAATTTGTCCAAATTGTGGAGTTAGGCTCTTAAATCCAATAGCTAATTCTGCAGGTAAGGCATTAACTCAAGGCGTGGCTAAAACTGATGATTTCATTCATAAGTATGTGACTGCAAGAAATATCATAATAATCTTTCTGATTTTAATCATCATAGGATTGGTGGTTTCTGCCCCGTCAATCATTGAGCAGTTGACACCTTACAAGCAAGTTGACGAATCATACATCTCAAATCCTGTTGCCGGTGAAAAGGTGCAGTTCGATGCTGAATACGTTGGTCCAACAACCTGGGGCGGCGGATATTATTACTTTGTATATTCATATATCACCAACAATGACATTGTTCGAGTGGGGGATGAGTATGTGATCCTTCAAGGGGATTATTTGGACCATGACTTATACGGCAATGAGGGAAAAACAGTTCATCTTGAAGGCAGATTTGCCAATGGAGGCAAATCCAAGGAACCATTAGGTGACGATTATATTTACGGTCATTGGTTTGGAGCCGAAAGCATTGAAATTATAGGTTAGTGATGCAGATGTATCAATGTCCAAGCTGCGGTGAAATCGTGATGGAGGGAGACCCCTACTGCCAGCACTGCGGATCACACCTCAACTGGCCCGGAAAAACCGAAAACACTTATGAAAGAAATGATGTCCTGAGCGTTGATGATATTATAGACGGCATGTACATCAACAATGCCCAAAAACAGCTTTTAAAGTTGAAGGTCAATGAGTATCTAGCTTCCAGGGACTGCAATTCACTTGAAGTGATAAATCATGATAACTATAGGGACTACACTTTCGTCTTCACACGTGAAAACGAGTATGTAAGGACGGTTGACGAGTTCGACTATGATGCGAAGTATGTGAACTTGACAAGGGTTTTCAGGGAATGCTACCAGTCACACTATCATGACAGGCTCGAGGCAAACCCCAGATTCCAAAAAATGATTGAAAAGATCGGCTTGGATTTTCTCGGATGCAGTGGTGGGTACGGCATCGACTACAGCACTGCAGATGATAGGTTCCGGATGACCGGTGAAATCAGGATAACCGTTAGCTTTAAATCAGGCTCCAAGAAGAGAATATATGACCTTGACTTGGACAGGATGGAGCTTGGCAGGGATTATAGGGAATGGGACTTGTAATCCTCATCAACACGTTTTTATATTATAGTCTCATATATACTAACTAGATGCGTTTAATGCAATTCACGCCAACAATTTTCAAAAATTCCCGTTAGACGCTATATAAGGTGATTTAATGGATAATGAGAAGATTGTTTTAAGTGTGATTTGCCCCGTAAGCGTTTTTCTATTCACTTTTTTTGTTCTTGGATTTCTAATGCTCGGCAATGTTCCGGGAGTCGTGTTTTTCATTCTTGGCTTAATCTTAGCATATGCCTATTATCATGTCATCAAAAACGAGCTTGACTCAAGAGTTCCGGCAATAATCATGAGCATATACCTGATAATCGCATTTCAGGCACTGATTCTAATTGCAATATCCATTGCATATGCTGCATTTCCAATTAATGCAATCATATACATGATATTATGGCTGATACTGGCATTCATAGGATTTTATGGTGGTGCAAGATTCTATGAGACTGTCAAGTCAAAACAACTTGAAACAAACATTAGAGTCTCCAAGCAAAAAAGATCTGACAAGTACCTGAGTGAATTAAAGCAATATTCCAGTGAATATCAGTTCAAATACTATCCAGTCGTATTTCTCACAATCCTTTTGATATTCTGGATTTTATATCATTTCAACCTCACACTTGGCCTGGACATGTGGGATTTGGCGAGGGCGGATATCATGATCACCCTATGGATTGGAGTGTATTTCAAAAATAAGTTGGCCTTCAAATGGATAAGCATGTTCATCACTGCATTGGTCTTAATTCTTTTTTCAGTGGACTATCTTGAAAGGAACATGTATTTCGGATTGGGATCACCCAACACCCTTCGCGCCATCATTCTAATCGGAGGAACCACATTGGCTCTTGTTTTAAGCATGATGTGGTACAAGTGGAAAATGGGTGAGTTCTAGGAATTTCCTTTTGAAGTCAATATTGTTTTCAACGCATAATATTGCATTGACAATATACAGTGTAATGATTATTCCAATATGAATATTAACATTGCATCATCGCTAGATTTATATATGAATAAAATATACTTGTAATTGTGGCAGGCGAAACATTTTCCATAATGGAAAATTTAGATTTTATATGAACGAAAAACGGTGATTACATGGTAACAAGATTGGATTTATTTAAAAAGGAAATGGAACCCGCTAAGGAGTTATATACTCGTGAAATTGTTAATTTCACTAAAAAATATGATTCCTTGGGGAAAATGACTCTTGTGGAAGAGCCTGATATTGATACTCAGGAATACATCTATTCATTCGAAAAACTGAATGGAACTTCCCAAAAGGAACTTGATGAAATCTTTTTAGAAATCTCTGATCATATGGAAGAGTTTTCTAAAATCCATGGAATCGAAAGATTTTGTAGATTGGCTTGCATTTGGTTGTAACTGAGGTACTATGGACATTTCTAAATATCCTCAAATTCAATTATGCCTGTTGACTTTACATCATTTGATGTTGAAAAATCAAATGTTTCAATGTTCATCAAGGTGCTAATACTTAAAATTATATATAATGAAAAATACATTATACTACAATATATAATGAAAAATTAATTATATAATGAAAAATACATTATACTACAATATATAATGAAAAATTAATTATATAATGAAAAATACATTATATAACAATACATAATGCAAATTACATTACATGAGGTTTTCATATGGATGAAATTGCAAGCATTACAGATACAAATTTGACTGAAACACAATTCTACAATAGGACAGATGAAATAAATATGCTGTCAAGCTTATTGAGAAGTACAGAATTCAATTCCTCTCCCACTATTCTATTAACTGGAATAAGGGGAGTGGGAAAGACTGCACTCATCAAAAAAATCAAGGATAACTTTGACAAGGAATATCTTGTCGTGGATATTGATTTGTCAAGAAGTAATGCATACCAACAAAAAAATATAACTCAAGGCAGTATAATCAAGATAATCTATGATGAAATTATGAAAGCTTCGAAGAAATTCGGTTTAAGGACAGTTGACAAGAAAATAGAAAAATTCTTTAAAACAAATAACTTCAAGATAGATAATATTTTATCCTATGAACATATTCCCGTACCGATTTTTGAAAGTGAGGAGAATTATTCAAAATTAGCGGATTTTGTAATGGAATTGCCCCAAAAAATTTATGAAGACAATAAAAACAAATTAAAAGGAGTATTTATTTTCATTGATGAAATCCAATTGATTAAGGAATTGGATAATGTCGACAAATTTTTATGGTATATGCGTAGCTTCATTCAAAACCAAAAGAATGTTGCATATTTATTTTGTGGAAGTATGAGTTTGAAGGATAGTTTAATAAATGATTTAAATGGAAGGGATGGAGCATTTGGAGGAAGAATGCTGACTATTGAAATACATCCATTTTCAAAGCAAACCACAAGAGATTATATTGAATCAATGCCTAGAGACATATTAATGGATGATAATGGTTTTGAAAGGTTTTACAAATGCACCCGAGGCATACCATATTATATTAATATATTTGCAAAAATTCTTCCAGAAAACATTACATTAACAGAACCTGACATTATTGGATTATTCAAGGATTCGATTGATTATCTTGCAGTGCATTTTATATTCATGTGGTCTAAATTAACATTTCAAGAGCAAAAAATAATAATTTCTTTGCTTGACAATCCTAAAAAAAGAATTGAAATAGCTAACTCATTAGGAGTCACTAGTGGGTCACTTAACAGGCCATTGAACCGCCTTCTTGACTTTGACTTAATTGAATATGTAAATGACAAATATCAAATCACTGATCCGATACTTTCTTACTGGCTAAATAACAGTTATGAAAAGAATGGAATATATCCTTTTAGAAGCATTTAGGATTGCATGATTATGTTGAGGGAAATTTGGAGTAAAGCTTGAAGTTTAAATCTAAACAGGAATTGTAAAAATATATAAATAAGGATAACATGGCAACAGGATTGGACATGTTTAAAAAGGAGATGGAACCTGCAAGGCAATTATATACTCGTGAAATCATCAGGTTCACTAAAAAATATGATGCCATAGGGGAAATGTCTGTGAGGGAGTTTCCGGATATCGACACTCAGGAATACATTTTTTCCTTCAAGAGATTGGATGGAACTTCCCAAAAGGAACTGGATGAAATCCTTTTGGAAATCGCTGATCATATGGAAGAGTTTTCTAAAACTCAGGGAATTGAAAAGTTCTATCAGTTCACCTGTATCTGGCTGTAACTGGATATTTTTTGGTTTTTAATATATAATGCCGACGTATATTATGTTAAGGATTATACGCTTAAAAATTATTCATTATTTTTCCCATAATTCTATAGGATTGTTCATGAAAAAATGGCAAAAAATTGAAATTATTATCATATTATTTTGGCAATTTTGTTTTTTAAGGCACCATTTTGTAGAGTCTGAACACTTTTAACCCGATGAAATTCACTTTTTACAATCGTTTTATATATACTCCAGTTTAAAATCTAATCTAATTTTCAAAAACCTTTCCGTTAATGTAAAATACAATCAATTAAATCAAAGTTTGGAATATAACTATCAATTATATTGGGCATTAATTATTGTAAATAACCATTGGATGACAAGTCGATTCCAGTCACGAGATGATATGAAAAAAATTAACCCATATCAGATGCTGTTAATTTCCAACCAACCACATGTTTCAATATAAAAAAATCGTAGTGATAAATATGTACTAATTTTATTCAATTATTTGTTAATTTTCTGAATTATTTAATAATTATATATATTTGTTTTTACATAATTATGAATGTAGAAAATATTTGGTGTTATAATGAATTTGAGAAAAAAGATTTTTATCGTCAGTTTGATCATGTTCATTTTAATGAGCCTAACGTTTGTTAGTGCTTCTGAAAATGAAACGGCATTGACTGATGATGCAAGTGATGTTTTAACCGTAGATGAAAATGTTGAGGTTGAAACACAAGTAAATGACGAGGATACCTTGTCTGAGGAATATGAGAAAGGAACTTTTGGGTATTTGAATGAAAAATTTAATGGGGCTGATAAATTTGAATTTGATATGAATTATACAGCTCAAAGTGGGGATTCTCAAATAAATATATTCAATACTATCACTATTGATGGAAAAGGTTACACAATCGATGCAAAGGGCCATACTGGAATTTTCCAAACAGATAATGATAGGTCTAACTACATTCATGTTACAATCAAAAACCTGATATTCAAGAATGCAAATTCTAATAAGAATGGTGGGGCCATTTTGGTAGAATCAGAAGCACGTAATATCCATTATACATTAATCAACTGTACTTTTGAATCCAACACTGCCGATTGTAAGGGTGGAGCAATATATTTTGACCCAGATGAAAAAAACGGTGAATTGGAAATCATCAACTGTACATTCATTAAAAACAGTGTGTGGGCTGACAATACCTGGAAGGATGATGACGGTGGAGCAATTTGGGTCGGTGATGACTCCAAATTAAGTATTGTAGGATCTAATTTTGAAAGGAATAAGGCAAAACATTATGGTGGTGCGATATATTCCAAAGCCAAGGAATTCACTATTGTCAACTGTACTTTTGATCACAATGAAGCCTTTAACAAGTATGGTGGTGCGATATATGTTGATAAGAATTTAAAAAAGATTGAAAATACAGATTTCACTGGCAATTTTGGAAGAAGTGGTGGTGCAATCTATATTAATAATAATGATAATAAGTTAGATATTACAAGCTGCAATTTCAAGAATAATAATGCACAGGGACCATATTCAAACGCTATGGGCGGTGCCATCTACAATGTGGGCAGTGAATTATATGTCTCTGATTCAAATTTCACAGCAAACCATGCGGGTAGTTTAGATGATGATGAGCAAACCTCCAAACCATTTAGAGGTGGAGCAATCTACACCACCAAGGAAATTTATGTCGACGGGTCCAGATTCCAGGACAATTTCGCTTATGATGATGGAGGAGCAATTTACGCAAACGACGGAATACAAATGGGTTACGATCCTTGCTATTTCCTAGGCAACTATGTTTATGACTCAAATCCCACATATGCAAACAAGGGTGGAGCAATATATACCACTAAATTCATCAATGATTGTAAGGGAGCCGTTTTCATTTGGAATAGGGCTCAGTATGGTGGTGCAATCTACATCAACAATAAGGTCGACATGACTTTCGACACATGTTACTTCACAGACAACCGTGCAATGCATAAGGACGGCAAAACCGGTTGTGGAGGTGCAATATACGTTGACTCATCCAGTTCCAAAATATCATTAATCAATAATGTTTTCAGTAATAACCAAGCTCATGAGGGTCAGGATGTGTATAACTGCGGTTATTACCAGACAGTGAAAAACAACTGGTGGGCAACCAACAACCCTGACTTCAGCCAGGACCGTCTTATCGAATGGCACAAGATTGGAAGTAACTCCAAGATTTCAGATTCAGATCCTTTAAAAATCGTATTTGAAACAATGGACAGGGATAATCCTCCTAAATTTTATGATGCTACTTTGATTTTGAAATTTGTAGATGGTGCAGGTTATCCAGCAGGTAAAATAATCAACTGGAATGCAACCTTTAAGGCAAATAAGGCTGCTAATTTCACTTTCCATAAGTTAGGAGACAATAATGCTACAATTGTATTCACACCTACCGATTCAGGGGACTATGAAATTACTGCAAAAGTGATTTTATTTGAAATAAAACTTAATATTCGTGTACAAGGCGATTTCGGTACATTACAGGAATTGATTAATGACACTGAAAGTGGTACAACCCTTAATTTGACACGTGACTACACATACGGTATAGGCGCAGACACAATACGCGATGGAATTGTAATCGACAAGCCACTGACAATCAACGGTAACGGCTTTACAATCGATTCCAAAGGACAATCATCAATCTTCCAGATACTTTCTGATAATGTAGTCATAAATAATCTCACCCTCATTGGAGGTTCCCATGAAGGTGAGCCTTATGATGATGATGGTAATCCTACAATATATACAAATAATGTAATTGAGATTAAAAATGCAAACAATACTCTGATTTCAAACTGTATCATTACAAATGCCACTGATTGTGCCGTTACTTCTGAAGGAGGAAACAATACCATAGTGGACAATTGTACATTCACACATAATAGTGGAACTTGGTCAGGAGCATTAAATTTAACAACTCCAAATACACTCGTTAACAATTCAAGATTCTACTTTAACTATGGTCAAGATGGTGGTGCAATCTATACTACTGCGACTTCACTTAGAATTCTCAATTGTGAATTTTTAAACAACACTGCATCTTCTCGTGGGGGTGCAATAAGGGGTTCAGGTGAAAATGCCATTATTGATTACTGTATTTTCGAATATAATAATGCTCAAGCGAGTTATGGTGGAGCAGCCATCAATTGGGAAGGTGAAAATGCAACAATCCGTAATTCAAAATTCCTGAACAACAAGGCAGTTTATCCAACTTTAACTCAAAATGCTGATAATCCATTGATATTCACTTTAACCGGTGAAAACAACTATATCAATGCGATTCGTGCTGACCATGTCATAAAATTTGAAAACGTGACCTACTGGAATGGAATTGTGGTTACAGGAAATGACCCTGTCAAAACAGAAAACATAACCGGCATTTACGTTACAATTGATATCTTTAAAAACGGCACTCTTGTCAAAAAGGCCGAAGTGATGACCAACGCTTCAGGTCAGGCAAAATATGACTACTATGAACTTGAAGACGGAAACTACACCTACAAGGCATATCATGCAGATGACAACTATTATGGTGTCACTTTACCTGGAAAAGAAATTGAGGGAAGTTTCACTCTCAAAAGACAACCTTCTTCAAACCCAGTAACTATCAACATTACTGATGAGGAGGAATTTGAATTCGATAACTGTACCATTCCATTCATAGGTGACTACGATTCCGTCAGGGTTGTCATAACCAACGCAAGCTCAGGTGCAATTCTTATTGATGGTTACACTGATAATAAGAATTATACTGTAGGATTGTTTGCTGGTACATACAATATCACTGTATATAGTTCCGGTGACAGTCAGCACTACCCAAGCAAGGATTCCAAGCTCTTTATAATCAAAAAGATAGCTGCACATATTGAAGTAGATCCGATAAGTGATAATCTCCAGTTCGGTGATAACATTAATGTAACATTCAAAGGCAGCACCAATTCATATAGGGTTGAAGTCGAAAGGCACGGCAATAACATATTCAATCAAACAACTTCCAATCACTATATGGTCCTTCCGACATTGGGTGCTGGAAATTATAGTCTATTAATATATGACCTTGGAGATGGAGGAAGAGTTGGAGTCTATGTTAATAAAACATTTACTATCCATAAAAAGGAAAACAATGTCAAAATCGATGTTGAAGATGTTGAACACGGTCAAAACATAACCATAACCGTCAGGGCTGATGGTGACGGAGAATACAAGTTGATAGTTACGAATTCAACAGAAGGAACTGTAAAAGAGGTAACTTTGAATGTTGTAAACGGCACTGGCAGTGCTACATTATCCTCATTGAATATCGGTAAATATTCAGTTAAAGTAACATCAGACATTGAAAATTATGACACTAAACCGGCAAATGCAACATTCAACGTATTGAAAGTAAAATCAAACGTTGCCATAATCTATAATCTTGAAAATGTGACCGTTTATGATATAGTCACAATCTATATATACGATGACCATCCTGCCCAATATAACATTACAATCAAGAATAACAAGACAAATGAGACTATAAACAGTACAATTATTGACGGCGATACATATCAGCTTCCAGAATTGGATGTCGGCACATACATCCTAACTGTAATCAATTTGGGTAATGAGAACATTGCATCAAGCAGTGATTCAGTTGGTTTCAACGTCACTGCCGACAACAATGTTGAAATCCATGTGGATAATGTTGACTATGGCAGGGACGTTTTCATATACATGTATGCTGATGTTGACGGCATATACCATATCAACATTAACGGAACAAAATTTGATATTGAAGTGGAAGACGGTGTCGGATACTTTGATGACGACTTAGAATTGATTCCGGGCAATTACAGCGTAAATGCAACATTTGATGATGATAGATATGTAAACATCATTCAAAACGCAACATTTGAAGTATATAAGGGACAGTCAAACATCCACATTGAATCCTTAGGCAATGTGACCTATGGAGAGAACATCGTCCTCAAATTCTACGATGACTATGCAACAGAATTCGAGATTACAATTAAAGACGATAAAGATGCTGTTGTATTGAATATCATTACAGATGCATTCACACTAAACCTGTCCAACTTTGATGCAGGAGAATACACAGCATTTGTAGCCAACGATGGAAGTGAGTACATAATCGGTGCAAATGATACAATCAAGTTCAACATCCTAAAAGCTGAAGAGTATCTCTTTGACGTTGATGTGGTTGGAAAGACTGTTATTGTGACCGTTCCAAGTACTGCTACAGGAAACATTACCCTGAACATTTCAGGAAAAACCTTCAATCAAACACTAAAAGAGGGTCAGGCAATCTTCAATCTTGAAAACATGACTTATGGCAATTATACTGCAAGCGTTTCATACATTGGTGACAAGAACTACATGCCAATGTCTCTCAACAAGACAATTACAGTTGAAAAACTCACCATCGTTGCTTCCGATGCAAGCTACGGCTGGTCAAAGACTGTTGATTATCAGGTGAAACTCATTGACGATAAGGGCAATGCTGAAAGCGGTGTTGTAATCACATTTACCGTTAACGGCAAAACCTACAATGTCACAACCGATGCAAACGGTACTGCTAAAGTAACACTCTCCCTTAATGTTGGAAAATATGACATTACAGCAACCACAATCAATGGAGATGTTGCAGTCAAGAAAATCACTATTGTAAACAGGCTGATTCAAAACGCAAATGTCAACATGTACTACTTTGACGGAACCTCATATAAGGTAAAGGCCATTGGAGATAACGGTAAGGCTGTTGGAGCAGGTCAGATTGTTGTAATCAAATTCAACAAGAAAACCTACAAGGTCAAAACCGATAAGAACGGAATTGCCAAACTTAAAATACCAAAAACCGCAAAGGTCGGCAAGTACACAATCACTGCAACCTACAAGGGCAAAACAGTCAAGAACACTGTTAAAGTGAAACAGAACTTGAAGCTCAAGAAGGTTAAGGTCAAAAGATCCGCCAAAAAGCTTGTCCTCAAGGCTACCTTGAAAAACGGCAAGAAAGCGGTCAAGGGCAAAAAGGTAACTTTCAAATTCAAGGGCAAAAAGTACACCGCTAAAACCAGCAAGAAGGGTGTTGCTAAAGTAACCATTAAAAAGAAAGTTCTCAAAAAGCTCAAAAAAGGCAAAAAGGTCAAATATCAAGTGACCTACCTTAAAAACACTGTCAAAAGAACAGCTAAGGTAAAACGTTAGGGATTACACTTCCCTAACACTTCTTTTTTTTTAAAAATTTTACCCATACTCTTTTTTTAAACCAGTCATCAAAACATTAATATACTACTTGAAAGCATTCTAATATCAAGGTGATAACATGATAACATGCGGAGTATGCGGACACTTGAACAGTCCCGAAAGGGTCACATGTGCTGAATGCGGTTCTGACTTATCAGACAGTCCAGACTGGGACATATACGAGATTGATGACTTTGGAGACGACATGCTTGACTTCGACGATGCCGAAGAGCTGGGATATGTTGATCCCGACGACTATGAATGAGGTGATGACATGTGGGAATGCGATTATTGCGGTGAGATGAACGACGACGATACAGATGTATGCGAATACTGCGGCGCAATCAATGGAGTTAACATGGGTTGGGTCGGCGAAAACTACGGGTAATTGATAATTACTCACTCTTTTTTTTAATTTTATTTATTAACGTGTAAAATCACTTAAATGAAATGCGTATAATCACTTAAGTAAAAAGTGGATAATCACTTAAATGAAATTCGTATAATTACTTAAATGGATTTGGTATAATCACTTAAATGAAATTCGTATAATTACTTAAATGGATTTGGTATAATCACTTTAATAACTACTAATTTTTTTAAGAATCACTCATTTTTGCATTAATTATAATTACTTACAGATTAAACATAGTAATAACTACTTGTTCAATTCAAAGCGGGAGATAATATCATGATCAGTGATGAGGAAAAAAATAAAATCAAAGAGGAAATAGTTGCCAAAGTCAACTCTGTTTTAGAGAAAAACAACGAATCATACAGGATGGACCAGGTGAATATCCTGAAAACCAAGGATAAGGTAAAGTTCATGGGAAACTACAGGGTCTATGACAGGAAAAACTACCATGAGGTTTCAGGTGAAATCAACACTTTTTTAAAGGAATACGGCAATGTGGACATCAAATCCAAGAAAATCCGTGACAGCGGAATGAAATTCACTACTGTCAGCTTTAACTTTGAACTATAATCATGCAGGTTGCATCTTCCATGCAATCCCATGACCACTTTTTTGGCAAGTGACAAAAACTGTACATTCACTTATGCAAATGATATCTAAAACATAATTATTTTTTTATCATTTTGTTCAATTTTATAATTTTTTTCATTATGCAATAGTATATTTATCTGAAAAAACTAACTATTACCATGGAACTTAAAAATTTTTTTAAAAATTCTTCAAACGATACCTACAATCAAAACATGGATCTTTTGGAAGACTATGATTTGATTACACCATTGGGGTCACCGAACAAGCTCTTTTTAAAATTCCTAAAATCAAAAAAGCTTGAAATCAAAAACGATGAGATAACCCCGGAGATAATTGAAGAATTTGAAGATTCCATAGACTCAATCAATCTGAAGCAGGCCAAAATACATAAGGAAAAGGAAAGCATCTTCAAGCAGGAAAAGGTATGGATAAACATTCTTCAAGGGGATGAATGGGTTGGAAGCGACATGCTGCTTGAGCATGACGGTGTCACAATAGAGAAAAGCAATGAAAAACTCCTCTACTCTGAAATGGTTGAAATCAACATATCACAGGGTGGATGGTCAAAAAACAAGATTACAATAGACACCTATGATGATGAGTTCGTCTTTGAAATCAATGAGGCCAAGGCCATACCGTTAAAGGAGATACTTGAGGACAACATAGACAACCAGAACCGTGACGAGTTTGATGATCTTCTTGACCTGTACAATCTCTTTGAGAGGGGACTGATTTCAGAAGAGGAGCTTGAACTCAGAAAGGCCCTGATTTACAGTGACGATAGGTACTGCACCAATTGCGGTGAGAAGCTTGACGGGGACTCACAGTTCTGCTCCAACTGTGGCCATGAGGTTGAGGATTAATAACCGTTATCCGCACTTATTTTTACGTATATTTTAGGTCAGAATATACATAATACGGTTCATATTCTCATTTGTGAATTTTTAAAAAAGTTTATCAATTTTAGGAAAATATTAGTAGTTACTTAAAGACTAATTAACAAAAATAGCATGACTATTGATTTGTGAATCAAATGGATTCACAAATAGTCATTTCAATACCTAAAATATGTAAAAACATATTGTGATACATTAGGTGTTGAAAAATTTATTCATTCAAATGTTAGAATTTGAAATCCAAAATATGTGGATTATAAACTCTGATTGTAAATATGAAGCAAACAATATATAAAGTTTTTCATTTTGTATTTATAAACCATAGGAAGTGTCTTTTATGATTAAACAAATCCAAATATGGTCAATTAAGGCCATTGAAAACAATCCTCATAAAATTCGAAGATTCCTATGATTTAAAGGAGAAATCAATATTGGATTGGATTATTTATAAACAATCCATATGATATGGAATGCAAAACACCACGAAATGATGGTTATTATGAGCATTCCGGTCCAAAATTTCTTTTGGAAACTCATAAGGATTCCTCCATTTGAATGAATAAATATGCCAAATGTAGTATTCATTAAAACACATGTTTTAAATCCTAACATCGGCAATATTATTGTATCACGAATAATACCACCTCCATCTGGATCAAGGATTTGATTATTTAGTATATTTGATTTTATTTGATATATACTTTTTTTTATTAATATAAAGAATAATATTCTTTTTAAATAGAAAAATAAGAATTTAACGTATCTTTTCTTTTCTATCATACGTTAATTTTTAAATTTCACTATTAATGTTGAGTATATATTACACACAATTAACAACAAATTTAAATACAACCACCATCTAATAATAATGTACCAACATTATTTAGGGAGGTTCAACCATGACCAAAGAGATTAGAAAAGAATTAATGGAAGCAAAAAAACTTTACAAAGATAAGAATTACGAAGAAGCTTTGTCTATTTATGAAAAACATTATAATGAGAATCCTGAAGTCTTAAACGACTGGGATAAAATTTTTTACTGCTGGTCACTATACCAACTCTACATCAAGGACGGATACGATGAGGACAAACTCTTCGAGTCAGCAGAACTCGTCACCGAACTCATCAATCAGGACGATTTGAACGAGAAGCCTGTATGTGCATACACACAATCAGTCTTCAAGGTATTGGACCATCTTTACATGGACAAGGACTACTACAACCTTCTTGCATGGCTTGACAAGATTGACCCGAAACTCCTGGATGAGAAAAGGTTTGAAACCGAGGAAAGGGTTTACAGGTCCAAGAAGGAGAAATACTATGATTATGCCACAAAGACCTATTTTGAATGCGATGAATTTGAAAAATGCATTGAAACATCAAAGGAAGCCCTTGAATCATTGACCGTGTTTACAAGCAACAGTGACGTCTGGTATAATTGGAGAATAGCCAAGTCCCTAAGGGAACTTTCCAGAAGCGAAGAGGCTTTCGAATACCTGGAAAAGGTTGCCAAGGTCAAGAAGGACTGGTTCGTTCAAAAGGAGATTGCCGAAAACTACTATCTTTTAGGTGAGAATGAAAAGGCAATGGACTATATTGGCCCTGCAGTTCTTACAAGAGACCCTAGCCTCATCAAGGTAAACCTTTACTATCTTGCATATAAGATCTTGAAGGACATTGAACCTGAATTGGCATTGAAACATGCTGAACTCTTCTACGCAATCAAGCTTGAAAACGACAAGCCTATTCCTGATGAGATTGAGGAATTGGATATTGATGAGGATAACCTTGACAAGCGCGCATTGGAAAGCGAGCTTAAGAAATACTGGTCAGAGTACAAGTTCAAGGACCAGCAACTCCAGTACGGTACAATAACCAAAATATTTGAACATGGAAAGTCAGGATTCATCACATCAGACAGTCATGAATCACTATACTTCAATGTGTTCGAATATAAGGGGGATAATCTCAATGTAGGGGAATACGTATCTTTCTACACTGAGAAAAGCTTTGACAAGTCCAAGAACAGGGAATCAACCAAAGCGGTCAATATCAGGAGCGCATTATAGATGGCCAGAGGAGGCTATTACGCAGGAAGCGATTATGTGCCATACAAGTCTGGCGCATTATCCCAATCTTCCGCAAACTCCTTGAATGAAAGGAAAAAGCCTAAAACAATTAAATGCCCATATTGCGGAAGGGTTGTCCCATTAAAAAGAGTCTGCGTTTTCTGTGAAAAAACACTAATCAGATAATAAAATCAAACGCCACGAGGTAAATTAACATGTATAAACCATTCATCAGACATGATAATCTAAGAAAAACAATTGAGGAACTTTTAAGCTACAGTTATGAGAACACTCCCGATGAGGTCTTTGAAAGATTCATCAATGAACTGAAGCATTCATACTTGATCATTGCAGCTGATATGTCAGCAGATGGATTAGACTTTCAGGGATTTGAGGATGAAGGCAAGGACTATGGAGTATTGTTCACTGATATGGATGAGTTTAGAAAGACATTCAGTGATGATGAGAGCGGATCTCAACCATTTGTCTTTGAAGTATACAAGAGCATGGTTGAAGGGAATTTTATTGACGGATTTATCATAAATCCTGGCACAGAATCATTTCTCATGAAAAAGGACCTCTTTTCATATATATCCGACTTGCCGAAATTCGATTACAATTCGGATGACGGATACAGCACAGAGGAGCTTATCAAAATCAGGGACTCAATTGACAACACAAGCCTTGAGCGCTTCATATCCGACCCTTCAAACATCGGAAAGTATGAGGAGCTTTTCGAGTGCATATCAAAATCCGTTCTTCTCACACTTATGGTGTCAAGAGAGGACATGAGTGGCTCTGCAGTTGACGGTGTAATTAAAATTGAAGATCCGGACAATCCCTCCACACTTTATAAGGATAAGATTGGGGGAAAATACGCTACCGCTTACACTTCACAAAAAAAGATGGAGCATGTTGAAACAGGCATGAACAATTATTATCAGATAATTAACTTCTCTTTCATGACCAATTTCGTGTTGAATGAGGATATGGATGGAATAATAATTAATCCAGGTTTGGAAAACATCATACTGAATCGTGATGTTCTTTTGGAGTACTCATCACTGCTTGAGAAAACCTGTGATGATTCCCGGTTGAATTCAGGCATTTTCCATTTGTTCATGATGGAATGCTAACCGTTATTGTCTATCAGTTTCAATATCTTTGACCCTAGTTCGGTGTGCTGGTAAATCCTACCCTTGCGGGCATCCTCGTTCCTGCACACCACCAGATTCTTTTCCTTTAAGTCATGCAGTGCATTTGAAATCTGTGTTGTTCTGATGTTGGTTCTTTTGGAGATTTCAGTCGGCATGAGATATTCGTTTTCAAGTGCCTTAAGAGTCTGGTATCTGGTCTGTGAAACTTTGATAAAGCCAATGATGGCCCATATTTCATCTTCATTCAATGTATCCATGTATGTAATTTTTATTTAAGCTTAATAACATCATTGTTTACGAGATTATTAAAATATTATTTACACTTATAACTTTATAGTAACAATTTATATATAGCATAATACTCTTAAATTATTAATAAATCAAAATCCAATGTATAAAATAAGTGATAGTTATGGAAAGAACTTTTGTAACAAACAATTATTTAATGAATAAAATCAATGAGATTGGAAAATATATTCTGAATGATGAAGAGGCTCCAGAGGATGTTTTCATCAGTTTCATCAAGGAATTAGGCGTTTCCAACTTGCTGGCACCTGGAATAGTTGATGATGAAGCAATCAATTTTGAAGTGCTCACATCAGATGATGAAAGCGTCAATGCTCTTCCAGTATTCAGTGACGATGATGCATTCATCGACTACTACGGTGAGGACAGTGATTTAGAGGCAATTTCCAATGACATCAGGGTCTATATTGAACTTATGGGTGAAAGTGAGATTGACGGATTGGTGATAAATCCGGGCAATCTTGAATTCTACCT
The DNA here is from genome assembly GCF_015062915.1 of Methanobrevibacter thaueri. Lineage (GTDB taxonomy): Archaea > Methanobacteriota > Methanobacteria > Methanobacteriales > Methanobacteriaceae > Methanocatella > Methanocatella thaueri_B. The sequence goes on along the minus strand of NZ_SUTJ01000010.1, from coordinate 26,800 downwards.
TGAAAAGGAAGTTCTTGAAAACCTCCCATTGAATCCAGTAATTGAAATCAAGGATGATTTTGAAGGATATGGACCGGACCAACTCCAAAACATTGCCCAAAATGCCACTAACGAATCACTTATATCCTTCATGAATGAAGGTGATAATCATTTTGAGGCACTTATGCTTGAGCTTCAAAAGGCCACACTTCTTGATGCTGTTGTAAGTGAGGAAGACCTCTCACAGCATGCTGAAAACGGCATAATCTCACTGGATGAAACCGGCACTCTTCCATTGTGCACAACCGGTGACGATGATGTCCAGTTAGGTGTTCTATTCACAAGCCCTGATAAAATCAGGAACGCCATCGAGGAAGACTCCGAGCTCAACTATTACTATCAAATCGCCTTGCTGGATGATTTCATTGAATTTGTCCTTAAAAGCGACATGGACGGTATCATCATAAATCCAAGTGAAGAGGATTATGTGATTGGCCGTGACGAATTGCTAGAAGCATATGGCGGATTGACATACAACAATCCAAGCTTCAAAAAGGCAATCGACTATGCATTCATATTGTAGATTAAATCTACAATATTCTTTTTTTATAACAACTTATATTACTTAATTTCAATATACAATCTATTATGATAGAGTGGACAGTTTGCAACAAATGCGGAAAAATCCTAGACAACTCCCAGACTACATGCTCAACATGCGGTTCTGAGGTTGTAAAAATTGGCATGGACTATTTGACTAATGAATTATCTAAACTGAAGTTCCTGGTTAATACGTTAAACATTTTCAAGCCATACTGCGAGTCAATAAGTGACTTGAACGTATCTCTTGAAAGCATAATCACGGATGATCTTTTCAAATGGTTCTCATATCTCGGATTAGGCGATGATGTCATAACAGACAATGAGCTTGAATTCATAAACACCCTTCTTGATGCAAACTACACAAAGGATGACATTTATGATTTGACAGACTTAAAGCTCGACTCCACTCAACTCCTGTCATTCAAATGCCTTACAGAACTTGATTCCTTTGGAAAAAGCTTTGACATGAACAATATCAACTCCGCAAATGAGCTCTATGAATGCTACAAGCTTTTCGGAAAATTCTTCATAACCGTGGACAACCAGCTAGACGCTAATGTCCTTGACAAGTATAATGAATACGTTGCGTTTTTAAAGGAGGAGTATGGAAACATCACTGAAAAGCCAATTAAACTGGACCTGCCTCAAGAGGAAGAGGAAAGTGTTGAAGAGGAAGAGACTGTTGAGGATTATCTTGAGCAGTTAAACAAGTTGATAGGTCTTGAAAACGTTAAAAAGGATGTTAACTCATTGATCAATCTTGTTCAAATCAGAAAGATTCGTGAATCAAGGGGAATAAAGCAGCCTTCAATGAGCCTTCATCTGGTATTCAGCGGCAATCCGGGAACAGGAAAGACAACTGTTGCAAGACTGCTTGCAAAAATCTACAAGCAAATCGGTGTCTTAAGCAAGGGCCATCTGATTGAAACCGACAGGTCAGGTCTTGTGGGAGGATATGTCGGTCAAACCGCAATAAAGACACAGGAAGTGATTCAATCCGCAATGGGCGGAATACTCTTTATCGATGAGGCATACAGTCTTGCATCAAGAAGCGAAAACGATTACGGTCGTGAAGCGATTGATACTATACTTAAGGCAATGGAGGATAATCGTGATGATTTCATTGTTATTGTTGCCGGATACACTCAGCTTATGGATGATTTCCTTCACTCAAATCCGGGTTTGGAGTCACGTTTCAACAAGTTCCTGGAATTCAAGGACTACACCGCCGAGGAGCTCTATGACATATTCATACTGATGGCTGATGAGGCAAATCTCTGGGTTGACAAGGCAGGCTGCAGGTATCTGGAGGAATACTTTGACAGGCTCGTTGAAAATAAGCCTGAAAACTTTGCAAACGGCCGTGCGGTGAGAAACCTCTTCGAGGAAGTGTTGACTGCACAGGCAAACAGATTGGCTCCTCAAAAGGAGATAACAGATGAAGAACTTAACACATTAACATATGAGGATTTCCTGGTTGATGAAGATGAAGACTAAAACATGTGCTAAATGCGGAAACGAGGTTGACATGGCAGGAAAATTCTGCCCTAAATGCGGAAGCAGTGAATTCAGGCAAACCGCAGTGGTTGTAAAAGAGGATAATCCAACACTGGTTCACAAACTGTTCTATTGGAATTATGACGGTTATTATATGCTTGCAAAATCCAAGCTTGCAGGTATTACTTCATTCATATTTTTTGCATCAATGGTATTCCTTGCCGGTGCACCACCAATGATGTTTCTTTTTGGAGCGGTAATTGGTGCGTTAGTGTTTTTGTTGGGAATTGGACTTCACAATCTGGTTTCAAAACCATCAAAAGCAAAGCGGGAATATAATGATTACGGTTTCATTACCGACTTGAAACATTTCCTGCTGTTCTGGCAGGACAAAAAAACTGGCCAATACGTGCTTTCAAAAACAAAAGTTATTTCCCATTTGGTATTCATGCTCTTTGCAATTATTGCATCATTCATGCCTTTGGGACTAAATATCTTTTCAATAATACTATTCGGACTCTTCTTTGAGGTTCCTGCATTTTTAATCGGTACTGGAGTACATAAAATCACAAAACCCTTCACTCCAAAACCTGAAAAGGAAATATCAAGGCCAAAACAAATACCTAAAACCAAACCGGTGGTTGAAAAGCCAATTGAAACACCGGTTGGAACTGAACTGTATTCAGGGTATAAGAATCAGATTGAAAGACTCATTGAGGAGTATAACGTTAAGGAAAAGCATACTCGTGATTTGATTGCAAAGCGTTTCGAACCGCCTCAATTGACCTACACCAGATTCATCGGGGTTGTGGACAAGTCAACTCAAATGTTCACTCACCAGGCAGACTCAGCATTGACAATGATCAATCTGGCTAATGAGTATTCCGTGAAAATTGAAGAGGAAATCAAATCAAAGATTACTATCATGAAGAATATCACCTCAAAGCTGGATGACTTGACAAATGAGCTTGTTTTGACAATCGACAAGTCCGATGACGAGGACATAAACAATCTCTTTGATGACATGTCCAATTTAATCAAATCCGTCAGTGATTATGATTAGTTTCCAAATGCTCTCGCCTTAAAAGTATTATATAGGAAATCATATACTAATCATAATAATGATTTTTTTTTCGTGATTGAATTATGCAATGGCAGTACAGCAACTATTCAAAGGTAAACCCTAAAGTAATCAAGCACTTTCCGTTTGACAATCCCAGGGAAGCGCAGATTGAGACAATATCCGAAATACTTGAAGCGATAAGCAAGGGATACAAGTATATCGTTCTTGAAGCGGGAACAGGAACCGGAAAGTCAGCGATAGCAGCAACACTAGCCAATATGCATGACTCATCATATATACTAACCATTACCAAACAGCTGCAGGACCAGTACCTCAAGGATTTCAATGACTTCAAGCTGGTTAAAGGAAGATCAAACTTCAAGTGCAAAAGCTACGCTAAGGATGAAGTTTGTCAATCATGCGATGAGGGAAAATGCATTGTTGAGGGATTTGACTGTCCATACTCAATCAAGAACGAAAACCCTCCCACATGCCCGTATTATCGCCAGAAATTCATTGCCTTGAACTCCCCTAAGGTCATTGCAAACTACCATTACATGTTTTTGGAACTGAATTACGTTGAGGATTTCACAAGAAGAGACCTTCTAATCTGCGATGAGGCCCATAATCTCGAGTCCATGCTTATGAATCAGCTGAAACTTGAATTTTCAAAGAGCGACCTTAAGGAATACATCAAATACGATTTGAAGGATGATACAATAGAAGACCTTAGCCGGGCAAGCTACAGTGACTGGGTATTGTTTATTGAAGAAATCAAATCCTCCTATGTTGAGGAGCTCTCCAAAATAGAAAACATTGCAAAGCCTGAATTACTTGAAAAGATTTCAGCCTTAAAGCGCAAGATTAACGACTGCAACAGGTTCATCTCAAACATATCCTATGACCCTGACAGCTGGATAATTGATTATGATGAGGAGTTTGAGGTATTGGAGTTCAAGCCGATAAAGGTTGACGGTTATGCCGTAAACACATTGTTTGACTTTGCAGACGTGTGCCTCTTTATGAGTGCAACAATACTTGACTATGAGCTTTTTGCAAAGTGGCTTGGAATCAAACCAAGTGAAATCTATGCAATCAGGAGAAAAACACCATTTGACAATACAAGAAACCCGATAGTCGTTTCCAACAAGTACAATCTTTCAAGATCATACATCAAATCCAATGCACCGAAAACATTGGAGCTGATTGAGGGGATTTTAAATAATCATAAGGATGAGAAGGGCATTATCCATACGGTCAGCGCAGAGTGCATGAGATTCATAATTGACAATGTAAAAAGCAATAGGTTGATTGCCCACAATACCAAAAACCGCTCTGAAGTTCTAAGCGAGTTCAGGGAAAGTGATGATGCATTGGTATTGGTTTCACCGTCAATGGATGAGGGTGTGAACCTGCCGGGGGATGAGTGCAGGTTCCAGATAATATATAAGATACCATATCCTGATTTGGGAAGCAAACAGGTCAAGTCAAGGATGATGATTGACAGCGAATGGTATGACTACAAGACAAGCCTGCGCCTAGTGCAAACCCATGGAAGGGGAATGAGGTATGAGAGTGACTATTGCAAAACCTATTTCATAGATAATCGGTTGAGAAACTATTCCCTGACAAGCAAATTCATTCCAGATGATTTCAAGGAGCTTTTAAGGTCAAAAGTAGATATTAGTGAAGGCATTAAATATCTTGACAGTAATGATTATGAAAAAGCAATATTCTTCTTTAAAAGATTGGTTAAGGATAATTCAGATGATTACAGGGTTTATCTCAACCTCTCTAAGGCATATCATGAAAGCAACCTCTTTGAAGAGGAACTGCAAACCATATTGATGTATCTGTCCAAATATCCTGATGATTTGAAGCATTTCAAAATGAGTCTTGAAACCCTTGATTCGATGGGTTATTTTGATTTTGCACAATTGGAGCAGTAGGATTCTAATTTTTGATTAATGTATAAATATCATCTTCAACAAACTACTATCAATGACTAGTCACAAACATTTGAGAGTTGTAATAGAAGATATATACTCTAATGGCAATCAGCTTAATGAAAATCTGGCTTTAAAGCTGATTAACGAGTTCAGGTACTCAAACTTATATATTGCGGCTCGAAAGGAAAACAATACCCTGAATTTCATAACCTATGATTACAATGACATGAAGCTCACTGCACTGTTCACAGATCCCGATGAGTTCAACAAGTTCCATCATGAGGATGATGTTCAGCTGCTTCAAAATTCCTTTGAACTTTATCAAAACATTCTAAAGACCACAGACATTGAAGGCTACATTTTAAACCCTGCCTCTGAGAAATACCTGTTTACAAAGGAGTTCATACTAACCATTACAAACCTTCCAAAGACCAATTTCTACACCACCGATGCCTATACCGGTGAGGAATTGCATGACATCTTCAAGGGCATAGACAACAGCGAATTGGAAGAGTTCATCTCAAACAGGGATAATGTAGGGGATTATGAGAGACTCTTTGAAAGCCTATCACAGTCAAGTCTTCTTGCACTGATGGTAAGTGACCTGGAGCTTGAAGGAGACATCATTGACCTTAAAAAGACAGGTCCTGTTGCCGGAATGTACACTGACAAGGTCGGAGGAGTTTACGTCACCATGTTCTCATCAGCTGAAAAGATGGGCCTTGTCAATACGGACAAGTTCAAATATGCTCAGGTCATCAATCTCGCAATGCTTGTCAACTATGTGCTGAGCGAGGATCTGGACGGCATTGTCCTTAACGCTGACAGCGACAACGTTCTCATTCCAAGGTCAGTTCTCTTGAGATACTCCCTTGGATTTGAAAGGTATGCAAACGATGCAAGGCTCTGCGATTCAATGTATTACATGTTCCCGATTTAGTGAAAAATTTTAATACTTTCATTTCAAATAGTATATATCATGTCCGAACTATCCGAGCTAATCAAAATTAATAAGAATATTGAAAAACAAAATGAGGAAATCATTCGCCTATTGAAAAAGATTGCAGGCGAAAAGGAAGATGACAACCAGTTTTCCTTTGAATACGTTACATTGGATTCCCCATATGATGACGTTGACTTTTCTGATGATGAGGATTTGCCTCAAGTTCTTGACGACTCACTTGATGTTGGTGAGGTGTTCTTCATGGAGGAAGATGCCTTCAAGTTATCCATCAAGAATAATGAATTAACCATCAATAATTTAACAGGTGACGCTGAATGTATTGATTATTCTTTAGCTGAAATCATAGCAAATGAATCCATCAATAACAATCAAGGTTTGGAGGACTCTACAGTTATACTCACCGAGACAACTAATGGAAAGTTGCCTCAAACAATCAAGAAATGCATTGACTGCGGTGCGAAAAAGGCATACCTGCCATGGAAACAGTCAATGGAACTTCTCTCTGCACCGCCACAATTGCAGGAAATGATTCAAATAGACTTATACAGGACCAGCGATCATTTGATTGAGAAACTATTTGATAATGATTAGAAATTTTTTAATTGTAAAATTCATATTTAAGGAGAAAATAACATCATGTCTAAATTCTGTCCAAAATGTGGGGAAAAACTGGTGGATGAGGCTAAATTCTGCAAAAACTGCGGAGCAAGTCTTGAAAGAATCCCAAACCCACAGCAAAATACCAATAATTACCAGGTACCAGTAGTTGAAAAAAACCATGACCTTGCAATCATAGTAGGTTACATTCTGGCGATTCTAATCCCGCTCTTTGGTATTATAGCTGCAGTATACCTATTGACTCGTGACTCCGCAAAGGCCAAGAGGCACGGTAAGTACGTCATAATAGTTGCAGTGATTGTCTGGTTCATATCATTCATGATGATGTGGTAGGTGTTTTGAATGTTAAGTGACTTATCAAGATTTTTAAAAGTGGATACAGAAAAGCAGGCATTGATTGATGATATATTAAATCCTCCAGTTGTATTTCACAGCAAGAAACATGTATTAAGGGCTCCAGAATTTGATTTTAGTGCAGATTTATATGAAGCGGATGCCTGTTACTCTTTAGCTGAGCCGGACACCAAGTTCTGTCCCCAATGCAACAGGAAATACCCTGAAGAGGAGAATGTTTGCTATGACTGTCTTGTCGCATTGAAGCCACTTTCTGATAGGATACCTATAGAGGATATCAAGGCCAATCCATCATTTAAGGTAAATGGTGCCAACAGATACGCTGATTTTAAGACAATACTGACAGAAGAGAATGTTGAAATCATAGATGAGTTTGCATTCAACCTTAAGGATTACAGGAAAATCATCAGAAACATCAAGTTATCATCACTGCGCTGCCTTGACGACATGATCAAGGACAATTATGTTGACATGAATGACATTAATATCCTTGAAAAGGTTCTGCTTTTTACAAAATCATTCGTCGATGTCGATTACAAGTCATACGGACGTGAATTGGGATATTACGAATCACAAACTATTACAGTGGATGACAGGCAGACCGATTGCCTGCAGATTACCACACTTATACATGAGCTTTCACATTTCATACTGAATGAAATAATCACTGAAGTGCTCTGCAAGCTGCTTGACTGTGAAAGAACCCCAATAGTTGAAGTTATAGCTGCTCATATACTCTCATGCAGCAATTTCGCATGCCTGATTGACGAGTACTCAGCCCACTGCTGCGAGGGGCGCTTCACCGTTTACGGCTATCAGGACTACTCATCATTCTTAAACATCATCCAGGAGATGGACGGGGAGATGACTGCAGATGAGATTGAGATTACCAAGTCAATCGGAAACACCTTTGCAAATTCAATAAAGGGCATTCTTGAGTCATTCATTGACAGGGATCTTTTGAGGGATATCAAGAAGGAATTCTTGAGATATCATGTTGAAAATCCCAATTATGAAATGCTGAAACTGGAAAACTGTCAGGTCTTGACCGGTGAGGGTTTCCTAAGGGCAATATGGCTGATTGTCGTTGACGGGTTCAAGTCAGCCGTCATGAACCGTGAAAGCTTGGAGAAATATTACAATGGAGATAACATATGAACATTAAAGATAGGATTATAGAATTAAACAGACAACATGCTGATGCGGAAATAGAAATTGAAGAAGCGTTACTGACAATAATCACCAAGTTCCAGCTCTTCGAGCCATGCCGTTACCTTTCAGAGGATGAGGACTGGCTGAACGTTGCGATAATATCCCTTGAGGACAACAGCATCTCACAGCCCCTATGCATCCGTAAAAGCGAAATAACAACATTCGGAATATTCAACCGTGAAGAGGTTGAGCTTAACATAACCCCTCAGCAGGACTCACAGGACTTGTATCAATGAAGGAAATCGTTTTCTATGATGACTTTGACGTTGATGATGCCACTCTTAAAATCAACAGCGTCATGTCAAGATGGTCCGTTCACTTCCTGGACATTAACGGCCCTAACTGGATAGTATATGACTATGAAATGGAGGTCAAGTGCGTTTTCCAGTTCCGGGTTGATTTCTATGACCTTGAAGCTCGAATAAAACTAGAGGACTTGAAATTGAATGTCATTCATCATATAGAATCCCTGAAGGATGAAACAACATATAGGGATAATCTGACAAATGCAGTGTTTTTTGATTAAAAAAAGAAGAAAAAAGAATTAAATGAGTTTATTTAATTCTTGTATTGTAATATCTTACACCATCAGTATCGTAAGTGTACCATCTGTCCACTTCATCATCATAACCTTCACCGATAACGGTTACATAGGAGTCTGATTGAGGATTGTAGACTCTGTAGGTAGCATTACTTGTGTTGGTGTCGTTTCTTGGTGAATTATCTCCAACAGTGTCGTTTTCATCAATCATGATGACATTGGTGGTGTTGTTTGCAGTATTGTTTGCACTTGTTGTGTTGGCAATGACTGTATCAGGATTACTGTCGGTGACGATAATGTATGCACCAATAGCTATAAGAGCAACCACTAAGATGGCAATTGCAATTAAAATGATATTTTTTGTTTCCATATTATCACCTTATAATTTAATATTAGTCTTTCTAGTATATATTAATCACTAACATCATAATCATCAATCATGACGTAGTTGAATTCCGGATGCTTTTTCTTGATTTCACTTAATATTTTCTCTTTAACTGCTTCACGGTCGGCATCGAAATCAACGATAATGTCGAATGTGATTAGCTTTTCAGCCTCATAGACCATGAATGCATGAATCTCAAGAACCTCTTCATATTTGGAAGCTATCTCATATAAATCATTACGTATTTCCTTATGGGAATCATGGTGAGCATAGATTCCAATTGTCAATATTATTGAGAATTCCTTATATATCTTAAGAGCAATCTCTCTTGTGAGCTTATGGATATCCACTGCAGTCAGGTTGTCATCGATTTCAACATGAACTGAACCCTGCATGTCTTCAGGCCCGTAATTGTGAAGAGTCAAGTCATATGCACCGTAGACTCCAGGAACCTCAAGTATTGAGTCCTTTATTTTTCTTGAAAGCTCTGAATCGACCCTGGCACCGATCATGCTGTCAAGGGTTTCTCTTAGCATATCTATACTTGCCTTTATGATTACAATTGAAATGATCACTCCTAAAATCCCCTCAAGTGAGATGTGGAAGAATATTGAGATGATTGCCGCAACCAGTGTGGACAGTGAAAGTATTGCATCAAATAATGCATCGCTTCCTGATGCAACAAGAGCCTGTGAGTTAATGCTTTCTCCTGTGCGCTTCACGTATTGTCCCAATAGAATTTTCACAACAACCGCCACTGCAATGATTACCAGTGAAACGGTGGTGTAGTTGGTAACGTCAGGGTGGAATATCTTAGGCCATGACTCCATCAGTGCAGTGATACCTGCCCAGAGAACTATTGCTGCAATGATTACTGATGAGAAATACTCAATACGTCCATATCCGTATGGATGGTCCTTGTCAGGTGCTCTACCCGCAAGTTTTGCTCCGATTATTGTGATTATTGATGATAAAGCATCGGTCAGGTTGTTGACCGCATCCAAAGTAATCGCAATGGAATTGGTGACAATCCCCACAACAGCCTTGAAGGCCACCAGTATGAGGTTGACAACAATGCCGATTATGCTTGTTTTAACAATCTTGTCTTGTCGTGTCATGTATTTTATATTAATTTTTAATTAATTTAAATGTATTTTTTAAAAATTGTTTGATTCATATAAAGTATTATTAACTATGAAAATGAATATATAATTATTTAGATATTAGGTGCAGTTATGTATAAAAAAATTTTATTGCCAACAGATGGTTCAACATATGCAGATCAAGAAGTGGATAGGGTTACCGATTTAATTGCTGATGATGGGGAAATCATTATTTTGTCCGTTGCTGGTAAATTAACATCAAGTGCATTTCAATCACGTAGAAAGGTTAAGAAAGTAAATGAAAGAATGAAAAAGGAAGCTGAAACTGCCGTAAAGAATATGGCTGCCAAATTCGATGATGATTTGAATGTTAAGACAGTTGTAAGAGCTGGTTTTCCGGCCGAAACCATCAATCAGGTGGCCAATGAGGAAGGAGTTGGCCTGATTGTGATTTCATCATCAGGTAAAAGCGGCCTTCACAGGCTGGTTCTGGGCAGTGTGACCGAGAAGGTTTTAAAGACAGCTGACGTGGATGTGCTGCTTGTACATAATGATTAGGTGAGGATAATGGTTAATGCAAAGACTATTGCAGTTCCAATCATAATAATACTGATTGTTGCGATTGGAGCTTTTGCCTTCATACAATCAAATTCCCACAACACCAAGGTTGAGGTGACAAGCAATTCAACATTGAAAAATGGGGATGCGGTTACTGTTGTATTGAAGGATGAGTATAGGAACGTTTATCCTGGCGAACAGATACATATAAAGATTTTGGATGATTCAGGATGGGCTGACAATTATGATGTCATCACCGATAATCAGGGTGAGGCTTCAGTTGTATTGTCCACTTTTGAGAATGGAAATTACACCATTCACACCAACTACAATGGAACCTTGTTCAACAAGGCTTATCATGGTGTGGATTCATTAGTTATTGATGATGGATACTCTTCTTATTAGATTCCATCATTACTTATTTTTTTGTGATAATCATGGGTTTTAAAACTAAATTGCGTAACTTCAAGGATTGTGCTGTCAATTCAATGATTTATAAGGCATATTATGATGATGGCCTAGATGATAATTTAGTTTATTTTGAATCCCGTGACGGACTTGACTTTACAGGAAACATCTTCAGGATTGTTGAAGAGCTTTCCACCGGCAAGTATGGCAATTTCAAGATACATGTCCATGCAAAGCCTCAGGTAGTTGATAAAATCAAGGCATTTCAGAAAAACTACAACCTTAAAATAGACAAGATCATTACTAAAGAGGCACTTGCAACAAAAACCTTAGAAAAGGCCAAATACATATTCACTGACTCAGGAATCCGTCCCAAATACGTCAAAAAGGATGGTCAGGTATTCATAAACACCTGGCACGGAACACCTTTGAAAGTGATGGGAAAAGACAACATTGCAGAGGAGCACCGTTTGGGCAATGTCCAGCACCCTCTTCTTTCAAGCGATTACCTTTTATATCCTAATCGTTTCATGAAAAATAGGATGCTTGAGGGATATATGATTGAAAAGATTTATCCCGGCAAGATATTGCTTGAGGGATATCCAAGAAACAGTGTGTTTTTCAAGGATGCATGGCTAAAAGAGAAACTGGGATTGGAGGATAAGGAAATATTCGTTTACATGCCCACATTCAGAGGCATACTGATGGACCGTGATGATGACGGGCAGAAAAGGGATGTTGAAGAGATATTGACTGAGTTGGATTCCAGATTAAAGGATAATCAGATACTGTTTGCCAAGTTGCATGTTTTAAATGAGTCCCAAATTGATTTTGAAAAATTCAGTAATATTATGCCGTTTCCGAAAGGCTATGAGATATATGATGTTTTGAATATGGCTGATGTATTGATTACTGATTATTCTAGCGTATTTTTTGATTTTGCCAATACTGAAAGAAAGATTATACTGTATAATTATGATGAGGAGGATTACATATCCTATAGGGGATTTTATCGACCTTTAAGTCATCTTCCATTTCCTAAGGTTCAAACAATTGATGAGCTTGTGGAGGAATTGAACACTCCAATTAATTATAATTTCGTCAATTTCAACAAGGAATTCTGTGAATTTGACAATGCCGATGCGACTGAAAGATTATGCAGACACATATTCCTCAATGAAAAAATATGTGTTGAGGAAAAAGTTAAAAATAACAATCCCAACATCCTCATATTTGCAGGTGCATTATACAAGTTCGGAATAGCTTCAGCGTTATTCAACCTGTTGAATTGCGTTGACCGGACAAAATACAACTTTTTCATTACCTTCAAGCAATGGGAAAACAACATTCTTGAAAATCACGAGGAAATATTCAAGCTTATACCTGAAAACGTTGAGGTATTGCCGATAAGGTTCAATTTAACCCCAACAATTAAGGAAAAACTCAGCTACAACAAGTTTTACCTCTCTGAAGACAAGATGGATTGTCCCGATGAATTGCATAAACTGTTTAAAAGATCATTTGACAAGCAGTTTGGATGCGTCAAATGGGATATGGTGATTGACTTTGACGGATATAATCATGATGAGACATTGATGTTTACCTCAAGCGGCATTAAAAGCAGCGTTTGGGTTCACAATGACATGGTTGCTGAAATAAAAACCAAACATAATCAAAATCCGAATATACTGAAAGAGGCATATTCATCTGCAGACAATGTATGTGTCGTGTCCTCAAGCCTGATAGAACCGACCAGCACCATAAGCGGTCGAAAGGACAACATTCATGTAATACATAACCTGAATGACTATGACTCAATACTGGAAAGGGCTGAGGATGAAGTGCATCTTGATGAAAACACTGTTGTCTACAATAATAATCTGGATTGTGTCTTAAGGAAAAATGCATTCAAGTTCATCACAATAGGAAGATTTTCACCTGAAAAGGGTCATGAAAGATTAATCAAGGCATTCAATGAATTCTGCAGGGAGTTCAACGATGCACAACTCATAATCATTGGAGGATATGGCGTTGAATATGAAAGGACATGCCGATTGGTGGATTCCATTGAATACTGTGACAATGTCACTTTAATCAATAACGTTTCAAATCCAATGCCAATATTTAAGGAATGTGATCTCTTCATATTGTCCTCATATCATGAGGGATGGCCTATGGTGCTTATGGAAGCGGATACCTTATGTATTCCTATCATATCAACAGATATTGCCTCAACCCGTGCAATGGGAGATTATGCAGGTTATATTGTTGAAAATTCCGAGGAAGGAATACTTCAGGGAATGTATGATTTTGTAGACGGCAAGGTCACATGTGCCAATTCCGATTTTGAAAAATACAATGATATTGCAGTGAATGAATTTTATAGCTTATTGAAGTAGGAGAAAAAGATGTTTTTTGATAAATCTGATGATAAGATAAACAAGGATGATTTGATACCTCGCAAGGATTTTGAAAAGCTCCAGCAGGTTGTTGACGTTCATCAGGATTACATTAACAATCTTTACGTTTTTTATAAATTAAAACCCACTCCGTTTCTCGAGTGTGTCAGGAATTTGTCCTATGAGTTCCTTCGTTTCTTTGATGGGCTTTGTGAAGGGCATGAATTGACCTATTGGCTTGATTATGGAACCCTTTTGGGATCTGTCAGGCATGATGATTTCATTCCATGGGATGACGATCTGGATGTTGGAATGATGAGAGAGGACTATATGAGGCTAACTGAAATATTGGATTCAAGTATGGTCGAATTTGAAAATATGTCCGTTGACAACTCTGGCAATTGGATAATGATTAATTATGATAGTGATGAATTGGGCAAAACCGTCATGAGCATTAACGTATTTCCCTATGACTACATAGAAGGCAATCCAATGGATAATTTTGAGGAAATGTATAATCAGTTAAGGGAAAACATCAGCAGTATTGATGTTGATGGCATGTATGACAGTTTAGGCCTCACATTTAACAAGAATAAATATTACATTGCAGGCATTGAGGGAATCAGGGGAAAAAGCAAGATGCATTCTTTCAAGATACTTGAAAGCGATGGATTGTTTCCGCTTGTGAAATCCAGGTTTGGAAAGTATGATTTTCCCGCACCAAATGATTCAATATCATATGCCAGGGACATCTATGGCAAACGGTTCATAAAGATTCCTAAAAAGAAACCTAAACAGACTAGATTAGCACGTCTAATGGAAATTGAAAACATTGAAGAGATTTTAGAAAGGTCCTGTGAGGACTTAAAAGGACTTAATGATAATTATGATTTTTGATAGATTCACCAGGGATGAAAGTGAAGAAATAATTTCAGATGAGGAGTTTGTTTCAAGAAAGGAATTTAAAAAGTTAAAAAGACTCATAAACGCTCATCAGTACCACATTGATAATGTGTACATGTTCTATAACCTGGAACCTACTCCAATCTTAAAAGATATGCTTGATTTATCCTATGGACTGCTGGCTTTCTTTGATAATGTGTGTCGCAGTCATGATATCCTCTATTGGATTGATGATGACACTCTTTTAAATGTTATAAGAAACGGGCAGCTGATGGCTTTCAGCGAAAAGATTAGCGTTGCCGTTATGAAATCTGATTTGGATAAACTGAATTATGCAGTGAAACTGGAAATAGGCCGTTTAGGCTTGAACAATCTTAAATATGATCATGATAAGTTGGAAATGTCATTGGTGTGTCCTGAAATCGAGGCCAAATTGCTCAGTGTTGCAATTTCTTCACTTGATGATATTGATGGAAGCATAGTAAAATCATCAAAGAATAATAAAACAGAAAGGAATAATGTGTTTCCACTTGATGAAATTCACTTGAATGAGCATTCATTCATGATTCCTGCTCATCCGAATGATTATTTAAGGCAGTTGAATGGTAAAAACTACATTAAGGCAATATCTGAACTTCATGATTCAGGCAAGTTGAATCAGCTTAAAAGCAATGAAGACATCCTGAAGAGTCATATCTCAATTTTAGATAATGCCAATGAAAATTTTGAATAGTGTGGTGTGTATGTTTAATAGATTTAAGAAAAAAAGCTCTAAGAAAAGTGCTTATCCAACCAAAAGGGAATTCAAAGAACTTCAACAGATGGTGGACAGGCAACATGATTACTTGAATAACATTTTCGTTTACCATGAGCTGGAATTGACTCCATATATGGATTTAATGAGAACAATCTCCTATGAGCTTTTGAAATATTTCGACAACATCTGCACCAAATATGATGTGGAGTACTGGCTTGATTTCGGAACCTTGCTTGGTGCTGTAAGGCATGAAGGGTTCATTCCATGGGATGATGATTTGGATGTTGGAATGCTGAGGGATGATTATTATAGATTTTTAGATGTTTTCCCGGCTGAACTTGAAAAAAGTGGCATGAAAAATGTTGTTGCATGGTTCAAGGAGCCTTCATGGGATGTTGGTTCAATAAGATGGTATCAAATCAACTGCAAGTACCCTGAATTCAACGGGAAATATGTTGGAATTGACGTTTTCCCATATGACTACATCACCTATTTCGATGATGATTATATCCCAAGATTCCATAAGCGTCGCCCTGAATTCTTCAAGGCTTGGGACGGTGAGATAGACCATTTGAAGGATGCAATCGATTCAAGCTGCACTCATTTGAACCTTAGCCTGTCAAAGACTGATCATTTCATTGCAGGCGTTGACGGGGGCCGTTTCATGACAGGTTCTGTTTTCAAGATTTTGAAAACTGAGGACTTGCAGCCATTAAAAAGAATCAAGTTTGGCAAATACGAGTTTCTTGTTCCGAACAACACCGATAACTATCTTAGCGAGATATATGGTAGAAACTATATGGAAATAGGAAGAAGCAGCAAGGACCATGGTCGTTTGACCAGATATAAGAAATATCCAAATATTATGGAAAAGTTAACTGAAGCTAAAGATGAACTAATCACAGCTAATGAGAATTTTGATTGAATTCATTTTAAATTGCTTATTTTTTTAAAAAATTCCCTTAAAACTTATTTTAACCCTAACTTTTATATAACTTATTTTATAAATATTTTTATGAATAAATAAAATATCATGAGGGTTTAAAGTGGTTAAGAATAAAATTAAAAGAAAAATGGCTAAATTACTGGGAGTG
Organism: Methanobrevibacter thaueri; assembly: GCF_015062915.1. Lineage (GTDB taxonomy): Archaea > Methanobacteriota > Methanobacteria > Methanobacteriales > Methanobacteriaceae > Methanocatella > Methanocatella thaueri_B. The sequence continues at coordinate 10,413 of NZ_SUTJ01000010.1, read as the reverse complement.
GATAAGCAGGAGGAAGTCACCCGTAAGGAGTTCAACAGACTTCAAAGGCTAGTTGATACTCACCAGGATTACTTGAATAACATTTATGCATTCCATGATCTCCAGCCAAACAAGTATCTGTCCTTAATGCAGGAATTATGCTATGAAGTCATGCTGTTTTTTGATAATGTTTGCAAAAAGCACGGCATTGAATACTGGATGGATTATGGAACATTGCTTGGAGCATATCGCCATGAAGGACTGATTCCATGGGATGATGATTTGGATGTAGGAATGATGAGGTCCGATTATATCAAATTCATTGATATTATTCAGGATGAGGTTGACAGATGTGGAATCCCTGAAATCAAGGCTGATTTGAAAGTCGATAAGCACAACCGCAAATCAGTAAGATGGTATCAGTTATCCTATTATTATCCAGGATACACAGGTAAATTCATCGGTCTTGACATTTATCCATATGAATATCTCAAAGATTATGACGGAAAAGATTTAGAAAACGATTACATGTTATTTTCAAAAGAATATTACCATAACCCTGATGATCATGACTTGGAAGAGACCGTGTATGAGTTTTATGAAAAGTTCAACTGCACCCTTGAAAGGGACACTCATATGATTCCAGGTGTTGAGGATTCCAGAAACAACTTAAGGCAATTTTCTGTTTATAAATTTGATATAGTTGAAACTGACCAGGTATTCCCATTAATCAGGCTTCCTTTCGGACCTTATGAATTTTTAGCCCCTGCAGATTCAAGACAATACCTAATTGACATTTACGGCAAGAAATTCCTGCAGATTCCTAAAAAAATAAGAGACCATGACAGGCTCAATAAGTTTAGACGCAGAGAGGGCATTATGGAAAAACTTGAGGAATCAGTGGAAAACCTTAAAAGGGCAAATGAAAAATTTTAACTGATATACATGACATTTTTAAGCATTATTATTCCATTTGACACTGTTGAGAGATATCTCAAGGACTGTCTAGACAGTCTAACTGAACAAAACATTGATGATAGTGAAATCATTCTCATATTGAATGGAATCAAGGAGGATGTAGCTGATTTAATCGCTAGCTATGACAATCTAAACATCATTGTAAAGTCATTTGATGAACGTTTAGGTGCAGCCAGGGCCAGAAATGAAGGATTGAAAATGGCAAGCGGAGAGTATATATACTTTATCGACAGTGACGATTACCTTTATAAGAATGCATTGGAAAAACTGGTTAACACCGCTAAAGCCACTCATGCTGATTTCATTAACGGGGAAAGGATGGCTACACCATTTATCCGTGAAAGATTTGAGGAAAGGTTCAATAAAAAAAGCAAGTACCCTATGAAAAAAGGCAAATTGTCAGATATGGAATTTGCAATGAGGCTACTGGTCGGTACAAGAACCAATAAGAAGGAGATATTGTCAGTTCTTCATTCATTGATTAAGAGGGGTATCATAGCAGATACATTGTTCGATGAAAATGATCGGTTCTATTCAGATTACTTTTTCATCACTTCAATCTTCCCAAGAATAAAAACCTTTATAGGGGTTGAAGATGCTGTTTATGCGAAAAGAAACAGGGACGACCCTATTAATCTGACTTCACTGAATCAGGAAGACCATGGGGATGCATTCCTTAGTTATGCAACAGCATATTATGATGTTTTGGAAATTGTAAATGAACACTATGATAAGACCCATGAAGAGAAATACAAACTGCTTAAGGATGAAATGGCATACACTTTCTTTGATTATTACTACAAGGTTTTCGGACCTAATTTCTTATACAGTGATGATGAAAACTGGAGAGGTCATGTTTTTGAAGTCATGCAAAAGATTTCATATGAATTTAACATGAACTACTTGTCCTTTATACAGAAACAGGAAATCAAGGCTTTTCAGGATAATAACATTAATAGACTAACCAAATTCATCAAGCTAAGAGTTAACCTTAAAAAGACCATACGTGTCTTTAAAAGCAGATGGAGATTCAAGACATTCATATACTTCAGATATTATAACAAAAAACCTGTAAATGAAAAGCAGGTCATGTTCTGCAGTTTCTTGGGCAAGTTCTATTCAGACAGTCCGAAATACCTGTATGAATACCTCTACAATAAGTATGGCGATGAGCTTGATTACATATGGGTGATTAATGATAAGAGTGTTAAGATTCCGGGAAACCCTAAAAAGGTTAAGAGATTCTCCCTTGCATACTATAAGGAATTGGCCAAGTCTAAATATTGGGTAATCAACGGTCGCCAGGCATCCAGACTTCATAAGAGAGGTCCGCAGAAGATTGTTTCCACATGGCATGGAACTCCACTTAAAAAACTGGGTCTTGACATTGGAAATGTTCATACAAGGGATCCTAATATCAAGAAATCCTATATTAAGGTTGCTAAGGAATGGGATTATCTTATCTCACCGAACCGTTACACTACTGAAATCCTTCGCAGTTCCTTTGCCTATGATGGTGAAATACTTGAAACAGGTTATCCTCGTAATGACATTTTATACAATGCAACACCTGAACAGGTTCAGAAGATTAAGGATGACTTGAATTTGCCTTCTGATAAGAAGATAGTGTTGTATGCTCCTACCTGGAGGGATGATGAGTATTTCGATGCAGGTAAAATGCATTTCACCTTGAAGCTTGAATTGGATAAGCTGCAAAAGGCAATCGGTGATGAATATATCGTTCTTGTAAGGACACATTACTTCGTTGCGGATAAATTGGATTTATCCCCTTATGAGGGTTTTGCTTATGATGTGTGTAGGTATGATGATATTGCAGAGCTTTATCTGATTAGTGATATTTTAATTACAGACTATTCAAGCGTGTTCTTTGACTATGCAAACTTGAAAAGACCAATCCTTTACTTCACTTATGATTTGGAAAAATATGAAAACGTCTTGAGAGGATTTTATATTGATATTCACTCAGAAGTTCCAGGACCATTATTAAAGACAACTGATGAAGTGATTGATGCCATTTTAAATATTGATGATTTGAAAGAGGAATATGCTGATAAATACGATGAATTCTATGAAAGATTCTGTAGCTTTGAGGATGGTAATGCCTCAAAAAGAATTGATGATGCAATAAGAAAATAGGTGTTCTATGGTTAAAATTTCTGTTATAATGCCCGTGTTCAATGTGGAATCCTACATTGAGGAAGCGCTTGATTCACTACTCAATCAGACAATGATTGAGGACATTGAAGTGATAATGATCGATGACGGTTCAACAGATGATTCCAGGTATATAATAGATGAATATGCAAGTAACTATGAGAATTTCCATGCTTATCATAAAAAAAGAGAAGGTCAGGGAATTGCCCGTAATTATGGATTGACTTATGCAAAAGGGGAATATGTCCATTTCATGGACTCTGATGATTACTTACCTCCAAAGGCTTATGAAAACCTATACAATTTCAATGCCGATAATGATTTCATTGTCGGTAATGTAATGAAATTTGGCGAGTTTAATATTTGGGAAAATATTCTATTCAAAAAGGCATTCCGTGATTTTGAAGGAAATGCCAAGTCATTTACAATAGGCGAGTATCCTAATTTATTATGGGATACCATTGCATGCAATAAACTCTTTAAAAGGGAGTTTCTAGATAATCATAATATCAGATTTATTAATGAGAATGTATATTATGAGGATTTGCTTTTTTCTTTTGAGGCTTATGTTAATGCAAAATCCATTGGTTTTTCACAGAATATCTTTTATTTCTGGAGACTTAGAAAGGAAAAGTCATCAATAACACAAAGGCAGGATGACATTCGAAATTTCACCGATCGCATTAACATTCTAAAACGTTATCACTCATCAATGTTAGAATATGGTTTAAGGGAAGAGTTATCCAATGTTGTGTATGACAAGTGGTTGAGGCATGACTTGAAGACTTCACTTAAAAAGATAGGAAATTATCCTGGCAAGCATTACAATGAGTTGCTGGAAGGCGTTTGCGATATCCTTGATATTATTCCAGACCATTTGAAGGATGATTTGGATTCTTATCTAAGGGTTTTATATTCCATGGTTGAAAATCGCGATATTGCCTCATTACTGTCATTTGCTCATTTGGAAGAGGAATTCAAGTTAAATCCACAAATGGAGTTGGATATTGACGAGCGATACTTGGGATTGATTGGCACCGACAGTGAAAATGGGGACCTTCAGTTTAACGTTAGAGTCAGTGATGTTTATAATGATGAGGAAAATCTCTTCATTGATGTGGCTGAAGAGTTAATAGGAATTCCCAAAAAAGATTCCTATGAAATAATTGCACATTTGCTTCATAAAAATAAGGAATTTCCATTGAACCTATCAAATAATAAATTGATTATTCCATTAAGTTTAATTAAAGATTTGGACCATTCAAAAATCAAACTGACATATAAGTCAAACGATTTTAATCATGAAGTTCTTCTAAAAAATTATGGGCGCCACTCAATCAGATATGCCAATTACGACATTGACTTGGGAATAGGCATCAACAATATACTATACCTTGACGTCAAGAAAAAGACTGAAAATGAAATAATTGTTGAAAACATAGTCCTTGATGGCGGACAGTTCATATTCAATTGCAGGTCAATCCGTGAAATCAGGAATATGGTTCTTACAAACTTCGTCACATACAGGGAAACTGCATTTCCAGTGACTTATTTGGAAGATTCCACTTCATTTACTTTTGCAATACCATATCACGATCTAACAAGATACATAATAAAGAAATATGAATTGAACTCCCCTGAATCATTCAATTCAATCAGGCTCGTTAAAGAATTTAAATTTACTTTTAAAAACAATGTTGTGAAATTCAAGAACAAGAGAAACAAGATATATATCTCAAACAAGTCAATTCACAGCTCAGACAATAAACTTGAAGACTTGATGAGGAAAAATGAAAAACTGGTTAACGAGAACAATGCCCTTAAATCTAAAAACTCCAAATTAACCAGGACAATTAACCAGTACAGGTCTCGCAAAACTGTTAAGCTAATTGATAAGATTAGGGGAATACTCAAATAGCGGTGATTTTTTGGCTAAAATATCTATCATCATACCAGTCTACAACACTTCCAGATATCTTGATGAATGCCTGGGAAGTGTGTTGAACCAAAGCTTTCAGGACATTGAAGTGATCTGTGTAAATGATGGATCAACAGACAATTCACTTGAAATTCTTCGAAATTACCCTGTAAAGATTATTGACCAGGCAAACCAGGGACTGTCAGCTTCACGCAACAACGGTTTAAAGGAAGCCACTGGTAAATACGTGCTATTTTTGGATTCTGATGATTATCTTGAGGATAATGCACTCTCTGAACTATATGGGATTATGGAATCGAAATCCCTTGACTTGCTGATATTTAAGATAATTGACTTTGACGATGAGACAAGGGAAAAGTCAAAATATTCCTATTTTGAAATGGATTTGCTTAAAAGCCATGTTAAGGACGATGTATTTTGCTATGATGATGTAAAGCATTTGCTGTTTAGAATATCCGTCACTGCACCAGGCAAATTATACCGCAGGGATTTGATTGAAGGCATGAGCTTCAAAGAGGGCTTGATATTTGAGGACAATCCATTTTTCATCGAACTTTTTCTAAAGGCGAAAAGAGTGCTTTTCAAGGATGAGTATTATTATTTCAGGCGTATTCATAAGAATTCCATTACCAATTCGAATTTTGACAAGTTCAGTGATGTTATAACCATCTACAATATAATAGATGATATAATTATCCAATCCGGCGAGTATGAAACGGTCAAGCATAAGCTTTTCAATAGGCAGTGCAGGGATATATATTTAAGGTTTTCACAGGTTCCGGATAAATTGAAGGATGATTTCTTTTTAAAAATTCAAAATGACTTCAAAGCCAAGAAGGAAAGATATGAATCAGATGGAACGCTGGAACTTGCAAACAAGAGGAGTCGAAAGATATTTTTAAAGGCAATAACCTCCAAAAATTACCATGAGTTCGAATCATCCATTGAGAAATTTGACTTGAAAAGGAAAAATAAAAAGAAAAGTAAAAAAACAGATGCAAAGCCTAAAGCTTTTAACCGCTTAAAAAAACTTTTTAAACATTGAAATAAAAATATTTTAATATGCAAAAAGAGTGTGATGAATTAGTTATTTCATGTTTATTTCCACCTTCCAATTATGTTTCAGGAATAACCGTTGCTAAAAGAATAATTGATGCAGGTCATCCTGTTGACGTATTGCAAGCAAGAAGCAATCTGGATGATAATGAATTTAGCCTGAAAGTCAATGATTACATTAACAATAGGATATTAGTTGACGTGTCCTGTGATAATGACTGGTGGGAATGCATTGAAAAGTTCATCAGAAAGGGAAAATCGGCTATTAAAAATGATTACAAAAGAATCTATTCCAGGTCATGGCTTATGGCCAATCATTTCCTGGCCTGTGAATATAAATTACAGAACAGTTCCACATTCTGGACTGCTGAATTTTCAGACCCACTCATTTATGATTTGTCAAACAATGAGAAAACATATAAGCAGATGATTGTTGATGATGACGCATATATAGACATGCTCAACAGCCATATTTCTAATTTTAATAAGGATTTTCCATTGATTGAATATGAATCATCCGCTTATTTTATAGCAGAGTATCTGGTTTATCTCTTTGCCGATAAGGTAATCTTTACAAATGAAAATCAAAGGCAAATCATGCTTGACCAGTTTCCCGTTGATGTTCATGACCATGTCATGGCCAAAAGTGAAATCATGCCTCATCCCACACTTCCTGATGAGTATTATCATTTGAAGAAATCCAAATTGAAGCTTGATGAAAATTATGTCAATATCGCCTATTTTGGCAGTGACTATTACGGCAAGCGTCATTTTGAGGGACTTTTTAACGCATTGGAATCACTCAATCATAAATATAAGGATAAAATCAGGTTATACATATTCATCAACGATAAGAAATTGATTAAAAGATTGATTTCCACTTTGGAGTGTAAAGGCAATATCAAGATTAAAAAGCCATTGGAATACATTGAATTTTTAAATGCCACAACAAGATTCGATGTTCTGGTTGTAAATGATGCAAATACAAAAGGACATTACCCAGTCAATCCGTATCTTCCATCAAAATTCTCAGATTATCTTGGATCTTCATCTGACATTTGGGCAATCTGTGAAAGCGAAAGTACACTATCCAAGAGTGATGTGAAATATAAGTCAGATGTTTCAGATTACCCCACTTCATGTGAGGCTCTCGCTGAGATTCTCAATGACAATGGTTATGTTGATGAGGATTACTCATTCAGTGATGATTACTATCAAAAAAGATTAACAAGCTTAAATGAACTGTTTGAAAGTGAATTCAGGAAAAACCAAAGGTTGAAAAAGCAGTTGAACGAAAAATCCAATAAGAGATTTAAGATATTTTAGTGATGTTCATGGTTGCCATTTCAGTGATTATACCGGTTTATAATGTTGAGGATTATCTTGCACAGTGCTTGGACAGCATACGCAATCAAAGCTTTAGGGACATTGAGATAATCTGTGTCAATGACGGTTCAACAGATCGCTCCCCTGAAATATTAACTCAATACTCCCTGAAGGATGAAAGGATATCAATAATCAATCAGCATAATCAGGGACTTGCTGCAACACGAAATAATGGGCTTAAAAGAGCAAAAGGTGATTATGTCTACTTTATCGATTCCGATGATTATCTTGAGCTTGATGCATTGGAAAGACTCCATGACAACATCGTTTCAAATGATTCGGATATGGTGCTTTTCAAGTTCCAGACAGTTGATGATTCCCATAATGTCCACAAGAGAGGTGTGGAATTCAAGATAGACAAGATTTTCGGCGATATTGATTATGACAACTTCACATTCACATATGGAGATGTTAAAAGGCATGTTATGAATTCAGCATTTTCCGCATGCCTCAAGCTATATAAAAGGGATTTCATCAAGGACACCATATTTCCAATCGGCTTGAACTTTGAGGATGTTCCAGTGCATGTTAAATTGATGCTTGAAGCGGAAAGGTTGTCCTTTGTTCCCGAATCATTCTACAATTACCGGTCAAATCCAGATTCAATACTCAATTCCTCAGCCAACGGCTTTGACATATTCAAGGTAATTGACATGGTCGAGGATTATATCCGCCAGAACGGTTATTATGAGGAGCTTGAAAACGAATTCATCTTCTTTAAGATTGCCCAGATATTGGTTTACCTTAAAAGTGAAGATTCAGATGAATATTTCCAAAAGGCAAAAGGGGAATTTGAAAAAATCACCATCAAGGATAAAAAGACCATTAAGAAATATGCACGGAGAGGCTATGAACTTGTTTTAAACTCCCGCGACATAGTTGAATATCATTCAAAAAATAATAATAAAAAACCTAAAAAAAATAATAAAAAAACAAAATATTCCCTAAAAAAAGTATTTAATTCAATACGAAACATCAAATTTTGAAAAATCATAAAGCAATAAATAAATATGTTGAAACATAAAAATTATGTTGGTAGACAAAAACTTCTACCCATAGTTATAACTATTTGGTGTTTTTTATGAATAAAAAGATAGGTTTAATATTAGCTTTAGTATTAGTAGCTTTCTTAGTTATGGGTACTGCAAGCGCTGGTTTATTTGACTTTTTAGGAGGGGACAATTCCGGCAATGCAACCACCAACGATGAAGACACTTTCATTGTAGGTTTTGATGCTGAATTCCCACCTTACGGATATAAGGACGACAGTGGAAACTACACTGGTTTCGACTTAGACTTAGCAAAAGAAGTATGTGACAGAAACAATTGGACATTTGTAGCTCAACCTATTGATTGGGATGCAAAAGATGCTGAAATCGATTCCGGTTCCATCGACTGTATCTGGAACGGATTCACCATTGACGGTAGGGAAAACGATTACACCTGGTCTGACCCTTACTTTGACAACAAACAAGTATTCATCGTAAGAGCAGATTCCGGAATTGACACTATCGACGACTTAAATGGAAAAACCGTTGAAACACAAAAAGACTCTTCAGCTTTAGCAGCTCTTCAAGGAGACAACAAGACTATCGCTGACAGTTTCGGAACCTTAACTGAAGTGGCTGATTATAACACTGCATTCATGGACTTGAAATCAAGTGCATGTGACGCTATCGCAATGGATATCGGTGTTGGTGAATACGACATCAAAAACCAAGACAATCCTGACGACTTCAAAGTGATTGATCAGTACATCACTACAGAAAAATACGGTATTGGATTCAAAAAAGGCAACGATGACTTGAAAAACCAAGTACAAGACACCTTAAACGAAATGTTTAAAGACGGAACCGTTGCTAAAATCGCTGAAAAATACGGAATTTCCGAAGACGCATTAATCCAACCATAAACACATTTTAAGTTAAAGAGGGGAGAATTATTAAATGATATTAAGTAATGTTATTTCACAATTGCTTGGAGGTATGGTTACCTCAATTGAAATATTCTTGCTTACACTATTATTCTCTCTTCCTCTCGGTTTAGTCATAGCCGGAGGAAGAATGAGTAATTTCGCACCGCTCAGGTGGCTGATGAAGATATATATTTCAATAATGAGAGGTACACCATTGATGTTGCAGTTAATTGTAGTGTTCTTCGCACCATACTATGTCTTCGGCATAAACCTATCAGCGGATTATCGTTTTTATGCTGTCATAATAGCATTTACTATAAACTATGCTGCATACTTTGCTGAGATTTACCGTGGTGGTATCGAATCAATTAACAGCGGACAATATGAAGCGGCCCAAGTATTGGGTTATTCAAGAATTGAAACATTTTTCATAATCATCATGCCTCAAGTGTTTAAGGTAATTCTTCCTTCCGTAACTAATGAGGTCATAACCCTCGTAAAAGACACATCATTATCATTTGTTATCGCAATACCTGAAATGTTCACAGTAGCTAAACAGATTGCAGCTGCAGACGCATCAATTGCAGCATTGCTCGTAGCCGGTGTATTCTATTATGTATTCAACATTATAGTGGCATTTGTCATGGAATACCTGGAAAATAGAATGGATTATTATGAATAAGGGGGAAATATTATGAGTTTGCTAGAAATTAAAAATCTCAAGAAAAGTTTTGGAGACAATGTGGTTTTAAAGGATATTTCTCTCAGCGTTGAAAAGGGTGAGGTTTTAGCTATTATAGGACCGTCAGGTTCAGGTAAATCAACATTGCTCAGATGCATTACAGATCTTGAGCAGGAAGACAGTGGAGAGATAAATTTTGACGGAACATTCGGTTTGGTGTTCCAGAACTTCAACCTGTTCCCGCACCACTCTGTAATGAAAAACATTACCAATGCACCATTGAGAGTTCAGAAAAGGGACAAG
>NZ_SUTJ01000002.1:127314-269003 GCF_015062915.1 Methanobrevibacter thaueri | reverse complement strand
TTAAACAGAGTAAAATACATCGGTTGTAAAATGAGCGCTGGAAACATTGTCTGTAACAGTAGTGTAGATTTACACGTTGGTGCAGAAATGTCCGGTGGATCTATTCTCGTTAAAGGTGACGCAGCAGCTCACGCTGGAAGAGAAATGTCTGGTGGATACCTTGAAATCGAAGGAAACACCAAAGAGTTCACTGGTGCTTCTTACATTGGTGAATGGAGAGGTATGACTGGTGGACAAATCGTTGTTGGCGGTAACGCTGGAAAACAATGTGGTGAATGTTTAACCGGTGGTAGAATCCACGTTAAAGGTAACTGTGATATCTTAGCTGGTATTCACATGACCAAAGGTATCATTGAAATTGACGGTGACGTAAACCGTTGGCCTGGTGGACAAATGAAAAACGGTAACATTATCATTCACGGTTTCCTCGGTAGGTTACTCGAAGGATTCGTTCTCGATGGTGTTGTTGTAGATCCTGAAATTGAAGGTAGTACCTTTGAAGGTAAATACATTAAATATACTGGAGATATTGGTCTTAACGGTAAAGGTAACCTTTATTTAGGCGCTGAAGCTAACAAAGAAAAATTAGCTGAATACGGCGAATTAGACGACGAATATACTTCAATCAGAGAATACAGGAATTTATAATTCCTTCTCTCTTTTTTCTTTTTTTTAGGCGATATTATGGTAGAAGAAGTTCAGATGACTCTTGAAGAAGCAATTGAGTATGTTAGAAATGAAGTTCATGTTACTGATGTTTTAGAGATTTCTTATAATCGTATTTTTGCTCCCGGCGAAGTTTTAGGTATCACAGAAGAAGATGAAGTGACCGGTGAAGGTCTTAGAGTCGGATTGCAATTAACTGGTGAAATCTTAAACCAATCAATTGAAGTCGATTTTAATGAAATCGGTGAGGATTTGCTTGAAATGCGTCACATCCATGATGGTAAGGAAGTGATTATAGAGCTTCTATAATCCTATTTTTTTATCAAAAATTTTTTTGTTCGTAATAATACAAACATTTATATGTTATAAAACATATTCTTATATATCGGAGTTGATATCATGAAAACTTTAGAATTAACAACACCAGAAGCTGTAGAATACCTAAAAGAAAATGTTAAAATTCATGATAGAATTGAAATTGCATACAACAGGATTTTTGCAGAAGGAGAAGTCTTAAACGTTGATTTTTCCAAATATTTTGGCAAACCGGGCTTCAAATTATTAATTGATCTTGACGAGAGTGACCTCGGTGCCACAATAGAAGTAGATGTATATGAAGTCGAGGAAGATATAATAGAATTTGTGCACTATCCAAAGGATGGTGAAGAAGTGGATGTAACTGTAATCTAGTTACAACCTATTCATTTTTTCAAAAGGAATCAATTTTTCAATAGCCTTAACATGTATGTCAATGCCTTTTTCTCTAATTGCGGCTATTGAATTCAAACCACTGCCTGCAACGATACCGAAGTTATAGTTATCTGCCTTTGCATTGTAGGTTAGGGCTCTCGGTTTTCCTATTTTATATATTGAAAAGCCGGTTTTATCCAAGGTATCCAATAGGTCAACAGCATAATCACGTGAAATGTATGGAATTTCCTTGAAACTGGCCAATACCTTTTTCGGACCGATGCTGGTTGAAACAGATGTCATGTCCTTTGCAATGAAAATCTTGTGAGGGTCAACGGTTGACCCGTTGTATGAGATTAGCTCAATGAATAATGACGGTTCTGTAAGCTCCAGCAATCCTCCATATTTTGGATTGCAGATAATTCCATTGTTTATGAGGATTCCATCAATGCTCAAGCTGCATATTGTAGCTATTCCAACAGTGTCATCGTCAGTTGGATGATCCATAATCTGGTAGTATGGATTGATGTGTTTAGGGTCATCGTTGTATGTCTCTTCCATAATGTTCAATGCCTTATCCAAGTCATCCCTTTTAAGGTATGATATGTTGGAAACGATGTTTCCCTTTCTTTTTTCTATATCGAAGTTGACCTGCTGTATAAGGTTCCATGATTTGGACAGTAAGAATGATATTTTAGGCTGCAAGTCATGTGTGACAGGTTTCAGGTGATTTCTGATTGTTGTTGTAATTGGGGATAATGTCTTGAAGTCCCTGATTTCCTCAGCAATCTTGATGTCAATGTTCTCTCCGGATTCCTGCACTGCCCTGAATGGGGTTATTCCACCAACAATGGCTATTCCAACCATTCCATCAGGAACAGGAATTCCCAATATGTCCTTTCCCTCATCGGAGATTCCAATTACTCCGCCTATGCCGATCTTGTCAAGTTTTTTGATGATTTCAATTGTCCGTTCACGACCGACGCCCGGTATCAGTCTGAAGTTTGCAGGAATTATTCCGTTTCCTGAGTCGACTACGTCTAGAACTGATGTTCTGTTTGGTGAAGAGAATGCGTCCAGCGGTGTAAGTGAGGTTTTCTTGTAGGATATGAGTTCTTCAAACCTTATTGGCTTGTAATCCTCAACTTTGATAAGTCCTCCGTAAACAGGCTGTGAGGATATTCCCTCATTGAGAAGTATTCCATCGATTGTTGTTCCGCACAATGTTGTTACTTCAATTCTGCCTTCACTTTTATCTTCATTTAAATTAACGTAAGGACTAACAGAAAGACCGCTTTCAATAATATCTTTAAGTATATCGATTGATTCTTCGTTATAAACAGTTGATGTATTGACTACAACATTTCCTGTTTGAGTCATATAGTTGAAGTCAGTTAAATAAATCATTTCCTCAAATTTTGAGTAGATGAAATCGACCTGGTCATAAATCAGACCCTTTTCCAATTTTTCACGACCAAGTTCAGTTATCACTCTTCCAGAATACCCCATTCTTTCAGTATATCCTTTTTCATCCAGGACCTGCATATGGTACCTTACTGCACGCTCTCCTAGATTAAAGCCCTTATCCCTAAGCTCATCAGCTATCAGTTTGGATCCTATAGGCTTATCATGCTGGGTTAATATTCTCAGTATCTCAATCATTCGGGGTTCTGAATCTGACATAGTTGACTCCAATTAAAAAAAATAAATATTTAGATTAGATATCTAAATATTTTCTTTGTTCGTATCCGAACACTTGAACACGATATTCGTCCCATTCTTGGTATTTAAGCTCTAGGAACTTTTCACTGACATGAGGGCCCAATGCGTTAAGTATGAGTGGGTCTTCCTCAAGCGCATGGTATGCTTCCCATAGACTGGTTGGAAGAACCTTGATTCCTCTTTCAGCGATTTCCTCTTCGCTTAATTGGTAAAGGTCTACTTCAACAGGTTCTCCTGGGTCAATCTTGTTGACGATACCGTCAATACCTGCTTCAAGCATTACTGTAAATGCAAGGTAAGGGTTACATGCTGGGTCAGGTGACCTGTACTCGATACGTGTTGCTTTTCCACGTGCTGCAGGAACTCTTATTAAAGCAGATCTGTTTCTAAGACCGTATGCCCTGTATACAGGAGCCTCATAACCTGGAACTAAACGTTTGTATGAGTTAACAATAGGGTTTGTAATAGCGGTAATAGCTGGAGCGTGCTTGAGTAATCCTCCCATGAAGTAAAGTGCATCTTTTGAAAGGCCTGTTTCTGAGTCAGGGTCTGAGAATAAGTTTCTGTCTCCCTTGAACACGGACTGGTGACAGTGCATTCCACTTCCGCTCACGCCGAAGAATGGTTTTGGCATGAATGTAACTCTGTAGTCCATTTGGTCAAAGGTAGCCATGTTGTCTACAATGGCCTTGATTGCTTGTTTGAATGTGATTACAGCGTCAGCAGTCTTAAGTGCATCCTTGAACTTGAATGCGATTTCGTTTTGACCCGGTGCCACTTCGTGGTGGGATGCTTCAACTTCAAAGTCCAAATCCTCAAGGTTCAAGGTCAATTCTCTTCTGAAATCAGGTCCCTTGTCCAACGGTTCCACATCAAAGTATCCGGCTTCATCGTAAGGCATAGGATAACCATTTTCATCAATGTCCACAATGAAGAATTCAGGTTCAGGACCTATGTTGTATTGAAGTCCCATTTCTGCAATGTGCTTAAGGGATTTTTTAAGAACTCCCCTTGGGTCTCCTATGAACGGTTCGCCGTCAGCTGTCCATACGTCACAGATGAATCTGCATGTTGCGGATTCCTCTGGTCTCCATGATAATCTTGAGTAAGTGTCAAGGTCAGGTTTTAATACCAAATCACTTTCATTGATTCCTACAAATCCTGCAATTGATGATCCGTCAAATAACATTCCTTCGTTAAATAATTCACTCATATCTTCGCCATTGAATGGTATGACGATATTTTTTACAGTACCGTTAATGTCGACAAACTGCAAACGGATAAATTTGATGTTATCCTCTTTCATTTGTTCGACTACTCTTTCAATTTTTTCTTCTGGAATATCGCTCATTAAAATCAAGCTCCACATTTAATAGTCGGAAAACATCTTCCTATCAAAAATATATTTCCAACTCGTAGTATATAAATCTTTATATATACTTTAATATGATATTTTTGATATATAAAATAAGAAGTTTTATTTTTTTTAGTAAATAAAGTTCATTAAATTTTAAAATTTAATATTAAATCGTTCAAAACAATACAAAAAAGAGTAAAAGAATTTGACTTAATGTATAATAAGCCAAATCAGAAATGGTCAAATTCGCTTCCGAAATACTCATAAACTTTCTGAAGTTCCTCAGGAATATTAAGCATTTGTGTACAGAACGGAATGCACTCCTCACATTGAACGCAACTGTCAGCCCTGGAATCATCATCAATCAAGCTGAAATACTGCATTGCACTGGCCTTAGGGTCCCTCATCATGTGTGCAATGTTGTACTCGGTAAGGCAGTTAATGATGTCAACGCCATGAGGGCATGGCATGCAATAGCCGCAGCGGGTGCAGTCGTTTCCCAGAAATGTCCGGTATGTACGTGCGACCTCACGGATGATTTCCTTATCATAATCGGAGATTACATCCTCGGTTGAAGCTATCCTGATGTTGTCCTTGACCTGATCCATGGTTGTCATTCCGCTGAAGACGCAATCTACATCGTCACGGTTCCACAGGTACTGCAATGCCCATTCGACAGGAGTCCTTTTGACTTCCGCCATATCCCACAGTTCCTTGACTTCGTCCGGAATGTTGTTGACCAGTCTTCCTCCACGAAGAGGCTCCATGATCATGCTTCCCATATTCACCTGCTTCAGGTAGTTGGTTCCCATGACTCCTGACTGGTAGTACTCGTCAAGATAGTTCAATTGGGTCATTGCAACCTCCCATTTCGGATACTCGTCAATTATTTCAATGACATAGTCAACCTCAATATGGGATGAAAAGCCCACATGCTTAACCTTTCCTGATGAAAGGGCATCATCCAAAAAGTCAAAGACATTAAGGTCTCTAACCTTTTCCCAATCCGCAACATTCAGGGAATGGAGCATGTAAATGTCAATGTAGTCTGTCTGAAGCTTTTCAAGCTGTTCGTCCAGGAACATGTCAAAATCAGATTTCTTTTCAACCGCCCAAACGGGGGACTTGGTTTGAAGAATTATTTCGTCCCTATATGAATTCTCCTTGAAATATTCTCCTAAAAATCTTTCGCTTTCTCCGCTTCCCTCCAGGCCTTCTGAATGGTATGGATATGCGGTGTCAATAATGTTCACTCCGTTTTCAATTGCGTATGTAAGCATTTTTGATGCTTCTTCTTTATTAATATCAGCGTTATTGGTTTTTGTTGGAAGTCTCATTGTTCCAAAACCCAGTCTGGAAACCTCAAGACCGGTTTTTCCAAGTGTATTGTATATCATTTCAAATCCTCAATGTTATTTATTGTAAAATGAGTTATAAAATTGTTATGATTTGATAAATAGTCTTTAAAAAATAGTTGTTAGATGGAAAATTCCTGGGATTTAGGATGCCGGGGGCGGGATTCGAACCCGCGATCTCACGGTATCCCAGGAATACGCTAGAGCACTGCTATATTACCCTATGAGCCGTGCGCTCTAACCAGCTGAGCCACCCCGGCATCTAACAAATATATATATTTTAATCATTACATTTAAAGGTTTTGTTTTTTGGCCGATTTTTTGGAGGTTCAGAATCATTTTTAAAAAATATTTTATTATAAAAAAGTTATATTTAATAACATTTAAAATCAAAAGTTTACTTAATTAAATAATTTATGATGATATTATGAGCAAAGTTAAAGACATGTCACTTGCACCTGAAGGTGTAAGAAAAATCGAATGGGTTCAAAAACACATGCCTGTTTTGGAACACATCAAAGCTGAATACTTGGAAACTCAACCTTTTAAAGGAATTACAATCGGATCATGCCTACACCTCGAACCTAAGACAATCAATTTAGGTTTGACCTTGATGGCTGGTGGAGCTGAAGTCGCAATGACTGGGTGCAACCCATTATCCACTCATGACGATGCAGTTGCAGGAGCAGCAGATTTAGGATTAAACGTTTATGGTTGGAGAGAACAGGATGATGAGGAATACTACCAAACCATCAACATGGTTCTCGACCACAAGCCTGATATAATCATTGACGACGGAGCAGACATGATTATGGTGCTTCACAATGAAAGAAAAGAATTGTTAAGCCATATCAAAGGTGCATGTGAAGAAACCACAACCGGTGTTCACAGACTTCAAGCAATGCATGCTGACGGAGCATTGAAATTCCCAGTAATTGCAGTAAATGACGCTTACACAAAATACCTATTTGACAACCGTTACGGAACAGGACAATCAAGTTTCGATGCAATCATGGGAACAACCAACATGGTCATTGCAGGAAAAACCGTTGTCGTATGTGGTTACGGCTGGTGCGGTCGTGGATTGGCTTTAAGGGCAGCAGGTCTCGGTGCTGATGTAATCGTCACTGAAGTTGACCCAATCAGAGCACTTGAAGCAAGAATGGATGGATACCGTGTAATGACAATTCGCGAAGCCGTAAAACAAGCTGACTTAATCATTACCGTAACAGGTAACGCAGACATCATCTGCGGTGACGACTTCAAATACATGAAAGACGGATGTATGCTTGCAAACTCCGGTCACTTCAATGTTGAAATCAACCGCCCAGACCTTGAAGCTATTTCAACTAGCGTTAAGGAAGTGCGTGAAAGTATTGAAGAGTTCACAACCAAAGACGGTCGTAAGATTTATCTATTGGCTGACGGTCGTTTGGTCAACCTTTCAGCAGCACGTGGACAAGGACACCCTGCTGAAATCATGGACATGAGTTTTGCTGTACAAGCTTTATCCGCAAAACACATCCTTGAAAACGACTTGCCTGTTGGCGTAACCAAAGCACCTGATGAAATCGACTACAATGTTGCAAGCATGAAATTGAAAGCAATGGGCATTGAAATCGATTCATTGACTGATAAACAAAAAGCTTACATGGCAAATTGGCAAGAAGGAACATAGATTTCCTTCTAAAACTTCTTTTTTTATGTCTTATTTTAAATATATCGACAATGGCAGCGGACCGACCAAGTTATTCATTGGCGGCGTTCATGGAAACGAGGGATACACATCCATGAAGTTCCTTGAAAGGATTAATGAAGATGATTTGTCCTCCGGCCAGTTCTACTTTTATAATTTCGATAAAACCCCATACATTTCCACTATCAAGAAGGAATACTATGAAACCGAGTTGGGCCAAAAGATTTTAGGTTTGATTGAGTACTTTGAACCTGATTTCTACACCGAGCTTCACTGCTTCAACCTTAAAAACTATGGGAAGCTGACCTCAATGGAGAGGTATGAACGAACAGGTATTCCACCTTTAATTGAGCTTGGAAATCATGTTCTGGTGTCTTCGGTGTCCCCATTAATCAGAATGACATATTTTTCAACAGAAACTGTCTGCAAGACCCTGGAGTTTCCATGCCTTGAAAAACTGACTCCTGAAATTGTCGAGGAATATGGATTCAATAAGGATTTGGCCATTAAGACATATGAGGATTTATTAAAACTGATTTTAAAGTCACCTTCACGTGAGCATTTTGAAAGGCAGATGCTGATTGACTATGCAGATCAGGTTGACCTTGCTGTCAAGTATGCCAAGAAGGTGTTTGGTGAGGATTTTCCTCCATACTGATTTTGTTTATATAATATTGTCACCATACTATTATATGGTGATTAAATGGCAAAGTTTTGTAAAAATTGTGGAGCAGAATTGGAAGACGGCTCTATTTTTTGTAATGAATGCGGCACTAAGGCCGGTGACAGCAAACCGAACAACAGCTTTTCCAATGATCTTTTCGGACAGTACCATATTGACATGATGGATGATGAATTCATAATCAGACAGTCCCAGATTCATAACGGTTGTTTGTTTGCTCCGTTAATTGTTTTAGGTTTGGGTATTCTTATTGGATTAATTAATTTCTTTATAGAGTTGACCTCATGGTATTATTTTGACCCTATATTTGCATTTATGGGATTTTTCAACATTTTCACAATTGTAGGTGCAATCTGGTTGGTAATCCGTTATATTGCCTACATAACAAATGACTTGATTTTAACCAATAAGAGAGTCTTCGGTAAATGCGGTTTGATTTCAACCACCCAAATGCAATCTCCATTAAACAAAATCGATTCAGTTGCATTCAGCAATGGTTTGATTGGAAAATTAATAGGATATGGAACAGTTGAAATAGCAACCACTTCATCAAAATTCAAGTTCCGCTTCATTCGTGAAGGTCAAACCTTATATAATGATATCTTCAATCAATTGGAAGTTTCCGATGCTGAAAAAAGAGTTGAAAATGCTAAAGTGATTGTTGAAGAATTTGCTAAAAAAATGGAATAGTTTTAGAAGAGCATCCTCTTCTAAAAACTTTTTTTTTGATTTAACTGCTTTCAACAGTGAAACTGTTGATTATTTGGTCTATCTCGGATGAATAAAGATCGGTATCCGGATTATCTGTGAAGAATGTTAAATAATAGACATCGTCCCCTTTCATATAGGATACCATTCTAAAGTGGTCAACATCCATAGTTGTTACGCCGTCATATGCCAGATATGGAGTATAAGTCATCCATGTGGTTGTGTCTCCGCTGTACTCCTTGTTGGAAGATACATTCTTTAGTTTATCCGGATTTGCAGAGTAATCATAGACTGTATACCCATTTATGGTAGTATCTTTTATCTTTTTATAGCCTGCTTCCTTACCGTTATCCTTAATAGCCTGGAAAAATGCCTTTTCCTGTGCTGCGGATCCTCCACTTACTGGAGTGAAGAGTACACTCACATTATCTCCGGACGCAACACCCTTATCATCAATAACGTATTTGCTCGGCAATGTCACTGTTGCATCATTTGCAACCAAGGTCACGTCGGAATTTGATAGAATCATCATTCCCGCTGCAATAATTGCAACGATTACTACTATCACACCTATAATAATTTTTCCCTTTCTTTCCATGTTTTTCACCAAAATTAAAAATGAATAACATTTTTATATATTAAATGCATCATAGATAAGTCGGATAAAGAAAAGACTTTCATTGTATTCTGAAAAAAGAGTAAAATAATGATTTGTTGAAGATTTTGTCAAAAAATAGAATAAGTTTAGAAGATTGTCTCTTCTAAAGAATTTTTTTAAAACCACGCATCAAGGCTTCCCTGTGAGGAATTCAGGTTTTTAAGCCTTTCTGATGCTTTTGTTACACGTTCAACTGAAAAACCGTGTTCATAGCACATGAATTCAATCAGCTTGTCCTTATCTGGTTTTCCCCAGTCTATTTTATAATCTGTATTGACGTTATGCTTCAGGAAAATGTCTCTTACCTCATTAAGGTCATGGGTTGATTCCTTTTGAAGCTCTGCTATCTTTTCTTTCAGCTGTCCCTTATGGGCTAATTTGAGTGCGGTTTTTGCACCAATTCCTTTCATGCCGTCGCAGAAGTCAGTGCCTATAAGGATTCCCATATCGACCAGTTCCTCGCGTGTGATGTCCAGTTGCCTTAAAACCTTGTCCAGCTGGTAATATTCAAGGTTTCCAAGGTTTGAGTTCACTGCAAGGTTTCTAACGACTCTTTTGGCACCGAATAAAAGGCAGTCATAGTCCTGTGAAGCTACTGCATATGCGTCCCCGTTTGCCACAAGATAGGCTGCTTGTGCTTCCCCTTCACCTTTTGCCTCAACATATGGAATTCCCATCAGTGTCAATAGTTTTTTTGAGGATTCGATTATTTCAGGTGAGAGCTTGGATGATCTCATTGCATATTTCCTTGCCTTTTCAGTGTCTCCGGCCTTGAGGGCTTCCTTGAAGATTTTTTCGGATTCCTCCCTCACTTCCCTTCTTTTTGCCTGGGTTTCACTTTTAAGTTCAGGTGCCTGGCCGTCAAAGATATAGATCGGCTTTATGTCCTTTTCAATCATTGATGAGTTACGGTAGAGTATTCCACTTAAGTGTGAGGTCACATTGCCGTTTTCATCTGTCAATGGTCTTCCGTCTCTCTGTCTGATTGTTGAAAGGAACTGGTAGAGAGTGTTGAATGCATCGATTGAGACAACTCTTCCTTCCAAGTCTTTAAAAGTTATTGATTCAGGTTCGACTATATCCTTTAGCTTTACACCCATTTTATTCACCTAGATTTCTGTAAAGTAGCTTACTGGAAACATTTCCTTAATCCACATCAATATCTCATCATTGTTTATGATGACATAGTCACGAGCCAGGAAGTCCTCATCGGTTCCGAACATTTCTATAAGTTTCTCGTTTGGCTTTTCAATGAATATGTTGTTGACTTCCCTTCTTGATTCTATGTGGTAGTTTTTCAGGATTCTTCCGATTGGAATATCTGCCCTTAGAAGGTCATTGCAGACTTCCTTAGTGCATCTTCCCAATGGAACATGTGAAATTGCATATATCAAAGGCTGCTCGTCCTTGTGCATCAGGACTTCCCTGAAGTTGATCTCATCGCCCTTGTTCACATTAACCAGTTTGGCACGTTTCTCGTCGGCAGCTTCCAGATGCTGGTCTATGGTGTCCAGTGTGATTTTACCGTACAGGACATCAAGAATAGCGGTAATTGATCCGTCGGTTGTTAGAAGTATTTTCTGTGTGTTTGAGAATTCCTGACCGTAGTCTTTTTCAAGCTCGTTCATCTTTTCGATTAGTCGTTTGTTTGCTTCGTTTTTGTCCTGTGCCATTTAAAACACCTATAAGTCTTTTGGATTGGTAATAACTCCGGTGAGTGCAGATGCTGCAACCACTTTGGAGTTAGATAAGTATACTGATGAAGCAGGATCTCCCATTCTTCCCTTGAAGTTCCTGTTGGTTGTGGAAATGCATGATTCTCCCTCGGACAGCACTCCCATGTGTCCTCCGAGACATGGTCCGCAACCTGGATTGCAGATGATTGCTCCTGCATTGATGAATGTGTCGATGTATCCTAAATGGATTGCCTGTTGGTAGATTTCCCTTGAGGCAGGCAATATCAATAATCTTATGCTGTCGTCAATGGTGTTTCCTTCCAATATTTCAGCAGCATCCTTCAAATCGGAAAGTCTTCCGTTTGTGCATGATCCAATCAGGCACTGGTCGATTGAAGTCCCTTCTATTTTTGAGATTCCTTTCACGTTATCGACATCATTAGGGCATGCTATTTGAGGTTCCAAATCGTTAATGTCAAAGTGCATTTCCTTTTCATAAACGGCATCATCATCTGATCTGACGATGTTCAATTCGCCTTCTTTTTTGCCGGTCCTTTGGCAGATATAATCGATTACTTCCCTGTTAGGTTCCATTATACCGTTTTTGGCACCCATTTCAATTGCCATGTTACACATGGTTGCCCTTCCTTCAACGCCCATGTTCTCAATGGTTTCGCCGCAGAACTCAGCGGTCTTGTAGGTGGCGCCGGCTATTCCGATGTCTCCGATGATGTTTAGGATAATGTCTTTTGGTGCAATGTAAGGGTTCAGCTCGCCTGTCACTTCCATTCTGATTGCAGGCGGCACCATGAACCAGGTTTTTCCTGTTGCCCAAACCATTGCAAGGTCAGTTGCACCCATACCGGTTGAGAATGCTCCAAAAGCTCCGTATGTGCATGTGTGTGAATCCGCTCCGACTATGACTTTTCCAGGTTCCACCAATCCCATTTCCGGAACGACCTGGTGGCAGATTCCCTCTCCATGAATGTAGTTTTTTGTGATATTTTGCTTGTTGATGAAGTCACGGCAGACTTTTTGAAACTCTGCTGAGCCGATTGTGTTTGCCGGTACGTTATGATCGAAGATTATTGCTATTTTTTCAGGGTCCCATACCTTGTCTGCAATCTTCTCGAATGTTTTGATTGCAGGGGGACTGGTTCCGTCGTGTGACATGGCAAGGTCCACTGGAATCTCTATGATTTCGCCAGGGGTTACTTCATGGCCAGCCTTTGCGGAAAGTATCTTTTCAGTAATGTTCATAATAATGACCTATTTTTTAGTGTTTTTAACGATTTCTCTAAATACCTTATCGTTAATGTATTTTCCTTCTTCTCTTTGCTTTTTGACTTGCCTTACGATTTCAATGAGTTCGTCGTTGGTAACGTCAAGGTCACATTCGTTCAATTTTGCTCTGACAGCTCTGCATCCGGAATGTTTTCCAAGTACAAGTTGACGTCTTTGTCCGACAAGTTCAGGAAGGTATGGCTCGTAGCATAAAGGCTCCTCGATAACGGCATCCACGTGGATTCCTGATTCGTGACGGAATACGTTGTTTCCAACAACAGGCTTGTTGTATGGAATTGGAAGTCCGCTTGCCTTTGACACAAGGTCGGATAATTCCTTGATGTATTTGGTCTTGAATCCGTAGTCCTTGCCGTAGAGGATTTTCATTGCCATGATGAGCTCTTCAAGTGAAGCGTTACCTGCCCTTTCACCGATACCGTTGACGGTTGTTGAAACCGCTTTGGCACCTGCCAGAACACCGACGATTGAGTTTATAACTGCCAATCCGAAGTCATTGTGAAGGTGGACTGCAATGTCAAGTTTTAAGTCCTTTACAAGTTCCTTGACCAGGTAGTCAATACCTTGTGGTGTGATTGCACCGGTTGTGTCTGCAATGTGCACCCTGTCGGCTCCGCACTCTTCTGCCTTGCCGTAGATACGTTTCAAGAATTCAATGTCTGTTCTTGTTGCGTCCTCAGCGGAGAATGCAACAAAGAGTCCGTGATCCTTAGCGTAGTCCACTGCGGTTTCACAGAGGTTTATTGCGTCTTGCCTTGTGATGTGCATCTTGTGGTCGAGGTGGATGTCGGAGGTTCCCACAAATGTGATGATACCGTCCACGTCACAGTCAAGAGCAGCATCGATGTCTTCGGTTTTTGTTCTGGTCAAACCGAGGATTGTGGCATCAAGGCCCTCGTTGGCTATTGCTTTTACTGATTCCTTTTCCTTTTCAGACACTATTGGAAAACCAGCTTCAATCTGGTGTATCTTGAATTGGTCAAGTTTTCTTGCGATTTCTAGTTTTTCTTCAAAGCTGAAACAAACTCCAGGGGTTTGTTCACCGTCCCTTAGTGTTGTATCATAAATAGTAATGTCTTCAGGAAATGAAAATTCATATTCCTTGTTATAATGACTTATAAAATATTGCAAAATTATCACTTCTAAAATTTAATATATATTATTTGTAGTTAGTTAGTATTTAAACTTTCTAAAAGTTCCATATATGATGTTCTCTCAAAGCCTTCGGTAATGCCTAATCTTTCAAACAGGTCGAATATCATCTTTTGGGCTTCGCTGTAGTCGTTTCCGTCCTCAAGGGATATTTCTATTTCCATATATGGTGGAAGGCCTTCAACATCATCAAGTGATATCTCAAAGTTTTCATAGGTGTAGTACTGTCGGTTTTTTCTTACAGTACGCACCGGCTTGAATCCTATTTCCTCAAAGATGTCCCTTGCCTTTTCGGCACTTTCAATATTCATCTCAACTTCCTTTCTTGTTTTGGCATCCTTGTTGAGTTTCGGACCCTTGTAGGTTATGAAAATATCATTGTTGGTTGTTCTTATTCTCAATGCCTCATCGGTTTTTGCAAAATCCACTATGGGACTTGCAAAGTAGATGTCTTCCTGAAATTCAGTTTTGCTTTTAACTGCACCTATGCTTTCAAGTTTCTCTTCGATTTCTTCAAAGCCATCAATCCTGGCTTTCACTTCAACTTCAATCATGCCAATCAACTAACCTAAACTTTCAAATCAATAAATAATTATCAATCCATCATTTTGATTCTTGAATTTTTTTCTAAAATTATTGTCCTTATTTGTTTTTCAGTTATTTTTACTAAAAATTAGTAACCTTTATAAATAAGTATTTTCAATATATTGTTTTTAATTTTATTTATAAATACATTGTTAAATCTGAAAAATTATTTTTTTACAATAATTTTAATTTTTCAAGAAAAATTTTAAATAAACATACCTTTATATACTATTTAAATATAATATTTAATTAGTAAAAATTAAATCGATTTTTTTGTTTTCTATAATTTTTACTTACTACTTTTAATAATTGATTGGAGGTTTTAAATTGACCGATGTTGAAATTAAGATTGAAAACATTGTAGCTTCTGCTAGTATTGGTAAAGATATTGACCTTTCTGTAGTCAAAACAGCTTTAGAACCTGATGTTACTTTTAATCGTGAACAGTTTCCTGGATTAGTCTTCAAACTTAAAGATCCTAAAACTGCAGCATTGATTTTCAGTTCAGGAAAGCTCGTTTGTACCGGAGCTAAGTCTATTGACAACTCTAAAACAGCAATTAAGAAGACTGTTGATTTAATGAGGTCAGTGGATACCGATATTCCTGAAGAGTTTGAAATTAAAATTCAAAACATTGTGGCTTCTGCAAACTTAGAATCCACATTAAATTTAGAAGCAGTAGCTTTAGAACTTGAAGATACTGAATACGAACCTGAACAATTCCCTGGTTTAGTATACAGATTATCTGACCCTAAAGTGGTATTATTATTATTTGGTTCTGGTAAGGTCGTTTGTACCGGTGCTAAAACCAAAAGTGACGCTAAATTAGGCGTCGAAAGAGCTTACGATAGATTAAGTGAGCTAGATTTAATATAATTGGTGGTATTATTGATTAAACTTGTAGTATTTGACTTAGATAACGTTATTATTGATGGTGAAGCAATAGATGAGATAGGAAAATTAGCAAATGTTGAAGAGGACATAGCTGAAATTACAGAAAAAGCTATGCAAGGTGAAATAGACTTTGAAACTTCTATTAAAGATAGAGTTCAACTTCTCGAAGGAACTTCTATTGAAGACATCGAGAAATTAGCTGATGAACTTCCATTAATGCCTGGAGCATGCAAAACCATCAACTGTCTAAAAGAAAAAGATATAGATGTAGCTATCATTAGTGGTAGTTTTGATGTAGTGGCTGAAAAAGTTCAAGAAAAACTCGGTGTTGACACTGTTTACACTAATAGTTTCACAGTCGAAGATGGTAAATTAACTGGTGAAGTGACTGGTCCTTTAGTAACCGGATCTAAATTAGATGTATTAAAAGACCACGTCGAAGAAGCAGGAATTGCATTGGAAGATGTAGTTGCTGTTGGAGATGGCGCTAACGACATTTCCATGATTGAATCAGCTGGATGCGGTATTGCATTCAATGCAAAAGATTCCGTAAAAGAAATAGCTGATGTAGTAGTAGAAGAAAAAGACTTGTGCAAAGTCTTATGTGAAATCCTTAATCAATTAACCACTGAAGATGAAAGTGAAACTGTAGAAGACGAAGAAGAAGCTGCTGAAGAAGCTGAAGCAGAAGAAGTAACCGAAGACATTGCTGAAGAAGCTGAAGCTGAAGATGCGACTGAAGAAGCTAGCGAAGAAGAAGCAGAAGAACCTGCAGAAGAAGAAGCTAGTGAAGATGAAGCTGAAGAAGCTGAAGAAGAAGCTCCTAAGGAAAAATTCGTTCTTGCTGACACAATGGAAGGCGTCAGAAAACAAAAAGACGAAAAAGAAGCTGAAATCGCACAAGTAGCTGATGAAAGGGAAGAATTCAACAAAACAGCTAGAGAACAACGTAAAATAAGAGATGAATTAAACGCATCCTTAAAAGAAAACTTAAACAAAGCTATTGAATTCAGAAATGAGCGTAACGAAATCAACAAACAAGTTGAAGAAGCTAAAAAAGCTCGTAATGAAGCTAATTCCAAAATCAAAAACATCGAATGGAATTCAGGAAAACGCAACAAAATTAAAATCGAAAACGAGATCAAAAAGATTGATAAAATCATCGAAACTCGTGTATTAGATATTAAAAAAGAAAACCAACTTGTTAAAAACGCTAATGACTTAAGAAAACAGTTAATGGAAATTCATGAGGACGAAGCTGCTAAAGGCGAAGTTGAAGAACTCAAAAAAGTTTCCGAAGAAGAACACGCAAAAGTCATTGAACTTTCCGAAAAAGCTCAAGCTGCTCACGAAGAAATGCTTAAATACTTCAGAAAAACTGATGACATCAGAACCGCAGCTGATGACGCACACAAAAAATTCATCGAAGCTCGTAGAAATGCATCTGAAAAACATGAAGAGTTCAAAGCTATCTTAAGTGACATTCACGTTATCAATAAGAAATTAGGTTCCAACAAACCTAAACGCAGAAAATCTGATAACAAAGGATCTTCCGGAGCTAACAAAAACCGTGAAGAAAAACAAAGAGCTCAAGAAATCTTTGAAAAATTCAAACAAGGTGGAAAAGTCTCTACTGAAGAGATTTTACTATTGCAAAAATACAATATAGGTTAAATTCATTTAACCTTTCCATTTTCTTTTTTTTAAGGTTTTAACATGTCTGAAGAAAAAATCGAAACTTGTTTTATATGCGGTCAAAAATTTGACATGAATAAGGCAGAGCTTGGATATTACCGTAACGGCAAGTATCCGATTTGCGATTTCTGCGCTGATTTTTACCGTTTCTATAATGAAGACTTAACTTCTGAAAAATAATTCTTATTCTTTTTTTAAAAAAATAAAAGCATGGTTGATGGTATTATTCCCTTGAAGTGTGTATTGATGCTTCAAGAGCGGTGGTCATGCTTGATAAAAGCCATTTGGTTTTAGTGTCAGTTTTATGAATTTTTTTAAGCCTTTTAACTTTACTTAACAGTAACTTGTTTTCCTCTTTTGTGAATGAGGAGTTTTTCCAAGTGTATGTCCAATGAAGCAGGTGCGGATTCAGGCTTATGTTTTGAATTTCCTTTGAATATCCTTCAGTGCACTTTCTGCAGTATATGTAGGACTCCATTAGCTCATCCAAGAGTCTGACATTGACTGTTTTTGTGATAGACTTGTCCTCTGGCAGGTCACGGATATAGTAGTCATAGCACATGAAGTTGTTTAGGAATACGATTCCCTTTGCAGCCAGAAGGGTTTCAAGGGTGAATGCCATGTCATCTCCTGAAACGAAAGGTTCAAAGCGTATATGGTTGTCCATAATCAAGTCCCTTCTGTAGATTTTGCTCCAAACTGAAGGGTGCATCTTCAATATGTCCGGTTCCTGTTCGATATTGTCAATGTGGATTGTGTCCAATGGGCTGTCACGAGAATATACTCCTTGGACGGTTTTACCGTAGATGAGGCTTTCCAGAACATTGTCCCAGATGAAATCCGGCACGTTAATGAAGTTTTCTGTTTCAAAGGTCTCGTCAGGGTAGGCCTGCTCCAGTGAATCCATGTATGGGGAGTATGACTTTTGAACCTTTCCGCCGTATTCGAATATTCTTCTGAAACGTCCGAAAGCCATCTGTGCATCATTTGCCTTGACCGCATTGTACAGCACTTCACAGGCGTCAGGAGTGTATCTGTCATCCGGATCCAGAAACATTATGTAGTCTCCGGTGCATGCCTTGATTCCTGTGTTGCGGGGAGTGTATGCGGCACCGCTGTTTTCCTCATGATGAATCGCTATGCAGCAGTCATATTTCTCTGCATATTCATCAATAATCTTGTCGGATCCGTCGGTTGAGCAATCGTTGACCATGATTATCTCAAGGTTCTCATTTCCTATTGTCTGGTTGACAAGTGAATCGATTCCGCCCCTTAAATGGTCTCCGACATTGAAAATCGGTAATATAATACTAATTTTGTCATCCATCTTATCATCAAAATAAAATTTATTAATAATAATATACTTTGAACATATATTAATATTTGTAGTTTTCTAATTGCATGTCTGCATAGTAACACTTTTATATTATTAATTTCTTTAAACTATATTTAATAAAAATTGAGATAGGTACGAGAATAATGCATGAAGTAATAGTTTGCGAAAAACCAACATCTGCGGAAAAAATAGCAAAAGCGCTTTCACCAAGTGCTAAAAAGAAAGTATACAATAAGAAAGTTAAATATTGGGAACTTAAAAAGGATTCAAAGGACATTACCGTTGTATCCGCTGTCGGACACCTTTATTCACTCACACCGGACAACCCTAAGGACAAGGTTTATTTCGACCTTCACTGGGCTCCTGCATACGAGGTGAACAAGAAGGGAAGCGGATTTACAAAGGATTATGTCAGGGCCATCAAGAAACTGGGCAAAAATGCCGATTCCTACATTCATGCTTGCGATTATGATACTGAAGGAACATTGATAGGCTACAATGCATTGAAGTATGCATGTGGCCAGGATAACCTCAGCAAAATTTCAAGAATGAAGTTTTCAACATTGACCAAGAAGGATTTGCTTGAAGCTTATGACAACAGAATCGATTTGGACATGAACCAGGTCGACACTGGTATTGCAAGACACGTATTGGACTATTACTTTGGTGTAAATATCTCAAAAGCATTGATGAAATCTGTAAGCAGCGCAAAACACAGATTCCTAAAACTATCCGCAGGACGTGTGCAGACTCCTACATTATCTATTCTTGTTGAAAGGGAAAATGAAATCAAGAATTTCGTTCCTGAACCTTACTGGATGATCAAGGCGCTTGTTCAAGGCAAGACCGAGAACGGCGTTGAGGACAGGATTGCAGTTGACCATGTCGACGGCAAGATATTCGATAAGGCTCGTGCCGATGAGATTATGACCAAATGTAAGGATAAGGATGCAAGGGTTCACAAGATCACCATTTCAAACTCTAAGACTCAGCCTCCTGTACCGTTCAACTTGGGAGGCCTTCAGTCCGAAGCCTATAACGTTTTCGGATTTTCCCCTAAAAAGACACAGGTCATTGCCCAAAACCTTTATACTGCGGGTTACACTTCCTATCCGCGTACTTCATCTCAAAAATTGCCTGAAAGCTTGGGCTTCAAGGAGATTTTCTCACAATTGGCACATGATAGTGAGTATAAAAAGCACATCTCACAGTTGCCATCCAAATTAAAGCCTAACAACGGTAAGAAGGAGGATGCGGCTCACCCTGCAATACATCCTACAGGAATCCTTCCTCAAGGATTGTCAAGGGATGACAAGAAAATCTATGACTTGATTGTCTACAGGTTCATCTCAGTGTTCTTCGAACCAGCCAAGTTCGAGACAATGAGCACAACCCTGGACATTGAAGGCGAGAAGTTCCGTTTCAGAAGAAGAAGAGTCACCCATAAGGGCTGGATGGAACATTATCCATACAGAAACATTGACAATGAGGAATTCCCCGACATCAAGGAAGGCGACATTCTAAAAGTTTTAAAACTTCTTGCCGATGAAAAGGAAACCAAACCTCCTGCAAGGTATAATCAGGCTTCCCTGATTAAGGAACTGGAGAAAAGGGAGCTTGGAACAAAGGCAACTCGTGCAGACATTATTGACAAGCTTTATGACAGGAAATACATAACAGGAGACAAGCAGATTGAGGTTAACCAGCTTGGTGCCAACATGATTGACACCCTCTCAACATACTGTAATGACCTCACTTCAGAAGAGCTCACAAGGTCTTTTGAAAACAAGCTTGAGGGAATTGACAACAACACTTCCACCCGTCATGAGATAATCGAGGAGGGTCAAAAGGAAGTTAAGTTGATTCTCGGCGACATCACAAAGAATTCCAAGGAAATCGGAACAAAACTCTATGAGTCCTATCAGGAAAGTAACATTGTCGGAACCTGTCCTAACTGTGGTGGAAATCTCGTTAAAAGGTATTCTCCTAAAACCAAGGCGTCATTTGTCGGATGTTCCAATTATCCGGATTGCACAACAGTGTATTCCATTCCTAAGGGTACCAATTTCCTTAAGAAGAAATGTGAAAAGTGCGGTCTTCCAATCATCTCATTCGGAAAGCCTAGACAGAGAGCCTGCCTTGATCCTAATTGTGGAAAGGATAAAACCAAACCTCACAAGCCTGAAGAGGTTGGTGAATGTCCTGAATGTGGCAAACCTTTGCTTAAGCGTTCCGGAAGGTATGGTGAGTTCATCGGTTGCAGTGGTTTTCCAAAATGCCGTTTCACATGTTCTGTAGAGGAACTCCCACATAAATTAAAATGAAATTTATTTTTTCTTATTCTTTTTTTAATGCATAATATTTAATAATGTGGAAAAAGATAGATATATACCAATAAAAATATTTTTTCACATTGTTTGAAATTATTTTTATTTTTCTAATAATTTTTTATTATTAATGAAATTACATAGAGGATTTTTAATGAATAGAGATACTTTATTGACAGTAGGTAAAGGAGTTATTATTGTTTTAATTCTTTTAGCTGTTGTCTTCGCATTAAAAGCTCCTGCGGCCGATTTGAATATGCTCAACGATGATTTAAAAGCTGAGTATACTGATGCCTCAGGTCTTCCTTATTTCAGTGAAATGGATTCATATTATAACTATAGGTTGACCGAGGATTTTGTTGATCACGGCTACGTGGGAGATGAAATGGTAAATGGTAGTGAATGGGATATGCACAGGTATGCCCCAACAGGAAATCAGATTAATTATGAGTTGGGTATTGTCTGGGTGACTTCATGGTTACATGACTTTGCAAATAATTTCCTTGGAGGAAATCATTCACTTAAAGAAGTTGCATTCTGGACTGGAGCTATTATATCTACCTTTGCAGTAATTCCGGCATTTATCTTTGCCAGAAGATTGACTAATGATTATGGGGCAATTGTAGCAACATTGATTATTGTGCTTGCTCCGAACTATTTCGCGCACACATTCCCAGGATTTTTCGATACAGATATGTTCTACTACATATTCTCACTGTTCTTCATATTCTTCTTCGTTGAGTCCATAAGGGCGAAGAACATGATATGGAAAGTGGTATTTGCAATCCTGTCCATCATATCAATAGGGCTGTTCTCACAACAATGGACAGGTTGGATCTTTTACGTTGCATTGATGGGAATGTTCGCAGTAGCATACCTTATTGCAACATTCGTATTTAACACAGGTGACGACAGGGGAGATTATGACAATGTGCTTTCATGGCTAGTCCATCAGAAGGCATTCCTATCTGTTGTTATTATTGGTGTAATCGGATTTATAGGTCTTGCAGTATTCAAAGGTGTAGATGGAGTGCTTGGAATCTTTGGAAGTGTGCTTGGATTGTTAAACTTACAATCTGCATCAGTGGTTGTTGGTGGATTCCCTAACGTACTTATTTCCGTTGCAGAGATGCAAGCGCCAAACATGCTTGGTTCAGGAATGACTTCCCTGTTCTTAGCTAACACTAACGGTGCAATCAACGGTATCGGTGGTATTCTAGTATTGTTCGCCGGTTTAATCGTACTGTACACTTTAGTGTCAAGGGCATGGAAATTCAGAAACCAAGGCGTAGTGAAAACTTCTGAAAAACCTCAAAAAGGTAAAAGATTGTCCGCAGCTAAAAAACTGGACAATGACCGCAAGTTCAAGCTATCAATGGCTGACTTGAAATTCGGTGGAGACAATCCTATTTTAGGAGACAAACGCCTAACAGTATTGTATGCAACACTCTTCGTTGTATGGGTACTTGTAACAATACTTGCGGTAACTCGTGGTTCAAGGTTCATTACCACTCTCGTTTTACCATTCGGTTTATTAACAGGTATTTTTGTAGGATTCGCCTGCGATTACATTAAGAATAAATTAGATAATGATAAATGGTTAACTGTTGCAGTTATTTTCTGTGCAGTATTTGCGGCCGTGCCTTTATCCACAGTAAACACCATCTACGGTGTATTGCTCTTTGTGGCTATTGTCGCTATCGGTTTAGCTACAATCTATGCAATCAAAGACAATTCAGCTGACAAGAAACATGTTCCTATCAAGAAATATGTTTTAATCGTTGCTTTGGTCTTGGCACTTGTGACCCCAAGTATCTGTGGGGCTTACCAAACCTCAGAACAAGTTGTTCCAGGTACAAGTGACCCAATGTGGAACGCTATGCAATGGGTTAACGAAACCCAACCTGACGATGTTGTAATCACATCCTGGTGGGACTTCGGTTACCTCTTCGAGGTTGCTGCCGACAGACAGGTAACATTCGATGGGGGTTCCCAGACTGGGGAAAGAGCGTTCTGGCTTGGTCAGGCAATGACAACAGATGATTTGGAACTGTCTGCAGGAATATTTAGAATGTTGAACACTAAAGGTACATTGGCTGATGAGTATCTGACAAACGTTACAGGTTCAACAGGTAAGACAACCGATATCCTTATTGACATCTTGCCAAGAACCGCTGATGACGCTCAAAAGCAGCTCACATCCAAATACGGTTTAACATCTGCAGAAGCTAAACAGACTATAGAATACACTCACCCAAGTGACCCTAGACCAGTAATCTTCGTTGCATCAAGCGATATGCTCGGAAAATCTGGTTGGTGGACTTACTTCGGAGCATGGGACTTTGACAACCAGACTTCTGAAAATTACAACTACTACGTACCAACTGAACAAGTGACAGTCAAGGCCGGTGAAACAGGCAAGCTTACATTGTTAGAAGATCAAGGTATGACAGTAAACGCTGTAATTGAAAGAGGAACAGGTAACAATACCACATCAGCCCATATCGAATCAGTATACACTGAAAATGGTGAGCCAATTAAAGTTAACGGCAGTGAATACAACCCATTGAAGGCATCAGACATAATTCTGATTGAAGATGGATACATCATGAAGAACGAATCCATCAAAGGTGCCGATGATGGTAATTACACATTGTTCATCATGGGTCAGGATAATGCATACACTCCAATACTAATGAGTAATGAGCTTACAAACTCCATGTTTACAAGACTATACTTACTCGGTGGAGCCGGTCAAAACATCTTTGAACCTGTACACTCTGAAAACGGTGTAATGCTGTTCAATGTTAACTTTAACAACACAAAAGCTGGAAATTAGATTAGTTTAACTACTAATCTACCTTTTTTCTATTTTTTTTAAATTATTTATACTATAACAATCTTAAATATTAACTAATTATTTTTATTGGGAGTTTAACCTAAATGGGTATTGAAGAAAAGATTAAAGATATTGAAGAGGAAATTCAAAAGACACCTTACAACAAGGCAACTTCCCACCACATTGGAAAATTAAAAGCTAAATTATCCAAATTGAAAGAAGAGTCATTGCAGAGAAGCAGTGGTGGGTCAAAAGGACAAGGTTTTCACGTTAAAAAGTCAGGTGACGCTACTGTTGTACTTGTAGGTTTTCCATCAGTAGGTAAATCAACCTTGTTGAATAACATTACCAATGCCGAAAGTAAGGTTGGCGCTTATCAATTCACAACATTAGACATTGTTCCGGGAGTCATGGAGCATAAGAATGCTAAAATCCAGGTTTTTGACATTCCTGGAATCATTACCGGTGCAAGCAGCGGTAAGGGTAGAGGAAAGGAGATTTTGTCAGTGGCCAGAACCGCTGATTTGATACTTATCGTATTGGACACTTTCAATCCACAACATTTGGATGTGATTATTAAGGAATTGAGGGCCATTGGTATCAGGCCAAACGAACGTCCGCCGGATGTAACCGTTAAAAGGAAAAAGCTCGGTGGGGTCAAGGTATCCTCAACCTGTAAACTGACCAATCTGGATGAAAAGACAATCCGTTCAATCCTCAATGAGTACGGCTACATCAACGCTGATGTGCTGTTCCGTGATGATGTTACAATGGACCAGTTCATTGATGTGCTTGACAGGAACAAGTCCTACGTGCCAATGCTTATTCTGTTAAATAAAGTGGATCTTGTCGATGACGCATACATTGAGGAGCTTAAGAAATACATTCCGGATTTCATCCCGATTTCAGCTGACAAGAACACAAATATCGATGAATTGAAGGATATCATCTTTGACAATTTGGATTTGGTTCGCGTTTACCTGAAACCTCAAGGGCGCAAGGCGGACATGGAAGACCCATTGGTCATCAAGAAGGGTTCCACAGTAATCGATGCATGCGGAAAGCTTCACCGTGAATTCGTCAAGAACTTCCGTCACGCTAAGGTTTGGGGAACTTCCGTAAAATTCCCAGGTCAAAAAGTCGGACCTGACCATGTGCTTGAGGATGAGGACGTTTTAAGAATAATTCTAAAGAAATAACATGACAGCTATTTTTATAACCGGTACTCCATGTACCGGCAAAACAACTATTGCCTCCAGATTGAATGGACACCTGATTAAAATAAACGATGTTGCCATCAGCCATGATTTTGTACTGGGCATCGATGAGGATAAGGGATATAAGGTCATCGACATTGAAAAGTTAAGCGAATATGTAGATAGCTTGAGTCAAAACTGTGATGAACTGCTGATTTTTGAGGGACACCTGTCACACCTGTGCGATGGCGGAGATAAGATAATTGTCTTAAGGGTAAGGCCGGAAGTGCTCGAGTCCAGATTGAAGGGGAGAGAGTATTCAGATGCCAAAATCAGGGAAAACCTGGAAGCCGAGGCACTTGGAGTCTGCACCGCTGAGGCATATGACAAGTATGGTGACAAGGTTCAGGAGATTGACGTAAGCGATCTGGCAATAGATGAAGTTGTTGATTTGGTTGAAAAGATAATCAATGACGAGGTCACATGTCCTGTCGGTGAAATCAACTTTATGGATTGGCTTATTTCACACCCATAACAATTTTACGAAATCACTACAATTTTTCTTTTTTAAATCAATATTTACTTCAATGGGCTTAATATCATAATTGTGCTTTTGTGCTTTTGAATATATTGAAAATATTTATATATTTTTGAAGATAAATTATAATCTAACTTTTGCTAGCTAGTTTAAGTAAATAGATAAAGCACAATCGTTAAATCTTTATAATGATAATGAACATATTTAATATTAATCAGCTTTTGGTGGCGATACTATCACTGTAATAAGCATTGACATTGATGATGAATTACTGGAGGATTTAAAGAAACGTGCTTTAAAAACTAATTCTAATTATTTAGATTTAGTTAAAGAATGCATTGAAGAAGAATTAAATAATAAAGGACGTGATAATATGTCAATGATAAGTATAAATGATAATGTCATGGAAAAAGTCAAGATTATGTCTAAATTAACGGATAGGACTCCTGAAGAGGTTGTAAATGAAACTCTTTGGGATACATTAAGAAAGGTTAGGGACTTTCCAGATGAAATAGATTATGACCGCATTTGGAACATGCTTGACCATGATAAACCTGAAGGTGATGATGTATTGGAAAAACTCAGCAGAGTCAATAAACTTCTAAACGATTAATTCTCTATTAAACACCACAGGAGGATTTTAATTGATTTTTTTAGATACATCATACATTAATGGTTTGATCCTTAAGAAAGATTCCTACAATAATTTTTCTTCTAATCTCAAACCAATTCTAAAATCCGAAACAAAGGCAACAAACATCACTGTGTTAGTTGAAGTGTTGAACAGTATCAAGTTTAACAACTTTGATGGAAATATCAATGAAATCATCCATCAATTATTGCATCTTGATATTTTTGACTACTTAACAGCTGAGGACTATAAAAAGGCCATGGATCTATTCAAGTATTATAATTTTAGTATTAATTTCGCAGATTGCACAATCCTTGTTTCAATGCAAAAATATGGAATTAACAAGATTGTCACATCAGACAGTGATTTTGCAAAAATTAATGGCATTCGAGTGATTAGTGGATTTTTCTAATCCACTTTTTTCACACTATGTTTTGATTTTCACCATTTCAATCCTAAAATTCACAACCTTTATAAATGGTAATAAACATATTTATTCTTAATATTCATATTAACCTAAGGTTAAAATTTTTAACTATGGTTTTTGTTTTAAATTGCGCAAATCATTTTAATCCAATTCATGAATATTATATCCTACAAAGGGAGGATATTTTGACTAGAGGAAAACGACCCAAGTGGATGATTGACATGGCGATTGAAAGGATGAACATTCTTTTTAATCGGGCTGAGATGGAATTCATCACCCATCCTGAACGATCCAATCGCTACGTGGAACTTGCACTTAAATTATCCACCAAATACAATACAAAGGTGCCTGAAGAATGGTCCCGAAGGTATTGTAAGAATTGCAAGAGTTTCCTCACACCTGGTCGCAATTGCACCGTCCGGCTAGTTAACGAGTCAGTTAACATTTTTTGTGGTGAATGCGGTCATGTAATGAAAGTTCCTTACAGTAAGGAAAAAAAGTTTAAAAGGAGAGCTAAATATGAGTCACGAAAAGAAGGAAATGATGAATAGAGCTCTTAATGCGATGACAATTAACATTGGCAAATCTGGCGTTAATGATAATGTTATTGAAGAAATCAAACGCCAACTGAAAGCTAATGAAATCGTTAAACTTAAATTTGCAAAAAATATCGCTAGAGATAAAGATAAATACATCGACGAGATAGTCTCTAAGACAAGAGCAAAACTCATTGACGTTAGAGGTCATGTCGCTGTTATTTACAAGAAAAAGCCTTAAACATTATAAATTTAGAGTTACAGGCCCTATTTTTTTAGGTCTTAAATTTACAGTGGATTAAGCTACAATAAAAATAAATATTGGAGAATTAATATGACTACTGTATTTGATGTACCTGCAGATTTATTAATTGAAAAAGTCGCAGAAGAATTTAAAAGTAATGATAAGATAGAATCTCCTGCATGGTCCAATTTTGTTAGAACTGGTGTTCACAAAGAAAGAAAACCAGAAAATGCTGATTGGTGGTTTGTAAGAGCTGCTTCAATCATCAGAAGAGTTTACATTGATGGACCTGTTGGTGTTGAAAGTTTAAGAACTTTTTACGGTGGTAAAAAAGACCGTGGAGTACGCCCTGAAAAATTCATGAAAGGTAGCGGATCCATTATCAGAACTGCACTCCACCAACTTGAAGACGCAGGATATGTGGAAAAAGTTGAAGGCGGAAGAGTTGTCACTCCTCAAGGAAGATCCTTTTTAGATAAAATTTCTGGAGAAATAATTAAAGACATTCCTGAACTTGA
The DNA here is from genome assembly GCF_015062915.1 of Methanobrevibacter thaueri. Lineage (GTDB taxonomy): Archaea > Methanobacteriota > Methanobacteria > Methanobacteriales > Methanobacteriaceae > Methanocatella > Methanocatella thaueri_B. The sequence continues at coordinate 241,573 of NZ_SUTJ01000002.1, read as the reverse complement.
AAAATATTAATTATAATTTGGAGAGTTTGATATGAGCGATTTAGATGAAATTCGTCAAAGAAGAATGGCTGAGTTGCAAGCTCAACAAGCTGCTGCGCAAAACCAAGCACAACAACAGGCTATGGCACAGGCTCAACAGCAAGAAGCTCAAGCACAATTCGAAGCTCAGAAAAAACAGATCTTAGGCCAAATTATGACTCCTGAAGCTCGTCAAAGATTATCAAATCTTAAATTGACCAAACCTGAAATGGTTAATCAAATCGAACTTCAATTAATTCAATCAGCACAGGCTGGAAGCCTAAGAGGAAAGGTAACTGACGAGCAATTGAAAGTCTTGCTCAGACAAATTGCAGGTCAGAAAAGAGAAATTAAAATTACAAGGAAATAATATCGATGAAAGCAGCCGTTTTATATAGTGGAGGTAAAGATTCATCCTTTGTTGCAGTAATGCTTAAAAGACTGGGTCTTGACGTTGAATTGTACACTGCAAACTTCGGAGTTTATGATTCATATGTTCCGGCTGGAAAATCCGCAGAGGCATTAGGATTCAAGCACAACGTTTTGGAAATGGATAAAAGCATCCTTGAAAAAACCTGTGAGATGATAATGGAGGACGGATTTCCAAACGACGGGATAAAATACATACATGAGAAAACTATTGAAACACTGGCTGAAAACCATGATATTATAGCGGATGGGACTAGAAGAGACGACAGAACCCCAAAGCTAAACATCAATCAGATAAAAAGTCTCGAGGATAGAAAACAGGTGCAATACATTAACTTGGACAGTTTCGGTCACAAGTCAGTAAAACTGATCACCGAAAACCTATTCGAAATCTCAAAGGAAAAGTCAAACAAGGACAACAGTTCCGATTTTGAGGTTGAAATAAGGACATTGATTGATGAGATGGGCGGAAACTCTTTGGACATATTCCCTGAGCATTATCAAACTCGTGTTATCGGATATAAAAAATAATTATTATTACAGGTGAAATAATGAGTAGAAATAAACCATTAGCTAAAAAATTAAGAATGGCAAAAGCAAACAAACAAAATAGGAGAATTCCAATCTGGGCTTATGCTAAAACTAACCGTAAACTTAGATACAGACCTAAACCTAGACATTGGAGAAGAAACAGTCTTAAATTATAATTGAGGGGTTAAAATGGAAAGAGTTTACACAATTCCACTAAGAAATGTAAAAGACATTAAAAGGACTATCAGAGCTCCTAGAGCTATTAGGGAAATTAAAATCTTTTTAACCAAACACATGAAAGCAAGTGATGTTAAAATTGACGAATCTGTTAATCATGTTATTTGGGCAAGAGGTATCCAAAAAATACCTTCTAAAATTACTGTAAAAGCAGTTAAAGATGATGATGGTGTTGTAACAGCTACTTTAGCAGAATAAACAAGACACCTATATTAATGTGAGGTAACAATATGTTAAAAAGAGTTGATATTGTAGGAAATCCAAATTTAGGAGTATTTATCACTGCAACTGATGATGTAGCTATTGTTCCTTATAATCTTTTAGACGAAAAAGCGGAAATTATTAAGGAAACATTAGAAGTTGAAGTAATCAAGTCTTCTATTGCTGGAAGTAGCCTTATAGGATCTTTAACCGTAGCTAATTCAAATGGTATCGTTGTTTCCCCACATGTTTTAGACAGAGAAGTTAAACAATTGGAAGATTTAGGTTTAAAAGTAGCTACCATTCCTGGAAAATACACTGCTGTGGGTAATATTGTCGCAGCTAATGACAAGGGTGCAATAGCTAGTCCATTTTTAAGCCAAGAAGCAATTGAGGTTATTGAAGAGACTTTAGATGTTAATGTTCAAACCAGCCACATTGTTGGAAGCGACATTATCGGTTCCTTGATTAAGGTAACCAATAAGGGATTTTTAATAAGCACAAACGCTTTGCAATCTGAAGTTAACTTTGCTCGTGAAGTATTTGGTGTTGAAGGAGATATCGGTACTGTTGGCAGAGGCATTCCTTTAGTGGGTGCATGCATCATTGCAAATTCAAACGGTGCAATAGTTGCCAAGGACAGTACAGGTCCTGAAATGGCTAGAGTTGAAGAAGCCTTAGGCTTTTTAGATGATGATTTTTAATTAATATATCATGAGGGATTTATATGATAACAAAAATTTACAGAGTTAAAGGTACTTTTGTAATGGGTGACGAATACCATGAATTCACCAAAGAATACAAAGCTACCAGCGTAAAAGACATAGAAGAAAAAATCTATGCTAGATTCGGTAGTAAACATGGTATCAACAGGAACCAAATCTCAATTGAATCAATTGATGAAATTGCTCCTGAAGACGTTGAAGACCCAATCGTAAAAGAAATTTTATAAATCACATTGAGGCGTTATTATGGAAGATCAACAAAGACTCAATAATCTTCTCAATGAAATTAATGTATACAGACAACAAGCTGAACTAATTCAACAACAAATTGAATTAATCCAAGCTTCCATTGCTGAAGTTGATGCATTGTTCAGTACTTTAGATGATATTGAAGGCAAAGAATCCGTTGAAGCATTCGTGCCTGTCGGTGCAGGTTCATTCGTTAAAGGAGAACTCAAAAGCACTGATGAAATCATTGTAAGTATTGGTGCAGGGCTTGCTGTCAAAAAAGACGCTGCCGGTGCTCGTGAAATAATCTCTGGGCAAAAAGAAGAATTGAAAGACAGCTTAGACAAGATGCTTGCTAACTTACAGCAAGTGACTGACATGGCTGGAAATCTTCAGGCTCAAGCAGAACAAATCGCAGCTGCAGCTCAAGGTAATATGACCCAAATGGGTTAAATTATCTTATTTTATTTTTTTTCATCTATTTTTTTCAAAACAATTTTTTAAATATTATAAACAATATATCTACTATTAATCGATTTTTATACTAACTTATCAGGTTGGGTTAATTTTGTTTGAATCATTAAAAAAGAAATTTTCACGAACCAGTGAGAAACTGGAAGAGGAATTAATAGAAGAAGCAGAAGCAGAAGACAACCTTCAAGAGGAATCAGGTTCCAGATTCTCATTCTTCTCATTCGGTAAAAAAAATAAAGAAGAGGAAAAGGAAGAGGAAGTTGAAGAGGAAAACTTGCTCCCTGAACCGGAAGAGGAAATTGAGGAAGAAGCTCCTGATGAAATTGAAGAGGTTGTTGAAGAGGAAGAAGTTCCTGAGGAAGTTGAAGAGGAAGAGGCTCCCGTTGAGGAAGTTAAGGAAGAGAAGAAGTCCCGCTTCTGGAACAGAAACAAGGATAAGGAAGAAACCTCCGAAGAGGATGAGGATTCCATTGAGGAAGTTGAGGAAGAGAAGAAGTCCCACTTCTGGAGCAGAAACAAGGATAAGGATGAACCTTCAGAAGATGAAGACGTTGAAGAGGAAGCTCCTGAGGAAGAGAAGAAATCCCATTTCTGGAGCAGGAACAAGGATAAGGATGAAGATAAAAGCGATGTTTCTGCTGACGGTGAGGCAAAAGGAGGAATATTCTCCTTTGTGCGTGAAAAAACCATTCAGGAAAAGCACGTTGAAGACATTCTCTTTGAACTTGAAATGGAACTCCTGCAAGGGGATGTTGCAATGGAGGTTGCAACAGAAGTTGTTGAAAGCGTAAAGGAAAACCTTGTAGGTAAAAAAATCAAAAGAAGCAATGACATTACCGAATACACATTCTATGCATTGAGAGATGCCGTTGAGGAAATCATCAGCATTCCGGGCAAGTCAATGACTGAAATGATTGAGGAGAAAAAGGCTCAGGGAGAGCCATTGGTGGTAATGTTTGTTGGTATCAACGGTACCGGTAAGACCACAACCATCGGTAAGCTTGCCAATTATTACATGAAAAAGGGTTACACTCCTGTTATTGCAGCATCAGATACATTCAGGGCTGGTGCAATCGAGCAGGTAACCTATCACGCTGACAATGTGGGTGTTAAAATCATCAAGCACCAGAAAGGATCAGACCCTGCTGCTGTTGCATATGATGCAGTTGAGCATGCACGTGCACAGGGCAAGGAACTTGTTCTAATCGACACTGCAGGAAGAATGCAGACCAATACCAATCTTATGGATGAGATGAAAAAGATTAAAAGGGTGTCAAAACCTGACTTGGTCATTTTTGTAGGTGATGCGATAACCGGTAACGATGCAACCGAACAGGCCCGTAAATTCAACGAGGCAATTGACATTGACGGTGTTATTCTCACCAAGGCCGATGCGGACAGTAAAGGAGGAGCATCACTTTCAATCGGTTACGTTATCCAAAAGCCAATCATGTTCTTAGGTGTTGGCCAAGGATATGACGATATCATGGAATACGATTCAGAGTGGATGCTGAACCAATTGTTTTCAGATGATGAGGAAGTTGTGGCAGATGAAGCTTAGAAATATTCTGCTCATAGTGCTTGTGATTCTTGTAATCATTGCAGTTTGGGCTACAATCTTCAATCCGTCAAGCTCCGTTGTTGATATGGGAAATAAGGAGAATGCATCCATTGCAGTCACAGGAGATGTGATGTTTGCACGTAATATGCCGGGCGTTTTGAGCATGGACTCATCACCTTTCAGCGGAGTAAGCGATGTCACATCCAATGTTGATTTGCTTTTGATTAACTTTGAAAATGCGGCAACAACCTCAGGTGATGCCTTGAAAGGGGATGTTCCCTTAAAATGCGACCCTAGCTATGTGCCATTGGCAAAGGCCAATAATGTCACAATTGCTGCTTTGGCAAACAATCACGCAATCGATTACGGTATCACTGGAATGCAGGACACACTGGATAACCTTAAAAGCGCAGACATCACTCCGATGGGTGCCGGCAATACTGAGGATGAGGCCCATCAGGCTGTGGTGAAGGAGGTCAATGGTCGAAAAATCACCATCCTGAACTATATGGATTCTGAGAATTTCGCTGAATACTCATATGATGTGATGCCTTATGCAAACGGATCAAGTCCAGGATATTCCGCATATGACTCTGAGGATGCCCAAAAGCAGATTGCAGCAAATAATGATTCAGACTTGATTGTTACTTACATGCACTTTGGAAACGAGTATTCAAATTCACCGAATGAAAATCAGGTCAAGATTGCACATGAACTGATTGATTACGGTGCGGATGTGGTCATAGGCGCCCACCCTCATGTGACTGAGGGAATCGAGATGTATAATGGAAAGCCGATATTCTACTCATTGGGTAATTTCATATTCGACCAGTCCAACACTGCAACACATTCAGCATACTTCGTCAAGATTGACCTTGTCGGAAACACCGGTGAATGCACAGTCTATCCTATCTACATTTCCAATTACCTGCCTCAGTATATGAGCGCATCTGATGGAACATCACTTCTCCAAGGATTATCCCCTCAATGCGACCAATTGGAGATTACAGGCAATGGAACTGGTAAATTAAGCTTTAATTTAACTGATAGTTAATATTATCAGTTAAAAATTTTCTATTTTTTATTTTAACAGATTCAAATCAAATATTTAAAATCTAATAAAGTCACTATTTTTTTAATTTCAATTCAATATATTTAAGCTTTTTATAGGTTATTTTAACATATTTTTTCTTTTAATTGCTATTTATATATGTTTTTATTTTATTTTTCTTAATTTAAGCGGTTTTAATTCGATTTTTCAAGTAAAAAGATTTATATATGTTTTTTTATAAATTTTTATTTACTATAGGAAGGTGAAAGAATTTCGATAAAAAATAAGACATTGTTGCTATCATTTTTATTAATATTCTTTTTCACATTGGCTGCAGTCAGCTCTGCAGACAATTCAACTTTAGGTGATGAACATGACCTTGTCGCAGTCAGTGGCGAGGAACTGCAATTGGAGGAAAATGCGACAGATTCCAATGAGGAAGATGATTCAGCGGATTCATCCGAGAGCAACAAAACCATTAAAACATCACTTGAAAGCGATGATACAACAATAATAAAAGGTAAAGACTTTTCAGTAAAACTAACTGACGAAAACGGAACAGGAATTGCCAACAAGACAGTTACATTCATATTGAACAAGGTGACTAGTGAAGTTTTAACTGATGAGGATGGAATAGCCAAGATTAAAGTAAATGTGAATCCTGGAACATACACCATCAAATACTCCTTCAAGGGAGATGGATACACAGACGCAGCGGGTTCAAAAAAGATTCTGGTTGTTTCAACAAGTACCTCAAAAATCAAGGCATCAAATTATGTTGCTTATGTCGGTGCCAGGAACAAGTTTGTCGTTCAGCTCACCGTCGGCGGACTTCCATTGGAAGGAAGGACAATCACATTCAAGATTGCCGGAAAGACATACAATAAAAAAACCAATTCTAAAGGACAAGCCAAATTAAGCATTAAATTGGGAAGAGCCCAATATAGGATAACCTATTCCTATGCCGGTGAGGACAATATCAAAAAGACTTCAGGATATAAGACAATCAAGGTTTATGAGGGCGTTCCTGTAAAGATTAGCAAGTACTACTCCCAGATTTACCGTAACAAGAAAGCGGCAAAGTTCAAAATCAAATTGGTTGATGTAAGGGGAGACGTTTTGGCCAAAAAGAAAGTCAAGTTCAAGTTTAACAAGAAGACCTATACCAAAAAGACCAACAAGAACGGTATAGCGACCGTTAAAATCAAACTGAAAACCGGAACCTACAAGATTAAGGTCTCCCATGCAAAGGATTCCATATACAAAAAGGCATCCAAAACCTACAAGATCAAGGTCAAACCGAAACAGGCCCGTAACAATGGATTTTGGCTATTGTCAACTGACATGAAAAGCGTGAACTTCGACAAGCTTCAAAAGTACGGCACAAAGCACATTTTCCTCAATGAAATGGCATTGTATCGTTTCGGCCAAGGCTATGTGGAGTCATGGATTAAGGATGCGAAATCACATGGAATAAAGGTTCATCTGTGGGTGCAGGTGTTCTACAAGTCAGGCAAATGGCAGAACCCTGTAAAGAACGGTAAAATCAATTATGATATGATAAATACGAAGGTTAAAGAGGTTAAAAAACTTGCAAAAGTCAAGGGCGTTGGAGGAATCCATTTTGACTATGTGAGATATCCTGGAAATGCATATAAATATGATGGTGCAGTCAAGGCTGTGAACCATTTTGTCAAGAAGGCATCCAAGGCAGTCCATAAGGTCAACAAGAAGATCATAGTTTCAGCGGCAGTAATGCCTGAACCGTCCTCCATGAAAAAGTATTATGCCCAGGACATTCCTACAATGAGCAAATACCTTGATGCAATAATTCCAATGGTCTATAAGGGTAACTACAATGCGGGCACCAGTTGGATCAAGTCCGTAACGAAAACCTTTGCTAAGCAATCCAAGGGAGCAAAAATCTGGACCGGCCTTCAGACATACAAGTCAGATTCAAGCCTGAAGAAACTGTCCGCCAAGGAACTGATGAATGATGCCGATGCAGCGGCACTTGCCGGAGCATATGGTGTCATAATGTTCAGGTACGGACTGCTTAATTTCATAAACTTCAATGAGGTGTAAAGCGTGAAAAGGATATTGATGCTTTTAATAATTATTTTAACATTGCTGTCAGTCGCTGCTGTTTCAGCAGATGACAATTCAACAGTGATTGCTGATAATCCAACAGCTCATGAAGTGGCCACCGTAGATGACTTGCCCGAAAATAACGGTGAAAATACAGGCGAACTCTCCTCTTCAAATTCAACAGGCATTGTCAGTGAAGAGGCAACTGGCGAGGAGGAGCCTGCAGTCAACAAGACTCCTTCCACAATAACCGCCTCAAATGTCATTGGGTATGAGGAATTCACTACAACATTCAAGGTTAAACTGACAGCAAACGGCACTGCACTGGCTTCAAAACAGATTAATATTTATCTGGACGGCATCAATTATAAGATGTACACTGACAGCAAGGGTGTAGTCACCTTAAAGCTTCTCATGACCAAGGGCACATACACCGCTCAGATAACATACCTGGGGGATGATTTGACAAGCAATGCAACAGGCACATGCAAGGTCACAATCAAGGCTCCAACCAAGACAAAATTGAAGTTGGGCGACAAGTACATTAACTATCGTCAGGGTTCAAAGTGCCTTTTCTATGTGAAGCTGGTTGATGCCAACAATAAGGCCATAAAAAACCAGATTGTCAAATTCAAGGTTGCAGGAAAGACCTACAGTGTCAAAACCAACAAGAACGGTAATGCAAAAATCTATCTGAACCTTAAAAAGGGCACCTATAAGATTAAGTACTCCTTCAAGAAGACTTCGCCATACCTTGCCTCAAGCGGGTCCTATAAGATTAAGGTAAAGGCAAAGATGGCAAAGGGCAACGGGTACTGGCTGTGGCCTGCTCACATGAAAAGTGTGAATCTCAAGAAACTCTCCAAAAAGGGAACCAAGCACATCTTGCTTCATGTTCAGGCGTTATCAGTCTACGGTAAGTCAGGTGTAGTTTCATTCATCAAGAAGGCTCACAAGTACGGCATGAAGGTTCACCTTTGGATGCAGGTATGCTACAGCGGAGGCAAATGGGTAAGGCCGATTAATGACAACAACAAGATTAAATACTCATTCCTGAACAAGAAAATCAAGGAAGCCAAAAAATACGCTAAAATCAAGGGCGTGGACGGTATTCACTTTGATTATGTGAGATTCGGCGGAACCGCACACCTCTATAAGGATCCTAACCGTGCAATCAACTACTTCATGAAGAAGTCATCCACACAGATTCATAAGGTGAGGCCGAACTGCATTGTTTCGGCGGCGCTGATGCCTGAGCCGAGTGCGATGACATATTATTACGGTCAGGATGTCTCAACAATGAGTAAGTATGCTGATGCATTGATTCCAATGGTCTATAAGGGCAATTACCATCAGACCAGGTCCTGGATTACATCTGTAACCAAGGCATTCGTTAGCCAGTCAAACGGTGCTCAGATATGGACTGGCCTTCAGTCATATCATTCCGATGACAACGTTAAAAAGCTCTCTCACTCAACATTGATTAAGGATTCAAAGGCTGCAATGAAGGGTGGGGCAAAAGGAGTGATACTGTTCCGAATCGGTATCAGCCATTATTTGAATTTTAAAAAGGTTTAATTAACCTTTTTACCATTTTCTTTTTGATAATGCCTTAAGGCGTTTTTTCTCAAGGCTTTTCTTTTTTTCACTTTGATATTGCTTGTTCTGGCGATTGGTTGTTGTTTCATTGTTTCTCATTACGGTTACAAGGTCGATTGAATTGCCTGTGCATGCCATCAATACTCTTATTTCCTTGTAATCCTTTCCAGGTGGGGCATTGTAGACAACTGCATATTTTTCTTTTTCAACATGTTCATAGGTGATTGGATCCTCGTTCATCAGGCAATCCACAACATATTCACGGCTTATCCCATTGTCATCCAATCGTTCAATGAAATGCCTGTTTTCAAAGCACCAGTTAATGCTTGCAGTGTCACCTATTATAAACTTGTCAAATACATTCATAATAATTTTATATGTTAGGAATATTATATATAGTATTATGAGTGAACATGCGCAATGGGATTCATCATTATCATTTATTTTTGCTATGATTGGTGCTGCCGTTGGACTTGGAAACATATGGAGATTCAGCTATGTTCTTTATTCCAATGGTGGAGGATCATTTTTCATTCCTTATCTTATAGCAATCGCTATCATGGGAATTCCATTTTTAATACTAGAGTACGGTGTGGGATTCTCATTCAAGGAATCCTATTCAAAAATCATGTCGAAAGTCAATCCGAAGTTCGAGATAATCGCTTGGATTTTGGTTTTATTTGTTTTTATTGTTACAATCTATTATATGGTAATCCTGAGTTGGGATTTGGTTTATCTTGCAAGCAGTTTCACCTTCAGTTGGGGAACTGATGCGGCACACTACTTTGTTAACAATGTAGGTGGAAGCTCAAACCTTTCCAATGCCAGTTTCCTGCTTTTCCCGACCACAATCGGTGTTTTACTGTTATGGATAGTTTTATGGTTCATTTCACACAAGAATGTTGATAAGGGTATCGGTAAGGTTTCCAGGATTCTTATTCCAGCATTGTTTATCATAATGGGAGCTATTATCATTTATGCATTGACATTGCCTGGTGCAGGAATCGGTGTTACAACATTGCTCGCTCCTGACTGGGGAAAACTCTTGGATGTAAACATTTGGCTTGCAGCATTTGCACAAATCATCTTCTCCCTGAGTATGGGTCAGGCAATTGCAGTTACATATGCCAGTTACCTTCCTGAAAACTCCAAACTCATTGATAATGTTCTGATTGTTGTTGCTTCAAACTCCCTGTTTGAAATCTGTACAGCATTCGGTGTTTTCTCAATTTTAGGTTACATGTCATACACCGGCGGAACACCTATGGTTCAGCTGATTACCGAAGGAACCGGTCTGATATTCATTGTATTCCCAATGATTTTCAACATCATGGGACCGATCGGAAGAATAATGGCACCGCTATTGTTCCTGGCGATTCTGTTTGCAGGAATCACTTCAGCATTAGGGTTCTTCGAACCGATGCTTAACTCAACAACTGAAAAACTCGGTTGGACAAGAAGAAGAACCGCAACAGTTCTGTCTGTGATTGGATGCATATTCTCATTGATTCTTACAACCGGTATCAGCAGCTACCTGGTCGGAATCATTGACGGTTTTGTAAATGAGTTCGGTATTCTGCTCCTTATCGGAATCCAGTGTATCATATTTGCATGGTTCTACGGAGTCGACAAGTTCCTTCCAGCACTTAACGAGTTTTCAACATTCTCAGTTGGAAGAATCTGGACATTTGTAATCAAATACCTGTTGCCGCTTGTTTTAATCGTGATGTGGGTAATCGGTATCATTAAACTGTTCTCAACTGCAGCCGAATTCGAGATAATAGTTGACTTGATAATTATTGTTGGCGTATTGGTTGCGGCATTTGTGTTATATAAAATTAAACCGGCAAATGATTAACTCATTTGCTTCAATTCTCTTTTTTTTAATAATTTTTGTATGCATCATAACCTGCATACAGGTGGTATAAGGTTTGTATTAGGCTTCCAAGTGGGTTGTTTAGTAAAAACCATATTAACAGGTGCAATATGACTGCTCCTCCGAACAGTGCCAGTCCCTTTTGCCTGTCTCCGCTCAAGGCCTGTCCAAGCCCAGGTATTATGAATGAAAAAATTCCGTTTTTTAATGAATTTGTATCCATTTTATCACTCCATGTAGATTACTAAAATAATAATTTGTTTTCAATTTGTTTAAGTTAATTAAATTTACTTTGTCTTTAATAATTTTAATAGTTTTTGGAACAACATTATTAATTATTTGGGCTATCTTTTAAATTAATGATACTTTTTTCCCATGCATATCACAATATTTATTTTATATGATATACAGAATACTAATCATGAACATGATTAAGGTATTTTCAGTAATTCTATTCGCATGTTTACTAATCGGCATGGTAAATGCAAGCGATGACATCAATTATTTCAACAACACTACAAACATTACTTTTGAAGGTGTTAACTTTACCATTCCCCAAGGATTCGGCGAGCTGAAAGACTCACAGGATTTCAATGACCTTGGCTCTGAAGGACAGACCTGCTTTTATATCAATGAGGCTCATGGTGAAATCCAGATAACCGTAATCTCAGACTGGATGGGAATGAGTCTTGATGAGCTTAAAAAGGACGGCGCAACCAAAACCAAATTAAACGGCCATGAGGGCTGGAATTACACTGAAAACAATTTGACATATTTCGCATATGTTGAAAACGATACCGGAATACTGGTTGGAGCCACAAACCAAACAAGATTATTTGAAGTAGTCTTATAAACTTTTTTTTTTAAAATGAGCAATATAGTTTGCCCTAAAGGAAGGATGGATCCTTTAGGACTTTAACTAAAAAAATTTTTTTGTAACACGGGAAAATGTTACAAGTTATATTATGGTATCAGGTCTTATTTAAAGATATAATTATTTTTATGTGCCTAAAAATTATTTTGTTGACTTATGTTTCATTAAATTAGATTTAAAGTTATATTTACATTACTTTTTTTGTATAGAAATGTTTTTTAATATGCACCGACTATTCATTATTATGAAATTCAAGTATCTTTTTGCAATGATTCTTGTTCTTGTCTGTGTCGGTTTCGCATCAGCCGAAACATTCACTCCTGACCATGGAAACTTTGCATACAGGGAAGTTGAAATATTTGAAATCAATGACATTAACTTCACAGTGCCGACAGATTACGAGGTTACATTTGAAAACAGCACCGAGATGCACTTCAAAAACAGTGGCGACAAGCTTGAAATCAGTGTCGTTGAAAACGGCACAGTGAAGAAGGTCAAGGAAAACAAGACCAAAAACATCACCTCAGGCAAAACAATGCTCGGATTGGTTGATGGATATCTTGTGGATAAGAATGGAACATACACATTCTCTTATGAGGATAATGACAAGCTCGTGGTCATAAAATCCGAAAACATGCCATTGATGATTGGAGTAATGGAAAAAGATTATTAGCATTCTTTTAGTTCATTGTTAAAAATATATTCCAATTAAATATATTTTAACCTCCAACATATTATTAAATACCTATGGGAGGTAATGTTATGAACAAAAAGATATTGGCTCTACTAACATTGCTTGTCCTTGCGGCAAGCGTAAGTGCAGTTTCTGCATTCGGATTTGAAGACCTTTTGGGCGGTGAGAATGAAACAGTCACCATAGACGGTATTGATTTCAACATTCCGGCAGGCTTCAAGGAGGATGCAAACTATTCTGCTGAAGACGAGAAGACATCAGTCGGAAGCATATCATACACCTTTGACCAAAAACTATATGAGAAAGGTAGCACTGCAGTTTCCATACTGGTGGCGGATTACGGTGAAAATAAGGTAACTGATGAGATTGTCGGTTCAATCGGTGGGGAAAAAGCCACCCTCAACGGTATTGATGGGTATTCAAGTAAAGAAAATGATATCTACATATTCAGCTATGCCAAAAACGACAAACTGGTAACAATAACATCAACCGATGAGAAAGTTATTGGTGATTTCTTAATAGCCTGATAACAGGCTATTAACATTATTTTTTTATACTTCTTTTTAAATATTATTAAATATGACTTTCAACAAGAGAAACATAATTATCCTTTTGATTTTCATAGCGGCCCTCTTTGTCATCGTGGCAGTCAGCGCCGAAGCGGACAGCGCCGCCAAGACACCGACCAAAAAGGTCAAGGTCAAGATTCATAACTTCAAGCCAGGGGTTCTCTGGGCTCCAAAGGCGGTTAAATTGCAAAGCGGCGATGCCATTGCAGGTTATGTCTCCTATGACGGCAACATGATGTTCGACAAGGGAACAGGTGTCACCTCATGGTATATCGGAAGCGGACTTGACGGGGATATTGAACCTCACCACACAAAAATGGTCAAGGTGAAGTTCTACTTCAAGAATAAAAAGGGTAACGTCAAAACAAAAACCGTTAAGGGATCAGGTGCCCACATCAGCACCAGCCTGATTAAAGGTTACATTCCATACAAGGCTAAAGTATGGTATAATGAATATTAATTAAAAAAAGATAAGGAAAATGAATCATGATTCATTTTCACTATTTAATTTTTTTATAGGAAATCTCAGTGTATTTGATTGCAACGTATACCTTATTTGTTGATTGGTATTGGTATTGGTGCATATCATCTTTTTTCTTGCTTTTCAGCCATTTCTTGAATGCATATACCTTTTTTCCATGTGATTTGGCATAGATGTTTGAAGAAAATTTAATGAATTCACTGTACTTGCTTGTTCCGCCCACTGCCAAATAGTGAGTTGTGCCTGATTTTTCATGAGCAACTATGAAAGCATAATTCCCGAACTTTTTAATGTTTGTTTTCTTTTTAACTGGAATGGATACAGTCTTTTTCTTCTTGATGACCTTATACTTTTTCACTGTTGACTTTTTCTTAGAGGTTACCTTGAATGTTGCGGAAGACTTTTCATAGTCATCGTTCCCATCAAAGGCAACGCTGCATGAATAGACAGTTTTGTACTTGGTTGTTTTGGTCATTATCTTTCCCTTGGTTTTCATTTTAGTCTTGAAAACTTTTGCGGTTGGGAATTTAATGGTTTTAGTGGCCACACCATTTGCATTTGTTGTTGCAGTGTATTTCTTGCCGTTAACCTTGAAAACAACCTTGACATTTTTAACCGGTGCGTTTGAAGAAATCTTGACAGTGGCAGTCAATTTCACTTTCTTTCCCTGTTTGCCGCTAACGGACTTAGCGGTGATTTTAGTCTTTTCTTTTGTAACGGTTGTGGGTGTTGAATTCCCGCTGACTGCTGATGAATCGTTTGCGGCATCTTCAGTTAAAACGAATTCATTATCATCGGATGTCAATTCAACAGGCTCATCCGCTTCTGCAATGGGTTCGCCTGTGATGTTGTCGCTGGCTGAAACCATGCTGACTGTCGCCAATAATATGAATAGCAATCCGAATATTATGACTCCCCTTTTCAAATTATCGCTAAACATGAAATTATGTTTGTTGGAATGATGTATTAAGGTTATCTGTTAAAAAATTAAGAAATGATTATTTTTTAAAACGAGCGTCAACGTATGTTATACCATCAAACATTCAGAAACATAGGTATGTAAATATCAGTTTATCTGCCCTTCATGTCTCTGGTATAGTTATGTATAAATATATTTATTGATAGATTTTTATTCATGTTTTAGAAGTTTTAAACAAAGGGCATGTATTTTTATGATTGTTTGAATGAAATAAAACATTTTTTAGCATACAATTTTCAGGAGTTCAGGGAGAAAATGAAATACAGGAAAATAATGTTCATGCTGGTGCTGGCCATATTCATATTCGGTGCGGCCAGCGTCTGTGCCAGTGATGTGAACGATACGGTGATTGCTAGTGAAGATACAATTCAAACAGAATTGTCTGCAGGCAATGAAAATGAGATAGTCGAACAAGCAAGCAATGATGAAGTAATCAGTGAGGCAAATGTGGGAACATTCCAGGAGCTTCAGGAAAACATTACACAAGGATATTCATCCGGTGAAATAACTCTTGATAGAGATTATGAATGCGAAGACGAATTTAGTGCTGAAGGAATCACAATCGCACAAGGAATAATTATTAACGGACAAGGACATAAAATCGACGCCAAAGGAAAAGCAACAATATTCAACATCCAAGCAGATTGGGTTTTTCTAAAAAATATCACATTTCTAAATGGTAAATCAAAAGATGGGGGTGCCATTAACTGGGAAGCTAACCTGGGAAGTGTTTTAGATTGTCGTTTCGTGAACAACACTGCAACAGATGATGGTGGCGCAATCTATTGGCATAATCGTGGAATACTTCCATATCTTAATTCTAATCTTGTTCGTGGATGTAGTTTTGTGAACAACACTGCAACAGGTAATGGTGGTGGAGCAATTTTCTTTGCAGGTGGTGAAAATGAGTATGATACTACTGTTGAAAATTGTAATTTTGAAGGTAACTCCGCACCTACTGGAGGTGCTATTTACTATATGAGTGAGTATACTGCCACTGTGACAGATTGTAATTTTACTGGCAACACTGCAACTGTAGATGGTGGTGCAGTTTATTTTTGGTATCAAGGTACTGTGACAAATTGTAATTTTACTGACAACTCTGCATACTATGGTGGTGCAGTTTACTTCTTGGATCAAGGTACTGTGTCAAATTGTAATTTCACGGGCAATACTGCATCTCGTTATGGTGGTGCAGTTTACTTTGATGAAACTGGTAATGTAACAAATTGTAATTTTACTGACAACACTGCAACTAGAGATGGTGGTGCAGTTTACTTCTCTAATACTGGTAATGTGACAAATTGTAATTTCACTAACAACAAAGCAACTGGAACTGTCAAGTATGATGGTGGTGGTGCAGTTTACTTCTATAGTGCCGGTAATGTGACAAATTGTAATTTTACTGACAACACTGCAACTAGAGATGGTGGTGCAGTTTACTTCTATCAAGGTACTGGTAGTGTGACAAATTGTAATTTTACTAACAACAAAGCAACTGGTACTAACTCTTGGGGTGGTGCTATTAGGATCTCTTTTGGTAGTGTTGAAAATTGTAATTTTACTGGCAACACTGCAACTGGAGATGGTGGTGCAGTTTACTTCTCTAATACTGGTAATGTGACAAATTGTAATTTTACTGGTAACACTGCAACTTATAATGGTGGTGCTATCTGGATGGATTCTGGTAGTGTGTCAAATTGTAATTTTGCTGGTAATAATGCTACTACTGGTTCTGCAATTTACTTCTACAAAGGGGATTCTTCAGATACTTTAACTGTTTCCTATTCTACTTTCTTAAACAATAGGGCAAATGCAGGAGCTTTAGATATTGTTAAAACTGAAAATAATATTACAATCACATTCATAGGTCAGAATAACCTTTTAAATGCAATTTATTCTAGAATTGATGCTGAAGTTGCTTTTACCAATGTGACATATTGGGGAGCAAAGGGAATTACAACAGTCAGTGCTACAATGTCTGGATCCAATAAGGCTGCTGGTCAAAATATCACTGTGGGCGTTGTTGTAAATGATAAACTTGTTTTAAATGATGTTATAATCACAAATGAAAACGGTACAATTGTTTTGGATATAAGTGCAGGTGAAAATTATTACATAAGCGCTCGCCATGACGCAGATTCATACTATACTGAAGCTGAAAAAACAATCTCAAACAACACTAAATTCAATGTGAATGTCACCTCTCAGACAACAACTAATAAGACTGTTAACATCACTGCAAAATCCAATATTTACAGTGAGCTTATGCCAGATAAATTACTATTTATCTTACCAAACGGCACTCAAATCGAGGCAACCTATGGCACTAATGGTACCTGGTGGGCAGTGCATAAATTTGATGCTTATGGTGATTATCAGGTCAATGCAACATATGTTGGATTGGATAATGTAACAATTACAAATGCAACAATCGGTATTTCTAAAACTCCAACTGAAATCACAATTGTAAATGAAACTGTCGAATTGCTTGTAGGGGATTCCATTGGTACTGGTGCTGCATTAACTCCTGCAGATGTGGGTGAGTTAACTTTCACTTCAAACAACATTACTGTTGCTAAAGTTGAAGATGGAAAAATCGTAGCTGTTGGTGAAGGCTCCGCAATCATTACAGTCAGTTTTGCCGGTAATGATGATTATGCAGCAGCTGAAAACAAAACAATAAATGTTAAAGTAATCAAATACGATTCCAAAGTCACAATCGAACCAATTAACAATACCATATATCCAAACAACGTTACAATCAAATACACTATTGAAAACAAAACCAACGTAACAGTAACAATTGATGGAGTATCCGATGATAAAATAATCATCACAAATGACACTATTACTGTTATTGGCCTCGACGCTGGCGAATACACAATAACAATACTCAACAACGAAAGCAGAATATACCATCAATCAAACGACACAAAAACATTCACTGTAAACAAACAGGCAACCAGCATTACCGGTGCTGATGTGTCCACAACATACAACATCAACAAAGAGTTGGTAATCACTTTAAAAGACAGCAACGGCAATCCGTTAACTGGTGCTAGCGTAACTGTTGACTTGAACGGTGCTAAAACCTACACCACAGACAAAAATGGTCAGATCAAGGTATCAACCAATGGACTTGCTCCTAAAACATACACTGCAAAAATAACATTCAACGGCAACACTAACTATGACAAGTCAACCAAGGATGTTAAAGTCACTGTCAAAAAGGCCACTCCTAAACTTACCGCCAAAAAGAAAACCTTTAAAACCAGTGTCAAAACCAAAAAATACACTATTACCTTAAAGGACAATACCGGCAAGGCAATCAAGAAGGCCAAAGTCACCCTGAAAGTCAAAGGAAAGACTTATAAGGCCACTACCAACAGTAAAGGTAAAGCGGTCTTCAAGATTAAAAATCTCAAAAAGAAAGGAACCTTCAAGGCA
The DNA here is from genome assembly GCF_015062915.1 of Methanobrevibacter thaueri. Taxonomy (GTDB): domain Archaea; phylum Methanobacteriota; class Methanobacteria; order Methanobacteriales; family Methanobacteriaceae; genus Methanocatella; species Methanocatella thaueri_B. The sequence continues at coordinate 223,508 of NZ_SUTJ01000002.1, read as the reverse complement.
ACAATAACCTATAAAGGAAACAAGTACTACAACAAAATAACTAAAAAAGCCAATATCAAAGTTATTGTCACCTTCAAGACTGTTTCCAAAGGAAGCAAGGACAAATCAACTGTTAAGGAAATCCAAAGGGCCTTAAAAGACCATGGATACTACCTCTCATACAAAGGACACTACCTTAAGGTTGACGGCAAGTTCCAAAGCTGCACCGAGAGATCCGTCAAGGAGTTCCAGCATGACAAAGGTCTTAAAGTGACCGGTAAAGTTGATGAAAAGACAGCCAAAAAGCTCGGTTTAATTTAAATCTAATGTGGATGCAATTGCATCTGCACTTTTTTCTTTTTTTGCATTTTTCATTTAATCATTTTTTAATAGGTACTCCTTTTTTTTTAGTTTTTAAAGTCAAATCAATATGTGTATAAATATCAGTTGTATCTTGTAAGCTAAGTGCAGAATTGGCGAAAGTATTATATGTCTTTTTCTATTAATATATAATTAGATAATTTTTCTTTTATAGGAGGAATTTTTTTTAATTTATGAAAATTTTTCTTTTATAGGAAGAATTTTTTTATATATTTTAAAAATTTTCTTTTATAAAATGTATTTTTTATTAAAATATAAAGGGGTGAAATTTCATGATGAATAAATTAATCAAACGTTACGATTATGTTGATAACTTAAAGGATTATGTTAACTCTGATTTTGTTAAGGTATACATTGGAATTAGAAGGTCTGGTAAGACTAGTTTAATGTATAATATTATTGATGAAATCAAATCAATGGGAGTAAAAGAAGAAAATATAATATTCATTTCCTTTGAATCACGAGAATATGCTCATATAGATAGTTGCGAACAATTAGATGAAGTTGTTTACAGCAAAACAGATAATCTTGAGGGAAAAGTATATCTGTTTTTTGATGAGATCCAACAGGTTAAAGGATGGGAAAAATCCATCAACAGTTATAGGGTTTCAATCGATTCAGACATTTATATCACAGGTTCAAATTCAAAATTGTTGTCCGGTGAACTTGCAACACTCTTGACCGGAAGATATCTCACAATCAATGTTTATCCATTCTCATTCAAGGAATTCCTGCAGTATAAAAATGAAATAGAGGGAATGGAATTAACAAAAGACACAATAAGTGAGCTGTATGATGATTACTTTAACTTTGGAGGCATGCCAGGTATACTGTCACTGGGCAGTGATGAATTTAAAAAATTGGCCCTGAAAGACATTTATAATTCCATATTATTTGAAGATGTGGTTTCTCGATTTAAGATAAACAACATTGACTTGCTGCAACGCTTTGTAAGATATATGATTAGCAGTACTGGTGAAATATTTTCATCCAAAAGCATAAAGAACTACTTGAAAAGCAATAACATCTATACTTCTCAGGACACATTGCTTAAATACAATCAATATTTAAACCAGTCATTTTTCATTTCCAAATGTAAATGCTTTGAGCTTAAAGGAAGAAAAGAAATGAAAATACTTGGAAAGTACTACTTGACAGATCATGGATTTCACCATGCACTAATAGAAGACAACATGTTGAAGGTTACTAAAATTCTTGAAAACATTGTTTATGTGGAGCTTTTGAGAAGAGGATACAAAATCAATATCGGGAGACATCCCGACAATACTGAAGTGGACTTTGTATGTGAGAAATCAGGTAAATACAAGTATATTCAAGTTTCTTATAGGTTAACAAGTGAAAAGACACTAAATCGTGAAATCACACCATTATTGAGAATTTCTGATAAATTTGAATCAATATTGATAACAACTGAAAATCATGACTTTTCAAAAGAGGGTGTTAAACATATTAACATAATTGATTTTCTATGCGGGGATGAAGTATAATAGTATCGCCTGTAAATATATTCAAGTTTAAATGTTTGGTGCTGCGCTTTCAATGTGAGGGGCATCGCCAAATGAATTGGAGTATCCCGGCACATGACTCACGTCACCTGATCCACTAACATACAATCCGTCTACCTTCTCGGTTGTGTCATGGTGTGGGGCGTCTCCGGCTTCTCCTGCATAGACTCCTGCAAATGCGATTGAAACAACCAATACAAATATTAAGCCTTGAATCAATATTGCTTTGTTCATTTTAACTTGCCCCTTTTAATTTTTTTAAGTTTTTTACAAACTCTACTTTATAGTTTAAAGAGGCCCATATATAAAGGTTTTCGACTGCAAGTGCTCACTTGCATCTTAAAATTACTTATAACTGATTATTATCAGTTTAAATTATGAAATAAGTTATTTAAGATTAATTTTTAAAAAATAATTCATTTTCATTGAATATTTTTGCAGAAATTATTCAAAAGGATGAACACTAATTGTTAATAATAAAAAAAGAAGAGGATAATTATTCAATGTTGTCCTCAAAATTAACATTGTTTGCAACATGAATATCTATCCCTAAGTTGTTTTAATTTGAACTACCCCACATTTTTTAAATCGGTTGTTAAAATATTCTTTTCTCAAATTGTTTTCATTTAAATTTTACCGAATTTCCCATTTCTTTTAACAAATCCAAATTCATATTGGTGTCTGTTAGAACAATCAATTTGTTATTTGATTCTTTACATACTACATACACATCATGATCATTTGGGTGTGCTGTAAAAATATGTAAGTCTCCCTCTTGTCTTTCATTTTCAGGAATGCAAATTTCAGCAATAGAATTAATTTGAGCACTTAACACCTCCCTGTAATCAGAAAATCCGTCGTCTTTATAATCAAAATAATGAATTGAAATATTTCCATCGCTCCAAGAAGGATGTGATCCTTCAGGACTATCATCAGACAGGAAGTTCATTGCATTTTCACTGTCATCGCCATCATACCTATTCATTGAACTGGATTCTTTGAATGTTGAATCTACTGGAACTTTCATTGTAAAATTTTCAAAATCTTGTTCAGAAAGTTCAGGCACATCAGATAAAAAATCGAAGAATCCTGCATTAACAGCACTCATTGATAGGACAATCATTGTTAAAGCCAATGAAGTTACCAAAATTTTTTTAATATTCATTTTTCCCCCCATATATTACTGACATTTAATTTAACTAAAGTTAATCTCGAAGTTTTCTTCGCTGATTATCAGTTTTCCAGAAGTAATTGAACCTTTACTTGAATCTGAAACAGCATTGTTAAACTTATTTGCTGGTTGATTTTTAACATGTACATTTAAAACATTGTTTTCCAAACTCAACTCACTAAAAAGATCATTAATACTTATATTATCATTGTTTGAACTTACATCTGAAATAATCGATGTATCTTCAGGAACAACAGCAATATCAATGGTTTTATTTTCATCAATTGCATTTTGAAGTTTATTCAATTGATCTTCTGAAGCATTTAATTCAATTTTAATATCACAATCGAAATATGCCAAATCTTCATGATTTCCTGTGGTTACTTCGGTTGATGGAACAACCCTGAAATCATATGAGGAAGATTGGATATTACCATCAATTATTCCAGAATCATTTCCTGAAAAATCGAAAAGTCCAGCATTAACAGCACTTACTAATGAAACAGTCATTATTAAAGCTAAAAAAATGACTAAAATCTTTCTAATATTCATTTTTCACCATCCTTAATATAAAAAATTTTTTAATACATGAATTTGATTGACTTTTCCTAAGAAATAATAAAGTCTCCAATTATGTCTTTATTGTTTGTTAAAATTCCAACAGACTTGTTGTCTTTTGCATAATAGAAAAAATAATTACCACTTTTCTCAAAGTGATGCAGATATCCATTAACACCATTTAATGTCATTGAATCATCATTTTCGTTTTCCCCTTTGATTTGTACATAAATATATTTATAAATTTAAATTATGGAATTTATCCTGCCCATTCACCAACGCCATCCCAACATGCTTCAAGATTTCTACCATTAACTCCTCTCATTGTAGCCATCCTATGTGCTTTAAGCATAAGACCCATCCCTCCAGCATCATATAATTTCTGTCCAATATTACGTAAAGGTTGAGACTCAGGAGAACGCATTATAAAACCACCAGGGTTACGGCTATATATCCTTACAATTTCATCCACACTTTCTTTCAATACTTTTTCTTTACTCGGCTTAAAAAAATCAAATAAACCCATAATATCACCTTTAACTATTTTTATCCTTAATATCGAAATTTTATCAAAGGATATATATGTACATATATAATAACTTTAATTTAAGTGAAATAAAGGAATTTATTTAGTTTTAAACTTTAACACCCCCATCACCAATTCAAAACCTAATTTCTAGAACGCTTTCATATATATCCAAGTGCAAAATCAAAAACCCAAAACTGAAAACTTCTCCGTTAATGTCAATCCCATCAATTTAAATCAAAACAAAAACTTCAGTTATTGTTTTCTAATGGCAATCGGTTTATATAATACTTTGTTAATGTTTACCCATTTTTAATAACAAGGCAAAAAATAGTGTTATGGCTTAAGCTATTGAAAATTGGTGTTATAAGTTATTGTGAATTTTTAAACCGATTTCGGTCAGTTTGTAGAGTCTTCCGGTTTCATCTTCTTCATTAACGCAAACAAGTATTTCTTTATCTTTTAAATCTCCAAGTATCCTTGAAACAAGACTGAATCGTGCATCCATCTCTTCAACTATTTCAGTTGGTGTTTTCATTGAAGTTGCAATGATCCTGATTACGTATAAAACGAATGTTTTTGTCTCAAATATACGTTGGATTTCAATTGGCTGTGCGTAAAATAATAGGGAGGAAGGAGGGTTCAAGTCAGCCCTCCGTAAACATCATTCATAGGTATGTAGCGGGATGGTGTCAATCGGATTTTCGCCGTCAAAGGTACAGGTATGTCCAGGCACATGAATTTCATCGCCTGATACGCTTACATATGGTTTGTCTACATTACTGGTTGTGTCATCATGCAGAACGTCTATCGTCTCTCCAGCATGCGCTCCTACAATTACAAGTGAAACAACCAGTACAAATATCAAACATTGAATTAAATCTGATCTGATCATTGTATCACCTTTCATGTTTTAATTCTTCTGCTGTATTTAATAGTTAAATAAGCTCTATATATAAAGGTTTTTGAAAGTAAGCGCTCACTTGCATCTTAAAAGGCTTTTTAGTTCTTTAAAAATTGATTTAGGCTGTTTAAGAGTGTTTTAAAAAAATAAAAAATAAGTTTTGGTGGGTTGAAAAATGGTTGGATAATTTTCCTATTATTGTGGGATTAATAGTAGGGAGGAAGGGGGGTATTCAAGCCAAAACCCTCCATGAGTGTTAATAATTAGATATGCAATGGTATTGTGTCAGGTTGCACTTTGCTGAAGCTGAAAGTGTTTCCCGGTGCATGTGCGACGTCACCTGATCCGCTTACATATAATCCATCCACATTATCGGTTGCATCATCATGTGAAGATTCAGCTGCCTCTCCGGCATACACTCCTGCAATAGCGAGTGAAACAACCAATACAAATATTAAACCTTGAATCAAACCTGTCCTGTTCATTTTGTTCACCTTTTAAATTTTAGTTTTACAAACTCTACTTTATAGTTTAAAGAAGGCCATATATAAAGGTTTTCGAGTGCAAGTGCTCACTTGCATCTTAAAATCAGTAAAAAAAGATTATTATTTCTTTATTGTATTATTTGAGTTGTTTAAGATTGGATTTTTAAAAACAAGGTATAAAAAGTGCGTTAACTTCTGTTCGTATTATTTTTTAATAATGATGATTTCTCTGAATTATATAAAACAGTATGCCCTTAATATCATGGCAATATTGAAGTTAGGTTGTAAAATTTTGAGGTTGTAAAAAAAATAGTTTTTAATCGAATTTGAGACGGTTGAAGATTTTTTGCATGTGGTGTATGGAGTCATTAACTTCTTTTGGAGTAATGTTTACAAAGGGGTCATAATCAGCCTTTTGTCTTAATATGGCCAAATTTTGAAGTTCAACTTTCATATTATTTTCACCAAAATCAGATAATGCAAGTCGTACTTGTTTGTGTTCGCTAATTTGATTTTCACCATTTTCAAATTCCCAAGGTTTGAGGACTTGGAAGTTCTTAACATATTCTAACCATAATTCACAGTATAAATATGAACTATAATAAGCTCTGTTGATTATTGTAGCATTAACACACCATTCATCACAGTTTTCTGGAATTAACTGATTTTTTAACATCAACAAATGCAATGTCAATAAGTATAGATGATATTGGGGGTATTTGGTTATATCCATCAGGAATCACCTTTTGTATAATATGGTTGCGTTTCTGCAAAATTCGGCAATGCCATTTGCTTTTGAAAATTCTTCCATATGATTGTGAAGCTCATTCAGGGTTTGGTCCAATATGTCCTCGCTGGTTCCATTTAAATTTTCAAAAGAGAAGAGATAATCTAGCGTGTCAATATCTGGCCTTTCGGTTAAGGTTATGTCGCCCAGATAATCATATTTTTTTGAGAATTCTTTCAATTCCTGGGTGTAAATCTCTTTTGCAGGTTCCATTTTACGTTTAAATGTGTCTAATCGTGTAACCATTTTATCACATCCTCTTTATTTCTAATATTTTCCAGTGTTGGGAAAATTTTTGCCACAATTAGTATATTATTTTCCTTAAATATAAATTTAACTATTCTATGTGCTTTATTTTATTCAATTACAAATCAATATTTAAATTAACATATTAATGGCAATATTTAATCTTTAATTAATATTTGGAGGAAATATAAAACGAGTTTAAATCAATATTGCTTTTACTGTGTATTGTAATAATTGTGGGTGACATTTTAAATATGTGGTTTTTTAGCATTTCAATTACTCATATCTAAAATTAAGCATAAATACAATATTACAGAGTATTCTAGATTTAACAGTACTGTCAAATTTTCAATCAGCAAATGTTTGGAAATAATTGGAAAAAAGAAATGATTCTGTTTCGATAAACTTTAATAGTGTTAATCAATATAGAAAATATTAATCCATCAGTGGAGCGAAAACCATGTCTAGGCGAATTGAAATTGCAAAAAATTTTGCAAGGGAAATGAAATCCGAAAAAATAGGAAGGATGATATTGTTCGGTTCCGTTGCAAGAGGAGATGACCATTCTCATTCCGATATAGACATACTGGTCGTTTCCAATCATCGAAAGGAAATCTGGCCAAAAATTTCACACATTATTGCTGACACTGTAATGAATGAAGGGGAATTGCTTTCGGTGCATGTCATGCCTGAAAACATTTTCAATGAAACCAGGGATTATTCCTTTTTAACTAATGTTAAAAGAAGGAATACTTCTCGAATTCTAGACCATGTACTGTTTGTTTAACCTTATTTTTTTTAACAATCATCATTTCACTATTTGGAATAATTATGGGATAACTTTAGAATATTGTTGGGATGGAGTTGGAACACATTTGGGATAACTTTGGAATGGTTTTGGAATATTATTGGAAAATATTTGGAATAATGTTGGTATAGGTTTGGAATATTATTGGAAAATATTTGGAATAATTTTGGGATAGAGTTGGTATAGATTTGGGATAACTTTGGAATGGTTTTGGAATATTATTGGAAAATATTTGGAATAATTTTGGGATAGAGTTGGTATAGATTTGGGATAACTTTGGAATGGTTTTGGAATATTATTGGAAAATATTTGGAATAATTTTGGGATAGTATTGGTATAGATTTGGGATAAGTTTGGTACATTGTTGGGTTGGAGTTGGAACACATTTGGGATGGTGTTGGAATAGGTTTGGTATACCTTGGGGATATTGTTGGTATAGTGTTGGTATAGATTTGGGATAACATTGGAATAATGTTGGGAAAGCCCTGATAACTTTAACTGTCATTACAAATCCGCTGATGGCTGAGAAATGTCCAGAACGCAACCGACGGGTTTATCGATGCATTTCCATTGATTGATGGCTATGAAGCCTACAAGGCCATTGTATGGTATGAAAAATAGAAAAGGATTAAACACAATTCGTGTTTAATCTGTTAATTCAATTGACTGAAGCATCTTAATCATGGCATCCTCATTGTTCCCGATTAAGGTGACTTCATAATCTCCAACATCACGTTCAATATAATAGACATTCTCGCCCTGATTGTCCTTGTAGACGGTAATGTCTCCAACCTGACTGTCCAGTACGGTTCCTGATGGGTATGACCCTCCCTGTATTGTGGAAATCATTATGCTGTAAACCTCATCGGAGTAGTCTCCGGCATTTTCCATTCCATAGTATCCTCCATATCCGTAATCAGGTATTGAGGAGGTCTCAACATAATTCGAACCTTCTGGAATGAGCATTGTCATCACTCCAAAGTCCTGTGTCACAAGAGGCACTTCCGGTGTCAGCACTCCGCTGAATAATGTCACTGCGACAAGAAGAATCGCAACCACTGCCACGAGTCCTATAATGATTGTCCTGTTGTTGTCTTTTGGTTTTGCACGTTTTGCCAGTGCACTGCTCATGCCGTGTCCGCATTCGCCACAAAAACTGGCACCAGGGCTAAGTTCGCTTCCGCAATTTTCACAGAAGTTCTTGTTTTCGATTATTGTTTCTTTTGCTTTTTCTATTTCGCTTCCGCAGTCCGGGCAGAATTTCGCACCGTCCCTGATGGCTGCGCCGCAGTTTTTACAGTATTCTTCCATGATAACTCCTAGATTTTTTTGACAATAGTATTGGTTATATAATTATTTGATGTTGCTTGGTTATATCTTTTTAACCGCAATATTTAGGGGGTGTGAAATTTTATGATGAGTTTCTCTTGATTGACGGCTATGGGCCTACAAGGCCATTGATGGTGTGAAAAATAGAAATGTAAGGGTTTAATCAATTAAACCCATTTTATTTTATAGTATAAGTGTCCTTCTCCAGCGCTGTTTCTTTGCTTGCAGAAGTTCCATCCTTTCTTGCCCCAATCATCAGGATAATGTGTATAGTATAGGCGGAATGTATGTCCACCTTTCTTTTTAGTGCTGTCGTAGACCTTGTCTCCATAATATTGTGAAGCTTTCTTGTTTTTCTTGAGCTTGGCCTTGTACTTGTGGCCTTTATATTTGAATTTGGCAGTGTAGTACTTCTTTTCTTTCTTGATTTTTACAATTGGCTTGGCATCAACCGGTTCGCAGGCATATGCGCAAATCATTCCCACCACAAAGATGGTGAGGATTGCCATAAGCAATACTTTTTTGTTCATTTGTTTTCCTCCTTTTAGATTTTCATATTGTAAAAAATACTTGTCAAGGATATATTGTAACTGATAGTTTATATCCTTTTAGTAACAATATTATAATAATGGTGATAATATGAAAATGAGATATGCTGCTATTCTTATCTTCATCGCTCTCGTTTCAATCTCAGCAGTTTCCGCTATGGACAATCAAACACTAATTTCAGCCGAAAGCGATGATGTGGATGAAACACTCTCTCTTAGCAATGATGAGGACACACTGGAGAAATCCTACTTCTATGATGCAGAGTATGATGAGGAGTATGAGGACGACACTGTCGTGACACATAACGTGGTCAAGTACTACGGTGACACCGACACTAAATTCAAGGTCAAGGTCTATGATGCGGACTACAATCCTGAGGAGGGAGTGTATGTGTCTTTAAGGGTAGATTGGGGAAACTATAAGGAAAAGGTGACCAACGCCAACGGCAATGTGTACTTTCCATTAAACTATAAGGTTGGAACATACTATGTTGATACTTATATCGAAAGCGATGACGGTGAAAGCTACTGGTATGCTGACAATACCGTTAAAATCAAGTCCACAATACCGACAAAAGAGCTTGTGAAGTATTCTACAAGCCATAAGAAGTTCAAAATCAGGTTTCTGGACACCAAGGGCCATGCCCTTAAAAACAAGGTTGTGAAGATCAAGAAGAACGGCTACTGGTACAAGTTCAAGACCAACAGCAAGGGATACATTAAAATTCGAAGCACATTCAAGGTCGGAAAACACAAGATAACTGCCTACAATCCTGTTTCAAAGGAGAAAAGAAAGATTTCAGTTGTGGTCTTGAAGAAGGGTACTCACAAGGTCAATGTGAAGTTTCACAAATCGGAATCTGGTGCAGGGGTGAAGAAACTGAAGAATGGTGATGGATTGTATACAATCTATTCGACAAAATATGGACAATATTATCCTGGAGCTTATGTACAAGGGTTTTCCAGTGGAATTGAACTTCCAAAACACACTAAAATCGTAAAGGCAAAATTTTTCTTCAAGAACAAGAAGACCGGAAAGGTCATCACCAAGACCTCCAAGAATGGGGGCTATGCAATCAATGTAAATCTTGTAAATGGGTACATTCCGTATAAGGCAACTGTCTGGTATAAGGACAAAATCAAGGCTTAAACATTTAAATGAAATCAGTCATCTCATTGATGGCTGATTATTCAATTATTTTTATTCAAATCGCCTGATGGCATTTATTTTTTACGCTATATTTATATATCTCTCGTGATAAACCTTCAATCATAATTCCAAATAGGGAGGGATTATGGAAATGAAGTTTAAAAAGAGCTTTTCAACATTAATATTGCTCCTTTGCGTCCTGTTCACCATGACCTGTGCCTTTGCAGGTGATGTGGATGACACTATGGCGGTCAGTTTGGACAATTCGCAAATGGAAATGTCACAAGATGATGAGAACAGTGAAGTCATTTTCGCTGATGAGACCCAACCAATCGGTGAAACTGATGATGGAACATTTGCAACTTTGGAAAGCAAAATCAATGCGGGCTACGGTTCAACAATAACATTGGAAAACAATTATACATATGAAGGTTCTGGATACACCAACGGAATCAAGATTGAACGCAGCATAACAATCGACGGTAAAGGTCACACTATCGATGCCGACGGCAAGGCAAGAATATTCGATGTTCAGGATGGTGATGTGACACTTAAAAACATAGTTTTCAAAAATGGATATCAAAGCTTCTTTTTCGGAGGGGGAGCTGTTCGCGTTAATACAATTGACTGTGTTATTGACAACTGCACATTCATTGACAATTCAGCCCCTAAAGGAGGAGCCATTGAATATCAGGGAGGATGGAACAATGTGACTAACTGCATTTTCATAGGCAACTATGCCGAACAGGGTGGAAGTGCCATATATTTGGGTGCCGCCAATTGCATGTCAATTTCAAGATGCCTGTTCATAGGAAATGACATTGTAGGATCTCAGGCTGATTCGTCTAAAATCAATAACAACATTTTCATCTTTTCAGGTGCTTCTTTCGACTTTACATTCGATCTCGACTTAAACAACAACTGGTTTGGAAACAATGCTTATTATTATGATGAAGCGCCACAGGATAACATGAACGCCTGGCTGTTTTTAAATGCAACAGCTGAACCTGATGAAATTCCACTTTCAGGCACTTCAGATGTCACATTCAAGCTGTACTTATATGACGCATCTTCCGGTAAAGTCTTAGACTATGACAATTCCCTGTTGCCTGAGTTTCTCATGACACTCTTTGCCTCCAACGGGAAACTCAGTGATTATGAAAACGTCACCCTCGGCCAAAAAGTCCAGTTCACAGGAACCGCTCTTGGAGTTGGAACAGTCGGTGTGGAGATGGATGATTCTTCATTTGAAATTGAAATTCCAATCACACAGATGAAAACAGAGATTGCAGCCGATGACGTAACCTCATCATACAATGACAACAAAAACCTTGTCATAACCTTAAAGGACGCAAACGGCAAGCCTGTGGCAGGAGCTAGCATAAGCGTTGACTTGAAAGGTGTTAAAAAATACACAACTGATGCAAAAGGACAGGTTAAGGTGTCAACCAAGGGCCTTGCTCCCGATAAGTATGTGGCAAAGATTGCATTTGCAGGAAATGACAACTATACTGCATCATCAAAAGAGGTCAAGGTCACAGTCAACAAGCTGGCATCAAAAATAACCGCCAAGGCAAAAACCTTCAAAACTACTGTTAAAACCAAGAAATTCACTGTAACATTGAAGGATAAGACCGGTAAATCAATCAAAGAAGCCCAAGTTGCATTGAAAGTCAACGGTAAGACATACAAGGCCACAACCAACAGCAAGGGCAAGGCGACCTTCGAGATTGCCAAGTTGACCAAGAAGGGAACCTACAAGGCAACAGTCACATTCAAGGGTGATGCATACTACAAGAAGGCAACCAAGAAAGTGAATATTAAGGTCAAGACAGCCTTCAAGACAGTTTCCAAAGGAAGCAAGGACAAGGCAACAGTCAAAAAGATTCAAAGGGCACTGAAAAAGAACGGATACTATCTGTCATACAAGGGCCACTACCTAATGGTTGACGGAATCTACCATGACTGCACTGTCAGGGCCGTCAAGCAGTTCCAAAAAGCCAATGGACTGAAAGTGACCGGTAAGGTTGACGAGAAAACAGCATTGAAACTTAAAATAATTTAATGGATGACTATCATCCATCTTTTTTCTTTTTTTAGACACTTCCATTGTCTGAACTCTGATGAAGTGGGATTTAAGCAAATTCATCTTTAATCTCATGATTTTTGAATGTAATTTATTTGCATAATTGGTGATGTCAACATCTTCCTTTATGCGACTTATATCCTAAAATCCACAAAGGATAGTTTAAGGTGATAATCATGGGATTTTTAGACAGCATATTCAAAAGAAAAAGCGAAGCCAAAAAAGAAGAGAATGTGGATGAGATGCTAATCGAGTGTGTAAAGGAGCTTGTAATGATTTACAGTCGAAATCCAGGAGGATTTCTAATGGACTCTCCAAGCGCAGAGCCGGTAAAGGCGATTGGAAGAAAGCTGAACGAGGCGGGTGGAATGGACCTTATGCTCAGGGCGCATGGAATCTTTTCAGCAAATGCGCCGGGTCCGGGATTGGCCCGTAACCTGGAAATGGTTTGGGACGGCATCGGTGGCTGGTGCGGATAAAACTCCACAAAAAAGATTAAAAGGGGTTGTGTTCACAAGATTCAGGCACTCCCTTTATAATCCCTCTAAAGCCTTAACGCCCTTGTAGGTGTAAAGCAGGGCAAGTATGCCGCAGACCGCAGATACAACCAATATCACCGCAAGCATGGGCATCTGGAGTATGAAACTCTCAACATGAAGGATATCCGCAAAAATCACGGCAAATAGATTGTTCATGATGTGAATTATGATTGGAACCATGATGTTTCTGGTTTTCAGGTAAACCACACACATACACAATCCGAACACGAACTGAGTAACGCCAAAACCATGGAACAGGCCAAACAATAATGATGAAATCAACATTGCAAGGACAAGACTCATTTTCTCATTCAAACGATTGAAAAGAACGCCCCTGAAAAGCAGTTCCTCAACAACAGGAGCCAAAATCACTGAAGACAATACATTGAACAGAAAACCCGCACCGGTATACTCTCTTGAAAGCGCAGAGGTATCAAATCCGCTGGGATCAAAAAAAGTAATGAAAGCAACCAGGAAAAACCCGAACAGGAAATTAATCACGAAAAGATAGATGATCTCATTTTTATGCTCAAAAGCAGAACCGATTGAATCCGTAAAGCCGGTAGTGCCCCGCAGCATATAGATGAAACCCAAAAATACGATAAAGATAAGCAGGTTTTCACCAAAACCCTGAATAGAGTCAAGGCTTGTAACCCTTGTAATGATGCCAGTCACTATCATGCCCACAATAAGAAAGACAATAGCCTCCCTGATTCTTATACTTCGCAGCTTCTCATTGTAATTCATGAGTGATATTATGTAATGATAGTATATTAAATGATGTGAAAATGGAATTGACATTAGTGTGGGTTTTTAAACTTGATGGGCAATATTTAAAAAAATCAATCAGTTAGCTAATTTTAGGGACACCCTTGATTGTTCTATAATAATTTATATCCTTTTAAACACAATATAGTATTAAGGTTGGTTGCAATGTCAAAAGATTATCAAAAATCTAGAATTCCTATCGAGTTTAAAGAATACATTTTCTATAATCATGGTTCTTTTTCAGTTAAAAACGATGAAAATGGGATTATGGTGACTTTTGGAAGATTTTCTTCTCAAGAGGTTGCATGTGCCGCTGCAGGGCTTTTGATTAAGCATGAATGGAATATATTGGCTGTTAGTGATGATTTGTTATTTGAATTTGAGGATAAATTTTATGTTTTTAAAGTAATGAATAACAAATTAATATTTGACACTGATTTCGATAATTTTGAAAGTGCCGTAGAATATTCTGAAATCAATTCTCGATGTAATGATTATCATAATGATATATTTAAAAGTCCCATCAATAAAAAGAAAGGATATAAAGATCGATGGAAGGAAACTGAAAAACCTGTTGAAACAGATTTAAAACATATTTTCAATCAAAATGATCAGTTCATAATTAAAAAATCAAATAGAAGAGATAGTCATGTTTTTGCTAAGTTTGATTCATTGAATGAAGCTAAAGCCGCTCGAAAGTTGCTGATTGACTCTAACTGGAGAATATCTGACGGTAAGGAAATAGTATTTTTTGAGAATTACTACTGGGTATTTGAAGTCAATGATGATTATTTGAAATATCTAGGCAAGTGTGAATCCTATGATGATACATTTGATATTATTAATCCGGTAGTTGTTGAAGAAAATGATAATGATGACTTGGACTCAAAGATAGAGGAATATTATAAACGTAAAGAAAAAAAGAAACAAAAGCAGAAAGAAAACCAAAAGAAACGAAAAGTCAAGCCGATATCCAGTTCAAAAAGTAAGCTTAAATCACGTAGAAGTAGTGATGAAAAACAAACTCCTGTGGATATTAGTAGGATATGGGATCCAGTAATCAAATATAAACAAGTAAAATTTCGACATTATACTTTTAACATTGTTAAATCATCTAAAAACACAAGTAACTTTGTTGCGGTTTTTGATTTTGACATATTCAAAAATAAAATTGACTGTGAATTTAATGGTGTTAAGATTCCATGGGAGAAAAGGTTTAACAATAATCTTTTTAAAGAATTTAAACTATTTTTTGAGATATTTGAGAGGAACTACTGGGATATTCATAAAATTAATGAATCATCATCCATTTACTATCATGATTATTTATATTACAAGATTAGAGTCGTAAGTAATGATACAATAATTTTCAATACATTTGATACATATGCTGAAGCTGAAGGAACTCCATTGGTATATGATGGCAAGATTCTTGAAGATTCTAAACCTGTTGAAATTGATAAAATCGGTGATAAATACGAAGTAGTTAAATTTCATGGGGGAAATGTATTGAAAATCCATCCTTTAAAATCCTTGGAATATGTTAAAATTATTAGAGATATACTGAATCATTTAAATTGGGATATGAAAGAGTTTAAAAAATATGATTTATTCTATTTAAATGGCTTGTACTGGGAATTGCAATATAGTAATCATGAAATTACTCTGGTTAATAAATATGAATCTGTTAAAGTAATTTAGTTTAATAATAGCTATTTAAGACAATATTGTTTTGAAATAAGAATATTGACTTCCTGCGAAACAAATATTTTATAAAATAGTATTTTAATAACTATATTTAATTAAATTTTAAATTTTTTTATAATTTTCAATTTTAGAGTATTTGATCTATGTGATACTATGAAGTTTCAAACCATTTTGAGAAAGAATAATGTTCAAAGGGTATTATTAATTGATCCCGCATTCCCTATTGCTAATAAAAGTAGGAATCATAAGGATTTGCTACCAGTTGGTTTGTTGAAAATTAGTTCTTATCTTAAAGGTAGAGGAATTGAAACAAAACTTATTAGATTAAATAAGGATAACAATGATATTTTTAATGAAGAAATAAAAGAATACAATCCTGATCTTGTAATGGTCACTTCTGTTTTCACATATTGGTTTAATGAAGTAAAATCCGCTGTTGATTATATTAGACTTGTTTTACCAAAGGTTAAAATCATGGTTGGTGGAATATTGGTGTCTTTATGTTATAAAGATTGTAGAAAATCTATTAAAGCTAATTATTTTCATAAAGGACTTATTGAAGAAGCAGAACATCAAAAACCCGATTATTCCATACTTGAAAATGGTGGAAAAGATATTGATTATCAAATCATTCACAGTTCTAGGGGTTGTAAACGTAATTGTAAGTTTTGTGGTGTAAATAAAATTGAAAATCGTGGTTCTGAGGTTTGTTCTATTGAAAAAGAATTGATTGGAAAGAAAAATTTGGTTTTTTACGATAATAACCTCCTTGAAAACCCTCATATTATTGAATTGCTTAATGAATTAATAAGATTACGAAAAGAAAAGAAAATTACTAAATGTGAATCTCAAAGTGGTTTTGATGGTAGAATACTAAACATTGATTTGGCAAGATTATTAAAAGAAGCTAATTTTAAAGATCCTAAAATCGCTTGGGATGGACCTTATGAGGGTTGGAAACGACGTAAAGAAGAAATTTCTATTTTAGAAAAAGCGGGGTATAAACGTAAGGAGATTGCAGTGTTCATGTTATTTAATCATGATTTGTCTTATGAGGTACTTGAAAAAAAGAGAGCATGTTGCTTTAGATGGGGTGTTCAAGTGTCTGACTGTAGGTTTAGACCATTGGATAAGTTAAGTGATGGTTATAATCCTAACAAACGAAAACAAAAGGATAATGAATATCATATTCATGATGGTTGGTCTGATGAGCAAGTTCGTCAATTTAGAAGAAATGTTAGGAGACACAATATATGCATTCGCCATAATATGAAATATCATTCTAGACAGGCTGAGCTTAAAAAAATATCAAAAGAAGATTCTATGTTGATTAGGAATATGGAAGCGGATGAGGCTATGGCAACTGGGATTATTGATGATGCTTGGAATCCAGCTATAGCTCATCTGTTTGAGGAAGAAAAATAATCGGATTATTCTTTTAACTTTTTATTAATCAATTCCTTACTTATCATAAAACAAGTTTTTGTAGTATTATTTTCAAAGAAATTTTCATATTTGTCTCCTTTCTTCCCTTTTGGAGCTAATTCTAATTCATAATTTTTATAACCATTTGTAGATAATGGCAATAATGTAACATCTCTTTTTTCTATAGCCAATTTAGTTTGAGTATATGTTTTTTCAAACAAATCTATTTCTTCAGCTGAAAATGTAATGGTTTTAACTGCATTTAATTTTCTATAACCATTTTTTTCTTTATTTTCTGCAATATATCCTATTAAAATAAATGTTGTTTCTTCAAAAAATTGTTTCCATTCTGAAGTTTCCCAGGGTTCCTCGAATTCATCAAGTCTTAAGTTTCTAAATGATAATCTCTCTTTTGGCGTTCCATTTTTATTCAATGAAGTGTTTTTAATTAAGTATCTTGTTTTCTTGAATAAATCATCTTTTTCAGGCAATTCTTTATCTTTTCCTATGAGTAAATCAGATATCATTTTGCTAAAATTTTTTGGAATCTTTCCACTGAATCTTTTTTGTGTTATTGTTTCATAGATTTCAATTTGCCTTTTACCAAAATAAGGAGTTAATTTATCTTTCACATAACTTTCAACAGTAGTAAAATTTGAAAATGAAATTAAAGTAGGATTTTTAGATTTATCTCTTAAAATACCAGTCATATAAGCATTTTTTAGTGAATAAGCTCTAGGTTTGGGAGGAATATCTGAAAAAGGTTGTGTTGTCCGATCTGATGAAGTTCTTGCTTTAGTACATGCTCCTAGATAGGAGGTATCTCCTTCAGAAAGTTCATGAGCTTTTCCCTCTAGTACTTTTCCTTTAATAATTTTAAAATCATTCTCAAAAATCTTTATATCTTGGGACATATCATATAACTGGTAATCTGTTATTAGGAAATCTTGAGCATTTTTTTCTTTATCATACTCATACCATATTATTAGCATTTTTTCACATTTTCCAAGTACGTGACTTGTTTTAAATGTTTCGTTAATTATTTCATTAAAATTGATTTTACTTAAAACTAATCTTTCTTTAGCTCTTACGCTGCCGTTTTTATTTTTAATATATCCTGTAACTTTTAATTCGATACCTAATTCTTCAAAATCAGCTTTACTATCATTGTTTAATGAATATTTGTAAAATCCAGTTTCAACTACATGACCCAACACTCCTTTTTGCCGATTTAAACTAGTATGTTTAAGCAATTCTTCAGAATCAATTTCTTTAAATGTTTTTCCTTTTATCTTCGATGTGTACTCTAATAATTCTTTTTCAGTTTTAAATTTCATTTTAAATTCCCAATTATTACTGTTCATTTGCTCTCTAATTAATTATTAATATATTAATGGAACAATATATAATATACTGGAGAAATTGTTATGGACAAAACTGTTGTTGAATTATTTGCGGGTGTTGGTGGGTTCCGTTGTGGATTCAATGATGTTGAATTTGATGGAAATAACGTCACTGAAAAAGAAAATTGGAAGTTTATATGGGCAAATCAATGGGAGCCTTCTACTAAAACACAAGCCGCTTTTGATTGTTACTGCGAAAGATTTGGGAAATCAGACAATCATGTTTGTCAGGATATTGGTAAAATAGATAAAACCACAATTCCAAATCATACAGTTTTAGTGGGTGGTTTCCCATGTCAGGATTATTCAGTTGCTCGATCACTTTCAAATGAAAAAGGAATTGAAGGTAAAAAAGGTGTTTTGTGGTGGGAAATTGCTGAAGTTTTAGAAGCAAAACAACCCCCTTTTGTTTTACTTGAAAATGTTGATAGATTGCTTAGATCACCTTCAACACAAAGAGGTCGTGACTTTGGTATAATGTTACGAACCTTTATGGACAATGGTTATGCGGTTGAATGGAGAGTAATTAATGCGGCAGAATATGGATTTCCTCAAAAGAGAAGAAGAGTTTTCATATTTGCTTATCATAAATCTACCAATTACTATAAAAATATCGTTCAAATGTCATCTGAACAAATTATCCATAGTAAAGGGATATTTGCAGTTAATTTTCCAATTAAACAAACACATTTAGATGAGGGACACTCTGATATTTCTTCAAAAAATTATGAGGATATTGTTTATATTAGTGATGAATTTGATTTCCATTTCTTTAATGCAGGATGTATGATTGATGGGGCAATTGATACATTTAAAGTAGAAGCAGTCCAATGTAAAAATATCACTACTTTAGGTGATGTTCTTGAAACAAATGAAGTTGATGAAAAATATTACCTTTTAGATGAGAAACTTGAAAAATGGGAATTTCTAAAAGGATCTAAAAAAATTGAGAGAACAAAGCCAAATGGCGAAAAATATTATTTTTCAGAGGGACAATTAGCATTTCCAGACAGGTTAGATGTTCCTGCAAGAACCATGCTTACAAGTGAAAGTACTACAAATAGAAGTTCTCACGTTGTTAAAGATAAAGTTTCAGGTAATTTAAGAACATTAACTCCTGTTGAAGCTGAAAGAATTCAAATGTTTCCAGATAATTGGACAAATATTGAATCAAAGGCTATGACTGAACGTAGAAGATTTTTCATGATGGGTAATGCTTTGGTTGTTGGTGTTGTTGGAAAATTGGGTCATTATCTTGAAAAAATTGTTGCGGATGAAAATTAAATCATTAATATTATTTTTTTTATTTCCTGAATTTTTAATGTAAATTACTTTTTTTTATTTAATATTATATATTAATTTAAACATAAATAATATACAATATTGATATTATTGAACTTAAAAGGGAGTTGCCATGTCTGAATTAATTTATGAAAAATTTGGGAAAATTCTTTCAAATGATGTAGTTCAAAAACTATTGGGGGCACATGATGATTTTAAAATAACACAACATCATTCTTTACCTTCTAAAAACATTTTAATTGGAGCGTTATTGCCTAAATCTCCAGAATCAGAAATTTCTATTGAAAATTCAAAAGAATTGAATTCAATTTCTGTAAAATGTTTATTGGAGGATAATGTTACTCCAATTAATGTTGATGTTTCATTTTCTGTTTTTTATAGAGTACTGCCATCATTTGAACAGCAAATTGAAGGTATTAAAGATCAGGGGAATAAAAAAAATTATCCTATTGAGAGGGTATGGAAAAGAAAAGATTTTTCTATTAATAATTTGACTATTAATCCATTAAATTCAGAGAAGATAGAGTTAGATTTGTCTGATTTAATTAAAGATATTAAAAAAGATAATGATGTTCTTAAAACAGAAAGAAAAATTCCATCTAGTGAGTTACAGTCTGAAAATGATTTCAATACTTTTTTAGATAAATTACGTGATGATACTTTTGATTTCAAATATTCTTGGAATATGTATATTAAGCCTAAACTTAGGACTTTTTTCCAAGACGATAAAGAATATTTTTTATTGGAACTATTTTTAGTAAATAATACTATTGATTTATCCAAAGACGATAGTTCTTATAATCTTTATGATAGGACTGTGTTCAACTCAATAATGAAAATTAATTTAAATGATAATAAGTTAACTCCATTTCATTATGAATACACTTATGATGATCAATTAAAACAATATTATGGAGATTTAAGATGTTTAAATTGTCATGGTAAATATGACGATGAGAAAAATTCGATTCTAACAAGTAATTACGTTACTTTTGATCAAGTGAAGGTTTCTCCAAAATCAGATGTGGATTATGCAGATATTTCATTTAAAATGCTTTCTTCAGAAAGAGGATTTTTGGAATTAGATAAAATTTACATAAAAATGAATGAATTTTATGAGAATGCGGTTAATTCTAATTTATCTGACGACCCAATATATCGTGAAGAGTTAGATGAATTCGAAAAAATGAAAGAGCGATTCAATGAAAATATTAATTTATTAAGAACTACTCCTAAAGCAGCTAAAGCATTTTATTTAATGAATGAAACTTTTGAGAATAATTCTAAATATCCTACTTGGAGATTATTCCAAATTGTTTTTATTGTGCTGCAAATTAAAGACATTGTAGAAACAGATTATCAAAGAGATGTCTGTGAATTACTCCATGTTATGACTGGAGGGGGTAAATCTGAAGCATACTTTGGTATTGTAATATTCACTGCATTTTGGGACCGTTTAAATGGAAAAGAGTTTGGAGTTTCTGCTTTAACTAAATTCCCATTAAGAATGTTGTCTATACAACAATTACAACGGATAGCTAATGTTTTTATTCATGCTGAAGAAGTTAGGAAGAATAATGATGTTGGTGGTGAACCATTTTCAATTGCATATTATGTAGGTTCACAAGGAAATGAATTCCCTAGTCATAATTTCAGAATCATTAATCAAATATTGTCTAAACGAGAAAAAAATGAATTTATTAAAGGTAAAATCATTGAAAAATGCCCATTATGTGGTGGTGATGTATTTTTAGACATTGATGAAGACCAATATTTAGTTGTTCATAAGTGTCATGATTGTGATAGTATTTTTAGATTATATTATTCCGATGATGAAATATATAGGACTCTTCCAACTTTCATTGTTTCAACTGTTGATAAATTGGCGGCTGTTGATTCTAACCGTCGTTTTAAGAATTTGTTGGGCGGTAAATTAGATTTATGTAAAAAAGGGCATGGTTTCATTCCTCATAACGATAAATGTGGTGTAAAATTTGGCCCTAGACAACCATGTAATGAACGGGGCACTGAATTCCCAGTTGATTTTAACATCGGACCTACATTAATTATTCAAGATGAAATGCACTTGATAAGAGAAGGTTTTGGAACTATCGACTCCCATTTTGAATCATTGATTGAATCAATGAAAAGTGAGTTTTCTGATGGGGTTAAGTTTAAAAATATTGTAATGACCGCAACTGTTACAGGAGCTAAAACTCAAATAAAACATTTATATCATAAAGAAACAAGAATATTTCCTCCAGTTCTTGAAGATTCTAAAGGAAAAAATTTCTTTTTTGAAAAATCTGAAGAAAATGGAAAAATTATCAATCAACGACAAATTGTAGGTTTAAAACAAAATGCCTATTCGAACATGTTGTTACTGGTTATTTTAAGATATATTTCAGAATTTATTAAAAAAGTAGAAAGTGATGTATCCACTTTTGCAGAGGATAATGATTTTGATTTAAAAGAATTATTGACAGTTATACCGTATTATAAAAATTTATTAACATATCATAATAGAAAGCAAGATGTTCACAAAATGTCATATAACATCTTAGACTTGGTTAATTCTTATAAATCTACTTATGATTTAGTATCAAACAATCTAACTGGGGACGATAATTTAGATACTATTAAAGAGACAATTAATAATGTTGTTTCTTTCCAAGATAAAGAAGAAAACAAGGATAAATTATCCTTGGTCAGTGCAACAAGTATTGTTTCTCATGGTGTTGATGTTGATACATGGAATGTAATGGCGTTTGAAGGAATGCCAAGAAATACTTCAGAGTATATCCAAGCATTAAGCAGAGTCGGTAGAAAACATTTCGGTATTGTTTTTGTATTGTATGATTATATGAAAATTAGGGATGTGAGTTTCTATCAAAATTTCACTGAATATCATGAAATTTTGGATGATAAAGTTGAAAATGTTCCTCTCTCTCGTTGGACTAAATTAGGGTTTAAACAAACATTTACATCAGTTTTCTGTGCGGCTGTATTAAATTACATGTCTAATTTATTAGAAAAACCTCTATATACTGTTGAAGAATTTAATAGGGTATTTGTTGAAGATATGAATAAAAGATTATTAATTAATTTCATTAAGGAAGCATATATTTCTAATTCAGACATGTTAGGTGCAGATTTCTTTGATGAAACTATCGAACAAGAAACAATAGATAGAATAGAATACCTTGCTAATTACACTGGTAGTGAAATGTATTATTTCCCATCAGCTTTAAAAGATCAAAAAGATAATAAATATTATAAAACACAGTTTGGTATGAGGGGTATTCAGGATTCCCTTGTATTTTCGCCGGTTAATAAGGATTTAGAATTTAGAAAGAGTTTGGAGGGTGATTAATATGGAGGATTTCAAAGTTCCATTTGCAGCCTACAGCGCATTGTTTAGGGCTGTTAATAATTCCATGTTTATTAATGAAAAATTATCAAATAAAATTGTTTGGTTAAATAAGGATAAAGCTGATTCAGATTTGCCTATTTATAATGAAAAAAGGTTGAAAGATATTCTATTCAAAGAAATTAAATCATTATATAATGACAGGATAAATGTTCATGATTTGAATTTAACTAGATTGAGCGACAGTGATATTAATAATTTCTTTATAGAAAGATTTTATTTGGTTGATGAAAATGATTATTCCAGTTCAGGATTATTTGAAATTTTCCCGAAAACATTTCGCTGTGAGAAATGTAATGATTTTAGAATATTTGAGAATGATGAGGAATGGTCTAAATTTGATGTAAATAAATGTAGAGTTCCAGGATGTGACGGATCTTATACTCAGGTGCCTTTTGTTGGTTATTGTGAAACCTGTGGCGAAATTACATCAATTTTTCACAACTGTAGTGAACACGGTCATGAGCATTTAAAACTAATGAGAAAAGATATTAATGCCCCAGGTACTTGGAAAATAAGATGTACTGCATGTGGCGCAGAAATGGATATGATGAATTTTTGTAATCACCGTAAACATTCCTTGTCTGATAAAGATATTACTAAATTAAGGCCTATCAACGTGAACCAAGGGGGAATTTTTAGATCAATAGTCAAAACAAGCATAGACATTCCTGATTATCAAGAGTCTAAAGATATTGATATTATATTGCTTGGAGCCTACCTTCATTATTGGGATAAATATTTTGATGAAGAGGAAGATTTAACTGATGAAGAGATTATTGATGATATTATTACTTATTTGTCAAAATTAGAGGAGTATCCAACTGAAAAAGATAGGAAAAAGGCCATTAGGCGAGGTTTTTGCACAGAAAAAATATTTGAAACAGGTGAAAAAGTTAAAAATGATATTGAGGAACTTAAAGAAGAATACGATTTTTCATATTCTGAACTAAATGACTATTTCATTTTAAAAGAAAGATTTTCTGAAGAGGAAGATACTAAAAATATTAATTATTATGACATTATTAAAGATGATGGGGAACAATTAAAGAAATTCTTTGATTTTAAGAAAGACATTGGAATTGAAGAAGTAACTTATATTCCAGATATTCATATGATTTCTTCTTCAATTGGTGTGATTAAAGGAATTAATAATTCAGAAGATTCTCTTGCACCTCATTTTGAGCCGCATTGGAAAAGTTATAAAGATAAAGATAAATTTGAAGCGTTATCTTTCCCATTTGAGACTGAAGGAATCATGTTTGATTTAGATAAAGAGAGATTAGTTGATTGGATTTTTGCTAATTCTGATAAAACTCGATCTCCAAACATATCTGCTCAACAATTTTTATTTGAACTAGATGAGTCAAGTGAGGAATTTGAAAACTTAAAAACATTAATACATACATTTGCACACATTTTGATAAACAGGTCTTCATTATACACCGGTTTGAATTCCGATTCCTGTGGTGAATTGCTATTTCCAAAAGCGGGTTCATTCTTAATCTATTCAACATCTAATATTAATATTGGAGGATTTTCTTTTGTTTTTGAAAATTCTTTATTTGAGTGGTTTAACAATGTAAAATTGGAAGTAAATGATTGTGTATTTGATCCAACATGTATTGATGAACATGGGGCATGCTTTTCTTGCGTATATCTTCCAGAATATGTATGTTCTCATTTCAATAACTTCTTGGATAGAGATGTATTTTTAGGTGAAAATAGATTTAAAAAAGGTTACTGGAAATAATTTTTGAGGTTTTGTTCATGGAACAATGGAGAGACATATTTGATTATTCGATTGTTGCAAGATCAAATAATAAAGATGATCATAGGCAATCTTATTTAGTAAATCGCCGTGATTCAACAGAGGATGTTTTGAGTCCTGTCACTAACTTACTGTTAAATTCAATAGTTAAAATATTTGATTCGGATGAAAATTTAATTATTAACTTTCCTAAAAAAATTTTAAAGCCTATTCCATTAATTTCATATATCTTTGCTGAAATGAAATCTAAAAGTGTTCTGGTATTTACAGCAGGAAATATGGCTAATAAAAATGATTTAATTAGAATCCACAATGATAATTTTTATTTATTGAGTATGGTAAACCAATGGAATAACAGTGCCAATCTTTATGAAAATTGTTCTATGGGTTATCTTAAAAATAAAGGTGAAGTGGCCTACAAGTTTTTCCTCCCTCATGCTAATGCAGCTTATAAACAACATTTAAATCAAAATTTAAATACTATTTTAGGAGATAAAAACAAACCTAAAATTGTTTTAATGGGAAGTTCTAGTTTAACAAGTCTCACTAATACCATTAATCGCATATCTATTGATAATAATGAATTAAATGATGAGAATATTAATAATAATATTGATTTGGATATTGGTTGTATAATTTTTGAAAATGCGGATAAATATTTTAGTTCTAAACATAATGCAGAATTTTTCGTAAAATGGTTAAATGAAAACGTTTCTTCCGATATTAAGATTATATTTCATTTTTCAAGTCATGACTTACAGTATTTAGACTATATTAAAGAATTAACTAAAGCTAAAGTAATTTCATTTAATGGAGGGGTTATTAAAAACAATGATATTCTAATCGAATCTTCATTAGATTATTATGAAAACATTGATAATCTCCATATTGTTAATAGATATAACCTTGATGATCAAAATGACTACAATTATGATTCTAAAATTATTTTAGATGATTTTAAATTGGATAAAGGAAACTTAGATTATTTCTCATACAGTGCCAGAAAGCTTACAGAGTTTATCAATGAGGATGAAATTGGAGTAAATTCATTGTATTACAATGCCCAAAAACTCTTTTTGGATTTGCCAAACTTAACAATTAATCCTTCTTTCTTAAAATTTCAAGTTAGATATCAAAATTCATTTTCATACGTAACAGTCCCTCAATTTATTGATTTATTCGATTCAAGCTTACAATATGAATCTTCTCATAATAGAATTTATTTAAAAAGGTATCTCTCATTTTTAAGTCAATTTTATAATGAACTTTCGAAAAGGAAAAGGGTTATGGAACCGAATTCATATAATAAAATTGGTAAAGATTTTAGAATAATTGAAATAATTAAAAATAAAGAGAAATATTTTGGCAATAATAATAATGTAATTATTGGAACTTTTTATAATACTGAACCAAGTATTTTAAATCATTATTTAAAAGATTTTCCAGATGTGGAAGTAAAATTTATGGGTAATTTAATTAGGGAATATTCTGATTCCTCTAATTTTAATTTATTATTGCCAGGTTTTGTACCACCAAGATTCTTATCTGAATTATACAAGGATTATTCAAAAATTTTTATTTTAAACTATGATGGATATAACCGAAAAAATATTGAATATCAGGTAGAATCAATTGAAAACCCTTCCATAAAGGATGAAACTAAAGTTATGGATTATTTCTTAGAGTTATATGATTATCTTGGAATTAGTAAAGACAATGCTTTTGTAAAAAATTATTTAAAACGGCTTGAAAAAGAAGATATTCCTGAAGATCCTATTGAAAAACCTGTATCAACAGTAACTGTTGGTGACGATGGTTATGAAGAAGATGATGAAACGGAAAGTTATGATGATTATCTGAAAATAATTAAAAATATTGAAAAAAGGATTTCAAATTATCAGTCCACTCCAAATATTTCAAGTAATATTTCCAGTTCTTCTCCTCAATATGATAATTTAAAAACTGTTGAGCTAGAATTACTAACTCAAAATACCAATGAACATATTAAGAAGGTAGTTCCAGCTAGAAATAAATATCTTCATTTTAAAGATTATGGTGCATTAGAAGATGCATTTGAGATAAAAGCTGAAAATTTATCTAAGGGAGATTATGTAATTATTTTAGATAATGAAAGGGTTTCTTTCTTTGATTTATTTATTGAAGTTTTCAAATTAGAGGAAAATATAGATAAACATCTTGCGGACTATTGGAAGGATAAACTTTCCATTTTCGTTGAAGACAATAATTTGTCTTTTGATGAGTTCCATGAGTTATATAAAAAAGAAGGGGGCAAAATGGGAATCCAAACAATTAGAAATTGGATTAAAGGTAAGAATATCTCTCCAAGAGATTATCAAAATGATTTAGTTTACCTTTCAAAAGTTATGGATGATGATTTTTTACGAGATAATATAGATATTATGGGTGATGAATTTAGAAAGATTAAGTCAATGCACATTGCAATGGGAAGAAATTTAAAAGCAATCATGAAAAATATTATTGTAGATGATTTCTCATTAAATTATGATTCATTAAGTTTAGAGGAACAAACAATGCATAATATTATTAAAAATAGTGTTTATCAGGTTATAAAGGTGAAAAATAAATAATTGCTAACTATTGTGAGGGATTTTTTTGAAAAAGAATTTGGATGAGATTAATAAGGATATTCTAGATAAAATAGACAGTTTAGATGTCGACCAAAATATTAAGGATTTTTTGAAAGATGCTTTATATGAAGAATATACTCACAGGGATGAGAATTACACTCTCTCAGATAAACGTAGTGAGAATTATGAGCCTCTTATTAATAAATATTATAAAGGTGAGTAAATGATTATCAAATCAATGACTATTGAAAATTATAGGCCATATAAGGGTCCAGTTAGCATTGAATTTGCTCGAGGCAAACAAAATGTCACTATAATCCAAGGTAGGAATGATGCAGGTAAAACCAGTTTTATAAATGCATTTACATGGTGTTTATATGATAAGGAGCCATTCAGAGATGAAGGTATTGAAGGCAGATGTAATCAATTAGCATTGGATAAAGTTGATGTTAAGGATAAGGTGAATGTTAAAGTTGAAATGATAATGGAGGATGCATCCGGAAGAGATGTGAGAATTACTCGTCAACAAACTTTTATCAAAACATCAAAAAATTCAAATAGAAGTGATGGTAATTCAAAATTGAGTATTTTTCGAGATGATGGCTTGCAGGAGAAAAAAATTGATGATCCAGAAAATTACTTGATGAATAATTTGCCAGAATCTTTACAAGAATATTTCATGTTTACTGGGGAAAAATTGACTCAATTCTTTAATAAAGATCAAGATTTTGTTAAAAATGGAGTTTATACATTATATCAGTTAGATTTATTAGAAAATATAAATATTCAAGCTAAAAAATGGGAAAATTACTTTAATACTAAATTTAAAAAGATTAATCCAAGATTAAGTGAATTAAAAGAAGAAAAGTCTAAAATACTTGAAGACCAACAAAATGACAAAATATTATTAAGACAAAATAAGGAGCGTATTAAAACTTTAGAAGTTGAAATTAAAACATTATACGCTAAAATTGGGGCTTCTGGTGCTGATGCTAATGAAATTAGAAGAGATATTCAAAGTTTAACTGATGAAAAAAGATCTTTAAAATATGATTTGGAAGGTGTTGAAAGAGAGTTATCATCACTTGTAACGGATAATTTTTCTCATATTATGGCTTATGATTTATTGGAGAATCTTGAAAAATGGGAAGATTTTGAAGAAGAATCCGAAACAGAAGGTGAAATTTCGTTTGTTGTTTCCGATTTAAAAAAATTATTAAAAAATAAGGAATGTGTTTGTGGTTCTTTATTAGAAGAACACACTGATCAGTATAAGCATATTGAACATTTAATCGAATTTTTAGAAGAAACTTCAAAAGAATCTGGACCAAAAATTGAAGAAGTTATATCTAAATTACTTGATGTTTCTAGTAATATCCGTGTGAGGTATCCAAAAACTTTTAAATCAGATTTAGCTTCTAAAAAACAAAGAATTCTTGAAATTAATCATGATATTGAAAGTAAAAATATTAAAATATCTGGTTTAAAAACAAGGCTTGATAATTTAGATATTGATGCTATTGATGAACTGAATAAACAAATTGATGAAAATCAAAGTTTAATTAAAACTTTAACTGAGGATAATACTATTTTAAAAGAAAATATAGAAACTTATCCTTTAATGATTGAGGAATTGGATACTTTAATTTCAGAAGCTATTAAAGATGAAGATGTTAAAGATGATATTGCTGACAAATTAGACTTCTGTGAAGAGGTAAAGTTAATTTCAAAGAAAATTTATGATGAACTTGCAGTAAATATATATCAAACTCTTTCAAAAGTTGTTACAGAAGAGTACAAAACTATTCATTGGAAACCTGATTATAAAAAAATCATTGTTGATCAGGATTTCAAAGTTTTAGTTGAAAAAGCACGAGGAAATATTGTATCCGCAACAGATCCATCCACTGGAAGTAGGAATGTGTTGGCATTAACATTCATGGCAGCTTTAAATTCATTATCTGGTTTTGTTTTACCTCAAATAATTGATACTCCTATTGCTTCTTTAGATTTAGAAATGAGAAGTGAAGTAGCAAAAGCTTTGCCTAGGTATATGGAAGGTAAACAAATGATATTATTAGTAATGAACTCAGAATATACTGGTGAATTTAAAACTAATATTCGAAAATTTGTTGGATATCAATATAAATTAGATTATGTTGGTGCAGAGGGTGAAGGTCAAACAGTTATCAAGGAATTTGAGGATTGAGGGTGAGAACTATGGATAGTAATATAGAAGATATTTATGAAAAAACTAACATTGAGCATGTTAGTATTCCTAGGAAGTGTTATAGTAAAAAAGGACATCATTCAGAGTATTCTTATCAACATTTAAGTAATGTATTGTCCATGGGTAATATTGAATTTTTCACATTAACTGTATTAATAGGTAAATTTATTGTCAAAGCGAGAAAAGAAGTTGATGGTGGTGTAGATCAGTTTTTTAAAATGACAAAGAACAACACTCGAAAAGATGAATTGACAATATTAAAAGCAGTTGCCGTTGATGAAGTGAATAATCCATTTATTTTAAAAGACTATCTTGCTATGCGAAAAATTTGGATTGAATATTCTTATGCAGGTTTTGATAAATTATATGAATGGTATCAAAAAGATAATAATGGGCTTGAAGAAAAATTATCTGAAATAATGCTTTCTAATTTTAAAGAAAATTTAGATGAATAATATATTAGAGGGATTTTTCATGGCAGATAAAACCAATATTGAAGAAAGAATTCAAAAGGCAGTTGATCTTAAAACATCCTTGGAAAGCAAACTGGAAAAAGTCAAAGGTTCTCCAAGAGAGGAGGAATTCCAAATTCAAGTCGACAAGCTCAATGACTTGATTGCTCATCTCAAGGCCGAACTTGAAAAATAATTTTAATTAAAACTCCGATTCATTAAATCATGACCTAACTTCAAAACTTCTATTTAATGAATCCTATTTTTTATTATTTTAAACAGAATCTCATTTTACCTATTTTTAACACCTCTAATCTACATAGTCCACCAAATTCAGGTGTCAATAATATGTTACGTATATTATGTCCTATAAGGTGCAGTCCTCGTAGAACTCTCATTTGGCATCAGATTAAAAATAATTTTTTGAAAAAACAGAAATATTTGCTGCCCGTTTCTTATTCAAAACAGGCAGCTATCTAAAGTGTGTATCTATAGGAAAATGGTTTATATTTTGAAATGTCCTGTGATGTATCACAGCGTTTGATGTCTGGAAGTTTCCGTTTGAATTGGACTTTTCAGACCTATTAATTCATTTATGCGATGCATTATATAAAGTTTTTCGAATGTAAGCGCTTACTTGCATTTAAACGGTAAAAAAAGAAATTATTAATCTTATTTTAAAAAAATAGTATAAGATTTAAATTGTAGAGTTAAAACACCAATGATATTCATTACTGGGGGTGTTTTTCTACAAGATCATATTTGGTGAATTTTCCCATTGTCTTAAAGCTGGTTATGGGATTATTTAGATAGTGTTTTTTCGACGAATTCTTTGCTCACGTTTACTATTTCGATTATTTCTTCTATTGTGCATCCATGGTTTTTAAGGTTGATTATAATTTTTTCATTGTTTTCATCTACTTTGTCTTGTGCATATCTTTCTACGTTTTCCATATTTTCGCCTGTTGGTTATTTTTATTTGGATAGTGTTTTTTCAACGAATTCTTTGCTTGTTTCGGTTAGTTTTATTATTTCTTCTATTGTGCATCCGTTGTTTTTAAGGTTGATTATGAATTTTTCAGTTTTTTCATCTACTTTGTCTTGTGCATATCTTTCTATGTTTTCCATGTTTCCACCTACTGTGTTGGTTATTCTTTTGTTCAACTTTTTGTCTTTAACAAACTTATCACATAGCATCAGCACTATTCCTTTGACGAATTGTGCCATCTCTTTATCTAATCCTGGAATGTTGGTTATGAGTTCTAAGGGGGTCAAGGATTGTGTAATTATTTGGCTAGTGTTTTTTCAATGAAGTCTTTGTTTATTTTGGTTAGTTTTATAATTTCCTCTATTGAGAATCCGTTGTTTTTAAGGTTGATTATGAATTCTTCATAGGTTTCATTTACTTTGTCTTGTGCATATTCTTTTGCATATTTTTTTGCATATCTTTCCGCATATTTTTCCACGTTTTTCATGTTTCCACCTACTAGATTTGTTATTTTTTCATTCAATGTTTCATCTTTAACAAACTTGTCGCATAGCATTAGCACTATTCCTTTGGCAAATTGTGCCATCTCTTTATCTAATCCTGGAATGTTGGTTATCAGTACTGCTGAGTCAAGGATTGCTTTTTCCATGTCCTTTTTACTTTTCATGAAGCAAAACAAGGTTATCATAAGCAATTCCTTTTCAGTGAAGTACTCTTCATGTGTTATTTTTGTATTCATCTTATTAATAAACTTGTCTCCGTCAATGCTTTTTAAGGAATGGATATATATCGGAAAGCGGGAATCTGGATTGATTTTGTAGCATTTGGTCTTTTCGCTTTCAACGGTGCTCAGCACATGAACTTCAATCGGCTTTTTGGATTTTACCTTGACTTGGTCGATTATTGCGCTGTAAAAGCGGAATCTTCGCTTATCGTTAACATCCACATAGCTGCTTTGAAATTCAAGGATTATAATTCTGTCTTCCAGCTCAAAAACAAGGTCTGGCTTGTACATTTTGGGATCAACTATTCCATATTCTGTCTGGTGCACTTTCAGGATTTTTCCCTTGATGTTGATGATTTCTATCAGTTCCTGCCCATATTTCTGGCCTTCAATCTTGAAGATTGTATCCTCGTGAAATTTCATTAATTTTCACCTCATTGAATTTTGTTAATTATTCTTTAATTTAGGTTTTAAAGAATATAAATCTTTTGATATCGGTTTAAAGCAATATTGTTATTGCAATATAATAAAACAAGTATAAATCAATATTTATTTCAAAATAAATTAATTTACGGTGGAATAAATATTGCTTTGATGTCGTTAAAAACTATGTATAAAATAAGTTACGTATATTTTGCCTCAAAATATCCGCTAAACATTTAGTTAATAATTCTCTGTTTCTTCATTAACGATTTTAAATATTTCATTTTCTAATAAAAATTATTATTTGTCCTTATTTTTTGATTTAACGATGCAAGTAAGTACTTGCATTCGAAAATCTTTATATATGGTCTTTAATATACAATGTAGTAGAAACAAGTTTTCTAAAATAATCGAGGATTTATAATGAATAGAATAATTTTAATTTGTGCAACAATTTTTGTATTTGTAATCGGTGTCGGTTGCGCATCCGCAGCTGACTTGAATGAGGCAGGTGACGCACCTGCATTAGATGTTGTCGATAGTGTTTCTATCGTAAAAGACGATGACTTTTCCACATCTCAGTTAAGACCTGATGTTGTTGATAGGCCTGATGTTCAAATGTCCGCTTCACTTAAACATTCTGGAAAGGCTGCTGATTACAAAGATAAACCAATTATAGCATTCCAAGATGATGAGAATTCCCCACTTCAGTTAAGACCTGATGTGGTTGATGATGTTTCTGCATCTCAGATAAGACCAGATGTTCAAAAAGTTTATATCCCTGAAAAGTATACTAATCTTGAAAAAGAGCAAAATAGACCAATTGCATCTTTTTGGGACCATGTGTTTCCATTTGATATAAATAACATGACTGAATGCGGAATGGGAAGCTAACTCCTGTTTTTCATTCTCCCAATTTTTTTTTCGACGAAATCTCTCGTAACATTTAATTTCTATATCTTTGCTTTTTTTGAAACAAATAGACTTATCATGAGCAACTCCTTTTGCATGAAGCATTTTTCATGGCTTATTTTACTATTCATCTCATTAATTAACATGTTTTCATCAATGCTTTTTAGGCTGCCTGAGGGATTTAAGCACGGCTATGTCATGGCGAAATGTTTATATACTGTAATTTTCATATTATAATTAAAAACCGACTAATAGTCGAAAAATGATTGACAAGAATATTAAGTCAATTACAATATGAACATCAAATAACGAGTATTTTTGGAGGTAAACATGAAAAAAGGAGAAAAAAGGAAAAAAGAGTTGCTGAAAATAGCCTATGACATGTTTCTCACACAGGGATATGAGAATACCACAGTTGACGAAATCATAGAAAAGGCGCAGATAGCCAAAGGCACATACTACTACTATTTCGAAAGCAAGGAGCAGATGCTCGAAGAGGTCATAGACATGATGATCGACAGCGAGATTGAAGCGGCAAGGGAGATTATCGAGACGGATATTCCTGTGCCGCAAAAGATCGTCGGCATAATCGCGTCAGTAAAGCCTACCGAAGCGGAACAGCCAATAAAGAACGCTCTTTTCCAGCCTGAAAACGTGCTGATGCACCATAAGGTCAGGAAAAAATTGATCCATGTTGTCACTCCGCTTCTCTCAGAAGTCATAAATGAGGGAGTAAGGGAAGGCATCTTTGAATGCGACAACATAGCCGAACGCGTCAAGATGCTGCTTGTCATCAGCGACGGCACCTTCAATGAAGGGGCATTCACTGAAAGGGACATCTCCGTATTTATAGACATGACCGAAAAGCTTCTCGGGGCAGAAAGCGGAACGATGGGTTTCATTTACGACCTGATTGACAAGAGCGACATGGAGGCGGCCGAGTGAACGCTACGGAAAAATACAGATATAGGCCGGTTCTCTTCTTTTCCATGGCATATCTTTTCACATGGATATTTTGGATTCCAGCAATATTCACGCCTGAAAGCATCAGTCCCCTGCTGATGCTGATAGGCCTCATGGCTCCGGCCATCGTGTCCACGGTTTTCATCATGATGTCCGGGTCAGATGCCCTCAAGAGGGACTTCAAGAATAGGATCTTCGGATTCTACAAGGTGAAATGGATGAATGTGGTTTGGGCCATAATCGCATTTGCGATAGTGATAGCCTGTTCCATTCTCCTGTCCCTGCCCTTCGGACAGTCAATCAACCAGTTCTCATTAACTGAAAACTTTTCCTTCACAGGCGTTGGGATAGCAGGAGCATTCCTCACCATCACTGTCGCTTCAATAATTGAGGAAGTGGGATGGAAAGGATACTGCGAGGATTCCATTGGAAACTATATGAACTGGTTTTGGGAATCCATGATTTTTGGAGTGCTGTGGTCTTTATGGCACTTGCCCCTAATCTTCATTCCGGGAACATATCAGGCGGGGCTTATGGCGGATCCTCTTTTCGTGGTCAACTTTTTTGTCAGCGGAATCCCCATGGGATTTGTCATCACATGGGTCTATCTTGAAAGCGACCGTTCGATACTGGCCTGCATGATATTCCATTTTTTTGTCAATTTCATGCAGGAAAAAATTGCGTTGACCCCAGAGACAAAATGCCTGGAGACAATAGTGATAACAGTGCTTACAGTCATCATAATCATGGCTAAAAAGGACATGTTCTTTGAAACTCGCCATGTCGGAAGACTGCCTGAGTACAGCTACAATCAGAATGAGATATAGCCTCAATCAGTGCTTTTTGAATGCCATCACCAGAACATCAAAGGGGTCTCTTTGAACTTTCCCGGTGTCTACACAAATATTCAGGGTTATGAAAATTTATTATTTAACATCAAATTGTATTGAAAATGTTAAATTGCCTTTAAAAAACCATTTATTAAATGATTTTCCTTTTATTTCTCTTATCAAGATTTATATGCTTTCTAAACCAATTTTAAACCATGTACCTTAAAAAAATTTTTTTATTAATTTGTATGATTTTAACGTTATTGGGAAGTGAGGATCCCTTTGGGGATTATGAAAAACTTAAAGCTGAAGATACTCCGTCAATCAGGCGTGAAGACTTGCCGGATGAATTCAGTGATGAAGCTTTTAGGACTGTTGACGAGTTCATAAGAAAAACCAAAAATCTTGAATTTGAATGCGTGATGTATTGATTATGTCACAGGTGAAATCCTTAAATTTGCCTTCGGTGAAATTGATAATGTTAAACTATCCTTTGAAGATGATGAATTTGAGGATAATTATGTTGCATCAATTCACAATCATCCCTCAATTGTATACTCTCCACCATCAGGAAAAAATTTTGGAATTTTGCTCAGAGATTTTGAAGACTACGAATTGGTTGTCGGACCAAATGAATTATGGGTTTTAAAAGCAAAAGGCATTTGTCCTTTATTGCATGTTGATTTAAAATATTCTTCTTTGATGATTTTAGATTCTTGTCAAGAATATTCTAGAAAAAAATATTCAGGGCCCAAAACTAATGATATATGTGATATAATGTATGGAATAATGTTATCAAATTATATAAATGATAAAAATATACATAATATACAATTAACTAAAAAGGAGTATCGTTCATGAACATCAAATCAGCGGAGTATTCTTGTATTAAAAAACCAACAACCCCTGAAGAAATCAGGGAAATCGAGGAGCGTATAGCCGACCCATACACCTTGACGGGAATCGATAAGTTAAGGGCATTTCATGAAATGATGGGTTTGGAGTTTGATGAGAATATCTTTGAGAAAATCATCGAAGAGTATGGCCTTGACGATTAAAAAAATAAGTTTAATGAGAGTGTTTCTCCTTATTTGATTTTTACTGTTTTAATTTTTGTTTTGAACTAAATTCAATAATTATATTATTTTACGATAGTGTCATTTTCTGTTTAGTTATTTATTTATAAACTCAAACACATACTATTAAACATGAATGTTAAAAATGTTCTACTTTTGACAATGTTGGTTTTTTTAACAATCGGTGCGGTAAATGCCGCTGATAATGTTACAATTGACGATTTGGCCGATGAAAAACCTGTTGTTGATGACATTAACGTCACTTATGATGATGTGATGTGGAAGGAGAACCTGACAGACATTGAGGTTGAATTGCCTGACGACTCACAGGGGAATTTCAGCGTAATGATTGATGATGAGGTAATCTACAACCAGACAATCACCGAAAAGTCATTCAAGGTTCCGATAAAGCTTCCGGAAAAGAGGTTTTACGTGATTGCTTCAGTATGGCCTCCGATTGACTACATGACATATAAGGTTAGTGCCTTTTACAACAACGTCAATCTGAACCTTACTACTCCATTGAAGGTCATGAAATTCTCACCTCAAGCCAATTACATGCATTTTCCGGCGGAGATTCTTCATGGGGATTCTAACTCAGGTTTGATTGCATTTCCAAGATCTGCCAACGGTACAGTGGAGTTTTACATTGACGACAGGCTGATTAACAGGACAACAGCGATTCCGGTGTTCCATTGGGATGACAATCCGTTTTCTAAATTGCCATTGGGAAATCATACATTCAAGGTAATCTATTTTGGGGATAGATATTATCTTCCATACAACAAGACATTCAATTTCACGGTGGAGGATGCCGTAATCGAGATTCCAAGTACAATAAACATAGGCCATGATGACTGCATAAGCGTTTCCACTTCAGAAAAGCTTTCCGGAACCGTCAAGGTTTACATTGACGGCAAACTGGTAAGGTCATCAAAAACCCAAGGCGGATACTATGTATTGTCACTTGAAAACTTCATCAAGTACACAAACACAGAAGTGAAGGTTGTGTTTTCAAGCAAGGATTTCACAAGGACAAAAACACAAAAAATCAATTTCACCTATGACTTTGACGTATATCCGCAGTATTTCACATACGGGGATAAGAATATCCTTGAGATAATACTTCCGGACACTCTTGACAACAAGCTTCTAACAGTTACAGTCGACGGCGTGAAATATCAATTCAAGCGTTCAGTGGATGTTGTAAATAACCTGATTGAAATTGACGTTTCCAAACTGTCACAAGGCAATCATGTTCTAAACGTCACATTTGCCGGTAACGACAAGTTCTACCCGCTTTCAAGAGAATACAACCTGACAGTGGACTATGAGGTAATCTGTCCAGGTGATGTGACTTATAAGGACAACTCCAAGCTATACCTGAAATTGCCGAAAGATGCAAAAGGCGATCTCGTCGTCAGCATC
This sequence comes from Methanobrevibacter thaueri, assembly GCF_015062915.1. Classification (GTDB taxonomy): domain Archaea; phylum Methanobacteriota; class Methanobacteria; order Methanobacteriales; family Methanobacteriaceae; genus Methanocatella; species Methanocatella thaueri_B. The sequence continues at coordinate 186,044 of NZ_SUTJ01000002.1, read as the reverse complement.
AACGGCAAACACTTCAAGACTGTAAGGATGTGCAACGGATACGCTGAAGTCAGAATCGATTCACTCAAGCCTGGAATCTACAATATTGACGTGAACTATACAGGAAGCGACTACAATGTCTCCGACTATTCAATGAGAGTGTATTCCAATCCTAAAATCACCGTTGCATACAAGTTCCGCCAGGGTGAGAACAAATACATTAAGGTCAAAGTGCCTAAGGACTGCAAGGGTCATGTCATAATCAGCATCGACGGAAAGAACCATAAGGTTTTAATCAAGAATGGCATTGCCAAATACAGTCTCAAGAAGCTTAAAAAGGGCGAGCATGAGATTGAAATTGGATACTATGGTGATGATGGATACGAGGACCTTTACTATTACTATGACATAACCGTATTGAAACAGAAGGTCAAATTGACACTTGGTAAGGTCAAGGTCAAGAAATCCGCCAAGAAACTCATCATAAAGGCCAAATTGAAGGTCAACGGCAAGAAGGCGAAGGGCAAGACTGTCAAGTTCAAGTTCAACAAGAAAACCTACAAGGTAAAGACCAACAAGAAGGGCGTTGCAAAACTCACAATCAAAAAAGGCGTTCTTAAAAAACTCAAAATAGGCAAAAAGGTAAAATACCAAGTGGCTTATGGTAAAAAATCAATCAAAAGAACCGTAAAGGTTAAGGGATAGGATTACAAACCTATTCCACTTATTTTTTTTAATGTTTATTTTATATTCTATGTTTTTATTTTCATCACCAAATCATGCACATTAAAACTAAACAACTGTTCATTTTATGAATTGAAAATTTAAAACAAATAATATTTAAATTTGGATAAGGAGCATCGCTATTAAGGCGAACAGACAACAATATTTAAATATCATATATTCTATACATCTTTAACAGTGGTTTATATGAAATTTAAACATATTTTAATAATCGGAGTAATCCTATTTTTTATCACGATAGGTTCGGTCTGTGCATCGGATAACACAACAGATGATGTGCTGGCTGAGGATAATTATGAGATTGAATTGGATGAAGACGATTTATGGGAAGACGGGAACGGTGATATTGCAAGAGTATATTCACTTGATGATCTTACAGGTGAAATCAGCGTGAGCATAGATAATGTTGAGCACTTCAAGGATGATATCTCAAACTGCAAGCATTATGCTGATGATGACATTCCTGAGTATTCACATTACTACATTACACAAAAGCAATTGTCTCCGAATCTGGAAAAGGGAAAGTATAATCTTACAGTCGCCTATGGCGGCCAATCCAAAACCGGAATATTGATTATTGGAAACATTATTGAAATCGGCGATGAGGTCATTTTTGGAAACTATGATGATGATGAGTTAATTCCGTTTTGCCGCATACATGACACCGAACCAATCAATGGAACAGTCAAAATCACTTTTAATGGAACAGAATGCTTAAACAAAGAATTCTCAGGTGACTATGATTTAAATGTCATTTATCGCTCAGACTTGAGGTTTCCTAGTGGATTTAAATACGGCACATATGATGTGAAAGTGACATATGAGAAAAACGGAAAGACCTATTCAAACGAGAAGAATGTCCTGTATCACTATTATTTCCATTTGGGAATGAATTATGTCAATACCATAATATATCCTGACAAGACCATCAGGACAGATGTAAATTTCTACATAGGACTTCCAAGAAGCGCCACAGGCAATGTTGCAATCAATTTCAACGGAAAGAAGTATAACGTTGACTTGAACCTCTATTCTGAAGAGGTGTACACGGTCAAGAATGTCAAGCTGGACTTGGGCAAGCACACTGCATTTGCAACATATTCAAGCTCAAAATTCCCAAAAAGGACAGTCAACTGCACAGAAACGCTCTTGCCTGCTGTCAAATGGCCTGAAGTGATGTCCGTTGGCCAGGACGAGTACATCTACATTGCAGCTCCAAAAAACTCAAAGGGAATCGCAACGCTCTATCATGCAATAATCGAGTCTGATGATGAGGAAGGCCAATGGGTTGTTCCAACCAAGAAAATCGCTACAGTCAATGTGGTTGACGGATACGCTGTGTTTTCACTTAAAGGCTTGTCTGAAGGATCTCATCGCTTCTATTTGAACTATACCGTCAACGGCATTACCGGTGATGAGGATGGAATTCTCGTAGATGTTCTTAAAAATACCAATGGATTCTCATCATCACTGAGCGCAAGCAAAATCTATGTTGATAAGAGCGCAACCCTCACAGTCAAGGGACCATCCGGAAGCGGTAAGGTTAAAATCTATCTTGATGGTGAACTATATAAGCGTCCAAGCCTAAGCACTGGAAAAGCGAAACTGACCTTCTCCAAGCTCAAAGCCGGAACCCACAAGATTGACGTGCTCTATCAAAAGTCAGGCAAGTTCTATTCAAAGACACATTACCTGACAGTCAAGGCGCATGTCATCAAGCTGACACTTCAAAAGGTAAAGGTCAAGAAATCCGCCAAATCACTTAAAATCAAGGTGAAACTTAAGATTGACGGCAAAAAGGCCAAAAACAAAAAGGTCAAACTCAAGTTCAACAAGAAAGTTCTCAAAGTCAGAACCAACAAGAAGGGAATTGCCAAATTCAAAATAACCAAGAAGGTTTTAAAGAAACTCAAGGTGGGCAAGAAGGTCACCTACAAGGCATCCTATGGCGGAAAGACAGTCAAGCAAATTGTTAAGGTTAAAAGATAATGATTTTTTCATTATCTCTCTATTTTTTTTTAAATTTTTGCATCTATTTTTAAACGCTTGTCAATTTCAGCGTCTCTTTTTGTAGTTATATTACTTTTTGAATGTATCGATATTGCTTATTGTTAAGATTATGATTTCATTCGGTTTATTTTGAAAAATAAGAATGTATATATTATATTACATTTAAAAATAATAATTGTATTCAATTTGAATATAAGTTTTATTTAAATGTGATGTATTATGAAGTTAAAACATATATTGATTGTCAGTCTCATGCTGGCAATACTGACATTTGGCGCCGTCAGCGCATCGGATGATGCAAACAATCTGACGGCTGTGGACGATGCTGTTGTGACATCAACGGATGATGTTGCCGAGACAGTGTCTCAAGTAGAAGAGGTTGATGTCATCGCTGAGGATGATTCAGATGTAAGTGAAGTTCTTGGTGAGAAAAGTGACATGGGTTATGATATTAATTGTAAAGATGAAATAGCCGGACCTGCATTTGATGGGGAATGGGATGACTATAATGGCTATATTGGAATTAGTTTATATGACTCAAGTGAAGCTAACATGAAAATTTTCCTGGATAATGAAGAGGTAGCTAGTTTTCCGGCATATGAATTTTATGGGGATTTTTATTCTCATAGAGTGGTATTAAACAATTATGATTTGTCAATTGGAACTCACTCCGCCCGATTCGTATTTGATGGTGATGACTATTATAATCCGTTTGACATAACAAAGGAATTTGAATATTATTATATAAAAGATTACACTCCTTCTGAAATAAAAATTGGATCATGGGACACATTTTGTGTAAGTTTAGCTAAAGATGCTGGAGGTACATTAAAATTATTAATTGATGGTAATGAGGTATTTTCAGCATCAACAGATGGTTTACGAGAAGAATATGCTGAAAATCCTAGTATTCGTATTAGATGGGAGGATATGAATCTTGAATCAGATTTAGAATTTGGTCCGCATTCATATGAGCTCAGATATTCAGATGGAAAATATGATAATAAAACATTCACAGGCAATTTTAATCTTGATTATCAATTTAATGTGGAGAATGATTATCTTTATGAAGGAAATCCGGTCACCTATGGCCATTCCATAGCGTTTGACGTATATCTTCCAGACGATGCCTCTGTGGAGAATATCACTCTCATTGCTAATGATAAGCAATATTCCGTTGAAGTTGATTCAAATTATGTTTTCGTTTTCAATGACTTGGTATATGGCAAAAACAATTTAACATTCATTTATCAGGATGACAAATATCCTAAAAAGAATGTGACATGGATTTTTGATACTGTGGGCCGTATTAATGTTCCTTATGAAATTGCATTTAATGATGGCCAAACTATTGAACTCGTATTGCCTAGTGATGCACAGGGCAATCTAGAAATATATCATGCTATTGAAGATGAATGGGGGGACTTAACAATTGATGACCTTATAAAATCAACTTCTCTTAACAATGGTATTGCAAATGTTTCATTAAATGATTTTAAATTTGGAAGATACAATATTATAGTTAAATACACTGGTGAGTATGATGTTTCTCAGGTATCACAGGAAATAGTTGTAGGACCTGATGTGGTGTATAAAAAGTATTACTGGGTTGATGGTGAGAATAATTTGACTGTAAACTCTCCGGAAGGTCTTAGCGGCAAGTTCAATATAAGCATAGTTTATAATTTCTATGATGATGAATATAATTGGCAAAGTCTAGTTATTCCATTGTATGAAGGACCTGCAAGCGAAAAATTAAATATCACATTGCCTAAATTAAATATAACCTCCTATGGATACTATGGTGATGGAGACGGTTCCCAATATTATTTCAATGTAAAATATATTGAGGATGATGAAGAGTTATTTGAAAATAATTACTATTTCGATGTAAAAGCAGAAGTTCCAGTATGGGAAATGGATGTTGACTTCCCTAATACTGCTGTTAAAGGTGAAGACATCGAATGGCAAATATTGAATATTCCAAGGGCCTTGTACTCAGGATATGTAATCGTATATATTGACGATACTCCAGTATCCCGTGCTAATTATGATTATGAGGATTTAGGTTTTGATGATACAAATTACATCTCCTCTGATGTTCTTAATGCTTTGGATCAAGGCAGTCACACCTGGAAACTTGTATTTGTAGATAGGAATGATTACTATGAAAATGCCACTCAAAACGGTACCTTTGAGATTTCATGGATTGCGATTCCAAGTGAAATAACCTTAGGGGAATATAATATTTATTTTGAAACTGATGAGGATGCTACAGGTTACTTGACCCTTATAGTCGATGGAAATGAATATTCAACTGAATTCGTTCAGGATGGAAGTGCAATCATTGATTTGGATGACTTGACATTAGGAGAACATACATATGAAATCACCTATTCCGGCGATAAAAATCATGAAAAATTGACTAAAACTGGCACATTCACCGTAAAAATGTCATTTGACATCAGCATAGATGATGATGACGTATTGCCATTAATGGAAAGGTATGTTATTGATGTTGATTTGCCTGATGATGCAACAGGTAATGTTTTGATAAACATTGGTGGTAACAACTACACTAGTGAAGTCATAAACGGTAGCGCAAAAGTTATCGTGACAGGTTTATCTGAAGGGGAACATGTCATTGTAGCTAAATACTCAGGGGACAGCAAATATCCTTCTCAAGAAATTACAAGGAGCTTTGAGATTGAAGGTTATAGAATTATCGTTGAATATGATGAGGATGATATTCCAACTTCATTCACATTGCTATTGCCAAGTGATGCAGACGGGTGGTTGATTGTTTCGAATGAGCTTGAATATTCAGAATATAAACGTGCTCCGATTGAGGAGGGTAAAGTAAAAATCTTGGTTTCAGATTTAGGATTATCATACGGTGTGTATCCGCTTGAAATTAGATATGAACAGGAAGATTATAAATATGATGTAAGCCATGAGCATGTTTCACTTGAACTTAAACCAAAAGTTGATATAATCGAAGATGTATTAATCGGTGAAAGTTCTAAAGTAGATATTGATGTTGGTGATGCTGAAGGTAGCATTATCATCAAAATAAATGATGAAGTATTTTCTACAGAAGAAATCAAAGACGGTAAGGTTAGCGTAAGCATTCCATCAGATAAACTTAATCTGGGTGAGAATATCGTAACACTTGAATATCAGGGTGATGATTTACCTGAAAACTCCTTCTCAGAATATGACGGGGAGGTTGACGATTATGTGCCAACCAAATATTATGTATATGTCACACCTAAAGATTTAACAATTCCAGATGACTTTGCAGCTGACGGATCCGGAAATATCACTTTGGAATTGCCTGAAGGATCAAGCGGAAACGTGAATGTTTATGTGGATGGGGAACTAGTATCAACAACTCCAGTGGCTGGCGGAACCAATACTGTCCCAGTATCCGGTTTGCCTACTGGTAATCACAATGTAAGAGTTGAATATGAGGATGAAAACGGTCAAACATATTCCACATCAAATGAAGTTAACGTTCCAAAACCTGAACCGAAAATGGACATTGCAACACCAACCGACAGCACCAATCCGGAATTCTCCATCAGCTTGCCTGAAGATGCAACAGGCAGCTTGATTGTAACTGTTGACGGTAAAAGTTACACCGCTGATTTGGTCAACGGTAAGGCAACAGTTTCAGTTCCTGGTTTGGAAGATGGTAATCATAACGTGACCGTAAAATACACTGGTGATAAAAACTATGCAGGATTTACCAAAAACACTAATGTTGTTGTGAATACAACTCCTAAAAAAGAGGACACCAAACCTGCACCTGCACCTGCTAAAAAAGCGGATAAAATCACCTTAAAACTCAAAAAGGTTAAAAAGGTCAAAAGGTCCGCTAAAAAACTTGTGATTAAAGCCACCCTTAAAATCAACGGCAAGGCGGTTAAAGGCAAAAAGCTGAAATTCAAGTTCAACAAGAAAACCTACACTGCAAAAACCAACAAGAAGGGTGTTGCAAAAATTACCGTTAAGAAAAAAGTTCTTAAAAAACTCAAAGCAGGCAAAAAGGTAAAAATCCAAGTGTCCTACGGTAAAAAAACAGTTAAACAAAAAGTTAAAGTTAAAAAATAAGGATTGATTTCCTTATTTTCTTTTTTTTATTTTTAACCCAATGTATAATATTTTATATACAATCAAGTTAAGAAATATTTATATAAACTTAATTAGGGTTGTTTTGTTTTGAAATTTAATAATATATTATTGATTAGTTTATTTTTAATATTCATTTTCACTCTTGGTGCGGTCAGCGCCAGTGAAAATGCGACTGATGAAATTGAGATTTCAGAGGATACTGACAATCTAGGGGATGTGGAAATTCCATTAGATGAGGAAGAGGACTTTGAAATTGGTGAAGATACAATTACTATTACTATACCTGATGGTACTAAAGGTACCTTGTCAGTTAATATTGATGGTAAAGCTGCGGGGTTAAATTACAATGATGATGAAGGATACATTGAAGTTTATAATGATAATTCCTACAGCAAGTCTTTAGTACTGCCAAATAATGATGACTATAATTATGAGGAAGACGAGAATATATGGGATTATGATATCATATTGGATAAATTAAATCCAGGCATTTATAATATTGATGTTATATTTAAGGTTACTGGAGGTGAAACATTCTCAAATTCATCAAGAATAACCCTGCATAATCCCGGTCAAATAATTGAGGACGATGACATGGATGTGGAGATAGATGCTGAAGACACCTATATCTACTCAAAGGCAGGCAATATAATTAGCATCACCGCCCCTTCAAGCATTATTAAGGACTTGAACATTAAAATAAATGATGTTCAATATTACGCTGAGGAAAAATCATCTACAGAGGTATATGTGGACATATCTTCACTGCCTCTTGGCGAGTACACTATTGTTGTGACTTATAATAACAGCCAAAACTCCACTAATGCATCATTTGAGGTCATAAATGCCATTGATGCTCCCGAAGAGATGACTTATGGGGATTCTAAAGAGGTTACATTAACACTGGCTGCTGATGCTGAAGGCAGTCTGAAAGTGACAATTGACGGAAAGGTTATCGGCACTGTCCAACTGGTTAATGGGGTTGCAAAAGTTCAAATTCCACAATTGAGCGTTGGAACTCATGATATTGAAGCTGAATACACTGGTGAGGACTATGATGTGGATTATATTGATGAAATTGAAGTTATTCCAAGAATAACTCTTCCAGCGCAGATGAATGCGGGTGAAAACAAGTTTTTAACAATTGAAATCGGAAACACAACCGGAACCGTTGAAATCACTGCAGATTGGGATCATTATGCCACTCTTAAATTTTCTAATAGTGCAAACATCTCCCTGGCTGGTTTGGATGACGGTGAAATCACAATTGGAGTCGTTTTCTTTGATGATAATGGATTATACAGATTTGAAGAGGACGAGTATGAAGTACTTGTCAAATCAGTTCCCCCTAGATTAACAGGCCCGTCAAGTGTTCAGATGGTCTACACCAAGTCAGGCCAATACAAGGTTAAGGCTTACGACACCAACGCAAAACCTGCCGAAAAGGGTGATTTGGTTGAATTCAAGATAGGTAAAAAGACATATAAGGCATACACTGACAATAACGGTGTTGCAACATTCAAGATACCTGCTTCTCTTGCTCCGGGCAAGTACAAAATTTCAGCAAGCTATGAAGGAGCATCCGCTAATGCCAATCTGGTTGTTAAACACCTTTTGAAACTTAAGAAAGTTAAAAAAGTTAAAAAATCAGCCAAAAAGATAGTCTTGAAGGCAACAGTCAAGAACGTCAAAAACAAGAAGGTTGTTTTCAAGTTCAAGGGCAAAAAATACACTGCAAAAACCAACAAGAAGGGTGTTGCAAAGGTTACAATTAAAAAATCAGTCTTGAAAAAGCTTAAGGTTGGAAAAAAGGTAACCTATCAGGCAACTTACCTTAAGGATACAGTTAAAAAAACAGTTAAAGTTAAAAAATAGAGTTTAACACTCTATTTTTCCATATTTTTATTTTAATCGATTTACTGGTAAAAAATATTTTTCAAGTAACTTCCTATTTTCACTCGTTTTCAGCTAATTTTTACCCATCATTTCCTTTTCACTTATCATTTCTTTAAAATATCCGCAGATTCAATTTACAAGGTAACGTTTTCATATGTTTTCAGCCCTATTGATTTTTCAAGTTCACTATCGAATTCACCAGAAATTCATGACTGATCCATATTTTTACATCATTTGATGTGGATTCATCTGTTTTGTTTGGCTCAGATTCATTTGCCGATTCATTTTTTAATGTTTGTCCTTAAAATTATTAATACAAATCACTCAACCATCAACATTATCTCCTCTCCAATTAAAATATTGCAGCGGTAATTTGGAAATATTTTACACTGATGGGATTGCCTTCAACAATACATGTGTTTAAAATTTATTTTTAGCCTGTTTTAAGTCAGTTATTGAAAATATTTTCTGTTCTAATAATTGTCATTTTCTTGATTTAATTAAATTTAAAATCAGTTATCCTTCCATATTTGGCAATGAAGATTTCTCTGTAATATTTTCAGCGATTGTAAGGTCAATGACCCCTTTTCCAAAATGTCATATATACTTTACTTTTTCACCAAAATCCTGCAGATGACACATAATTTTTACAAAATTTTAAAAATCAGACGATCATCATCTTAAATAATAAATAACATTCTCATAATTTCAAATCAATCCCAATAATAAATTAAAAGACATTTAATCAGATTTAAATCAATATCCATCGGTTATTGTAATAATTTTTCCTGCCAGTAACTCCATTTTTTAACCACATTTTAAGTATTACTGAAGGTGAATCAAAATCAAGATTAAATAACATCAAAAACATTAAATAATTATTTTTTGAATGTTTTAAGCAGTATTTATATTTTTTTTAAAAAAATCTCCAATATTAACTTTTTACAGTTGAAATGCACCTCTCTTTAGGGAAAAATTTTATAAAATATTCAGACAAATATTAACTTGATGAGTGAAAAGTACATTCGTGAAAACAAGAATTCATGCACAATATACAAGAGTTCGAAAAACTATGGAAAATTCAGAAATCTTGATGATGCAATACTTGCACGTGACATCCTGATTGAAAATGACTGGGACATTGAGATGATTCCCGAAATCATAAAGGATGATGATGACTATATCATAGCCAAGGTCATAGAGGACAAGCTGCACTTTCTTGCAAGATATAAAACACGGCCAACTGAAGAGCAGATTCAAAGGCATGTCAAGAAGTTCATGAGAAACCCGAACAACTCGAAGTATGGACTGAACATATCAAGAATATTTGAAACCTTCATAATACAGAAGATGATTGCAGGTGACGAGTATATATTCGGATACTATGACAATCTTGAGGATGCGGAGTTTGTGAGAAACTTCCTGATGGATCACATGTGGAACGTCAATGAGTTTTCTCAGATTGAATATGATGATGAAAAGAACAACTACAAAATCATTGAGGTTATTGATGATAAGGCATATGTGATAGACTCATACATGACAAGGGATGAAATTAACATGACAAGTTCACATGAGAAATTCCTCAATAAAATCTCAAAGCACAAGCTGGGCCTTGCATCACACCCATACCTTGACGAGCTGACTGATAAAATTTCAGAACTTGAGGAAAGATTCAATGTCAAAGTCAGCGATGATACTTGGAGTCTTGACAACACTCACGACCCACTTAATGACATAATATTCACATTGACCCCTTGGCAAAAGACAGTCTATGATGCGGTCAACGAGTCAACAATCGATGAGATTGAAAAGGCTCTTTCAAGGTACAGGTCAAAAAACTTCACACAAAAAATAGAAAAAAACCTGAACGAACTGATTGAGATGAAGTTAATCCGCAAAAATCAAGATGTTTATATTAAAAGAAAAATATAAATTACATTATAGTTCTTTTTTGGTTTGAACTATATGGGGAGATTTTGTCATTGTTCTCCCCAACTAATTCAAAATTATTGTCTGTCGCTTAAAAGCTCACCGGCAACGCCGATGCTTTCCTTAGGATAAGCCTGTACCAGAACAGTGATTGCTTCAATAGGCAAGTCATATGCCTCAGCAACTGTTTCAGATACCTTTTTAACCATTTCTCTTTTTTTCTCAACACTTATTCCGTCGTTTCCAGCTATTGTAATTACAGGCATTTTATCACCATTTAACTATATTAACAAAATCAAATAAATAAGTTATTAATAGATGTGATAATTATGCTTGGTGAAGAAGAACTTGTTAAACTGTTTCCTGATTTTGCAGATCTTGTGCAACCATCAGGAATTGACCTTGAACTTGATAAGATTTATGTGCAGAAAAGCGGAGGCTCACTCATTGACAATGAAAAGACCCTCCCGGAAATCGAGGAGCTTCCAGGTGAGGTATACACACTGAAGCCCCACACTGCATACCTTGCAAGCATCAAAAGGAAAGTCAAAATCCCAAAGGGATACACCATGCTTTACCTTCCACGCTCAACACTTCTAAGGTCATTCATATCAGTCCAGACCGCAGTGGGGGACCCTGGCTTTTACGGAACACTCATGTTCATGATATACAATCACGGTGAGTTTGACTATAAAATCAAGTCAGGAGACCGCATAGCACAGGCTGTGGTTTACCCGGTTAAGGGGTCAGGCGAGTACAACGGCTCATACCAGGAGGCCGAAGAGTGAACGTTGCTGATAAAATCGTGAAAATACTTGAGGAAGAGGGAATCGATACAGTCTTCGGTGTTCCCGGTGAGCAGATAATGCCATTATACAAGGCGTTGTCATCATCAAGTGTTAATCACGTTCTCACAAGACACGAACAGGCAGCTGCACATGCCGCTGACGGTTTTACACGTTCAAGCGGAAAGATTGGAGTGTGTGTTACAACAGCCTCTCCAGGGGCATTGAACACTACCATGGCATTGGCCACAGCATTCAAGGACAATGTGCCAATGCTTATATTGACCGGGGACAATGAACTGCAGTACCGTGGCACTGACCACTTCCAGACAACACCTCAATTTGAAATCTTCAAGCATATCACACAGGCATCATACAATCCATTGAACGGAACAGAGGCAATGTATGTCTTAAGGGCAGCAATCTATGAGCTCAAGACAATCCCGAAAGGCCCGATTCACATCAACCTTGCAAAGGACGTGCTTTTAGAGGAGGACTTTAACGATTTTGACTTATGTTACTTATGTGAGGATGACCTTTCAAAAATCTCAGATGCACAGGAGCTGATTGACTCAGCCGAAAAACCGTTGCTGATTCTAGGTGCAGGTGCAATCACACAATCTGAAAGGATCAATGAAATTGTTCACAAACATGGAATTCCAGTCACCACAACATTTCACGCAAAGGGAATTGTCAGTGAGGATGATGAGCTTAACCTGGGATTGTGTGGCATAAGGGCAAATGCCCAATCAAAGTATGCAATCGAAAATGCAGATTGTATCATAGGTCTTGGAATGAAGGCAAGTGAAAGGACACTGCCAAAATTGCCTGACAACTTCATACATGTGAACCTGAATAAGGATGTTCTGGTTGGCGACTATCCGATTCATGGAAAGGTTGAGGATTTCATAAGTGAAATCAACTTCCATGATGTTGACTGGATTGCAGAGATTTTGGAGCATGATGACTCATACCACTTGAAGGGTCTTGATGATGATTTGAAACCTCAAGCGGCAATCAAGAGGATACTTGAAAAATTCCCAGACAACATCATTGTTTCCGATGCGGGCTCACACACAACATGGACAACTCTTCTTAAAAAATCCCTAAAACCAAGACAGTTATTGTTCTCAGGTGCGATGGCGCCGATGGGCTATGGTGTTCCGGCTGCAATTGGGGCCAGCATTGCAACATCAGAAAAAATCATTGTCATTAACGGTGACGGTGACTTTCAGATGAACCTTCAGGAACTTGCAACAATCAGGGAAAATGACTTGGACATAATAATATTCATACTGAACAATTCAGAGTTTGGAATCATCAGGCAATGGGAGGAGGACTTCTACGGCATGGACCCATACCAGGTTGCACTCAAAAATCCAAGCTTCACAAAATTGGCATCAAGCTATGGCATTGATGCGATACGCGCAGATAATCTGGAAGACCTTGAGTTGATACTGGAAAATGACTTGGAAGGTCCATTGGTTGTTGAGGTGATTGTTGAAAGTGAAAACATTCCCCTACCTGAGTAAGCAATTTTTCACAAATTCTTCAATAATTACGTTAATGTCAACAGTCTCATCTAGGGGTGCGAAGTAATATTCGCCATTTTCTTCATAAATTATTCCGACTGGTGTTATGCTTGCTGATGTCAGTTTGTCTTTCATGGTTAGAACTCTGGTCTTGTAGGCAAATGTGAACCCACATACTTCACGAAACTCGAAACCAATAGTCTCGTTTATGCTGAACATGTCCATGAGCTCATCTTTCATCAAGCACACCCCTTATCAATTTTCTAACATCACCGTTTAAAATAAGTTTAACAGTTGGGACTATAAGCTTCAGAGGATAAATCTCAAGATTGTTTTCACCGTACCCGTCAAGCACACTACCGGTGAATGACGGTTCGGCACTTATCTGCATTTTCTTATGCATCGGATTAACGATTGCACATATTGCCCAGATGATGCCGATATATTCCCCTGTATCAGCGTAACTGTCCATTCCGAAAATGAGGTGGTTTTGGATCTTTTGGATTTTCATGCTTTTAAGGACGGATTTCAGATAATTCTTCAAGTCTTTAAAGCATGGCTTGGCCAGTTCAAATATCTTTTTAAAGTCACGGTCCTTACTCTCTTTTTTATCATCTTCTTTTTCTTTATTATCTTCGCTAGGCCAGTTGAGAGAGTAAACCTTTAATTTCTTAAAAATAAGTATTTTTAAACATCCTTTGACTTCACTACCTTTCTTATTATACTCAAGACTTATTCTAATTCCAATTATGAGTAAAATAATAATAAATAAGATGATTATTAGTATAATCATCCCTAGGATGTTTAACATGTAGTAAAGTCCTATTCTTCTGTAGTGTCTTCGGTTGTGCTGAATTCAGGTTCGATGTATTCGGATTCGTCATAGTATACATCTTGGCCTTGCTGTGAATCCAGGAAGTTTTTCACAAGATCGGTAATGATTAGTCCGATATCGGAAATTGCCTTGTTGGTTTCGGTTCCTTTGCTTAAGTCAAGCACGCGAACTCCTTCAGCGTCATTTCCCTTTTTAGGAATCATAACCATTGATATAGGTTCAACTCCGGCACCAGCACCTGCAGCGTCACTGCCTTCGCTACCTAAAATGTTTTCTCCAGCACCGAATCCAACTCCCATTTTCATTACAGGAATCAGGATTTTATCTTCGGTTTCTATTGGAGTGCCTATTACATTATCGACATTTATTAATTTGCGTAATTCTTCTACGGTTGTTTTAATATTATCTGACATAGTTTCACATCCTATTATTGTTAGTATTTATGTTGTTGATATGTTAAATAAGTTTAGGAAAATTTTTGAGTAATACTTTTTTCACTTATAAGACATAAATTTCAAGTGTAACTTATACCTTATAACTACCTTGAGACATGTATTTCAAGTGTAACTTTTAACTTATAACTACTTTTTCGAGACGTGCATTTCAAGTGTAACTTTTAACTTATAAGGTATCATAAAAAATCAATGTAAAAAATATTTTACTTATAAGTTAGAACATGCATTTCAAGTGTAAAAAAACAGGTACTTATAACTTATAACAATGATAAATCAATAAAAAAAGAAGAAATCAGAATCATAAGTATGATTCTGCAATTGATGCAACACCTGCACCAGCGTCTTCGATTACGCCTAAACCTTTTAAGGTCATTCCGATAGCACCAAAGGTTTGGAGTAATTCCTTGTAGGAAATATTTCCCATGTGTCCGATTCTGAAAATGTTTCCTTTCAAGTGATCTTGACCGCCAGCCAATTCAACGCCGTATTTGTCACGGGTAGTTCCTCTAAAGTCACTGTCAGCAACTCCTTCAGGCATTTTAACTGCGGTTACGGTAGCAGATGAAACAGCTTCATCAGCGAATAATTCTAATCCTAATGCTTTAACAGCATCAACACTTGCTTTAGCAGCCTTGTGGTGACGTGCAACCCTGTTGTCAAGTCCTTCTTCCATAATCATTTTCAATGCTTCGTTCATTGCGTATGTAAGTGAAACTGAAGGAGTGTATGGGGTTTCAGGAGGCACTTTGTTTCCGCTTTTTCTTGCAGCTTTCATGTCCAAATAGAAAGTGTTGGTTTCCACTTTGTCAACTGCAGCCCAAGCGTCGTCACTTAAGGTGATTGCACCCATTCCAGGTGGTGCTGCGATACATTTTTGGGAACCGGTAAGACAAACGTCAATTCCGAACTTGTCGACGTTCACTTCATCTCCTGCAAGGGAGGATACTGTGTCCACGATGTATAATGCATCATAGTTTTTCATTACTTTACCTATTTCTTCAATAGGTGCTGCTACACCGGTAGAAGTTTCGTTGTGGATTACACTAACAGCTTTGATGTCTTCATCAGCTTCAAGAGCTTCTTCAATAGCTTCAGGGGTTACAGCTGTTCCCCATTCAACTGCAAGTTCTTGGGTGTCGATTCCATGGGTTTGAGCGATTTTCATGAATCTTTCACCGAATTTTCCACCTACGACATTTAACATTTTTTCGCCAGGAGCAACAGTGTTAGCGATTCCAGCTTCCATTGCTGCAGTTCCTGATCCGGTTAATAAATAAGAGTCATTTTGGGTTTGGAAAACTTTACTCATTAATTCAGTAGTTTCTGTTAAAATTTCACCATATTTGGCTCCCCTATGGTTAACAACAGCTTGTGACATTGCATTGAGTACTCTTGGGTGTACTGTTGTTGGTCCTGGAAGCATTAATAAGATATCATTCATTAAATTTCCTCCAATATGTAGCTTTTATTCAGCTATGTTTATATTTTAATTTTTATACTTATTAAATATTTTTAATGTATACATTTATTCAATATGCTGCAAATTTCATAGTACATTTTAGTACACTGTTTATTTTTGTATACTAATTTTTACCAACTGTTTAAATATGATATGAATCTAATATTGTAGTATGCAATTCAGCGGAGAAGAACTAACGGTAAAAAGGGTATTCAACTACATTTTCGGACTATACTTGATAACATTGGGGGTGGCATTTTCAATAAAATCAGGTTGGGGCTCCGCTCCGGTCAGTTCCATTCCATATGCGATGAATCTTATCTGGCTTGTTGAAATAGGCGTTGCAACATTTCTGTTTCATGCACTTCTCGTAGCCATCGAACTCATTCTGCTTAAAAAGGACTTCAAGAAAAAGCACTTTCTCCAGGTATTCGTCGGTGTGCTTTTCGGTGCATTCACAAGTTTCTCAGTGGCGCTTCTAGGATTCATACCAATGTCCGACAGTATTGCAGTTTCCATTCTGATGACCCTGCTTGCAGTGTTTTTCATTGCTTTGGGACTATTCTTCTACGTTCCGACAAACATCATACCGCTCTCCGTTGAAGGGGTTACACAGGCGGTTGCAATCGTTACCGACAAGCCATTCCCTACAATAAAGGTATACTTTGACGTATGTGTCGTTGCAACAGCACTGATACTCAGTTACGGGTTTTTAGGCCAATTTGGAAGCGTTGGCATTGGCACAATAATAGGTGCGCTATTTATAGGAACAACCGTGAAATACATTCACAAGATCCATGGCCATTTCACAGGAAATCATGTGGATTTAAAAAAGATGTAAAATATATATTATAAGTATGTTTAAGAGAATCTGTTCATTTGTTGTGGGACTTTTTATAATGTCACTTGGTGTGGCATTCTCAATCGTATCAACACTTGGAACAACTCCCATAAGCTCCATTTCTTATTCTTTGGCATTGATAACCAATATTAACATTGGAATAACCACATTCATATTCAATGCGGCACTTATACTTGTTCAATTTTTGATTTTAAGGTCACGTTTTCATAAAAAAAGACTGCTTCAGCTAATAAACTGCGTCTTGTTCGGATATTTCACCGATTTGGCACTGTATCTGGTGTCATTCATTCCGTTTGACGGGTCAATCCCGATGATGATAGTGTTTTTGGCCGTAAGCATATTCTTCACTGCCCTTGGAATATTCATCTACATGCCTGCAAACATTGCACCGCTTCCGGGGGAAGGATGTGTCGAATCAGTTGCAATCGTCACAGGCTGGAGATTTTCAACAATAAAAATAGCATTTGATGCAATTATGGTGATAATATCCCTTATAATGTGCGGATTATGGTATACAAACATTTTTGGAGCTGTATATATTGGAACAATAGTCTCAGCATTCATGGTCGGTTTCACACTAAGGCAAATCGCAAACCTGTACAATTACATTACAGGTGAGCGAATCAATGTAGTTAATAAGTGATTGAATGGTTTGAACCACTCAAAGCAGCAGAATCAATGAGTTGATCAATTCCTTTGCCTGTGGAGTGTTCAAGTCATCCATACTGTTCAATTCCTGAAGCTTGTTTTTCAGGTTGTCTCTTTCTAGTTTTAATTTAAGGTTTTCCTCTTCAATTTCCATAAACTCGTCTTTAAATACGGCTCTTATGTCGTTTTTAATCTGGTTCATGCCAATCATCTCCATCAATTTGTTTTGTTTTGTTTCGTCCTCTACATTTCTTTTAATCATCGCACCTAATATGCTTCCAACATCTATTCTCAATCGTTTATCTTCAATTTTTGCATCTTTAAACCTTCTTGCAAGGTTTTCTGTCATGAACGGTGCATCCTTTTTGGAGATATACTTCGGAACAAATGCAATGTCAAGAATTTCTCGCTCACTCAATTTCTCTTTTTGTTCTATCTTGTTAATAAGATTTTCATATTTTGCCCACAGTTCATCCTGGGGGAAATATATGTAGTCTGGTCTTAAGATGTCTGTTTTTGTTATCTCATACTCCTTTGGAAAGTTCTTTGGGTCCTTATGGCAGATTATCGCCGTATAAACCGGTTTTGAATAGACGAAATTGCCGAATGTCCTGTATCTTGAAATCTTTTTCAATGTTTTGTCACTGACTTTTCCGCTTTCCTCCTCAAGATTTATAAGAATTCCCTCTTTAATGGAATAGAATTCGTCAACCCTGCCTGATTCCATATTCGGAAAGACCACCTCGTTTGGGTATCTGCTTTCATACTCTCCAGGCAATCCCAAATACTCATGCTGCCTTCTGCAAAGCGCCATCGACGAGTACTTGAGTGTCCTGTCATTCACATGGGGTATTTTTGATGCCATTTTCAATCCTCTATTTTTTTAGGATTTCCGGAAATCAAATATAAACTTCTCATGAGCAATAAATAATTTAAAAATAAATTAATATAAATCTATGTACCTTAAAAACTTATAATTGATTTTAAATTGTAATATTACAAGTTTTAAGCAATTTTTACTTCGTCATGTAAACAATAAATTATTTAATTAACCAGTTCTTAAATTAAATATAGTGAGGTTTAAACATGGAATTTGGACTCTGGGAAAAATATTACAAAGAAATTCTTGACGATTTTGGTTTTTCACGCGAAAACGATGAGGAATCAGCAAAACTTTTGGATGAAATCCTCTCCACAGAAGGATGCCTGACACTGGACGAATTAAGTGAGATAGTGGGCTTTTCAGATAAATACATAGTATTCGGAGCTGGACCATCCCTAAAGGAACACGTTCAACTTTTGAAAAATGATTATGACCTGAAGGATTATGTATTGGTTGCCGCTGACGGTGCAACAACCGCACTTATTGAGGAAAAAATAGCGCCTGATATAGTTGCAACAGACCTTGACGGCAGACTTGACGACATACTTCTTGCAAACATAAGAGGAGCCAACATTATTATACATGCTCATGGCGACAACATCGATAAAATTGCACGTCTAACTCCATTCTTTAACAATGTTCTCGGTACCACCCAGGCACAGCCTGCAGGAAACCTCTACAATTTCGGAGGATTCACCGACGGTGACCGTGCGCTCTTTTTGGCGGTGGCACTTGGAGCCAGTGAAATCACCCTTGCAGGAATGGATTTCGGAGATGTCGTAACCAGATACTCAAGGCCAAACATTGAAACCGCCACAGCAAAGGCTGATGACTTTAAAAAGAAAAAACTCATGTATGCCGAGAAATTCACCCAATGGATAATCGACAATGAAAACGTAAAGGTCGTCAATTTAAAAGAATAATTAATATAATAGTTAATATATAATATGATAATATGGGAATAGAAGATATTTTAATGCACGATGAGAGTCTTTTTCAAAACATAAACGCTTTCGACCCTGATTATGTACCTCCGAACTATAATTTCAGGGATACACAAATGGAAGCAATGGCAATGAGCATAAGGCCTGCAATGCGCAGAGGCCAACCGTCCAATGCAGTCGTTCTAGGTTCACCTGCAACAGGAAAGACCACTGCAATGAGGAAAGTCTTTGAGCTTGTTGAGAAAAACACCGAAAAGGTGGTGTGCGTCTACATTAACTGTCAGATACACACAACAAAATTCGGAATATTCTCACAAATCCACAAAAAGATTTTTGGACACGCTCCGCCGGAAACAGGCGTTCCATTCTCAAGAATCTATGATCAGATAATGAAAAAACTTCAAAAGGACTCAAAAACATTAATCGTTGCACTGGATGATATCAACTACCTATTCCAATCAAACAATGCAAATAAAGTGGTGTATGATCTTTTAAGGGCATATGAGGAATATCCTGGAGTCAAGACATCAATATTTGCAATACTCTCTGATCTTGAATTCAAATACGCTTTCGACAAGAACGTAAGCACTGTTTTTATACCTCAGGAAATAATATTCCCATTATACACTTACCCGGAAATCGAGGCCATCCTGCGAGACCGTGTGAATGCAGGATTCTTCCCCGGAGTGCTTTCAGATGATATTCTCGAGCAGATTTCAATGTACACTCTTGAAAATGGTGACTTGAGAGTCGGCATCAATCTCTTGAGAAGCTGCGGAAACATAGCCGAAGCCGATGCAAGCCGTGAAATCACACAGGAACACTTTGAAAAGGCAATCGAATCCCTGGTTTCAATCAACATAATCGAAACATTGAACAACCTCTCCGACAATGAAAGAACATTGCTAAAACTAGTTGCGGATTATGAGGGCGTATACACTACCGGTGAGTTGTTTGACCTCTTTAAGGAGGAAACTGGTAATGGTAAATCTTCTTTTAACCGTACCCTTGATAAGTTAGAATTCGTAAGATTGGTTGATACTAAATTTACAGGAAAAGGGGTTAAGGGGAATTCTCGTGAAATTATATTGCGTTTTAACCCCGATGATTACGAATTGTAGTCCTGTAAATTGGGAAATTAGTTTCTGTTAAACATTAGAGTATTTGCATGATAGGCCCATAGTCTAATGTTTACAACCGCTTTTTAAGGGTTTGGCATTGTAAAAAAGGACCAATTTAAATAATTGGTGCTTGTGCGGCCGCAACAGAAATAACAGATAATAGGAATGCTGTAACTACTACGAGCACTACCATGCAAGATTGAATGTCTATATTGTTATATGCTAATTCGTCTTTTATTGAGCTTCTTTTTCTTAAGTCCACTTGGACTGTGGTGTCATTATTGCCTAACATTTTAATCACTATATTTAAAATTGTTGAAAACCTAATATAAACAAAGAGCAAGAGAGCATTTGGTCACTAATATTTTTGGAGAAAAAATCATGAAAAAGTATGAGTATTTTGAAGCAACCGCCGACATTGGACTAAGGGCATTTGGAGAAAGTTTAAATCAGGCATTTGAAAATGCAGGACTGGCAATATTTAATATCATATCAGACACATCCAACATTGAAGCGGAACGTGAAATATCATTCAAGATACGCTCAGAGGACGAAATATCACTGCTTTACGATTATCTTGAGGAGCTGTTGTTTTACCATGAGATAGAATTCATGCTATTCAGCGAATTCCACGTTGAAATAGATGACAATCTCCAGTTGAGGGCAACAATAAAAGGCGAAGCCATAGACTGGGATAAGCATGAGCGGAAAACCGAGATAAAGGCAATAACATATCACAAGATGGATGTTAAAAAAACCGACCATTATGAGGTCCAGGCCATAGTTGACTTGTAACTATTAAATAATATAATAATATATAATAATAAACATGAAACGAACTAAGATAATTTCAAGAAACTTTGAAATGATAATGGGTCTTATAGGATCCGTCATTGGAATATTTTCAGGGTCATTCCTGATATTTCTGGAAAGTTTCGGCCAAGTCCACACTTCTTTTTTAGGTCTTGTAGCTATTGCTGCGTCACTTTTGGGATTGGCTTCAGTATATTACGTTAGAAAAAATAATGAGATTGCAGGAATAGGATTCATAATCGCCACAATGTTTGTGATTGTCGGTTCCGCACATATCAATGTCCTAAGCGGAATATTCTTACTCGTTGCAGGAATATCCTCATTGTTTAGAAAATAGTTAAACTAATTGATATTTTACCAAAACCTTATTAAAACACCACGAATAAATATTAAAACATAATATTTTAGTGATTATTATGAGCATTAAAGATGAAATTATAAAGGTTAGAGATAATGTTTATGAGATTCCAGGGTCCTACAACAAGAAAATGAGGGCTTCCGGAAGATTTTACATTGCAGATGAATACATTGACGAGCTTGAAGAAGGAGCCATTGAACAGATTGTTAATGTGGCATGCCTTCCGGGTGTTCAAAGATTCTCCATAGGATTGCCGGACATCCATTTCGGATACGGATTCCCAATCGGTGGAGTTGCAGCATTCGGATTGAGAAACGGTATTGTATCCCCTGGAGGAGTGGGCTTTGACATTAACTGCGGTGTCAGGCTGATCAAGTCCAACCTCACAATCGATGATATTGAAGACAAGCTTGACGAGATTACAGAAAAATTATTCAAGAACATCCCATCAGGAGTCGGAAGCAAAGGAAAAATAAGACTTGAAAAGGATGAAATCAACGATGTGCTCGATTACGGTGCAGAATGGGCAGTCAACAACGGTTACGGATGGCCGGAAGACTTGGAAGTCCTAGAAGAGAACGGAAGGATGGATGACGCTGACTCAAGCATCGTATCCGATAAGGCTAAAAAAAGAGGAATTCCACAATTGGGTTCCCTAGGTTCAGGAAATCACTTCCTTGAAGTTCAGGTTGTTGATGAAATATATAATGAGGAAGTTGCAAAGGTATATGGCCTTGAAAAGGGAATGATTGTAGTGATGATTCACACAGGTTCCAGAGGCTGCGGACATCAGATATGCTCAGATTACTTAAGAATAATGGATAAGGCTTATAAGAATTACAAAATCGACATTGCAGACAGACAATTAGCATGCGCTCCACTCAACTCAAAAGAAGCGCAAAACTACATCCAGGCAATGGCGGCAGCAGCAAACTACGCATGGGCAAACCGTCAAATGATCACCCACTGGGTAAGGGAAACCTTCGAGGACGTGCTTGGAAAATCCGCAAAGGACATGGAAATGGATATTGTCTATGATGTCGCTCATAACATCGCTAAAATGGAAACCCATAAGGTTTACAACCGTGAAGAGGACGTATTGGTTCACCGTAAAGGTGCAACAAGAGCATTCGGACCTGGAAGGGAAGAAGTTCCTGAAAAATACAGGGAAGTCGGACAGCCAGTACTGATTCCTGGTACAATGGGAACAGCTTCATATGTATTGCACGGTACCGAAACCGCAATGGAAGAGACTTTCGGTTCAACCGCACACGGTGCAGGAAGAATCCTCTCACGTTCAAAGGCCAAAAAGGACTATGACGCTGATGAAATCACACAGGACCTTGAATCAAAAGGAATCAAAATCAAGGCTACAAGCAAACACGTGATTGAAGAGGAAGCCCCAGGAGCATACAAGGACGTTGATTCAGTGGTTAGAGTATCCGACAGCACAGGCATCGCAAAACTTGTCGCTAAGGTTAAACCTTTATCAGTCTGCAAAGGATAGATAACATGATTGGCATAATCGGCGGAAGCGGAGTGTATGAAATCACAGAAAAGGCAGACAAATGCGAGAAAAAGCTTGTCAAAACCGATTACGGTGAAGTGGAAGTGTCCATTCTTGAAATATTTTCCAAGAAAGTGGCATTCATCCCACGTCACGCTTCAGGCCATTCAATTCCGCCCCACAAAATCAATTTCAGGGCAAACATCGACGCCCTGAAGAATGTAGGAGTTACAAAAATCATCGCAACAAACTCAGTGGGATCCATGAACCTTGAAATGCCACCGGGCTCATTTGTCATACCTGACGATTTTCTGGACTTTTCACAGGACAGGAAGAAAACATTCTATGAAGATAAGGTGGTTCATATAGATGTCACCGAGGCATATTGCCCACAATTGAGGGATGTTCTTGCAAAATCCGGTGATGTGATCCTTGGAGGAACATATGTCTGCACAGAAGGGCCAAGATTCGAGACCCCCGCAGAGATAAAAATGTTCAAGATGCTAGGAGGAGACCTTGTGGGAATGACAGGTGTTCCGGAAGTCACATTGGCTCGTGAAAGGGAAATCTGCTACAATTCAATTTGCATCGTGTCCAATTACGCTTCAGGAATATCCGAGGATGAATTGACAATCGATGAGGTCTTTGAAATGGTTTCCCAAAAGGAAGCTGAACTTCTTGATTTGATTTATAACTTCATTAAAAACGTTGATGAGACCGAGGACTGCTCATGCAACCATGCATTGGACGGTGCTGAAGTATGAGCAAGGTCATATTGCTTAATGCAAGTCCAAGGAAGAACTCAAACACTAAAATGGTCCTTGAGGAATGTGCAAAGGAAATAGAAAAGGAAGGCGTTGAAGCTGAAATCATCACTTTAAGGGGCAAAAAGATCCAGTCATGCATAGCATGTGACAAATGCATGGAAAAAGGAAACTGCGTACTTCCAGATGGTCTTGATGAGATAATTGACAAGCTTCGTGAAGCAGACGGATTCATACCTGCCGCGCCGGTGTACTTTGGAACCGCAAGAGGAGACATCATGGCCGCACTTCAAAGGATTGGCCGTGTCTCAAGGCATGGGGACAAGTTCCTTGACTGGATGGTCGGAGGACCTATTGCAGTTGCCCGCAGAGGCGGAGTGACACTTACCCTTCAGGAAATGTCAATGTTTTTCACAATCAACAACATGATAATCGCCGGAAGCAACTACTGGAACATGGTAATTGCCGGAGCTGAAGGAACCGCTCTTGAAGATGAGGAAGGAATCGAGACAATAAGACTTTTCGGTCGCAATGTTGCTCAATTAATCAAAAAGGTGAGGGATTAGAAATGCGTTTGGCTGTTGTATCAAGTGACGGTAAAAATGTCGACCTTCATTTAGGTCGTGGAAGCTCAGTATATGTATATGACTGGGAAGACGAGCTGACTTTTGTGGAAGAGAGAAATGTTGAAATTTCAGAGGATGCAAAACATCAAGGAGGAAAGGTCATCAAGATGTGTGACGACTGTGATGTACTGTTCTGCGTTCAATACGGTTTCAAGTCCAAGATTAAGGCAGACAATGCAGGATTGAAGCTTGTCATGGATGAGGGTCCTATTGATGAGGTTCTTCAAAAGTATATTGATCATGTTAAATTCATGGAAAACGTGAAGATTTAGTATATTGTAACTCAAAATTTCATCTATTGTAACGTTTTTGGGATATTGATTGTAAGAGCTTAATTCATCTTTTTAGGCTTTTACATCTCTTTTTCATTTTCTCCTGTAAACTTTTTTCCAAATTTTTTATTTTTCAAAATTTGCATTTTTTTCTAATTTTTCCACTATTTCAATAATCTTTATATATCATGAATAAAATAACTAATTATAACCTTTATGGGCGGGTTTTATAAAATTAAATTTTAATTACGGATATTTCTCAAAAATAAGTGAGAATAACTCATAATAGTCAAATTAACGATTGTAAAAGTATAATTAGTTCAAATCGTTTTTACAGTTCAGACAGTATGTTAATGACTATTTTATAAAATTTTAATGGCGTAAACGCTAACATTACAGATTAAATTTATAAGGTTGATATAATGGCAAAAGCAAAAGCAAGACGTAGAGTACGTGATACATGGAAAGAAAAATCCTGGTATACTATTAAAACACCAGTGAACTTTGAAGATAAAGAAATTGGAGAAACTCCAGCAAAAGACCCAGAACTCCTTATTGGAAGAGGAGTAGAAGTAACCATGAGAGAATTGACCGGTGACTTCTCAAAACAATACATCAAACTCAGGTTTGAAATTGACAATGTAGCAGGAAATGTTGCAAACACCAAATTTACAGGTCACAAGACCACTACCGATTATGTAAGAAGCATGATCAGAAGAGGAACTTCCAGAATCGACGCTTCCGCAATAGTTAAAACCAAAGATGACCGCAAATTAAAACTCCAAGTTTTAGCAGTAACAATCAGAAGGGCAAAATCTTCCCAACAAAGATACATGAGAAAAACCATTGAAGACTTGCTCATTGAAGCAGCTGCTGAAAGATCATTCGATGAGTTAGTTAAAGTTTGCGTAAACGGTAAATTAGCATCCGAGATTTACCACAACGCTAAAAAGATTTACCCTCTCAAAAGAGTGGAAATCATCAAAAGTAAAGTAATCAAATAGATTGCTTTATTCAATTCTTTTTTTTTAATTTTCGGATTATTTTCTCTATTATTATAATTTTTTTGTCCATTCATTGAATATACTAATTAATCCATTTTTAATTTTATAGTATATTTATATTATATGTTCAGTATTTATTATCTTATAATGTAAAAATTCTAAATTTTTGTTAAAAATCCATTTATTAAAGTTTATATATTAATAAATAATAATATACATATCACGATAGACTCTCCCTGACATGATAAAAAATCATGTTAAGAATATGGGAGGGGGTGTATTATGTTAAGAAAAGAGATATTAATTATATGTTTAATAATATGTTGTCTTTTCTCACTGCAGGCCGTTGCGGCAGCAAGTGATGGAAATTCAACAGATCAAGTTGTTTTAACAACAGAAAGTAATGTCTCTGCATATTCACTTCCTAACACAGATAATCAGCTGCAGGATGGAAGTGATGCAGGAACATTTTCAGACTTGCAGAATGATTTGAGCCTTGGAGGGGACATAGTATTAACTAAAAATTATACTTATGATGGTGATAAAGATACTGGCTTAGTCAACGGTATTTCTGTTCCAAATACAGTTAACAGTATAACTGGTATCGGAAACATAGTTATCGATGGTAGCCAGCAAGCTAGAATATTTAATATACACAGCGGTCACAGTATAACACTGACTGGAATTACATTTATTAATGCCAATGCTGATGGAAACGGAGGGTCTATTAATTCTGATGGTACATTAATAATTTCTGATTGTAATTTCACAAACAACACTGCTAGTGGCCATGGTGGTGCAATATACCTGGGATCCGGTGAAGGAGATACAGTTACCAACTGTAACTTTGAAGGCAATGTCGCTGGAGGAAATGGTGGTGCTATAGATTGGTATGCTGGTTCATCTAATGGAAAGATTACCGGTTCCACTTTCACAGATAATACTGCTAAACGTTCAGGTGGTGCAGTACATTGGAGTGGTCACTATGGTACTATAAGAGATTCTAATTTCACTAACAATGTTGCTACTGGTGAAGTTACTAGTGAAATCGGTGGTATCGTTGGTGGTGGAGATGGTGCTGCTGTACTATGGGTAGGTAGTAATGGTACTGTAACCAATTGTATATTCACTGGTAATGTTGCTCAAAATCGTGGTGGAGCTATATTCCTACATGGTAACTCTACAGAAAACTGTACTAATACTACTTTCAGTCATTCCATATTCATTAACAATACTGCTGGTTTGAATGGTGGTGCTATTGATTGGCAAGAAGGTGCTCAGGATGGTAAGGTAGCTTATTGTTATTTCATCAATAATACTGCAAGTAGTACTGGTGGTGCTATATACTGGAGTGGTTATAATGGTACAATAATAAATTCCAACTTTACCCATAATAAGGCATTAGGTACTGTTAATGGAACAGGACCTGATGGTTCTATTATCCTTGGTGGTAATGGTGGTGCTATTGTTTGGAAAGGTGCTAATGGTGATATTATAAACAGCACCTTTAGATTGAATAATGCTTCACGTAATGGTGGTGCTATCTTCATGCAAGGTGGTTCTAATGAAGATTGTACTAATATTACTGTTGATGGTGGTTTATTCATTGATAATTATGCAGGTAGAAATGGTGGTGCATTAGATTGGTATGAAGGTGCACATGATGCAGACCTCTATAATTCTGTATTTATCAACAATACTGCTGAGAGGTCTGGTGGTGCTGTATATTGGTTCGGTCATGATGGTACTATTAGCAATTCCACCTTTGAGAATAACACTGCTAAAGGTAATGTTTTAGATTATGACTCTTATGGTAACTTGACTTATGGTGGTCATGGTGGTGCTATTATGTGGACTGGTGCTAATGGTAAGGTTTTAAACAGTACCTTTAGATTGAATAATGCTTCACGTAATGGTGGTGCTATCTACATGCAAGGTAGTACTGATGGTGATTGTAGTAATATTCTTGTTGATGGCAGTGAATTTGTTGATAATTATGCTGGTATTAATGGTGGTGCTCTAGATTGGTATGAAGGCGCTCACGACTCAACTTTATCTAATTCTGTATTTATTAATAACACTGCAGCAACTGGTAATGGTGGATCCATATTCTGGAATGGTAATAATGGTCAAGTTATAAATTCCTCATTCTCCAATAACTACGCTAGATTTGATGGTGGTTCAGTATATATTGAAGGAAATGACTGTCTATTGATCAATTCAACATTTGATAGCAACACTGCAGGAGACGACGGTGGAGCAATATTCTGGACCGGTCAACGCGGTAAGATGTATAACATAACTGCAAACAACAATAGAGGTATCAGTAAGAGTGATGCTCTGGATGAGTCCCACTCAAAAGGAGGTACCATAATTATCACCGGTTCAAACATGGCTATTGACCAACTTGTCGTAACAGACAGTTTCGCTAATGAAGAAGCAGGAGGATTATTCCTCACAGGTAACAATGTCAATTTAACAAATATCTACTTCTCCAACTGTTCAGCAAGTATTGACGGCAGTGCACAGAATAATACAAAAGGTGGAGCAATGGAAATTATTGGAAACAACACCTGCATCATAAATGCTGTTGTTGAAGATTCTTTAGCTGTAGATGGTGGAGGAATCTACTGGTCAGGTAATGACGGTTATGTTTACAATCTTACAGCTGTCAATAACGAAGCTGTTGAAGATGGTGCTGCATTATACATCTCAGGAGATAATTGTAACATACTTGCATCCAACTTCACTGATAATGTCGCAGGCGATGACGGTGGAGCAATATACTGGGAAGGACACAACGGTGCTCTCGATGGAAGTTCCTTTGTACGCAATATCGGTACCAGTACTGGAGATCCTTCAGACCCAAGTACCTCTAAAGGTGGTACACTTTCCATTACAGGTAACAATGTAGATATATCAAACTCCAACTTCACTGACAGTTTAACTAAAAATAGGGGTAATGAGAATACTGGTGGTGCAATATTCATTACAGGAAATGATGTGGATATTGATGGATGTAACTTTAATAACTGTGCTGCTGAAGGAGCAGATGGTGGTACAATATATATTATTGGTAATCATACTGATATTTCAAACTCTACTTTCTCCAACTCTACTGCAAGAGCTGGTGGAGCAATATATGTTGAGGGTATCGGTACATTTATTGGAGGTTCTGATTTCACTGAAACTTCCGCAAAATCCGGATTCCAATATACTTCTAATAATTTAGGTGGAGCAATTTACATCAAAGGTAAAGACACAATAGTTTCCCATTCCAACTTTGAAAATTCCAGCGCATATAATGGTGGAATTGTCTATATCGAAGGGGATAATGGTGTTGTTATGTATTCTTCACTGAATAATGGTTATGCAGCTAGGGATGGTGGTGCAATCTATTCTACAGGTTCACATGGTACTGTATATAATTCTAACTTTACAGGTAACTTAGCAGAGTTGAGTGGAGGAGCTATATATTGGTATGGTGGAGCTAACTCTAGATATAATACTGTTGATGGTTGTATATTTACAAATAACACTGCACATGGTAATACTACTGGAACTATTACAAGAGGTGGAGGTGCTGTTTATTGGTCTGAAGGCGGATACTACGGTACTATTAAAAATTCCGAATTCTATTATAATTCCGTTCAATCTACTATTGATAAGAAAGTGGATGGGGGGGCTGTTTTATGGGATAAAAGTTATCATGCATTGGTTGATAATTGTATTTTTGTAGGCAATTTCGTTACCACTAATGGTGATACATCAGGTACATCAGCTTCAGATGTTTGGGCTCAAGGAGGAGCTATGTATTTAAGACCAAATGCTAATTATACTATAAGGAATTGTCTATTTGAGAATTGTTCTTCCTCTAAGGAAGCTGGTGCATTGTATATACAAGGACTTGCCTCCAGTAGTGCCCGTATGATTACACTTGAAAATTCAGTATTCATAAATAACGTTGCTCAAGCTAATGGTAAATATAACATTAATGGTGGAGGTGCGATTCAGATTAAAGAATGTCCTCATTCCGTATTTAATAATCTTACATTTATAAACAATACAGCTAATAAAGCTGGAGCTTTATGTGTCTATAATAGTGTATCTGATTTAGTAGTAACTGGTGCTAATTTCACAGGAAATAAAGCAAATAGGGGATCTGCAATTTCTGCATCAGTATTTTTCACATTAAATGATGCTGTACTTCTTGATAATAGGGCAGATACCACCAAATTCGACTTAGATTTTAATAGAAATTCAGGTAGCGTCGACATAGTATTGGAAGGAGCAGATACTCACTTAAATTCAATGTATATTAAACATGGAAATAAAGGATTTACTATATCTTGTAATAATGTTACATATTGGACTGATAATAACATAACAACTGGTCAGACAGCTGTTCAAACCGGCAATATATCTTCTATAAAAGACGGTTTCGCTCGTGAAGCAGGTATACCTGTACTCGTTGAAATATTTGATGGGGACAATAATAAATTATATGAAGGTGTTTATGCAACAGATGAAAATGGTAAAATCCACTTGGAAGTTGCAGATGTCCTAACTGAAACATATCAATTAGATGATATTTATGTGAATGCAAGACTTCTAAATGAAGATTACTATACCAGGGCAGCAGATACCTCAAGAGATAAAGATGTTTTCATTGACGCTTCTGCATTGGACACCATATTCCATAGAAACACAACAGTCACTGCAAACATCACTGGTAAGAGCGGAAACATTCTACAAAGTGCAAAAGGTATCATTTCTGTTTATATTGACGATGTATTTAAAGGAAACATGACTATTGAAAATGGTAAAGGATCTTTGGAAAACATTCTTACCAATTTCACTGCAGATAAATTCTTTGAAGTTGGCAATCACACCGTATTCTTAAAATACTGGGGTGATGCAAACTACAATGAAGTTAACACAACAGTTTCATTCAATATAACTAAAGCACAATCCAATTTAACAGTCAGTATGGATGATTTGGGATATAATCTTTACATGAATTTCACAATTACTGATGATTGGGATGGCAAACAATATTGGGATGCTAATGGAATAGCAACCGTTGAGTTTTATAGTGTTGATGATCCAACAATGGTTGTCAGATTTGTAAATGTTAGAATTGTTGATGGTTTTACTTCTGCAATTATTCGTGATTTGCTTCCTAGAAATTACACTATAAAAACAATATATCATGATGACCATAACTATTACGATTCAGAAAATGTAACTAATTACACTTTGAATCAAAAAGAATTTGCTGCGGTTTTCATTGAGGTAAATGCATATGACATTATGGTGAATGATACAGTCTATATCAATGTCACAATTGTTCCTCCTGAAGGATATGATGTACCTGGTAATGTAACCCTGTATCTTGATAATATAGGTTATAATTTAACATTAACTATGGGAGCTACCAATGCAACAGCTACATTCAATGCAACTAATCTGACTGCAGGAATTAAGAAGGTAATAGTATTCTATGAAGGTAGTAAACTTTTAGGACCTGCTAAAGGTGAAGCTGATTTCAGGGTACTTAAATATGACACTCCAATTTCAGCAAATGTTACAAACATTACCGTCATTCAAAATGAAATAATCAATATTACCCTTTTAAATGACACTACTGGTGTCGTTTCAGTTATTGTTGATGGAAAAGAATATTTCGGCAGAATTAAGAATGGTACTGTATCAATTGAACTTCCAAAATTACCTGTCGGGGAATATAATGTGACCCTATTCTATGAGGGAGATAATAAATATAATAATGTTACTAATTACACAGTATTCTATGTGACCCAAGGGGCACCTGAAATCATTATTGATGTTGACAATGTAACTTATGGAAATGAAACTTTAATTGTCGTAACACTTCCTGAAGACGCTACAGGAAATGTAACTGTCAAAATTAATGATACCTATTATGTATTTGACACACAAAACCTCACAGAAGGCAAAGCGATTTTACCGGGTGTCATATTGCCTGCTGGAAACTACACAGTTGAAGTTATATATAATGGTGATGAAAACTACACAGTAAATACAAACAGCGCCAATTTCACAGTATATAAAGCAAAACCAATGCTCAATATCACTGTTGAAGACATATACTATGGCGAAGAAGCAAATATTACTGTGACAGTTCCTGAGGGAGTAACAGGAAATATAACAATTAAGATTAATGGAACTGATAAGAATATTACCTTGCCGATTGTTGATGGTAAGGTCAATTGGACTGTCGGAGGTTTGGCTGTTGGAAATTATGTAGTCATTGCTACCTATAGTGGAAATGCAAACTACACTGACGCTGTAGTAACCGATGACTTTAACGTATTGCAAATCGGCACAGTCTTAGATGTTGATGTGCATAACATCCCAGTATGGGATACAGAATATGTAAATGTTACAATCAAAGACGCTGCCGGCAACATTATCACTAATGCAACCGGTAACGTAACTATAAACATTGATGGTGTTGACTACACTGCAGAAATCAAAGACGGTGTTGCAAGATTCAACATTACCAGCTTGACTGTTGGACACAAAATCGCTTGGGTATTCTATGATGGAGATAGAAACATTACCGGCAACAGATCAAAGGCCGAATTTGATGTTACCCAAAGAGTTCCTGAAGTAAATGTAACTGCCTTGAACATTACTGTTGACCAGGACGGAAAAATCACAATCAACATTCCTGCCAATGCAACTGGTTTCGTAATCTTAAGCGGAAACTTCACTAAAAGTCCAATATATGTAGATAAGTTCACAAATGGT
The DNA here is from genome assembly GCF_015062915.1 of Methanobrevibacter thaueri. Lineage (GTDB taxonomy): Archaea > Methanobacteriota > Methanobacteria > Methanobacteriales > Methanobacteriaceae > Methanocatella > Methanocatella thaueri_B. The sequence continues at coordinate 153,683 of NZ_SUTJ01000002.1, read as the reverse complement.
GTAGCCGAAATCACTGTAATTGATTTGGCTGTTGGAAACTACAGTGTACACATCAAATACTATGGGGGTACACTTGACAATTACACAGTTGCTGAAAATGACACAACTTTCAGAGTGGATTCAATAAATACTACAATATCTATTGATGTCGAATCTATTGATTATGGAAATAAAGCAAATATTACTGTAACTGTTAATAATAATGCTACTGGTTATATAACTATTAGAATTAATGAAACTAGAAATATTACTTTACCTATTGTTGACGGTAAAGTCAATTGGATTGTAGAAGACCTCGCTGCTGGTAACTACACAGTTTACGCTAATTACAGCGGTGATGGCAAATATAATGTAAATGAAACTAATAAAACATTTGAAGTAAGACAAATCTCACCTAATGTTGAAATTATTCATGTTGAGTCCACATCCGGTGAAAACGCAACCATTATTGTCAGAGCGGATCCTAGAGTAACCGAGAATGTGACTATTGAAGTTGGAGGCAAACAATATTCAATGGCTGTTGATGAGGATGGCGTGGCCATATTCACTACTGATGTTCTTGAAAACGGCACTTACACAATTGTTGCATCCTATCCTGGTGACAGAAACTTCACAGTTAACTCTACTGAATACACATTCACTACTAACCTGACTTCTGATTATGTAATGAATATTACTGCATCCGATATTTATGTTGGAAACAACACCAACATTACTGTCAATGTTCCTGTTGATGCAACCGGTAACGTAATCATTGAATTGAACGGAACCAATTACACTGTTGCTATCAGTCAAGGCAAAGCCGTATTGAATAACATTTCAACACTTAAAGAAGGTGTTTACATTGTTACTGCTTACTTCGGTAATGATAAATATGTAAATAAAACAGCATCTACCAGATTCACTGTATCTAAAGTTGGTAGTCCGATTAAAGTTGATGTTGAAAACATCCTTTACGTTGATGATACTGCATATATCAATGTTACTGTACCGGATGATAATGCAGGTAATGTAACTATTGAAATCAACGGTAAAGTTTATGGTCCTGAAAGCGTCACTGACGGCGTTGCAAGATTCGTTGTTCCTAATGTAACCTACGGCAATAAGACTGTAGCTGTAACTTACTCAGGAACCGATAAGTATGTATCCAATTTCACTACCGCTAACTTCGCCGTATCTAAACGCACTCCTATTGTAAATGTTACCAATATCACTATAACTGTCGGTAATGATGCTGTAATCAATATTTCAGGTCCTAGTGACCGTAATGGTACTTTAATCGTTTCTGTTGATGGTGCTAATTATGCAGTCAAAATGACTGGAGGCAATGCTACTTTAACCGTTAATGGATTAAGTGTTGGCAATTACACTGTATCTGTAACTTATGTTGAGAATGATAAGTATGTTGAAGGTACTGCTAGTGGTTGGGTGAATGTCACAGCTAAAGGAACATCCGCTATCAATATCACTGTAGAGGATGTTTATTATGTCGGTGAAGAGATTGTAATTACCCTAACTCCTGTTAATTCCACTGGTAATATTAGTGTTACCATAAACGGTGAAAAGTATAATATTACTAATAATAAAGTAACAATCGAAAATGGATTGCCTATGGGCACCTATGAAATAGTTGCTGTCTTGGATGAAGACGAATATTATTATGGATCTACCGCAAATGCAACATTCCAAGTTGTTAAAAAGAATATGACAATTAGTGTCAATGCAACCACAGTTCCTGTGACTATTTATGTTGGCAGTCCGGTAACTATCACTGCTAACTTGAATGAGTCAGTTACAGGTGATGTTGTATTTACAATTAACGGCGCTAACTACACTGTACATATTGCAGATTCTAATGTTGCTACTATCGCGTACACTCCTGTTAATAATGATACAATTACTGTTGTCGCTACATTCATGGGCAATGACAAGTATAACGGTAACGTATCTAATCCTCAGAAATTCAATGTCAATCGTGTTCCTACTGATATCAGTGTGACAGTTAAAACTCCAATCACTTATGGTGATGTGGCTGTCATTACTGTTGAATTGAATGAGACTATAAATGCTACTGTCAAATTGACTGTTGACGGTAAGGAATATGATGTTGCTATTATCAATGGTAAAGGTGGATTAAATGTTTCAGGATTGAATAGCGGCGATCATAAAGTCAATGTAACCTATGTTGGTGACAATAAGTATGCAGGAAGTGAAAACTCTACAAGATTCACTGTGGATAATGCTACTTTAGTTGCTGATGTGACTGCATTCAATGTTACTGTTGAGCAAAACACTACATTCGTCATAAATGTCACTGATGACTTTAATGGAAATGTTTCAATCAAAGTAGGAGATAAAGTACTGTACAACGGAAGTGCAAAAACCTTAATCCTTGCTGATGTATTGCCTGCAGGTGATAAGACCGCTACTGTTGTATTCTATGGCGACAGCAATTATGATGAACTAACATTAAATGATGTCAAATTCACTGTTTCAAGAATGGATCCTTCTATCGATGTGGTTATTGGCGATGTGACTTATCCTGATAAGGCTGTTGCATTTATTTATGTTGGCAATGATGCTAACGGTACTGTCAATATCACTGTAGACGGTAAAGTATTCAGCGGCACCGTATCTAAAGGTGTTGCTCAAGTTGATTTAACTGATTTAGCTGCAGGAAGTAAAGTCGCTAGTGTCGAATTCTTCGCAACAGATGATTATAATGATAACGCTACTGCTAGCGCTAAATTTACAGTTTTAAAAGCAAATACAACATTGGATGTTGAATTCAAACCTATTATCTATGTAAATGAAACTCAAGTCATAAATATTACAGTTAACAATACAAACGCAACTGGTAATGTCACAATCATGATTGGTGGCAAAAACTATACTGCAACCTTAATAAACGGTCGTGCTAACTTCACAACCGATTTACTGCCTTATGGAAACCATACATTGACTGTAATCTATGAAGGAGATAAGAACTTAACAGGTAGCTTGATTTCCAAAACAATTGAAGTAATTAAATTGCAATCTGATTTAACAATCAGCGTCACTAATATCACTACCGCCTCAGATGAAACCATTAAAGTAAATGTAACTACTGGTGCTACTGGTTCCGTAGTGATTACAGTAGATGGCAAAGATTACTATGTAGATCTTGATAACGGCGTTGCAACATTAGTATTAAGTAATTTAGCTAATAAAACATACACAGTTCATGCTAAATACCTTGGTGATGATAACTACACAACCTGTGAAGGTGACGCAAGCTTTAATGTGGCTAAAGTCAATTCCACAGTAAGTGTCAAAGTTGAAAACATCACTGTCGGTGATGTTGCTGTGGTCAATATTACTGTACCTGCTGATGCTACCGGTAATGTGACTGTTGAAATAGATGGTGTTGGAACTTACACTGTTCCTGTTGCTGGCGGAACTGGCTTATGGGTCGTAAAAGACTTAGAAGTTGGTACCTACACTGTTAAAGTAACTTATAATGGTGATGATAACTACTTGCCAAGCAACAATGAGACAACATTCAAAGTATCTAAAGCCGAATCTGGTGACATTAAAGTGGTTGATCAAGGTAACCGTACTGTTGTAATTACAGTTCCTGGTAAAGATGGTAATGTAACAGTCAAAGTTGGAAATAACACTTACAATGCAACAGTTGTAGATGGTGTGGCTACCGTTGATTTAGTCAATGAAACTCCTGGACCTAAAGATATAACTGTATTCTACTCCGGTGATGAAAACAATCCAAATGCAACTGCAAACGCTACTGTAAACATTCCTAAATATGATACTCCAATGAGTATTGAAGTTGCCAATTCAACTGTTGGAAATGTCACTACAGTAATCGTCAATGTTCCTGAAGATGTTAAAGGTAATGTGACTGTTAGCATTGACGGTAAAACCTATTCAGTAAAACCTGTTGATGGTAAAGCAGTATTTGAAATTGAAGGTTTAATCGCTGGTAATAAGACAGTTGCTGCAAGTTATGTTGGTGATGACTGGTTTGTGGCTAATTCCACTGTCGCTCACTTTAAAGTCGATAAAGTTGCTTCAAGCGTAAATGTTACTGGTGATGTGATTAATGTTGGTGAAAATGCAACAATCACTATAACCTGTCCTAAAGACTACAATGGAACAGCTGTTGTTAATGTTGACGGTAAAAACTACACTGTATCAATTACCAATGGTATCGGCCAAATTGAAGTTAGTGGACTTGCAAATGGCACTTATGATGTAAAAGTGACACTTCTTGAGACTGATAAATATCTTGGAAGTGAAAATGACACTGCTAAAGTCCTAGTTAATAAGGTTGAATCATTCGTAACCGTTAATGTTGATGATATCATTGTCGGTGATGTTGCTGTAGTCAATATTACTGTACCTGCTGATGCTACTGGCAATGTGACTGTTGAAATAGTCGGTGTTGGAACTTACACTGTTCCTGTTGCTGGCGGAGCTGGCGTATTGGTCGTAAAAGACTTGAAAGTTGGTGACTATACTGTTAAAGTAACTTATAACGGTGATGGCAAATACTTGCCAAACAACAATGAGACAACATTCAAAGTATCTAAAGCTGACACTGATGACATTAAAGTGATTGATCAAGGTAACGGCACTGTTGTTATAACAGTTCCTGGCAACGCTACAGGCAATGTAACAGTCAAAGTTGGAAATGAAACTTACAACGCTACTGTCGTAAACGGCACTGCTATTGTAACCTTGAATAATGCAACTCCTGGTGAACATGAAATCGAAGTGATTTATTCCGGTGATGAAAACCATAACGGCACTTCAACTAACTCTACTGTAAACATTCCTAAATATGATACTCCAATGAGCATTGAGGTTTCCGATGGAAAAGTCGGCGATAAAGTTAAAGTGACCGTAAATGTTCCGGATGGACTTACCAATAATGTAACTGTTGAAGTCAATGGTAAAATATTCTCAGTCAAACCGGTAGATGGCAAAGCAATAGTTGAAATCGAAGGATTGCTTTCAGGCAATAAGACCGTGACTGCAACTTACGATGGTGACGATAATTATGTAGCTAACTCTACAACTGAAGTCTTCAAAATCGATAAGAATCCTGCTCCAATATCTGCCACAGTTGACAACTCCACAGCTGGCGAGGTTACAATTGAAGTGACATTGCCAAGTGACGCTACAGGATATGTAATCGTTAATGTCAACGGAACAGATTATGGTATTAACTTGACTGCTGGTGAAAAATCAGTCACAATTCCAGTCGAAAATTCAGGAGACTACACTGCCAAAGTAACTTACCTTGGAGATGAGAAATACTTAGGCAATTCAACAACCGTTGACTATCATGCCACAAGCAATAAAACCTCTTCTCAAGTTACAGCTGAAGTCAATGATGTTCCTATAGGTCAGGATGTTGTTGTCAAAGTGACAGTTCCTGAAGGTGGAGACGGCAATGTAACCGTAAGAATCAACGGAACAAATGTAACAGTTCCAGTGAAAGCCGGAGAAAACATCATTAACGTTTCTGGAGTAAGTGAAGGAACCCATGATGTGATTATCGAATATAGCGGAAATGATCATGTCGAACCGCAAACAATCAACAAGAAGGTAACCGTATTCAGGTCAATCATTGCTGAGAACATCACAAGAGGATGGAACAGTCCGTATGATTACAAGGCAGAGTTCTTAGATAACAATGGTCATGTGCTTGCAGACACTGAGGTTCAATTCATTGTGAACGGTCAAACCTACACTGCCAAAACAAACAGTCAAGGTATCGCATACTTGAATGTCACAAAATTGGACATCGGAGTTTACACCGTAACCTGTGTCAACCCAGTGACCGGTGAGAAACGCAATGCCACAACAACAATAGTTAAACGTCTGATTGAAAACAAGGACATCACAATGGACTTTGTTGATGGAACATACTATGTCGTAAGGGCTATTGGTGACGACGGCAAACCTGTAGGCAAGGATGAGTTTGTTGACATCTTTGTGAACACTGTCCACTACTCATGCAGAACTGATGAGGACGGTTATGCAAGACTTAAAATCAACTTAAACCCAAGAACCTATGACATTACAGCTGAATACAAGTCTTACAAGGTAACTAACAAGCTTGTTGTAAAACAAACTCTCAAATTGGTCAAAAAGACTGTGAAAGTTAAAAAGGGTAAGAAATTAAAACTTAAAGCAACCCTTAAATGGTCTAACGGCAAACCGATTAAAGGTAAAAAGATTGTCTTCAAATTCAAAGGCAAAAAATACTCCGCAAAGACTAATAGTAAAGGGCTTGCTAAAGTGACTATCAAGTCTAAAGTTACCAAAAAGCTCAAACCTGGTAAAAAATACAAATACAGTGCTACCTATATCACTAACATTGTTAAAGGTAAGGTGAAAGCAAAAAAATAATTTGATTTAATTAATGTTGTTTTTAAAACAACATTTAAAATTTTCTTTTTTTCATAAATCGGAGTTACAGATCCGAATCCACGTTTATCACAACATTTCATAAGATAGTTTAATAGTGTTATAGACTTTTGTTTTTAGAAATAAAGGCATATGTTTGCTTATTTTTGTAATAGCTAGGGATATTTTAATCAGGAGTAATATATTTAGTTCAATTATATCAAAACTAATTTTTGTTAAATAATTCTTACTTGATGAGGATAATACAATTTCATAACAAAGCACATGTCAATCGAGTGGAAATTGTAGAGTTTCAGTGATTTCAAGGTTCATTTTTATCTGCAAATCATTATCCTTTTAGGCAATGTTTTCAAATTTAATGGTAATTCTGTGTTTAATTTTAAGTATTAAATTAAATATTGTTCATTATATTTTCAATATTGGGCTCTATGTTTTGGATTGTTTAATAATAACTAAACTATTTTTAAATTTAATAAGGTATTAATCACTTTGTTTATTTTTAGGCATGCCTAATTTGATGCTTTCCAGCATATATTCATGCTTTTTAAAAAGGTATTAATATTTATTTAATGAATTTGCTATTGTTTAAATTTAAAGGAAGTTTTATGAATATATTTTAATAATTTTGTCAAAAATGCTAAAAGCAAACCTTATATATTAGAATATATTAACATATATATCAGCATAAACTCTCCATGTATGTTAAAATTTAACATACTATTTTATAAATGGAGGGGGTGTATTATGAAGAGAAGAGATATATTAATAATATGTTTAATAATGTGTTTCATCTGCTCAATTTCAGCGGTTAGCGCTTCTGATGTGCAGACAGATGACACAAACACAACAATGTTAACAACTCAGACAACTGAGACTGTTGACGCAAGTAATGATTTCTCGTCTCAATCACTCCCTGAAAATGATATTTTAGGTGAAGATAATGGTGGCGCAGGATCATTTTCAGACTTAAACGAATTGATAAGTAGTGATACTACGGGTACGATTACGTTGGATAAGAATTATACCTATAATCCAGATACGGATTTCGATTTGGCCAATTTAGGTATTCAGATTTCAACAAATAAGGTTATCCAGGGTAATGGTAATAAGATTACAATAGATGGAAAAGGAATATCCAAGCTGTTTACCCTTTCAGGCACCATTACTTTAAGGGACATTACCTTTATAAATGGTTATTCAATGGGAACAGCGGCAATTTCACAAGCTACAGGTAGTAATTTGAATGTTTACGACTGTACCTTTATTGAAAATAGTGGTTTGAATGGTGGTGCAATTCAATCATGGGGGAACCTTGATTTGGACGGATGTACTTTCATCAACAACACTGCGGTAAGTGGTGGTGCCATACAGACAGCTTCAATTCCAGTATACTCTGCATCCATTAAAAATTCAATATTCATAAATAACTCCGCTACCACACATGGAGGGGACATAGATTCTCCATCTTTAATATTGACTATTGACAACTGTAACTTCACCAATTCCTCAACCGATGGAGAAGGTGGTGCAATATACATGGGGTATATGGAAAGACCTCCTATGATGCTTGCCAATGTTCGCATAGCAAATGTCAATATTAACAATGCATATGCTAATCGTAATGGTGCAGGTATTATGGTTGCCGGTTCAGGTGTAATAATTGATAATATTAATATTAGTGATTCTATTGCCGAGTTTGGTGCAGGTATGTATATGAGGTATATTCCTAAACAGGCAAGTAATTTACAATTCATTAATAACCATGCTAATAGTGATGGTGGAGCAATATATTATTGGGGTAATACTGCTGCGGGTGTTAGTCCAATGACTAATGTTTCATTTATTAATAATACTGCTGATAACAATGGTGGTGCAGTATATCTTTATGGTAGTAATGGTGAAATGCAAGATGTACTATTCATAGGTAATAATGCTACTAATGATGGTGGTGCCATATTTATTAAAGGTTCCTATTGGAGAGTTTATAATGGAACCTTCAATAACAACGCTGCTATTGATGGTCGTGGTGGTGCTATATATCTAGAGGATAGTATTGGTGCTACAATAGATGCTTCAACATTTACTGATAACACTGCTGGTAATAATGGTGGTGCTATTAACTGGCATTTAGGTGCAAGAGATGGTAAAGTAACTAACTCCATATTCACTAACAACACTGCTAAACGTAGTGGTGGTGCAATACACTGGAGTGGTTATAATGGTCTTATTAGTAATTCTAACTTTACAGGTAACAAAGCTACTGGTGAAGTAATATCCGAAATCGGTGGTGTCACCGGTGGTGGAGATGGTGGTGCAGTACTATGGGTAGGTAGTCATGGTATTATTAAGGATAATTGTAACTTTATTAAAAATACTGCTACTTACCGTGGTGGTGCTGTATTCCTTCATGGTAATGCTACTGAAAACTGTATAAACACTACTATAACACATTGTAACTTTGAAGACAACATGGCTAAACTTAATGGTGGTGCTGTTGATTGGCAAGCTGCTGCTAATGATGGTGTACTAAGCTATTCCACTTTCACCAATAATACTGCATGGAGAAGTGCTGGTGCAGTATACTGGTATGGTATCAATGGTACTATTAATCATTGTAGCTTTAATGATAACCATGCATGGGGTAATGTCACTGGAAAGACTTTCCCAGTTGCTACATATCTGACTAATGGTGGTAATGGTGGTGCTATCGTTTGGACTGGTACATTAGGTAAGGTTACATCTTCCAATTTCACATCAAATACTGCTGATGTTTTGGGTGGTGCAGTATACCTTCAGGGAAACACTACCATTAACTGTACTAACACTACATTTGATGACTGCAGATTTATCAGTAATGTTGCAGGTGTTAACGGTGGTGCTATTGACTGGCACGAGGGTGCCCATGACGGTAACATTTTAAACTCAGTGTTTGAAGACAACATTGCAGGATCAAATGGTGGTGCAGTATTCTGGAGTGGTCACGATGGTGAAATCAGAAACTCCAACTTCACAAACAACACCGCTCAAGGAGCATTAATGGATGCTCATGGAAACATAGGTGATGGTGGTGCAATCATATGGTCTGGTATCAACGGTACTGTAGATAATTGTAGATTCATCGAAAATGTAGCTAAATTCAATGATACATATACCTCTGGTGGTAGAGGTGGAGCAGTTTTCCTCCAAAACTGTACTCATGGAAACTGTGAAAACACTACCTTCACAAATTGTTACTTCAAAGACAATGTTGCAGGCACAAATGGTGGTGCTATTGACTGGCACGCTGGAGCGCATAACGGTTTAGTAAGTAACGGTACATTCATAAACAACACTGCTTCCCGTTCAGGTGGAGCAATCTTCTGGGATGGACACAACGGTACTGTATTCAAATCCAGATTCTATGATAACCATGCTCTAGGTATTGTTGAAGCTTTAGACGTGCATGGTGTTCCTACTATCGGTGGTGACGGTGGTGCCATCATGTGGTCTGGTGCATTAGGTACAATCGAAAGATCAAACTTCGTAAACAACACCGCAGCTAAACGTGGTGGAGCGATCTTCCTTCAAGGTAGTCACAACGAACTTTCAGAAAACACCGTATTCAAACATTCATACTTCGCAAACAACGTTGCAGGTACAAACGGTGGTGCTATCGATTGGCATAAAGGCGCTCGTAGCGGTACAGTTGACAATGTAACTTTTGTCAACAACACAGCCAAACGTTCAGGTGGAGCGATTTTCTGGGATGGACGTAACGGTACTGTTGAAAATTCCCGCTTCATCAACAACAGGGCAACAGGCGAAGCCTTACAGTATGATATGGACTTGACATACGAGGACATTATCGTTGTCAACAGCAATCAGCTTCCAACTGGCGCTCAACAAGGCAAATTATACGTATTGAACTACACCAATGGAGATTTAAGAGTATTCAAATCATACACTCTTGACAGTGATGGCAATTGGGTTTTATTGGATGAAACCGAATTGGACAGCACTACAATTTCCCCAATGGATTGGGCATTGGATCAATTCTTCGGCGGTGACGGAGGTTCAATCCTCTGGGATGGTGATGTCGGTCACATTTATAACTGTACATTCACAGACTCCAATTCCGCCCGCCGTGGTGGTGGAGCATACATGACCGGAAGTGACAACGTCACTTATGACAACTGTAAATTCATAGACTGTACATCAGGTACCAATGGTGGAGGAGTTGACTGGTTAGCTGGAGCAAACTACGGTAAGATTTATAATTGTATATTTAATGGAACTCGCGCTGCACGTTCTGCAGGTGCAATCTATTATGACGGTTGGTATGGTGACCTTCAAAACATTACAATAATAAATACAAGGTCCTATGGTGGAACCCTGAAAAAAAGCGATGACGGTCTTGTAAATTATGCAGGATGGGATTCAAGCCACTGGGACACCAACACTACCGGTGGTGACGCAGGAGCGATCATGTTCACCGGAAACCACGAACACATTTACAATGTAACTTTCATAAACTGTACCGCACAGGGCCGTGGAGGTGCAGTCTTTTTACAGGACAACGATAACGTAACATTCGACACCTGTAAATTCATAGGCAACGAGGCATTAGGTATTGCTACAAATACCTGGGACGATTATAAAGAACCATATGACGGTAGCGGTTATGATTATAAACTAACAGGTCACGGTGGAGCTATTGCATTTGATGTAAACGCTAACGACGGTAACATCTTCAACTCAGAATTCACAGACAACTATGCCCGTCGTGACGGTGGTGCAATCAACTTTGCTGAAGGGGCATTTAACTGTACTATCGAAAACACTACATTCACAGACAACGCTGCCGGTGACGATGGTGGTGCAATCAACTGGGAAGGTGATAACGGTTTGATTAGAAACATCACCTGTTACAACAACACTGGTGTTGCTTATAATGACGCAGTGACCGGCGCATCCACATCAAAAGGTGGAACAATCTGTCTTACAGGGGATAATGTAACAATCACAGGATCTAAATTTGAGTTAGGCACTGTGTTCCATAATGCGGGTAAATTGAATGAGACAGATGCAGGTGCATTATTCATCACAGGTAAGAATACTACCATTTCAGACTCATACTTCAACAGATGTTATTCACCGAACAATGCAGGTGCAATTAAAGTAATCGGTAACTATACCACTATCGACAACTGTACTTTCGAAAACTGTAACGCAACAGAGGATGGTGGAGTGCTTGAAATATCCGGTCAATACTGTGAACTTAATAACTCAACATTCAACAACAACTTTGCAGGAGATGACGGTGGAGCAATCTCCTGGAAGGGTGGCAACGGTAAAATTTATAATATTACATGTAACAACAATAGGGGAATAAGCTTAGGCACTGCAACCTCCAATGGTGGTACACTTGAAATCACAGGTTCAAACATCACTATTGAAAAGGTAAATGTCACTTCATCCTATGCTAAAGTGGCAGGTGGAGCAATATTTGTTACAGGTGACCATGTAAACATAACAGATTCATCCTTCGACAATTGTAACGTATCTCATACTATACAAAACACCGGTAAAGAGTACGCCAATGGTGGTGGTGCAATCTATCTATTTGGTAATTACGGTCTCATCGATAACTGTACTATAAATGATGCAAATGGTAGGAAAGGTGGAGCAATCTATATCCAAGGTTATGATGTTATAATCAACGGCACAACAACCACCAAAACCTATGTGGGACAAAATGGTGGATCCATTTATGTTAAGGGTATAGATGCCATTATCTCAAATTCAAACATCATTGATTCCAACGCTACAGTTGCCGGTGGTGCAATTTACATTGAAGGTGCAAACGCTAAGGTTATCAATTCAACATTCAACAGCACCAATGCAAAAACCACATCCAGTTTTGTCACTGATAATAAGGGTGGTGCATTATATATTGTTGGTAATTATGCTACTATTGACGGTTCCAATTTCACTGATGCATCTGCATATCAAGGAGGTATTCTTTACCTGCAAGGCCAATACTGTAATGTTATTAACTCTTCATTAGACCATGGATATTCATATCATGATGGTGGTGCTTACTATTCTACCGGTACAGATTCTAATGTTACTGGTTCCAACTTTACAAACAATGTTGCTAGATCTGATGGTGGAGCTCTCTTCTGGCTTGGATCCAAATACAATTATGTAACCGGTTGTATTTTTGACAATAACACTGCTTATGCAAATCCTGGACACGATACTAAAGGAGGAGGAGCTATCTACTTCTCACAAAATGGTGAATATTGTGGTATAAAAGATTCCAAGTTCTTCAATAATTCAGTACAGTCCACTACCAAAGCAGATGGTGGAGCTATCTTATGGGATAAAAGTTCCCATATTTTCATTGACGGATGTCTTTTTGATGGCAATTATGTTACATCTACCGACTGGCAGAATCCTAAGACTTGGATACAAGGAGGAGTAATGTATGCAAGGCCTGCTGACAATTTAACTATTACTAACAGCGTATTCCAAAACTGCTGGTCTAAAAAGGAAGCTGGTGCATTATACTTGCAAAACGGTGGAAGTATAGGAATTCATTTAATCAACAATACATTTATAAATAACACTGCTTACAGTGATAGGGTAACTAATGATAATGACCTTGGTGGTGGAGCTATTTTAATTAAAGGTACTGGTAACGGTGTGCACACAATCATAAATTCCACATTCATAAACAATACTGCAAACTTTGGTGGAGGAATTGTTCTCTATCAAACTAGTGCCAATGTTATTATAACCAATGCTACCTTCGATGGCAATAAAGCTATCATTGGTGGTCAAAGTTGTGGCCAAGGTGGAAGTATATGGACTAAAGTTAAGTTTACTGCGAATAATATCACATTTGCCAATGGTGAAGCTACAAATAGGGGTGGAGGATTATATATTTCTAGTAATGCTGACATGACCTACACTAATTTAACTTTCATTAATAACTCCGCAGGTTACGGTGGAGGATTATATTGGAGTAAAAACAGTGTGACAATTGATGGCATGACATTTATAAACAACTCCGCAGAACAGGGTGGAGCCATATTTTTCCCTAACGGTGGTTCTTCTACACAAAATCCTACTAAAGTTATTAACAGTGATTTTTCAGGTAATTCCGCAACTAGTGGTGGTGCTATTTATTTAAATAATGTAGGAAATATATTTATTTTAAATAATAGTTTCACTGATAATAGCGCTGTTATGGATGGTGGTGCTATTTATGTTCCTTTCGGTGGTTATCTTGTGGACATAGGTTATTCAAATTTCACAGGAAACAATGCTTCTCAGGGTGGTGCAATATTTTCAGGAGGCAAAGGTGTAACTACTGGTCATATTCATGATTGTAATTTCAATAATAATAGTGCTACTGTATCCGGTGGGGCAATTTATGTTTCAAATACCCAACTGATTATGAATTGTAATTTCGATGCAAACAAAGCTGATGGAGATGGTGGTGCTGTTTATGTCTCAGAGGGTGTAACAGGAGCCAAAATTCAGGATTCAACATTTACAAATTCACATGCGAGCAACGGCGGTGCTGTTTATTATGGAGGCATCACTAGTAATTTTAACAGGGATTGTCTTAAAATAATAAATGATACTTTCATCAAAAACATTGCTGATTATAATGGTGGTGCAATCTTATATGTCACCAATAATGGAATTAATAACTACAGGGATTACAATAACTTTGATGGAATAGGTATTCCAGTAGATGGTGGCAGAACCACAGTTAAAACAAACGGTACAAATGTTGAAATTATTTCCAGATCCCTATTTGAGAATAATATAGATTATAAGTTGCTCCTTAGGGTCATTTCTGACAGGGAATCCCCATTCATTGCGGTTTATCTTGATGCTCCTAGAGACTGGAGAGCTAATAGGCTCAGGTTTGTTGTGAATTTAACCAATGCAACCACTCATGAAGTAATCAGCTCTGTAATTGTAAATGCATCCAACTATGATACTCACTACCGTGACGGAATGTTGTATGTATCTTTCAGTAATCTTATAATGAATGAAACCTATAACATCACTGCTTCATTCGAAGACCTGACTCATATGTATAAGGTAAATTCCACTACAGCACAGGCACACGGTGAAATAATCGGTGAGTTCAAACTCCTTCAAAGATTAATCGAGGATGCTCTTGAGCGTGGTGACAGCGAGATTATTTTAAACAGGACTTTCACTTTCACTCCATTTTACATGGGCAAACACGAAAACATGGACGACAGATGCATTAATTTAACACATATCAATCGCCCATTCACAATTCGCGGTGAAGGCTGGCTTATTGATGCAGCGGGATATTCAAGAATATTCTATATAACCTCCCCATATGTAACCATTGAAAATGTGGTATTGGTTGGAGGTAACGCCAGCGGTGAATATGGTGATCCTTTGTATCATGACGGCGACATTGGAGGAGCCATATACTGGGCTGGAGCAAACGGTAAATTAATTGATTCACACGTTGAAAATAACACTGCAGGTCTCGGTGGTGCAATCTATTTCAATGCTTCCGCTCCAGATTGTCAAATTATAAATACCGTATTTGAAGAAAACACTGCAGTCACCCATGGTGGTGCTATTGACTGTAATGCTTCTAAAATGGAATTATATAACAATACCTTTAGGGATAACTCTGCATATATCGGTGGAGCTTTATGTAGGGAAATCAATTCCACTAACGGTCGTGGTGTAAACAATACCTTCATTGATAACAATGCTGAATATGCAGGTGCGGGAATTGCATGGATAAATGCAACACACATCTCCATTGACGATTATAAATTCTATAACAACCATGTA
Organism: Methanobrevibacter thaueri; assembly: GCF_015062915.1. Lineage (GTDB taxonomy): Archaea > Methanobacteriota > Methanobacteria > Methanobacteriales > Methanobacteriaceae > Methanocatella > Methanocatella thaueri_B. The sequence goes on along the minus strand of NZ_SUTJ01000002.1, from coordinate 138,401 downwards.
GGTTACAGTGGAGGAGCAATTTATGTTGGTGAAGGCAGTCTGAACTGTGAAATATTGAATTGTATTTTTGCCAACAATGCAGTTGATAACGAAACTGACGGTCATGGTGGTGCTATTGAATGGTATTCAGAAAAAGGTACAGTCACTAATTCCGTTTTCATTAACAACAGTGCATATGACGGTGGTGCAATTTATGTAGGAGAAGGTTCAGGCTATATCAATGTTACCGGATCCACTTTCTCTGAAAATGTTGCATTGATTACCGGTGGTGCAATCAGTATTGTAGCATCTGCCGTTACTATTAACGGATCCAATTTCTATGATAATATTGCTAAAGACGGTGGAGCAGTATATGTCGGCGGTGAAGGTACTGATAATTATGTATATTCATCAGTATTTGAAGGAAATAAGGCTATAGGTGATGAAAATGCGATGAATGGTATTGGTGGAGCTATTGATTGGTTTGCTTCTTCAGGTACCATTGTCGATACCAGATTTACCGATAACTGCGCTGATTATGGTGGTGGAGTATACTTTGGAGGTAAATCAAATGCAAGTAATATTATAAACTGTACATTCGAGCGCAACCAGGCTAAATATAATGGTGGTGCGATTGACTGTAATGCATCCATGATGTACATTGAAGGCACATTATTCGACGGCAATGTTGCACAATTCGGTGCCGCATTATGTAGGGAAACCAATGCAAAAACAGGTGCAGGTATAAATAACGTTTTCAAAAATAACCATGCTATTGTTGCCGGTGCAGCTTTAGGATGGATGGGATCTTTCGGTATTACAATCACCAATTACACATTCATCAACAACTCTGCTGATGTTGCAGGTGGAGCTATTTACGCAAGTGTAGACAGCCACAACTGTTCTGTCAATGACTGTACATTTGAAGATAACTACGTGACCGAAAAAACAGAAGGATGGTATGGTGGTGAATCATTCACTTGGATTGCTTGGGATGGCACAGAAATGACTTATCTTACTGACTATACTCCTGATCCTTCTAAAGCTACAACTGCAGATGTATTACCTACTTTAACCATATTCTATTATAATAATACTGAACAACTCGACGCAGTTTTAGGCACTGGTGGAGCAATGACCATTTTCGGAGCTAATGCAACAATAACTAACTCAAACTTCACAGGAAACCGTGCTAGAATCGGTGGAGGAGTATACATAGGTGCTAGTTCAGGTAACGCAGACATAGATGGTGCAATATGGAGAAATAACGTTGCTAAAGAACGTGGTGGAGCTATTGATTTACGTGCATCCGCAGTAAATGTAACAAACTCAAAGTTCTATGACAACATTGCTGTAAACGGTAGTGCATTGTATGTCGGAGGTGTAGGTACAAACAATAATGTTTACTCCTCCTCATTTGTAGGAAACAATGCAACAGGATACGGTGGTGCAATATTCTGGAAAGCTTATGCTGGTGAAATAGAGGATTCAAACTTCACTTCAAACACTGCTCAATACGGAGGTGCAATCTTCCTCAACGGTGTTTCAAGCAACAGTAACCTTACAAATGTAATATTCAGATACAATAACGCTGCCAAAAACGGAGGAGCTATTGACTGCAACTCATCCAACATGGCATTGAACAATGTTCTATTCGAATTCAACAATGCGGGTGAATACGGTGGAGCATTATGCAGAGAATCCAATGCTACAAACGGTACAGGTAGTAACAATACATTCAGATCAAACCACGCTGGCATTTCCGGTGGAGGTTCTGCTTGGATGGGAGTGTATGGTGTACAAATCAACGATTATAAATTTATAGACAACACAGCTGATGTAAACGGTGGAGCAATTTACATAGCAGATGGCAGTGACAATTCACTCATCAACAATTCAGTTTTCACAGGAAACGCCGCTAATGAATTGGGTGGTGCAATTGACATTGTTGCCGATAACATTGCTATCGAAAATTCAAACTTCACAGACAACCATGCAGCTAACGGTGGTGCAATATTTGTAGAAAGTGATTCAGGTAATACAAACATCACAAATGACCTCTTCACAGGCAACGGAGCTACCCAAGACGGTGGTGCCATTAACTTATTTGCATCAGGCGTAAACATTAATGAAACAGAATTCTATGAAAACACTGCAGGTAACAATGGTGGAGCTGTTTACATTGGAGGAGAAGGTACCTCCAACACTATCCACGATTCTGTCTTCGAAGACAACGATGCAGGCAGCCACGGTGGTGCAATCGACTGGAGAGCATCCGCAGGTGAAATCATTGACACCAACTTCACAGGCAACTCCGCTGAATACGGTGGTGCAATCTACTTGAACGGAATTTCAACAAACAGTAACATTTCAAACATTCGCTTTGACAGCAACACTGCTTCAAAACATGGTGGTGCGATTGACTGTAACGCTACTGAAATGGCATTGACCAACTCAGTATTCACAAACAACATCGCTAATGAATATGGTGGAGCATTATGCCGTGAAGAAGGAGCTACCGGTGGAGTGGGATTAAACAACACATTCATCAAGAACCATGCAGACATTTCCGGAGGAGCCATTGCATGGCTAGGTGTTGACAATATCACAATCAGAAATTACACTTTCGAAAACAACACTGCTGACTTTAGCGGTGGAGCAATCTTTGCAAATTCAGACAGTGCTGACTGTAAGGTATATGATTCAGTCTTTACCAACGATTTCATCACTTCCACAATTGGAGGTCGTGGTGGAGCTATCGACTGGTTAGGTAACAATGGTACAATTGAAAATGCAAACTTCACTAACTGTGTTGCTCCAAACGGTGGTGCCGTATATGTGGGTATTGAATCAGACAACTTCACTATTTCCAATGCTTCATTCACATTATGTAAATCATTAGGTGACGGTGGAGCCATCCTCTTACACGGGGACAATGTAACCATTGACACCGTTAACTTCACATCCAATTCTGCTTTCGGACACGGTGGTGCCTTAGCGGGAATGGATTCCGTCAATGCGAACATTACAAACTGTAACTTTAATTATAACACTGCTTCAGGATACACTGATCCTAGCGGCACTTCATATGGTGACGGTGGAGCAGTCTATTGGGCTGATTCAGTCAACTTTAGAATTGCAGATTCCAATTTCACATCTAACCAGGCAATCTTGTCCGGTGGTGCAATATCCGCAGTGAACTGTAATGATTCAGTCGTATCCAACATTTTCACTTCCCACAGCAAAGGATTTGTAGAGGGTGGTGCAATATCATGGACAAATTCAAATAATGTAACAATTGAGGATTCAACATTCAATGATTCCTATGCGGGTAATAACGGTGGTTCAATCTACTTTGAAAACGTCAATTCTACTGTTGTTAAAAACTCACACGTTTCAGACTCACAATCCGGTTTAGGTGTTGGAGGAGCAATTTACATAGATGGTAATGTGACAATCAACAGCACTGCATTCGCTCGTTCCGGGTCAAATGCTGACAATGCTTCCGCATTATATTTCAATTCAGGAAACTCAACTGTTTACAATTCAACATTTGCAAATGATGGTAATACAATTGTTGTTTCAAAAGATGCTGAAGTTCACTTGACTGAAAACAACATTACTAGCACCCATCCTAATAAGGATATTTATTACTTGGAAGACAACACTGATGCTGGAGCTAGAAAAGTTGACTATTCAGTATGGAACGACGGTACATTATACCTTGACGGCAACAACTTTGACTATGTGATATTCAACAATGGAACAATAATGACTCCAACCACAACTGAAATATTGGACAACAAGACCTGGAACGAAACATGGAACAATTCATACACCTTCTGGGCTCACATATTTGATGATAACAAAAACACAATCATATCCGTAAGGTCATTGGACACTTACAACAATGTTTACCCTGATGAACACTACATCATGCCATATAACAAGATTGATTTCCCTAACCTGTACTATCAAGGATCATTCTTGCTCTATGGTCTTGACAATGGATTGGCTCAAAATACTGTACTTCCAGGTGGTTTGAACGTTAAAATGCCAGTGACAATAACTGAATTAACAGCAGACACATCCATTCAGGGAAGAGTTGTAATCAATGCTACACTAGAGCCTCTAGTAAGGTCCAACTACACAATTCAAGACCAAACTGTCAGATTCATAATTGGAAGTCATGAATATTACGCTAACATAACTGTCAATGAAGACAGATGGACTAAAGCATGGGCGGTCTTAACACTTGATAACTTAACTGCTAACAACCACTTTGTAACTGCAGTCTATGATGGTGATATTGTTCACCTTGGCGCTGAAAACCAAACTGAATTTGCAGTCACACTTCGTGACACATGGTTAATCATAAGTATTAATAATGTCTTATATGGACAAAACGCTACAGTGACAGTTACAACCAATTCAAACAGTACTCCGGTGCTTGTTAATTACGCAGGAAAACGTGAAAAATATCTTCAATTGACTAAAAACGGTGAAAATTACACTGCAACATTCAACATAACCGATTTAGGGCCTGGTGAATATTATGCAAGTGCAATTATTACTTCAAATGATTTCTATGAGCATGCAATCAACTACACTTATTTCACTGTAAGCAAATGGAACACAAGTATCAATGCGACTCCTGACACTCCAATCAAAGTTGGAGATGTGGAAGACATTGCCATTCAAGTGCTTGAAAATAATACAAAAATCAATGCGTCAGGATTTGTTAAATTGACTCTCAGCAACGGTAAAAAATACCTTGTTGAACTTGATGAAAATGGCACTGCTCACTTTGACATCTATGATTTAACTAACGGCACATACACAGGAACCATTGAATACTTCGGTGATGACTACTTCAACAGAAGCTCAACTGATGTAACATTCACAGTAGGTCCAACTGACGATTATGAAATGAGAGTGCTAGCAGATAATATCACTTACGGTGAAAATGCAACCGTGACTGTAATATTGCCAAGTGACGCTACCGGAAACGTGACAATATACATTGACGGCGTCAACAGGGGAACAGTTAATATTACTGATGGAATTGCAACATTAACTGATATTGCAGGATTAGAGGCTGGCCAACATGAAGTTAACGTAACTTATAACGGTAATGAAAAATACGCTTCAAAAGACAACAACGGAACAATATTCCATGTTCTTCCAACTGATGACTGGACAATTGACATAGATATTGAAGCGCACGAGTACGGTGAGGATACAATAATCACTGTGACATTGCCTGAAAATGCAAAAGAAAATGTAACCTTGGAAATCGATGGAGTCAACTACACAGTCAAACTGACCAATGGTGTGGGAGAATTAACATTAAACAACCTTTCCGCCGGATTGCATGAGGTAAATGCATACTACCCTGGTGATGAAAACTACACCAACAAGACAGCAAGTGACAAGTTTGTAATTGATCAAGTGACTCCAACTATAATTATAAATGCAACCAATGCAAAAGTCGGTGAGAACGCTACAATCAACATTACAGTATCTGGAAATGCAACTGGAAACGTAACAATCTATGTTGACGACCAAATGTTTGAAAGAACACTCACTAACCATAGTGTAATATTGAATGTGACTAATCTGACTAGTGGAAACCATAAAGTTGTGGTGGTCTACGAAGGCAATCAAAACTACACTTCAAACGTCAACTCAACTTCATTACGTATCTTTAAAGACAGTTCAGATTTAGTAGTTGTTGCAACTCCTGAAAGCGTCGTTGTGGGCAAGAACACAACAATCACAGTGACATCAGTCAATGTGACTTCCGGAAACGTGATCATTGAAGTGAACGGAATCAACTACACTGTTGCTCTAAACAATGGCGTTGCAGTATTGAATGTGACCCTGCCTGTTGGTGACTACACAGCTAAAGCTTACTTCCTTGGTGATGACAAGTACAATGCATCAACCAACACAAGCAACGCTTTCCATGTTGTCGCTAAGACTGTCGCTTGGGTAAACATAACTGCCCCAACCAGTGTTGAAATCGACAATAACTTGACTTTCACTGTCACTACCAACAGTAATGCTACATTGGTTGTTAAAGTGAATGGTGTTGAAATCACTCCTGTTGACGGAGTATACAGTTTCAACGGCACTGTTGCTGGTAATTACACAATCACTGCTGAGGTTGCTGAAAACGATTACTACACTCAAGCTTCAAATGCAACAGAATTCACAGTATATAAACATGCCAGTGAAATTGAAAGCGTGGCTGTAACCCCTAATGTCGTTGTTGGCAAAAACAGCACAATCACTGTGACCATGGCTAACAATGAAACAGGAAACGTCATGATTGAAGTCAACGGATATAACTACACTGTAGCTTTAAATAATGGTGTTGCTGTATTGAATGTGACATTACCTGTCGGTGACTACACCGCTAAAGTATACTATCCTGGTGATGACAAATACAATGCTACAAACGCAGTAAGCGATGTATTCCATGTGGTCAACAAGACTGTTGCATGGGTAAATATCACTGCTGCTAGCGTTATTGAGATTGATAACAACTTGACATTCACTGTCACAACAAACAGTAATGCTACTTTGGTTGTTAAGGTGAATGGTGTTGAAATCACTCCTGTTGCTGGTGTATACAGCTTCAACGGAACCGTTGCTGGCAATTACACAATCACTGCTGAGGTTGCTGAAAACGATTACTACACTGCTGCAACCAACTCCACAGTATTCACTGTAATCAAGCACAATTCAACTGTGGCTATTGATGTTGGTGCAGTTTATGAGATTGAATCTGACTTTAATATAATTATTACAAACAATACTGCTGCTGTTGTAACAATCAACGGTAAAGAATACCCTGTTGCTGACGGTAAGGTCGTAATTGACACTACTGAATTGGCTGCAGGACATTACATTGTAACCGCTACAATCACTGAGAATGATAAGTATTATGCTAACAGCACAACTAAAGAGTTTGATATTGTAAAACACAATGCTACTATTGAAAGCGTTGTTGTTCCTGGTGTTGACGTTGTTGTTGGCAAGAACGCTACAATCACAGTGACAATGGGTAATGTAACCACTGGATCAGTTATCATTGAGGTTGGTGGACACAATTACACTGTTGCAATCACTGATAAAGTGGCTAAATTGAATGTAACCTTGCCTGTTGGCGATTACACTGCTAAAGCTTACTACTTAGGTGATGACAAGTACAACCCAGTTAATGCAACAAGCGCTGAGTTCAGTGTTGTCAATAAGACTGTTGCTTGGGTAAATATCACTGCTGATAAGATTATTGAAATTGACAATAACTTGACATTCACTGTCACTACTAACAGTAATGCTACATTAGTCGTTAAAGTGAATGGCGTTGTTGTAACTCCTGTTAACGGTGTATACAGCTTCAATGGTACTGTTGCTGGTAACTACACTATTACTGCGGAGGTTGCTGAAAACGATTACTACACTCAAGCTTCAAATTCAACAATGTTTACAGTAATTAAGCATAACTCTACTGTTTCAATAACTGTTGGAGAAGTTTATGAGATCGAATCTAACTTTGATATAATTATTACAAACAATACTGCTGTTGTTGTAACAATCAACGGTAAAGAGTATCCTGTTGTTGACGGCAAAGTCAATGTAAACACTGCAGAATTGCCTGCAGGTCACTACATTGTAACTGCTACAATCGCTGAGAATGATAAATACTATGCAAACAGCACAACTAAAGAGTTTGACATCATTAAACACAATGCTACAATTGATAGTGTTGTTGTTCCTGGTGTTGATGTTGTTGTTGGCAAGAACGCTACAATTACAGTGACAATGGGTAATGTAACCACTGGATCAGTTATTATTGAAGTTGGTGGACACAATTACACAGTACCTATTGTTGATAAGGTTGCTCAATTGAATGTGACCTTGCCTGTTGGTGATTACACTGCTAAGGCATACTTCCTTGGTGATGACAAGTACAACCCAGTTAATGCGACAAGCACTGAATTTAGTGTTGTTAACAAGACTGTTGCTTGGGTAAATATCACTGCTGATAAGATTATTGAAATTGACAATAACTTGACATTTACTGTCACTACTAACAGTAATGCTACATTAGTCGTTAAAGTGAATGGTGTTGAAATCACTCCTGTTAACGGTGTATACAGCTTTAACGGAACCGTTGCAGGTAATTACACAATAACTGCTGAGGTTGGCGAAAATGATTACTACACTGCTGCAACTAACTCCACAGTATTCACTGTAATCAAGCATAATTCCACTGTGGCTATTGATGTTGGTGCAGTTTATGAAATCGAATCTGACTTTAATATAATTATTACAAATAATACTGCAGCTGTTGTAACAATCAATGGTAAAGAGTACTCAGTCGCAGACGGTAAGGTCGTAATTGACACTACTGAATTGGCTGCAGGTCACTACATTGTAACCGCTACAATTGCCGAAAACGATAAGTACTATGCAAACAGCACAACTAAAGAGTTTGACATCATCAAACACAATGCTACAATCACAAGCATTGAAGTGCCAAGCGTAAACGTCGGTGTTGGCAAGAACGCAACAATTACAGTGACAATGGGCAACGTAACCACAGGTTCAATTATCATTGAAGTGGGCGGACACAATTACACTGTTGCAATCACTGATAATGTCGCTGTATTGAACGTTACCCTGCCTGTCGGCACATACACAGCTAATGCATACTACCTTGGCGATGACAAGTACAACCCAGCAAACACAACAAGCGAAGAATTCACTGTCGCTGATAAGAAAATGCCTACAATCATAATTGACGCTCCTGAAGTCATTGAAGTTGACAATAACATTACTTTCACAGTAACCAACTCAACTCCGGTGAACGTGACTGTAAACGGAGTGACTGTTGAGCTTAAAGACGGCAAGTACACTTACAATGTCACTGTTGCAGGAACCGCTACAATCATTGCAAGATCTGCTGAAACAGATGACTACTATGAAGGATTCAACTCAACTGTCGTAACTGTAATCAAGCACAACTCAACAGTAAGCATCGATGAGGTTCCAGGACACTTTGTAGGTGACGAATTCGATATAACTATTACTAATAATACATCTGTTGTTGTAACAATCAACGGTAAAGAATACTCTGTTGCAGACGGCAAGGTTGTTGTTGACACAACTGCTCTTCCTGCTGGTGAATACACTGTTACAGCTACAGTATATGAGAATGACAAATATTATGGAAACAGCTCAACTGTTTCATTCAACATTAAAAAACGTGCCTCAAGCGTAAATATCACTGTAGGTCCACAATATTACGTTGGAGACATATTCAATATTACAATTGAAAACAATACTGCTGTTAATGTAACAATTAACGGTAAATCATACTTAATTGATACAAATGGAAATATCATAATTGATACAAGCAAATTGCCTGCTGGTGAATACATAGTATCTGCTAGCGTGGCTGAAAATGACAAGTACTTTGCAAATGCAACTTCAAAAACATTCAACATTGTCAAAAAGGCATCAGACATGACAGTTGTTGCAGCTCCTGAAAGCGTTGTTGTAGGCAAAAACACTACAATAACAGTCACTATGGCAAACAATGAAACAGGTAGTGTAATCATAGAAGTGAACGGAGTCAACTACACTGTTGCAATAAAAGATCATGTCGCTCAATTGAATGTGGCCCTGCCTGCCGGTGACTACACTGCTAAGGCATACTACACAGGTGATGACTACTACAATGCATCCAATAACGCAAGCAATGTCTTCCATGTGGTTGACAAGACCGTCGCTTGGGTAAATATCACTGCTGACGCTAGTATTGAGATTGACAATAACATTACATTCACAGTCACAACAAACAGCAATGCTACATTAGTTGTTAAAGTGAATGGTGTTGAAATCACTCCTGTTGACGGAGTATACAGCTTCAACGGCACTGTTGCAGGAAACTACACTATAACTGCTGAGGTTGCTGAAAACGATTACTACACTGCTGCTTCTAACTCCACAGCATTCACTGTTTACAAACATGCAAGTGAAATCGAAAGTGTTGTTGTAACTCCTGTAACTGCAGTCGATGGTCACAATACCACTATCACAGTTACAATGGCAAATGCTGAAACAGGCAGCGTTTTAATAGAAGTCAATGGATTGAACTACACTGTACCGATTAAAGACGGCGTGGCAACTTTAACAGTTACATTGCCTGTCGGTGACTATACTGCTAAAGTATACTACCCAGGTGATGACAAATACAATGACACCAGTGCTCAAAGTGACGCATTCCATGTAGTCAACAAGACAGTAGCCACTGTAATCATTACAGCAGACAGCATCATTGAAATCGACAATAACTTGACATTTACTGTCACTACCAACAGTAATGCTACATTGGTTGTTAAGGTGAATGGTGTTGAAATCACTCCTGTTAACGGTGTATACAGTTTCAACGGCACTGTTGCTGGCAACTACACTATTACTGCTGAGGTTGCTGAAAACGATTACTACACTGCTGCTGCTAACTCCACAGCATTCACAGTGATTAAGCATAACTCCACTGTGGCCATTGATGTTGGTGCAGTATATGAGATTGAATCAGACTTCAAAATTACAATTACAAATAATACTGCTGCTGTTGTAACAATCAACGGCAAGGAATATGCTGTTGTTGACGGCATGGTCAATGTAAATACTGCAGAATTGCCTGCCGGACACTACATTGTAACCGCTACAATCGCTGAAAACGACAAGTACTATGCTAACGCTACAACAAAAGAGTTTGATATCATCAAACACAATGCTACAATCGATAGTGTTGCCGTTCCTGATGTTGATGTTGTCATCGGCAAGAACGCTACAATCACAGTGACAATGGGCAACGTAACAAGTGGATCCGTCATTATCGAAGTTGGCGGACACAACTACACAGTCCCTATTGTTAATAAGGTTGCTCAATTGAATGTGACATTGCCTGTCGGCACATACACCGCTAAAGCTTACTTCACTGGCGATGACAAGTACAACCCAGTGAATGCAACAAGCGCTGAATTCAATGTGGTCAATAAGACAACCGCTACAGTGATTATCACAGC
>NZ_SUTJ01000002.1:0-127214 GCF_015062915.1 Methanobrevibacter thaueri | reverse complement strand
AAGTACAACCCAGTGAATGCAACAAGCGCTGAATTCAATGTGGTCAATAAGACAACCGCTACAGTGATTATCACAGCAGACAGCATCATTGAAATCGACAACAACCTGACTTTCACAGTGACTACCAACAGTAATGCTACATTAGTTGTTAAAGTGAACGGCGTTGAAATCACTCCTGTTGACGGAGTATACAGCTTCAACGGCACTGTTGCAGGAAACTACACTATAACTGCTGAGGTTGCTGAAAACGATTACTACACTGCTGCTGAAAACTCCACAGCATTCACTGTTTACAAACATGCAAGCGAAATCGAAAGCATCGTTGTAACTCCTGTAACTGCAGTGGACGGTCATAATACCACAATAACAGTTACCATGGCCAATGCTGAAACCGGCAGTGTCCTAATTGAAGTAAATGGACTTAACTACACTGTACCTATCAAAGAAGGAGTGGCAACTTTAACAGTTACATTACCTGCCGGCGACTACACTGCTAAAGTATACTACCCAGGTGATGACAAGTACAATGATACCAATGCTCAAAGCGATGCATTCCACGTAATCAACAAGACAGTTGCTACTGTGGTCATTACAGCTGATAACATCATTGAAATCGACAATAACTTGACTTTCACAGTCACAACTAACAGTAACGCTACACTGGTCGTTAAAGTGAACGGTGTTGAAGTTGTTAAAGGTGCAGATGACAAATACAGATTCAACGGCACTGTTGCTGGCAACTACACTATTACTGCTGAGGTTGCTGAAAACGATTACTACACTGCTGCGGCTAACTCCACAGCATTCACAGTGATCAAGCATAACTCCACTGTAACTATTGATGTTGGTTCAGTATATGAGATTGAATCTGACTTCCCAATCACAATTACAAACAATACTGCTACTGTTGTAACAATCAACGGTAAAGAGTATGCTGTTGTTGACGGCATGGTCAATGTAAATACTGCAGAATTGTCTGCCGGACACTACATTGTAACCGCTACAATCGCTGAAAATGATAAGTACTATGCTAACGCTACAACAAAAGAGTTTGATATCATCAAACACAATGCTACAATCGATAGTGTTGCCGTTCCTGATGTTGATGTTGTCATCGGCAAGAACGCTACAATCACAGTGACAATGGGCAACGTAACAAGTGGATCCGTCATTATCGAAGTTGGCGGACACAACTACACAGTCCCTATTGTTAATAAGGTTGCTCAATTGAACGTGACACTGCCTGTCGGCACATACACAGCCAAAGCATACTACTTAGGTGATGACAAGTACAACCCAGTAAACGCAACAAGCGCTGAATTCAATGTGGTCAATAAGACAACCTCTACAGTGATTATCACAGCAGACAGCATCATTGAAATCGACAACAACCTGACTTTCACAGTGACTACCAACAGCAATGCTACATTAGTTGTTAAAGTGAACGGCGTTGAAATCACTCCTGTTGACGGAGTATACAGCTTCAACGGCACTGTTGCAGGAAACTACACTATAACTGCTGAGGTTGCTGAAAACGATTACTACACTGCTGCTGAAAACTCCACAGCATTCACTGTTTACAAACATGCAAGCGAAATCGAAAGCATCGTTGTAACTCCTGTAACTGCAGTGGACGGTCATAATACCACAATAACAGTTACCATGGCCAATGCTGAAACCGGCAGTGTCCTAATTGAAGTAAATGGACTTAACTACACTGTACCTATCAAAGAAGGAGTGGCAACTTTAACAGTTACATTACCTGCCGGCGACTACACTGCTAAAGTATACTACCCAGGTGATGACAAGTACAATGATACCAATGCTCAAAGCGATGCATTCCACGTAATCAACAAGACAGTTGCTACTGTGGTCATTACAGCTGATAACATCATTGAAATCGACAATAACTTGACTTTCACAGTCACAACTAACAGTAACGCTACACTGGTCGTTAAAGTGAACGGTGTTGAAGTTGTTAAAGGTGCAGATGACAAATACAGATTCAACGGAACCGTTGCAGGAAACTACACTATAACTGCTGAGGTTGCTGAAAACGATTACTACACTGCTGCAGCTAACTCCACAGCATTCACAGTGATCAAGCATAACTCCACTGTAGCTATTGATGTTGGTTCAGTATATGAGATTGAATCTGACTTCCCAATCACAATTACAAACAATACTGCTGCTGTTGTAACAATCAACGGTAAAGAGTATGCTGTTGTTGACGGCATGGTCAATGTAAATACTGCAGAATTGCCTGCCGGACACTACATTGTAACCGCTACAATCGCTGAAAACGACAAGTACTATGCTAACGCTACAACAAAAGAGTTTGATATCATCAAACACAATGCTACAATCGATAGTGTTGCCGTTCCTGATGTTGATGTTGTCATCGGCAAGAACGCTACAATCACAGTGACAATGGGCAACGTAACAAGTGGATCCGTCATTATCGAAGTTGGCGGACACAACTACACAGTCCCTATTGTTAATAAGGTTGCTCAATTGAATGTGACATTGCCTGTCGGCACATACACCGCTAAAGCTTACTTCACTGGCGATGACAAGTACAACCCAGTGAATGCAACAAGCGCTGAATTCAATGTGGTCAATAAGACAACCGCTACAGTGATTATCACAGCGGAAAACATTATTGAAATCGACAATAACCTGACATTCACAGTCACTACAAACAGTAATTCTACATTAGTTGTTAAAGTGAATGGTGTTGAAATCACTCCTGTTGACGGAGTATACAGCTTCAACGGCACTGTTGCTGGAAACTACACTATTACTGCTGAAGTCGCTGAAAACGATTACTACACTGCCGCTTCAAATTCAACAATGTTTACTGTAATCAAGCATAACTCAACAGTGAAAGTCGATGAGGTTCCAACTCACTACGTTGGAGATGACTTCGAAATAACCTTGACAAACAACACTGCAGCTGTCGTGACAATCAACGGCAAAGAATATCCAGTTGTAGACGGCAAGGTTGTTATTGATACAACTAAACTCCCTGCTGGTGAATATACAGTTACAGCTACAGTATATGAAAATGATAAGTATTATGGAAACAGTTCGACTGTTTCATTCAATATCACAAAACGTGCCTCAAGCGTAAATGTGACTGCAGACCCAATCAATGTAAATGAAACTGCAGTAATAGACATTACCGGTCCAAGTGACTTTAACGGTACTGCTATCGTTAATGTGGATGGCATGAACTACAGCGTGGCATTGACAAACGGTGTAGGCCAACTCAGAATCAACGGACTAGCTAACGGCACATATGACATTAACGTAACTTACTTAGAAAATGACAAATATCTCCAAAGCGTCAACGATACAGTCAAACTGCTTGTAAATAAAGTTGCTGATGCCGAAATCTCAGCTAGTGCAGACAACATCACTGTCGGTGATCCTGCAGTGATTAAGGTGACCGTTCCTGAAGACGCAACCGGTAATGTGACAGTAACCATTGGTAATATCACAAGAACTGTACCTATTGCTGGTGGAGAAAACGAAATAATCGTTCCTGGCGTTCCAGTTGGTGACTATGATGTTAAAGTAACCTATAACGGCGATGACAAATACCTGCCTGCAAACACTACCACTCCACTGTCAGTCAAACCGGCTGAAACCGACCCTGCTGACATCAAGGTGGTTGATCAAGGAAACGGCACTGTTGTGGTCGTTGTTCCTAAAGATGCAACCGGTAATGTAACCATTACAATCAACGGCACTAACTACACTGCTCCTGTTGTTAACGGAACAGCTACATTCGACTTGACCAATGAGACTCCTGAAACCTATGACATAACTGCAACATACTCCGGTGATGAAAACTACACCAGTGCGGCTACAAACGGCACAGTGACAATTCCAAAACACCCAACTCCAATGAGCATTGAAGTAAATGCAACAGTTGTCGGAAACGTCACTAAAGTGATTGTGTCCGTTCCTGAAAACGTCACTGGTAATGTGACAGTTGAAATTGACGGTAAAACTTACTCTGTAAAACCTGTTGACGGCAAAGCAGTCTTTGAAATTGAAGGATTAACAGCAGGCAACAAGACAGTTGTTGCAAGCTACGCCGGTGATGACTCATACCTTGCAAACTCAACCACTGCTCAATTTAAAGTGGATAAAGTGGCATCAAGCGTAAACGTAACCGGTGATGTGATTAAGGTTGATGAAACCGCAACAATAGTCATTGCAGGTCCAAGCGACTACAACGGAACTGCTGTTGTAACCATTGACGGCAAGGACTACAGCGTAAATGTAACCAACGGTGCAGGCCAACTCAAAGTGGATGGCCTTGCAAACGGCACATATGACGTTAAAGTGACCTTGCTTGAAAATGACAAGTACCTGTCCAGTTCAAACGACACTGCCAAAGTCATTGTCAATAAGGTGGAAGATGCTGAAGTCACTGCAAGTGCAGATGACATCACTGTCGGTGATCCTGCAGTGATTAAGGTGACCGTTCCTGAAGATGCAACAGGCAATGTGACTGTAACTATCGGAAACATTACAAGAACCGTACCTATTAAAGGCGGTGAAAACGAAATAATCGTTCCTGGCGTTCCAGTTGGAGACCATGAGGTTAAAGTGACCTATAACGGTGATGACAAGTACTTGCCAGCAAACACTACAACCTCCTTGACAGTCAAACCAATTGAAACCAGTCCTGACGACATCAAAGTCATTGACCAAGGAAACGGAACAGTCGTTGTTGTTGTTCCTGCAAACGCTACAGGCAATGTGACACTCAATGTCAACGGCAATAACTACACTGCTCCTGTTGTTAACGGAACCGCTACATTTGACCTGACTGATGTGGCTCCTGGAACCTATGATGTGACCGCAACATACTCAGGTGATGAAAACCACACAGCCCAATCCACAGACGGCAAAGTGACAATTCCTAAATACTCAACTCCAATGAGCATTGAAGTTGGAGACGGCAAAGTTGGCGAAACAATTGAAGTGACTGTAAACGTTCCAGAAAACGCTACAGGTAAAGTCACTGTTGAAGTAAACGGTAAAACATACACCAAAGAAATTGCAGACGGCAAAGCAGTATTCGAAGTAACCGGATTGCTTTCAGGCAACAAGACAGTTACCGCAACCTATGACGGTGACGACTCATACCTTGCAAATTCAACCACTGCAAACTTCACAGTCAACAAGAACCCTGCTCCAATCTCTGTTGAAGTGGACAACTCCACTGCAGGTCAGGCTACAGTAACCGTAACCTTGCCAGATGATGCAACAGGATATGTGATTGTCAATGTTGACGGTGTTGATTATGGAATCAACCTGACTGAAGGTGACAAGTCTGTAACAATTCCAATCAAGGGCAGCGGAGAATACACAGCTGTCGTGACCTACCTTGGTGATGAAAAATACCTTGGAAACTCCACAGAAAAAGACTTCAATGCTTCAAGCAGCAAAGTGCCTCCAAACATTGCAGCGGAAGTTGAAAATGTGCCTGTCGGTGAAGATGTGCAAGTTAAAGTAACAATTCCTGAAGGCGGAGAAGGTAATGTGACAGTGACAGTCGACAACAAGACAGTCACCGTTCATGTAACTGGTGGAGAAAATATAATCACAATCCCTGGAGTAAGCGAAGGAACCCATGACGTGAACATCTCATACAGCGGTAATGATCAGTACGAACCTCAAGACATTACCAAGTCCGTGACAGTATTCAGGTCAATCAATGCTGAAAACATCACAAGAGGATGGAACAGTCCATATGACTATAAAGCAGAGTTCCTAGACAAGACAGGACATGTGCTTGAAAACACTGAAGTTCAATTCATTGTCAACGGTAAAACATACACTGTCAAAACAGACAGTCAAGGAATCGCTTACCTTGACACTTCCAAATTACCGGTCGGCAAATATGATGTAACCATTATAAACCCTGTAACAGGTGAGCAAGTCAATAGAACAACAACTATTGTAAAACGCTTGCTTGAAAACAAGGACATTACAATGGACTTCCGTGACGGAACATACTACTCCGTGCTTGCAATTGGAGATGACGGTAAACCGGTAGGTGAAGGTGAATTCGTGGACATCTACGTTAACACTATCCACTACTCATGCAGAACCGACAAGGACGGATACGCAAGACTCCAACTCAACTTGAATCCTAAAACATACACTATAACTGCGGAATACAAGTTGACCAAGGTTTCAAACAAGCTTGTGATTAAACAAACCCTCAAACTTGTCAAAAAGACTGTTAAAGTCAAAAAAGGCAAAAAACTAGTGCTTAAGGCTAAACTCAAATGGTCCAACGGCAAAGCCATCAAGGGCAAGAAGATCGTCTTCAAGTTCAAGGGCAAAAAATACACTGCCAAAACCAACAGCAAAGGTATTGCCAAAGTGACTATTAAGAAAAAAGTTACCAAGAAACTTAAGAAGGGTAAAAAATACAAGTACTCTGCAACATATGTTTCAAATACCGTTAAGGGTAAGGTTAAAGTTAAATAATAATTGATGTTGTCCCCCAGACAACATTAAAATTTTCTTTTTTTTATGGGCACATATAGATGCAGTGCCTCATTTTAGTATTTTTATCACATTAATTAAATTTTGCTTTATTTTTCACAATAGTATTTGACACACTTTATGTACAACTATCATAATTATCGTTCACTTTTTCAAGGATATTGCATGAAAATTCTGTTCGATATTTCGTTTAAGTAAATCTTTTTATATCATCTTGAACAAAGTATAATATATATAAAGGAGTTTAGTGATTTAGATGGAGACACTGATGATAAACTGGGCTTATGTAATAATCTTATTCATTCTAGGTTTCATAACCTACAGGAGAAAATCACTCGACTTTTTCGGCTCAGCGGTCATGATCGTCATGGGTGTCGTCATAATATTCTCAGCCGGTCCGCACTGGCTATTGCTGATTATACTGTTTCTCGTATTGTCTCTTCTTGCTACAAAATACTCCAAGAAGTACAAGATGTCTCTTGGTGAGTTTGAGGGAAGAAGAACATCCAAAAACGTTATCTCAAACGGTGTTGTCGCATGTTTCATGGCAGCATTTGGAGGGTATTACCTGCCGTTCGTCGGAGGATTCATCGGTGCGATTGCAACAGCAATGACTGACACACTCGCTTCCGAGATTGGAGTGCTGGATCCACATCCAAGACTCATCACAACCCTGCAGAAAGTCGATCCGGGTACAAACGGTGCTGTTTCACCGTTGGGAACTGGAGTGGGAATGCTTGGGGCAGCCATTATTGGTATTGCCGCATATCTTTTAGGGATTGTTGAAAATCCATTGTCTGCAATAATCGTTTCAGTGGTGTCAGGTACAGTGGGTTGCTTTGCCGACAGTATCCTTGGGGCACTCTTTGAAAACCGTCATATCATCACAAATGAACATGTTAACCTAATAGCGACAATAGTCGGAGCAGTTGTCGGAATATTATTAATTTAATTAACAACTTTATTGATAATTAAGATAAAATTGAACATTTTTTTAATTTTCTTATTCTAAAATTTGACATATTCTATTTTTTTCTTTAAAATTACCTTATTTTTCTATCAAACTGTTTATTATTTTGAAATCTTTTTGAATAAATCTTTCACTTTATTAATAATATTTATATACTTTCATAAAAATAAATAAAAATACTCTAAATATTTCCATAAATAATGGAAAAATGAGTAAAGTTTATAACTTAATAAAAATCGATTTGGCGATTTATATGCGAATAAAAAGAGAAATTTTACTAATAATTGCCATAATATTCGTGGCAATGATAGGAGGTGTGTCAGCTGCTGACGACAATCAGACCAGTGACGTTGCAAGCGTTGCGGATGATAGTCCAACAGTTGATACCAAGACAAACCATACTGTCGACGTTACGACAGTGGAAGATGAATCTTCGATTGAGGAAGAGGATTCTGTAATTGAAGAAGGAACGATAGCTGAAACGGAAAATGATAAGAGTGCCGTTTTGGCTGCAAGTTCAAATGATGATGTGCTAGGTGTTCCTGCAGATCAGGAAGTTTTAGGTGCAACACTTAGAAGTTTGCAAACTGCTATTAATAATGCTGGGAATACTTTAAATTTATATGAGGATTATACTGTAGGAAATAACAATAACGAATTTATGATGGCCATCATTAATAAGAATCTTGTTATTAATGGTAATAATCATATCCTTGATGCAAAAAATAATGGTGGAATAATCTATATTTATAATGGTGTTACAGTTACATTTAATGATTTAACATTTTCCAGAGCAGGATATACGTCAACTGATTATATTCGGAATCAATGGGGTTATTTTTATCCTTATTTAGGAGGTGCAGTTCATGTTAATGATGGTTGTACTGTAACATTTAATAACTGTAAATTTTTAAATAATGCTCGTTATAGTTATGGTGGTGCAGTGACTGCATGGAATGGCGGTACATTTACTTTTAATAATTGTGAATTTACAGGTAACTCTGCATATATGCCAAGTGATTCTGATGAAACATATGGTGGTGCAATTTTTGCATATCAGGGGGGTACATTCAGATTTACAAATTGTGATTTCACAAGTAATACCGCTAAAGATGGTGCTATATTAAAAGATTTTGGGAATGGAAACCTAGCTGGTTACACATTTACCGATTGTGATTTCATCAATAATGGTGCTAGTGATACTGCTGCAATTTATCTAAATTGTAATCAGGCATCATTTGACAAATGTAACCTTATTAATAATTCCGGTTATCAATATGGTGCTATTTATGTATATAGTAGCAATAATCCTATAAGATTAACTAATTCAAATTTCACTGGAAATAAAGTATCTGGTGTTGGTGAAGATTCAGGAGATAGAGGGGGAGTTATTAGACTTAACTGGGTTACCTCATTTTATGTAGACAATTGTATATTTAAAGAAAATTCCGCTTCATATGGTGGTGCAATCTATGCCCCATTTGTAGCAAATGAAAACTGTCAGATATTAAATTCAAAATTTATTGATAATATTGTTTCTTCAAATGGGGGAGCAATATACTGGAATGGAAATAATACCATTTTTAGAAATCTAGAATTCATTAACAATTCTGGTGAAAATGGTGCGGCATTATATTTTGGAGATAATCTTGGAAATACTATAATTTCTAATTGTAATTTTACTGAAAATAAAGCAACAGGTCAAGGAGGAGGTATCAGATTCCTTATCAAAGTTAACAATGCCGATATAACCAATTGTTTATTTGATGGAAATATTGCAATTAATGGTGCAGGAATTTCAATGGGAGAAGATGTGCATGATGTACTTATAAACAAGTGTAATTTCACTGACAACCATGCTAGTAGTTATGGGGGAGCTATATACTTCCAAAGTTATGGTGATGGATTTGACATAACCAATTCTAACTTTAACAGCAATTTTGCTTCATCTGGAGGGGCAATTCATTTCTTCTCTTCAAGATATGAAGATTCATATAATGATATAGACATAATTAATTGTAATTTCACAAAAAATATTTGTACCTCTTCTGATTCTCGTTACGGAGGTAGTTCAATTGGTTTTAATTGGGCTAATGATATCAATATAAATAAGTGTAATTTTGAAGCAAACAGTGCAAGTGCAAGTGGTGCAGTTTTATTGGATTACTGTTATGATGTTAGTTTCAATGAATGTGAATTTTCAGACAATAGTGCAGGAAGATATGGTGGAGCCATATACTTCTTTAATATTGCGGGAGGTAGTAATGCAAGTATTGTAAAATGTAATTTTAATAATAACTCTGCAACTAGATCTGGCGGAGCTATTTCAACCACTCCATTTGGAGTCACTGTCAAAACTGTTTATGAAAATTGGAAAATTATTGATTGTGAGTTTATTGATAATCATGCTATATTGAGTGGTGGTGCGGCTTACCTTCCTGTGGTAAATAATATCACTATAACAAATAATAAATTTGATAACAACTCTGCTCAATCTACTGGTGCATTATATTTAAGTGGAAATTTATTCAATGGATATAATTTGAACTTCACAAACAATAAAGCCACTAATGGTGATGCTGGTGCTTTATTTATAGCTACAAATCCTGGTTCAACAGATTTATCTACTTTTAATAAATTATTATTTGAAAACAACACTGCATATAGCAATGGTGGAGCTATTTCAGGTACTGCATCTAATGTTGACATTACAAATGCAGATTTCAATAACAACTCAGCATGGTACGGTGGTGCAATCTACTGGACTACCGGTTCCAATATAAATATTAATCATGACACTTTTACATTAAACACCGCTAATAATGCGGGTGCTATTGACATATATGGTGCTGCAAATACTAACATCTCATATTGTGATTTCATTAACAATAGTGCTACCAACCAAGCTGGTGCAGTATGGCTTAACAGTGAAGGTGGAAGCATATCCTACTGTGACTTCACCAATAATAATGCTGGTGGAAATGGTGGGGCAGTCATCATGGACTCAAATAGGCAAACATTACAAAGCTGTAATTTCATAGACAATACTGCAGGTGGAAAGGGTGGTGCAATATACGATACTGGTGTAGGTGCAGACAACTCAAACACAATTAAGGATTCAACATTCGTAAGAAGTAAGGCATATGATGGTGGTGCAGTATACATTACTGACGGAAGAATAACTCAAATATATAACGACACATTCATCGACAACCTAGCTTCCCACAACGGTGGTGGAGCATACGTAATTGTCGATGCAATCGCTTATGTTGACTATGATTTATTTAAACACACAGGTATCTATGAGGAATCAACTTCCAGAATCGACTGGAGTGTAGGAAGCAGAAACGTAATCTACTCTTCCCTATTTGAGAACAACAACATCGACTACTACATGGACGTGTCAGCTGTCGTATCAGGTCTTACTGCAGTAATCACTGTAACAGTGCCAGTTGATGCAAACAAGTCCAAAAACGGTAAAGTTGTATTTGACATCACATACACCAACCAGACCGGTTCCTACAAGACTCAATACGTATTGAACAACTTCGAGGACAATCCTGGAACAATCACATTGAACCTTCCAAGTTCAGAGGTCGGTCACTATGATGTTATTGTGCAATTTTCAGAAGACACTTACTTAATGAAACAGTTCAACGTATCCTATAACGTAACTGACCCAAGAGGGGACTTTGAAATCTTGCAAGGATTAATTAATGACGCAATCGCCAACCATTTCGCTGAATTAGATTTAACCAGAAGTTACACTTTCACTCCAGGTAATGAAACAAATCCTTTGGATTTCAACGTATATGACATTGAAATTAACGCTCCGTTAATAATCAACGGTCATGGATGGACAATCAACTCATTAGGATACTGCAGAATATTTGCCGTTAACGGCGCTAACGTGGTATTAAATGACCTCAAGATAATAAACGGTAACAACGCAACCGACGGTGGTGCAATCTACTGGGCCGGAAGCAACGGTACTGTCAGACACACTGAATTTACAAACAACACCGCTACACATGACGGTGGTGCAATCTACTTCGCACCAACAGCTGCTGATTCAAAGGTAATCAACTGTACCTTCGAGGACAACAGGGCAGGAGATGACGGTGGTGCAATAGACTGGAACGCAACAAGAGGTGTTCTCAACGATTCCGAATTTATAAACAATGCTGCTGGCAGTTACGGTGGAGCATTATGCCGTGAAGTCAATGCTGACGGAGGATATGGTAACAACAACGTGTTCATCAACAACACTGCTGGTGAGGTCGGTGGTGCAATCGCTTGGATGAAATCCGAAAGTATCACAATCAACAATTACGACTTCATAAACAACACTGCAGGATACAGCGGTGGAGCAATATACGTAGGTGAAGGCAGTGGAAACTGTGTAGTGAAAAACTCATACTTCGAGGCAAATGAGGTTATCGGAGAACCTGGTCACGGTGGAGCTATCGAATGGTATTCAAGAGAAGGTGCAATCGACAACTCCGAATTCGTAAACAACAAGGCATATAAAGGTGGTGCAGTATTTGTAGGTCAAGTGGCTGGTGACATCAACATCACAAACTCTGTATTTACAAACAACACCGCATTGACTCACGGTGGAGCTGTTGACGCAAATGCATCCTCTGTAATAATGGAACACTCACAATTCTACAACAACACTGCAGAATACGGTGGAGCATTATATGTTGGAGGAGCAGGTGAACACAACTCCGTAGGATATTGTCTTTTCATCGGAAACAACGCAACCGAAAACGGTGGTGCAATCGACTGGGCTGCATCCAACGGTAATGTTTTAGAATCCACATTCGAGTACAACCACGCTAAAAACGGTGGTGCAGTATATGTCGGTGGTTTGGCTGAAGAGGGAAGCGTAATCAACTCAACATTCAACCACAACTCCGCAGATGTAAGAGGTGGGGCTGTTTGCTGGAACGCAACAATCGGTAGACTGACCGGTTCAACATTCTTCAACAACTCAGCTCAATTAGGTGGTGCAACATACAGAGGCGCAAACTCAACCGGAGGATTCGGATACGACAACGTTTATATTTCCAACAAGGCTGAATTAGACGGTGGTGCAATCTACTGGAACGGTGCCGGTGGTAACATTACCTATTCCGAGTTCCACGACAACATTGCTGGAAGAAACGGTGGGGCTGTTTATGTAGGTGCTGTCGGTGCAACCGCTTACATTACTGATGCAATATTTGACAACAACACTGCTGGTGAAAACGGTGGTGCTGTTGACTGGGCTGCATCCAACGGACACATATTAAGATCAACATTTGAATACAACGATGCTGGAACTAACGGTGGTGCGGTATTCATCGGTGGTTCAGCAGAAGGTGGAAGTGTAATCAACTCAACATTCAACCACAACACTGCAAAAGAAAAAGGTGGAGCTATTGACTGGAACTCTACAATCGGTAGGTTAACCGGTTCAACATTCTTAAACAACTCTGCTCAATTAGGTGGTGCAACCTACAGAGGTGCAAACTCAACCGGAGGTTACGGTTATGACAACGTTTATACAGATAACCATGCTGAAATTGACGGTGGTGCTATCTACTGGAACAGTGCTGGTGGTAACGTAACTCACTCTGAGTTCTACAACAACACTGCTGGCAGAAACGGTGGTGCAGTATATGTTGGTGCTAATGGTGCAACATCATACATTACTGATGCAAAATTTGTAAACAACTCTGCTGAAAACCGTGGAGGAGCTGTTGACTGGGATGCATCCAACGGTAATGTGCTAAGGTCAACATTCGAGTACAACAGTGCTGACTACGGTGGTGCAGTATTCATTGGAGGTACATCAGGAAACGGTACAATCATCAACTCCACATTCAATCACAACCATGCTGATGAGAACGGTGGTGCTCTTGACTGGAACTCAACAATCGGTCAACTGATCAACTCCACATTCTACAACAACACAGCTAAATATGGTGGTGCAACCTACAGAGGTTCAAACTCAACCGGTGGTTACGGATACAACAACGTTTATATTTCTAACCATGCTGAAATCAACGGTGGTGCTATCGACTGGAACGCTGCAGGTGGAAATGTAACCCACTCCACATTCAAGGACAACACCGCTGGAAACGATGGTGGTGCAGTATATGTAGGAGCTCAAGGTGCAACCACATACATTACCGATGCAACATTCGAGAACAACGATGCAGGAAACAACGGTGGGGCTGTCAACTGGGCTGCATCCAACGGACACATATTGAACTCCAAGTTCGACTACAACGATGCTGTAAACAACGGTGGTGCAGTATTCATTGGTGGTTCTTCAGGAAACGGTACAATCATCAACTCCACATTCAACTACAACACTGCTGGTGAAAACGGTGGAGCTATCGACTGGAACTCAACAATCGGCAAATTAATCGGTTCAAACTTCACATTCAACTCCGCAAAATACGGTGGAGCTACATTCAGAGGTGCTAACGCAACCGGTGGTTACGGATACAATAACATCTACATTTCAAACCATGCTGAAATCAACGGTGGTGCTATTGACTGGAATGCAACAGGTGGAAACATCACACATTCCCAATTCTACAACAACACTGCTGGTGAAAACGGTGGAGCATTGTTCGTAGGAGCTCACGGAGCTACCGCTTACATTACTGATGCAATATTTGAAAACAACAAGGCAGGAAACCGTGGTGGAGCTATTGATATCTATGCATCAAACACACACATAATCAATTCAAACTTCACAACCAACAAAGCAGACTATGGTGGTGCAGTATTTGCAGGTCACAACGCTGAAGTGAGTGAAATAACCAATTCAACATTCACAAGCAACTCTGCTACATATAACGGTGGTGCTATTGACTGGAACGCTTCATCTGGAAGAATTACAGACTCCAGTTTCGATCAAAACACTGCTGAGTTTGGTGGTGCGGTATTTGTAGGTGCAAGTACCAACGACGGATACGTGGTTGGATCCAACTTCACAAACAACGTTGCAAAATCCAGAGGTGGAGCTATCGACTGGAACGCTTCAAACGGACATGTGAACGATTCAATATTTGTAGGAAACCAAGCTGTTGACGGTGGTGCAATCTATGTAGGTTCAGGTGCTTCAAACGGACACGTATACAACTCAACATTCATCTCAAACAGAGCTGATGATAAGAAAGGTAAAGGTGGAGCAATATTATTCCACACAGTGGACCAAGTCTATGTTGGCCTGTCCAACTTCACAGATAACACAGCTGACCATGCAGGAGCAATCTACATTGATGAATGTAACAGTGCAGTGATAGAGGCTTCGGACTTCACGGCCAACTCCGCTAACAATGATGGTGCAATCCACTGGGAAGGACATGATGGAACATTAAGAGACTCAACATTCACAGCCAACTCCGCTACCCAGGATGCGGGTGCAATCGGATGGAAAGGTGTTGAAAGTGACATCTACAATGTGACATTCTCCAAAAACACTGCTGGCGGAAAAGCAGGCGCAATCTACTGGGTAAACGTGACTGATGATGAAATCCACAATGTGACATTCACCGAAAACCAGGCATTCAAAGGTGGTGCAATCTACTGGGATTCCGGAAACGGTACAATATACGATGCAACATTCAAATCCAACGTAGCATTCGAGGAAGGTGGAGCAGTCTACATCAATGGACTTTCAGGAAACGCATTGACAAATGCAACATTCACCTCAAACAGAGCTACCGGATACTTCAACCCAGAAGGAATTGAATACGGTGACGGTGGTGCAGTATACATTACCACTTCCGACAACATGGAATTGAACGACTTGAAATTCGACAATAACGCTGCTGCATTGAGCGGTGGTGCAATCTATGTTAACAACACTGACGATTCAGAGTTATACGGATTGACATTCAACGACAACCGTGCAAACAAGGTTGGAGGAACAATCTACTGGACTTCATCAAGCAATGATACAATCCATGACATATCCATCAATAAGAGTACAGCTCACGACGAAGGAGGAGCAATCTACCTTACTGATATGGAAGCTACCTTGGAAGACATTAAAATTGATCAAGCCACTGCAAGCTATGCTTCAGCAGGAGCGATTTATGCAAACGGTAACATTACAATAAACAATGCTACATTGACCAACTTCAAGTCCTTGAATGATGTCGCATCAGCAATACTCTTTGATGGAGGAAACTCAACTATTGCAAACTCCACATTGACAGGAAACAATGCAATTGTTATCAATGAGGACACTACAGTTCATGTGATTAAAAACACAATCAACGACAACCCGGCTGATGGATACGCAGTCTTGAACGGAGGTACATTATACCTTGAGAAAAACGATTTCGATGATGTAATCATCAATGCAGGCGTAATCAAGACCCAAACCTACACTGTCGTTTTAGGAAACAAAACTGTAAATGCGACTAAAGGAGATGTTGTAACCTTGAATGCAACAATCGTGGATGACACTAAGAACAACAACATCGTTGTAGTCGAGTCATTCCGCTTCCATGACCTCACAAAAGGTGCAACTATACCTTCAACATACAGTGGTAGGGCAAACTACGGAACATATGTTGCTGAAGAACAAGGAAAATACATTATTTCCGCAGATGATGTTGGATTGACAAACAACACAATCCTCACTGGTACATTAGTCGTTAAGGCATCTAACAATATTGAGTTCAACATTACTAAAATCAATGAAGGGGAAAACGTAACAATCAAGGTAGAATTATTACCACCTGACAACAACTTCCCATACCAAGGAAACATCTCATTGACTGTTGACGGCAAACCGTACAATGTTGAAATCATAAACGGAACAGGTACATTAACATTGACCAACCTCTCCGCAGGAACCTACAAGGTAACTGCAACATATGGAGGTGACGAGTTCCACAACAATGCAACCAATGAAACTTACTTCGTTGTCAACTTGCGTGAAACCCTGATTAACATTACAGTTAATAATATATTATATGGTCAAAACGCAACTGCAGTTGTGACCACAAACGCAAACGGAACCGTAAGAATATTAATCAACGGTAACAGAGTAGTTGAAATAGTGAACGGTACAGCTACATTGAATATAACTGACCTCGCTCCTGGTAAATATTCAGCTACTGTAATCTACCCAGGAAACGACTACTTTAAAATGAACTATAATGAAACAAGCTTTGAAGTGTACAAGAACAATGCTGTAATCGATTCAATCGAATTTGCAAGAGTGGTTCCTGTAGGTACTGAAAACACAATCACTGTGACTATGGGCAATGTAACAAGCGGAACCATTACAATTGAAGTGAACGGTGTAAACTACACTGCTCCAATCGTAAATAAAGTCGCTAAATTGAACGTAACCTTGCCTGTGGGCAAAGATTATGCAGTAAACGCATACTTCCTAGGTGACAATTACTTCAACGCAACCAACAAGACCGGTGGAACATTCGAAGTGACTGACAAAAACGTTACTGTAATCAACATCAGTTCAATCAATGTGATTGAAGTCGACGGCAGATTGGTAATCAACTTCACAACCAATACAACTGCCCCATTGAATGTGACAATCAATGGAAAACCAGTGACTGTCGTTAACAATTCAGTTGTTGCAGACACAAGTGCTGTTGGAACTTACATGCTTGTTGTAACCTCTCCTGAAAATGCAAATTACTCTTCAGGTTACAATTCCACAATGTACACAGTAATCAAGCACAACTCAACTGTAAACATAACTGTTGATCCAGTGCACTATGTTGGAGATGCATTCACAATAATCATTGGCAACAACACCAATGTCACCGTAACAATCAACGGTAGACCTTATGCTGTTGGTGCTGACGGTAAAGTGGTCATCGACACTACTCAATTGCCTGCTGGAGACTACATTGTAAGTGCAGTAATAGCTGAAAACGACAAGTACTATGGAAACAGAACAGAAGCCACATTCGACATTGTCAAATACAATGCAACAATCGACTCTGTTGTTGTAACTCCTACTGTTGAAGTTGGTCAAAACCTCACAGTAACTGTAACAATGGGCAATGTGACTTCCGGAAACGTGTTAATTGAAGTGTATGGTCACAACTACACAGTACCGATTGTAAACGGTGTTGCTAAGACTAATATTACAGCCACCAAACTCGGTAACAACTTCGGTGTGACTGCTTACTTCCTTGGAGACAACACTCACAATGCAACCAGCAAGGCTGGAAACACATTCAACGTAACCGGTAAATACCCAACTGTAATAATAATCAACGTGACAAGTGTAGTTGAAGTTGATGACTTGTTAATAGTCAACATCACAACAAACACTACTGCTCCATTGATTGTTGAAGTGAACGGAAACCCGGTAACAGTGAACAGCACAGGACAATTCATTGCAGACACAAGCGTTGCAGGAACATACACTATAACAGCAAGAACCGATGAAGGTGAATTCTACTACAGTGGATTCAACTCCACAACATTCAACGTGATCAAGCACAACTCAACTGTCAATGTAACTGTTGGCCCAATACACTTTGTTGAAGACGTATTCACAATCAACGTAACCAACAACACTGCTGTTGTGGTAACAATCAACGGTAATACATATGATGTCAACGCAGACGGAACAGTTAACATAGATACTGCAGCATTAAGTGCAGGAGAATACATCGTAACAGCAACAATCGCTGAAAACGATAAGTATTACGGTAACAGTTCAACCGCAAAATTCAATATTGTGAAATACAATGCTGAAATCATCTCAGTCGTTGCAAGTCCAACAATTGCTCCTTACGGTCAAAACACTACTGTAACAGTAACTATGGGCAATGTGACTAGCGGATTAATCACTATTGAAGTGAACGGTAAGAATTACACTGCTCCAATAGTCTCAGGTGTAGCTACCTTGGACATCGGATTGCCAATCGGCAAATACGCTAACGTAACCGCATACTTCTTAGGTGACTACAAGTACAATGCAACCAACAAGACTGGAAACGAGTTTGAAGTTACTGATAAAAACATTACTGTGATTACAATTGATGTTGAAAGCGTTGTAGTGGTTGACAGTGAAGTGATTGTAACATTAAATACAAACACTACTGCTCCATTGAACGTGACTGTAAACGGTAAACCTGTAACTGTCGTGGGCAACAAGTTCACAGCAGACACTTCCGCTGCAGGAACTTACACTATTGTGGCTACTGCTGAAGAAAATGAGTTCTACTCAAGAGGATACAACTCAACAGTATATAATGTAATCAAGCACAACTCTACTGTTGACATTGCTGTTGACGCGGTACACTTTGTAAATGACACATTCACAATCACTGTAACCAGCAATACAACTGTTAATGTAACCATTAATGGTAAAGTCTACACTGTTGGTGCTGATGGTCAAGTTGCAATCGACACCGCTACTTTGCCTGCTGGCGAGTACATTGTAAACGCTGTTGTAACTGAAAGTGCTAAATACTATGGAAACTCTTCAAATGCAACATTCAAGATTGTTAAATACAATGCTGAAATCACATCTGTTGTAGCAACTCCTATTGTTGCAAACGGTCAAAACACAACAATTACTGTGACTATGGCTAATGTGACCGAGGGTATAATTACAATTGAAGTAAACGGTGTAAACTACACTGTACCAATCGCAAACAGCATTGCTACATTGAATGTAAGTCTTCCTGTCGGTAAAGACTATCCTGTAACAGCTTACTTCCTAGGTGACTACAAGTACAATGCAACCAGCAAAGCTGGTAACCCATTCGAAGTCACTGACAAGAACGTAACTGTTATTAACATTGAATCAATCAGTGTTGTTGAAATAGATTCCAGATTACTCATCAATGTAACTGCCAACACTACTGCTCCATTGACAGTAACTGTTAACGGTAAACCTGTAACTCTTACTAACGGTCAATTCGTTGCAGACACCAGTGTTGCTGGAACATACACAATTGTTGCAACCGCAGCTGAAAATGAGTTCTATTCAAGCGGATACAATTCCACAACATACAAAGTAATCAAACACAACTCTACTGTTAACATTACAGTTGATCCAGTGCACTTTGTTGGAGACAACTTCACAATCACTGTGACAAGCAACACAACCGTAAGCGTAACAATCAACGGTAAATCATACACTGTTGGTGCTGACGGTAAAGTTAACATTGACACAACCGCTTTACCAGCCGGTGAATACATTGTAAATGCTGTTGTGACTGAAAGCGACAAGTATTATGGTAACTCCACAACCGCAACATTCGACATTGTTAAATACAATGCTGAAATCATCTCAGTTGTTGCAGAACCTCTTGTTGTTCCTGTTGGTCAAAACACAACAATTACTGTGACTATGGCTAATGTGACAAGCGGATCCATCGTGATAGAAGTAAATGGTGTAAACTACACTGTACCAATCGTGAATAAAGTTGCTAAATTGAACGTAAGCTTACCTGTAGGTAACGATTACCCTGTAAAAGCATACTTCTTAGGTGACAGCACTCACAATGCAACTAGCAAAGTTGGAAACACTTTCGATGTGACTGATAAAAACATTACTGTGATTACAATTGGCGTTGAAAGCATCGTTGTGGTAGACAGTGAAGTGATTGTAACATTAACTACAAACACTACTGCTCCATTGAACGTGACTGTAAACGGTAAACCTGTAACTGTCGTGGGCAACAAGTTCACAGCAGACACTTCTGCTGCAGGAACTTACACTATTGTAGCTACTGCTGAAGAAAATGAGTTCTACTCATCAGGATTCAACTCCACAACATTCACTGTAATCAAGCACAACTCTACTGTTGACATTGCTGTTGACCCAGTTCATTTCGTGAACGACACATTCATAATCACTGTGACCAGCAATACCACTGTTAATGTAACCATTAACGGTAAAGTCTACACTGTTGGTGCTGACGGTAAAGTTGCAATCGACACAGCTGTTTTACCAGCTGGCGAGTACATAATCAATGCTGTTGTAATTGAAAATGCTAAATACTATGGAAACTCTTCAAATGCAACATTCAAGATTGTTAAATACAATGCTGAAATCACATCAGTGGTTGCAACTCCTGTTGTTGCTGAAGGTCAAAACACAACAATTGCTGTGACTATGGCTAATGTGACAAGCGGAACAATCACAATTGAAGTAAACGGTGTAAACTACACAGCAACAATCAACAACAACATTGCTGTGTTAAATGTATCATTGCCTGTGGGCAAAGACTATCCTGTAACCGCATACTTCCTAGGTGATTACAAGTACAATGCAACCAGCAAAGCTGGTAACCCATTCGAAGTAACCGACAAGAACGTTACAATAATTACTATTGACGTTGAAAGCGTTGTTGTGGTTGACGATAAAGTGATCGTAACAGTAACCACCAACACTACTGCTCCATTGAACGTGACTGTAAACGGTAAACAAGTAACCTTAAACAGTACCGGACAATTTGTAGCTGACACCAGTGTTGCTGGAACATACAACATTGTTGCAAGAGCTGTTGAAAACGAGTTCTACTCAAATGGATTCAATTCAACAACATTCACTGTAATCAAACACAACTCAACTGTTGACATTGCTGTTGATCCAATCCACTTTGTTGGAGACGATTTCGCAATCATTGTGACAAGCAACACTACTGTTAATGTTACTATCAACGGTAAAACTTACGCTGTTGGTGATAACGGTAAAGTGAGCATTGATACAACTGCTTTAGAAGCTGGCGAATACACAGTAACCGCTACTGTATATGAAAATGATAAATACTATGGAAACGCTACAACTGCAACATTCAACATTGTAAAATACAATGCTACAATTGATTCAGTTGTTGTAACTCCTACAACTGAAATCGGTCAAAACATTACTATTACCGTAACAATGGGTAATGTGACTGACGGAACAGTATTAATTGAAGTATACGGAAACAACTACACTGTACCAATCGTTAACAGTGTTGCTACATTGAACGTTACCGCAACAAAAATCGGAAACGACTTCCCTGTAACTGCATACTTCCTAGGAGACAACAAACACAATGCAACAAGCAAAGCTGGAAACACATTCAATGTAACCGGTAAATACACTACCGTAATCAACATTGATGTTGAAAGCGTTGTTGTGGTTGACGATAAAGTGATTGTAACTGTAACTACAAATACTACAGCTCCATTAATCGTAAAAGTAAACGGAGAAAATGTAACCTTAAACAGCACAGGTCAATTTGTTGCAAACACCAGTGCTGCAGGAAAATACACAATCACTGCACAAACAGAAGAAAATGCGTTCTACTCAGGTGCATTCAACTCAACAACATACACTGTAATCAAGCACAACTCTACTGTTGACATCGCTGTTGGCCCAGTGCATTTCGTGAACGACACATTCACAATCAATGTAACCAGCAATGCCACTGTTAATGTAACCATTAACGGTAAAGTCTACACTGTTGGTGCTGACGGTAAAGTTAACATCGATACAGCTGTTTTACCAGCTGGCGAGTACATTGTAAATGCTGTTGTGACTGAAAGCGACAAGTATTATGGTAACTCCTCAACTGCAACATTCAACATTGTAAAATACAATGCTGAAATCATCTCAGTTGTTGCAGCTCCTGCAATCGGTCCTGTCGGTCAAAACACAACTCTTACAGTGACAATGGGTAACGTAACTACTGGAACCGTTAAAATCGAAGTAAACGGAGTTAACTACACTGTACCAATCATTGACGGTGTGGCTACCTTGAATGTGACCCTGCCTGTCGGCAAGTACACTAACGTATCCGCTTACTTCCTAGGTGATTACAAGTACAATGCAACCAACAAGACTGGAAACGCATTTGAAGTGACTGACAAGAACATTACAGTTATCACAATTGATGTTGAAAGCGTTGTTGTGGTTGAGGATGTAGTGATTGTAACAGTTAACACTAACACTACAGCTCCATTGAACGTGACTGTGAACGGTAAACCTGTAACTGTCGTGGGCAACAAGTTCACAGCAGACACTTCCGTAGCTGGAACATACACTATTGTTGCAAAAGCTGATGAAAGTGAATTCTACTCTTCAGGATTCAATTCAACAACATTCACTGTAATCAAACACAATTCAACTGTTGACATCAGTGTTGATCCTGTGCACTTTGTTGAAGACACATTCACAATCATAGTCTCAAGCAACACTACTGTAAACGTGACAATCAACGGTAAAACTTACGCTGTAGGTGCTGACGGTAAAGTTGACATTGACACAACCGCTTTACCAGCTGGCGAGTACATTGTAAATGCAGTTGTCTATGAAAATGCTAAATACTATGGAAACAGTACAAACGCAACATTCACTATTGTAAAACACAATGCTGAAATCATTTCAGTTGTTGCAAAACCTACAATTGCTGTGGACGGTCAAAACACAACAATTGCTGTGACTATGGGCAATGTGACAAGCGGAACAATCACAATTGAAGTAAACGGAGTTAACTACACTGCTCCAATCGTTGACAGCGTAGCTACCTTGAATGTAACCTTGCCTGTCGGCAATGACTACACTGCAACCGCTTACTTCCTAGGTGATGACAAACACAATGCTACAAGCAAAACCAGTGAACCGTTCTTCGTAACCGATAAGAACGTGACTGTAATTGAAATAGAATCAATCAGCGTGGTTGAGGTAGATGACACTTTAATCATTAACTTCACAACCAATACTGATGCAGAGTTAGAAGTAACTGTAAACGGTGAACCTGTAACATTAACCAACGGTCAGTTCACAGCAGACACAAGTGTTGCTGGAACATACACTGTTGTTGTAAGATCCAATGAAACAGCTAACTATTCAATCGGATACAATTCAACAGTATTCAAAGTAATCAAACACAACTCAACTGTTGACATTGCTGTTGACCCAACACACTATGTTGGAGATGACTTCACAATCATTGTGACAAACAACACTACAGTTAATGTGACAATCAACGGTAAATCATACACTGTTGGTGCTGACGGTAAAGTGAGCATTGACACTACT
Source organism: Methanobrevibacter thaueri (assembly GCF_015062915.1). Classification (GTDB taxonomy): domain Archaea; phylum Methanobacteriota; class Methanobacteria; order Methanobacteriales; family Methanobacteriaceae; genus Methanocatella; species Methanocatella thaueri_B. The sequence continues at coordinate 103,662 of NZ_SUTJ01000002.1, read as the reverse complement.
GCTCTTCCAGCAGGAGAATACATCGTGACCGCAACAGTAACTGAAAGCGACAAGTACTATGGAAACACTACAACAAAAGTATTCAACATTGTTAAAGTGGCATCCAAAGTCAACGTGACTGCTGAAAACATTGTATACGGTAACGAATCAGAGATTACAGTTAAAGTTCCAGTCCAACAAACCGGATACGTGACAATCACTGTCAACAACAAGAATTACACTGAAGTGATTACTAACGGCGAAGCTAAATTCACAATTCCAAACCTTAACGTTGGAACATACACTGTGGATGTAACATACTTAGGAGACAACACATACAACTCCTCAACAAATACTACAAGCTTCGATGTGACAAAAGCTGAATTGACTGCAACCGTTGAAGGTAAAAACATTACAGTAGATGAAAACTCAACATTCATCGTAAATGTTGATCCAAACTTCAAAGGAAACGTTTCAATCACTGTCGATGGCGTAACTTATGACGGACCAGTAAAATCCTTAATTGAAATGGACAAACTCACTGCTGGTGATAAGACCGCTACCGTAAGATTCTACGGTGACGACAACTTCAATGAAACAACCATGGACGTCAACTTCAAAGTATCCAAACTCGATACAAACATGAGGGTAATTGACAACGGTAACGGAACCGTAATGGTTATTGTTCCTGACAATGCAACAGGTAATGTGACAGTCAAACTCGGCGACAAGACATACAACGCAACTATTGTGAACGGAACCGCTATTGTGAACATGGATGATGTTCCATCCGGCAAATACAATGTGACCGTAAGCTACCCTGGAGATGACAGGTACAACAATGCTACAGTTAACGCAAGCATTGAAATCAAACCTAAAGAAACTCCAATAAGCGTCAACGTAACCAACATCAAGGTTGGAGATGTTGAAAAAATCATTGTAAGCGTGCCAAGTGATGCAACAGGAAACATTACAATTTCAATTGATGGAAAACCATACATACAACCTATTGTAAACGGTAATGCAACATTCACTATTTCCGACTTGACTGCTGGAAACAAGACAGTTGCAGTTAACTACCTTGGAGACACCAAGTACGGTGCTAACTTCACTTCCGCACAATTCACAGTATCCAAACGTGAATCATACGTGAACGTGGATGTTGAAGCAACCAATGTGGGAAGCCCAGTAACAATCAGTGTGGAAATCCCTGAAAACGCAACAGGAATTGTCATTGTAAATGTTGACGGAACAAACTATACCGTGCAAACAATCAACGGTAAAGGCTCAATTGCAATCAATGGTGTCGGAAACACAACTCACACAGTTAAAGTGACCTACCTTGGCGATGACCAATACTTAAACAGCACAAACAGCACAACATACGGCCTTAAAAAGCTCGCTTCTGAAGTGACCGTTAAAGTTGAAAATATCTATGCTGGCGAAACTGCTGTATTGGAAATTACAGTAACAGATGGTGCAACAGGAAACGTAACCATTAAGATTGGTGACGAGTATCAAGGTACAGTTGGTGTAACAAGTGGAAAAATCACTGTAAACGTTCCAGGATTACAAGCTGGAGACAAGACAGTTGAAGTTACCTACAACGGTGATGACAAGTACTTGCCAAGTGAAAACTCCACTACATTTGAAGTGGGAATCAAGGATGCGGTAATACTCACTAACGACGTTGTCGCATACTATAATGAAACCACATTCACAGCAAGATTAGCTGACACTGACAACAACCCAATTGCAGGCCAAGAAATTGTATTTAAAGTCAATGGCCAAACCTACACTGCAGTAACTGACGAATACGGTAACGCTAATGTGACATTCGAATTGCCGTTAGGAAAACACACAATCGAAACAAGTTACACAGATCCAAAAGGCAAGGTCATTAACGCAACTAATACAATCACAATGTCCACTTCTATCAGGGCTTCTGACATGACCAGAGGTTGGAACAGTCCATACGACTACTATGCAGTATTCCTTGACGGAGACGGACACGTGCTTGTCAATAAGGAAGTTTCATTCGTCATAAACGGTAAAACATATGACGTGGTAACTGATGCAAAAGGTATTGCATATTTAAACACTAAACTTGATGTTGGAAAATATGGAGTAACCTTAATCAACAAGGTGACTGGTGAAGTTACAAAAAGAAATGCAACCATTGTAAAACGTCTGATTGAAAACAAGGACATTGTAATGGACTTCCGTGACGGAACATGGTATACTGTAAAAGTTATTGGTGACGACGGTAAACCTGTAGGTGAAGGCGAGATCATTGATATCTACGTAAACACTATCCACTATGTATGTAAGACCGACAAGGATGGTTACGCAAGACTCTTGATCAACTTGAACCCTAACACTTACACAGTTTCACCTGAATATAAGACCTACAAAGTTTCCAATAAACTTGTGGTTAAACAAACTCTTAAATTAGTCAAAAAGACTGTTAAAGTCAAAAAAGGCAAAAAACTTGTGCTTAAAGCTACACTCAAATGGTCCAACGGAAAAGCTATCAAAGGCAAAAAGATTGTCTTCAAGTTCAAAGGTAAAAAATACTCCGCTAAGACCAATTCCAAAGGTGTCGCTAAAGTGACTATCAAGAAGAGCGTTACCAAGAAACTTAAGAAGGGCAAGAAGTACAAATACTCTGCTAAGTACTACACAAACTATGTGAAAGGAAAAGTGAAAGTTAAATAGGGAAATCAAATTTTCCCTAAATTTTTATTTTTTTATTGATTCATCTATATGTCCTAGATGAAAGTTCTTTTTTTCTACAATTATATATAATATAATTAAAAATACAACTCATTATTTTACATAATTAATTGATAACTATCAATTTAATCAAGGCATTTTTCAAGTAAATGCAATCAAAATTTTATCCTATTTTTTGATATTGTCCGATCACCAATTTGAAATGCATTTTTAAATAAATTATTTTAACTATTAAAAATAAAAATTATAATAGTATAATTTATTAAAGGTGATATTTTATGAAAGGTCTTATTTTAATCATGGATGGTATGGGCGACCGTCCGATTAAGGAACTGGGAAACAAAACTCCCCTGGAAGCTGCCCACACTCCTAATATGGACAAGATGGCTGAAGAAGGAATAACTGGAATAATGGATTCAATCGCACCGGGAATAATTCCTGGAAGTGACACCGCACACTTGTCAATTTTAGGATACGACCCATATGTGGTATACACAGGAAGAGGGCCGTTTGAGGCAAACGGTGTGGGAGTTGAAGTCCTTCCGGGAGACATCGCATTCAGGTGCAACTTCTCAACAGCTGACGAAAACCTCATCGTCACAGACAGGCGTGCAGGAAGAATCAAGGAAGGAACCAATGAAATTGTTGCGGAATTAAATAAAATGGTTCTTGAAGACTATCCGGACATCAAGATTATATTCAAGGAATCAACCGGACACAGGGCAGTTCTGGTGCTTAGAGGTGAAGGACTGTCTGATAAGGTAAGCGATGCAGACCCTAAAGTTGAAGGAAACAAACCTAAAGAAGTAAAAGCATTGGATGACACTCCTGAAGCTGCAAAAACCGCTGACATCCTAAACAAGCTTGTAGTAAAAACATATGAAATGGTCAAAGACCATCCTGTAAACCTCAAAAGAATTGAGGAAGGTGAACCTCCAGCAAACATCGTGATTCCACGTGGAGCAGGAGAAGTGCCTGTTGTAGAATCATTGAATGAAAAGTATGAAGTCAACTCAGCATGCATTGCCGAAACCGGTTTAATCATGGGTATCGGAAGATTTGCAGGAATGGACATCATTGAAATGGAGGACGTTACCGGTGGTATCGACACCAACCTCGACAACATCCGTGACACAATCATTGACCAAGTCAAAAATTCAGACCATGACTTCTTCCTAGTAAACATTGACGGGGCTGACGAGGCAGGACACGACGGCCAGACAATGGAGAAAAAGGAATTCATCGAAAAGGTCGACAGAGTAGTAATGAGCGAACTCATCAAACTCGAGGACGTCTACATTTACCTGACCGCTGATCATTCCACACCAATCTCTGTAATGAACCACTCCGGAGATCCAGTCCCTGTTCTTATCAGAGGCCCTGAAGTGAGGGTTGATGACGTATGCGAATTCTCAGAAAGAGCATGCGCAAAAGGAGGACTCAACAGAATCAGAGGATCAGATGTAATGAACATCATGATGGACCTAATGAATTATGCTCACAAGTTCGGGGCATAAGGTGATTCTATGGCTGCAAAAAAGCTTTTCGGAACCTCAGGAATCAGGGGAAAGATAGGTTCCGAAGTGACATGTGAATTGGCATTGAATGTGGGAAAATCCCTGGCACATTACCTTGGAAATGAGGGAAGCGTAGTTCTTGGATATGACACAAGAACCACAAACAAGATGCTTGACCAGGCAATTGCCGCAGGACTTCTTGAAAGCGGAGTAGATGTCATTAAGATAGGCATGGTTCCAACACCATTGGTCGGTTACGCAACCGAAAAACTCGATGCCGATGCGGGAATAATGTTGACCGCATCACACAATCCGTCCCAATACAATGGGATAAAGCTATGGAACAAGAACGGTATGGCATACACCTCCAATCAGGAAAAGGAGATTGAAGAGATATATGCAAATAAGGCTTACACATCCGTGACATGGGATAAAGTGGGTAAGTTAAGTGTTAATGAGGAAATCAAAGGCAAATATGTCGACGACCTGGTTGATATGGTTGACATCAAGGAAGGCTTGAAAGTTGTCATTGACTGTGCATCCGGTGCGGGAAGCGAAATATCACCTTTAGTATTTAGAAAAGCGGGATGCGAAGTGACAACCCTGAACTCCCAGCCTGACGGATTTTTCCCAGGACGTAACCCTGAGCCAAATGCTGAAAACCTTCAGACCCTTATGAAAACAGTGGTTGCTGTAGGTGCAGACCTTGGTATTGCCCATGACGGGGACGCAGACAGGATGATTACTGTGGATGAGAAAGGAAACATTTCACCATTCGATTCACTGCTTGCCTTAATATCCAAGGAATTCGATGGAGACATTGTAACAACAGTCGACGCCGGACTGTGCATGGACGAATCCGTAAGTGGAAAAGTGTACAGGACTCCTGTAGGTGACGTCAATGTTGCAGAGGTAATCATCGAGAAGGATGCAAGCTTCGGAGGAGAGCCTTCAGGAACATGGCTACACCCTGACTTCTGCATGTGCCCTGACGGAATACTTTCAGGATTGAGGATGGCAGAACTTGTTTCAAACAAGGGAAAACTGTCAGATCTTCTTGACGAGATACCATCATATCCTAACATACGTGAAAAGATTACATGCTCAAAAGAGGCTAAAATCAAAGTGATGGAAAACATGGAAGACCTCTTGAAAGGTGCCTTTGATGATATCGTTGAGGTAAATTCAGTTGATGGCGTAAGGTTGACATTTGCTGATGACAGTTGGGTGCTTGTAAGGCCATCCGGAACAGAGGATTATGTCAGAATAACCCTTGAATCTCGTGATGAAGCAAGAGCTGAAGAGATTAAGGAAACCTGTGTAAAAATAATAAATGAAAACTTATAGAGGATATTCTAATATCTTCTAAAATCTATTTTTTTTTAAAATAAAAAAAGTTCTTTAAAGAACCGAAATTCTTTAAAGATTGTTTAAATTAACCTAGCGATTCAATTCCCTTTGTAGCCAATAGCTTAGTGAAGGAACCTTCTGGTTGCATTACGATATTTCCTTTAGAGTATTCTTGCAATGCGGCTTGAACCATTGTGGCTTTCTTGTCAGGATCTGCAGCGGCCTGAGCTAATGCTTTAACCAATACCATTACTGCATCTGACCTGGACATTGTTCCAGTAACTGCATCGTTACCGGCATAACCGTTATATGCGTCGTTTTCACGGATAATGTCTGTCGCACTAAGATTTGTTTCAACACCGTCTACTTTTAATGGGCGTATTGAATCAATAATGTTGTCTACTCCTTCGTCATAAACAAGAACTACTGCATCAGGAGTCATATTTGTGTTATACTCTACAATCTCCTTAGCGTATTGCATACCGTCTTCAATTCCATCGTACAGTGAATCGTGAAGGAACATCTTTCCACCTCCAATTGCGCTGGACGCAGGTTGTGTTGGATGTGTCATTCCTCCAGGGTAAATTGGAGTATAATTGGAGAAGCTTCCATTTTCTAAGTGGATCATGAAAGCCATGTCGACTCCACCGTTGGACTGTTCGTATTTATCCGCAGTTAATAATAATATGTCCTTATCTTCCTGTGAAAGGTCAGGACCTGTATTTAATGCGCCATAAATTGAAGCCAATAGTCCCACAAGGATAACTAAAAGAATAGCTATGATTAGTTTTTTTCTTCTGTTCATTTTATTTTCCCACGCTTATTTTTAAAAGTATGTTCATAAATAAAATTACAATATTAGTTTTTTAAATTAAATTATATAAATATTTTTAAGAATTATAAAATTTAATGGAAAAAAAGTAGTGATTAAAAATAAAAAAATTGAAGAAGATTTTCTATTCTTCTTCAGCGATGAATGCATCAATACCTAAAGCAGCGCATTCTGGGCAAACCCAATCTTCTGGCATGTCTGCAGGAGTTGCACCAGCAGGAATGTTGTAAGCAGGGTCACCTTTTTCTGTGTCAAATCTGTATTCGCAGTGTAAACAAACATATATAGTCATTTCATTATCTCCTTAAAATTTTTGCCATTAGCATAGCTAATATAATTTGAGTTTATTCAAACTATTATTTAAAAGTAGTTATTTGATTAGTTAAGTTAATTAATAAGTAAGGAGTTAAACATATAATATTATTAGATATTTATAGGGGATAATAAAAGTGAAAGCGATTATTTTAAGTGCCGGTGAAGGTTCAAGAATGAGGCCGTTAACACTGACAAAGCCTAAAACCATGTTGCCGGTTGCTGGAAAGCCAATCATTCAATATAATATAGAATCATTAAGAGACAATGGCATTAAGGATATATTGCTCATTGTCAGGTATAAAGAGGAAATGGTTCGTGATTACTTTGGAGATGGCCATGATTTTGGTGTTAACATTACCTATAAAACACAAAAGGACTTTTTAGGTACAGCTAATGCCATAAGCTATGGAAAAGACTTTATTAAAGACAGTTTAATCGTCTTGAACGGAGACATCATTCTGGATAATGAAATCATCAATGAAATCATCAAGAAATACAATTACATGAAGCCTGACACATTAATGCTCTTGACAGAAGTGGAAGATCCGTCCGCATTTGGTGTAGTTGAAATAGATGATGGAAACATCAAAAGCATTGTTGAAAAGCCTAAAAAGGAAGAGGCTCCAAGTAATCTTGTCAATGCCGGAATATATGTGTTCAACAAGGACATTTTCGACAAGATTGAAAAGACTGAGATTTCAGAACGTGGAGAATATGAAATCACAGACTCAGTGTCCTTGCAGATAGCAGACGGCAAAAAGGTCATAGGACACAAGACAAACAAGGATTGGATTGATGTTGGTAGGCCTTGGGAGCTTATTGAAGTCAATGAGGAATTAATCGGTCAGCTTAAAACTGATATCAAGGGTCATGTTGAGGATGGAGCCCACATTCACGGTGAAGTCTTCCTCGATGAGGGAAGCATCATCCGTGCAGGGGTCTACATTGAAGGAAACGTGTACATAGGAAAGAACTGTGACATAGGCCCTAACTCATACATTCGTGGCAATTCCTACTTCGGTGACAATGTCCATGTTGGAAATGCCGTTGAAATCAAAAACTCAATCATCATGGAAAACACTAACGTCAGCCACTTGAGTTACGTGGGGGATTCAGTAATAGGGTCCAACTGTAATATTGCAGCAGGAACAAACATTGCAAACCTTCGTTTCGACAACAGGTCAGTCAAGACCAAAATCAAGAATCAGATGATTGACAGCGGAAGGCGTAAGTTCGGTTCCATTATTGGGGATTCCGTAAAGACAGGAATCAATTCAAGCTTTTCACCGGGCGTTAAGGTGGGACACAATTCCACCATCGGTTCAGGGGTTTTGTTGTATGATGATGTACCCTCCGATACTCGCGTATTGGTAAAACAAAATCATATCATTCAAGACAAGAACAAGAAGAAATAGGCGATATTATGGAAAATAAAAAAGACTCTATTGTAATATGCCCAGGCGCACAAGTAATTGGAGATGTTGAATTAGGTGAAAACGTATCAATCTGGCACGGAGCCGTTTTAAGAGGAGATACCGATTCAATAACCATAGGAAACAATTCAAACGTCCAAGACAATTGTGTAGTCCACTGCACTAAAGGTTTTCCCGTTGAAATAGGGGATAACGTGTCTGTCGGACATGGTGCAGTCGTTCACGGATGCAAACTTGACGACAATGTTTTGATAGGAATGAACGCAACAGTCCTAAACGGAGCACACATAGGCAAAAATTCAATTGTGGGTGCCGGTGCTGTTGTAAGCGAGGGAAAGGAATTTCCCGAAAACAGTCTGATTTTAGGAGTTCCTGCAAAACTTATCAAGGAGCTTTCACCCGAACAAGTCGAGATGATTCAGAATAACGCTGATAATTACGTTAAACTTTCCAAACAATACAAGGAAGATTAAATCATGAAAGCAAGACAAATCGTAGAAGAAATGGATTCTTATGTTCCTGGAAAATCTCAGGATGAGATTGCAAGCGACTTCAACCTGAAAAAGGAGGACATCATCAAATTGGGTTCAAACGAAAACCCATGGGGGCCTTCACCAAAGGCAATGAAAGCCATTGAAAATGAGATAAAATCAATAAACAGGTACCCTGAATCACAACTCCATGAACTGGTTGACGAGATGGCAAAATATTCCGGAGTAAAATCCTCCCAGGTGATTATTGGAGGGGACGGTGCCGATGAGGTCATAGATGTGCTTGCAAAGACATTCATTGATGTTGGAGACGAGTTCATCGTGCCATTGCCTTCATACATGTACTATGAATACCTGTTAAAGCAATACGGCGCAAAGCCTGTTTATGCAAGATGGGACCTGGAGGCAAATGAACTGGACGTGCAATCAATATTCGATGCTATAACTCCAAAAACAAAGATGATTTTCCTGTGCAGTCCGAACAACCCAACAGGAACACTGATTGACAAGGATGTTCTCAGAGACATTGCAGGCAAAAACCCAGATGTGCTGGTTGTCATTGACGAGGCTTACTTCGAATACTCAGAAGTCACAAACAAGGACCTTATTGATGAATTTGACAACATATTCATCATCCGTACAATGTCAAAGGTATTGGGACTTGCAGGTATGAGAATTGGTTACGGCCTTGCATGTGATGAGATAATTGAATACATGCACAGAATCAAGCCGGTATTTTCACTTACAAGATTGTCATTTGTGGCTGCATTGAATACGTTCAGGGACACTGAATATATTGAGGAGTCAATCAGAAAGGGAATAGAGTCAAGAGAGTACCTGTATGAGGAAGTCTCAAAAATAGATGGACTGTATGTTTTCCCATCAAAATCAAATTTCATGCTAATCAGAGTTAAGGACACTGGATTTACAGCATCAGAACTTGCATTGGAACTGATGAAGAAAGGAATCATTGTCCGTGACTGCACTTCATTCAAGGGGCTTGATGAGTATTGGATAAGAATAAGCATCTGTACCCTGGAGGAAGATGAAAAATTCATTGAAATATTAAAAGAGGTTTTAAACTAATGTACGTTGGAGGAACAGTAATATCTTCCGTTGAATTTCATGGAAACATGTCATTAGTTATTTTCATGTCCAAATGTCCATTGGCATGCAGGTATTGTCACAATGCGGAATTGCTTGAGGACAATACTGAAAAATCCTTTGAAGAGGTAAAAGAGGAAATAGACTCTTCAGCAGATTTCCTTGATGCCATTGTGGTGTCCGGAGGCGAACCGCTGGTGCAGACCGATGCGGTAATTGAAATATTCAAATATGTTCGTGAAATAGGTCTCAAGACCAAATTGGATACAAGCGGAATCTATCCTGAAAACCTCAAAAGGATACTGGACTTGGGCCTGGTTGACTATGTTTCACTGGATGTGAAAACCACATTCTCAAAGTACAGAAAGATCACCGGTGCTAATGTGGGTTTCCAGGTTAAAAAGTCAATGGATTATATAAATGACGCTGGAGTTCATTTAGAAATAAGAACCACTTACGTTCCAACATTACATACAAAAAAAGACATTATCAACTTAGTCGATGAGATTAAGGCAGAAGTATACACCATTCAACAATTCAGAAACAAAAATGTTCTAGATCCAGCTTTAGAAAAAGTTGAAGTACCAAATCCTCATGATTTGGCAAAACTGGCTAAGGAAATCAAGCCTTACTTTGACGGTGTCGTCAAGGTCAAGTCAGGAGAGTTTGGAGAGCAGATAATTTAAGGAGAGTGTTTGCAATACCAATTTTATCATTTTCAAGTAATGATATTGACGTTATCACTGGTAAGAAGACCAGAACCATACGTAAGGCATGGAAAACTCCACTTAAGGTTGGTGACAGGTTATATTGCTACTGGAATCTTGTTTCCAAGGAGAAAATGAAGATTTTTGAAGCGTTTGTAACTGATGTTGAAACCATTTCATTTTCACAAATCAAGGACAATGATGAATTGGCCCGTCAAGAAGGATTTAAAGACTCCAAGGATATGCTTAGAGAATTTAAGAAAATGTACGGCGGTAGAATTGACCCTGATGAAGAGTTTCATATAATCTATTTTGAAAAGATTGACATTGACGATTGGAAAGGCGACAAGATAGATGAGAAGGCCATGATTACCAAAAGGGCGGACATTCTCTTTGACAGCGGTAAGTTCGACAAGTCAACAATGTGCTATGATGCGGCGCTAAGGCTTGACCCTCATGACGTTTACCTTTTAAACAAGCAGGGAGACAACCTTTCAAGATTGGGCAAGTTCATTGAGGCAATAGATTGTTACGACAAGGCATTGGAGATAGAGCCGGCCAACATTTACATCTTGAACAACAAGGCAATCGCCCTTTTGAATTCAGGAAATATCAATGAGGCATTGAAGGTGAGCAATATCGCTTATAACTATCGTCCAAGCAGTCCGATAGTATTGTATTGGAGAGGATTCATTCTTGAGATGCTTGGAAGGTACGATGATGCACTTAAGGTATATGATAAGCTCATAGTCATTGACGGTGACAATCCTGAAGTGTGGAACTCCAGGGGAAACCTATTGACTGACATGGGCATGCTTGAGGAAGCTATCGAATCATTCGACAAGGCCGTGGAGGTCTGTCTTGACGATTCTGAAATGGATGCAGCGGCAATCAACCGTATGGGCAATGCATATATTGATTTGGGAAAGCTTGATGACGCTTTGGAATGTTTCAACAAGGCCATTTCACTTGAAAAGAATAATATTGACTTTTTATTGAATAAGGGTGTTGTGCTGATGGAATTGGGCAAGTTTGAAGAGGCTGTTGACAGTTTCAACAAGGTGCTTTTGAGAAACCCTGACAATGAGGATGCATTCTTCCTAAAAGAGGAATGTCTAGAATATTTCTAAACTCATGTAGATTGTCATATTCAATTTTATCTATTTTTAATATTGCTTTGATAATTATAAAAAAAGTAGTTGTTAAAGTAATGGTTTGGTTGAAAAATAGCTATTTGGTTGAAGCTATTTTTCATTAAATTCATGTAATTATTTTTTGTATTTTTCGATTAAGCCGATTCCCCAGTCAGTCATCTCATCAGCCTTTTCCTGTGAGTCTGACTCTGCGAAGCATCTGAAAATAGGTTCGGTACCTGAAGGTCTGATGATTACCCAACCGTCCTCTTTCAGGATTTTAACACCATCTGTCAAGTCCAATTCGAAATCGGTTGTGGTTTTAATCTCCTCAGCAATGCTTGACATGACAAATTCCTTCTCATCATCAGGACATTCGATTTTCATCTTGCTTGCGTAATAGACTGGAAGTTCAGCCACAAGTTCGGATAAAGGTTTGGCTTCCTTGGCGACAATCTCGAGGATTTTTGCAACGGTCATCACTGCATCCCTTCCGTAGACGAAATCAGGGAAAATCAATCCTCCGTTTTCCTCTCCACCGAAAAGACCATTTTCATCCTTGAGCTTACGTGCAACAAGAAGGTCTCCAACAGCAGTGGCTATGACTTTACCGTTGTATTCATCTGCCACATCATAAATTGCCTGTGAAGTTGCAACGGTAGTAACGATGGTTCCACCATTATTTTCCTTAAGCATTTGCTTTTCGACAAGTGTGAATGTCTTGTCACCTAAAACAAAGTTTCCATTCTCGTCAATGCAGATTGTTCTGTCGGCGTCACCGTCATGGGCAAGGCCGATATCGGCATTGAGCTCTTTTACCACGCTGATTAGTTCCTGAAGGTTTTCCTCAATAGGTTCTGGATCACGTCCAGGGAAGAATCCGTCAGCCTGTGCGTTTAATGTGGTGACATCACAGCCGAGCTTTTGAATGAGATATGGGGCAGTGTAGCATCCCGCACCTGATCCGCAATCAACAACAACCTTTAAATTGGCGTTCCTGATTGCCTCTGCATCAACCTTGGAGATTGCCTCATCAACGTACTCGTCAATGATCTTGTCGTTAGTATAAACTTGGCCTATTTCGGAGAAATCCGCTCTTTTAGGCTCATCATCAAAGTATAATCTTTCAATTTCAAGTTCCATGTCGTCAGGTATTCCAATACCGTCAGCGTCCAGGAACTTGATACCGTTATATTTTGGAGGATTGTGTGAAGCTGTAATCATGACTCCTCCATCATAATATTTGCGAACTGCATACTGGACACCTGGAGTCGGCAATATTCCTAAATCCACCACGTCACATCCTGAGGACAAGAGTCCTGCCTTGACGGCTTCCATAAGCATTGGAGTGGATGTACGTGTGTCTCCACCAACAGCCACTTTTCCCTGAACCACGCTTCCGTAACATGCTGCAAGTCTTGTTGCAAATTCAGGTGTCAAAACGTCATTGGCTGTTCTTCTAACTCCGAATGTTCCAAATAATCTTTTTTTATTTGACATATTTAAAATTCCTTTAAATTTTATTATAATTAAAATTTGGACTTCAAACAATAAATATATATTGTTATTTAATAATTCTTAAACTGTCTCCATTCGATAGGATAAGCTCCAAATCAGAATTATACTCTGTAATAGTTCCCACAACCTGAACCTTCCGGTTTTTAAAGTCATCAATGTCCATGTTTCGACTTTGGATTTCAGCGACCTGGTTTTCAAAAATAATCAGTGAAATCTGCGCCTCACCGTCATTGACAGTCAGGAAATAACTTGTCTTGGAACTTGACTGTGCCACATCAGTGATTACACCAGTCACCTTGACCTCTTCGTCAATCATTCCACGGTTTATGTCCTTGATAGACACTTCCTTGACCTCTATCGTTGGAGTGAATATTATCAGTCCGATTATTCCGATTAGTGCGGTTACCAATGCGATTCTCAATAGTTTATCATCTGTAATTTCCATGGGTTATAATCGATTTTCATGATTTAAATACTTGTGACAGCTTCATTGCAAAGTTTATTTGAGGTGAAAAACAATATATAATCATGTTTGAAAATTCCACCAAAACAAGTTTGTATGCAACCCTTACAGGCGTTTTCACAGCATGCCTAATAATATCAAATATCATTGCAGGAAAGACTTTTGACTTTTTCTCACTGACACTGCCGTGTGGTGTCATGATATTTCCAGTGATTTATATTGTAAATGATGTTCTTGCTGAATGCTACGGTTATGAAAAGGCCAGAAAAGTAATACTGCTTGGTTTTTTCATGAACCTGATTGCGGTGATATGCTATAATGTGACAATACTTCTTCCAGCACCGGTTTTCTTTGAAAATTCCGAGGCGTTCAGTGTCGTTTTAGGCTCAACCTTAAGGCTTTTGGTTGCAAGCTTCATCGCATACCTTGCGGGATCACTTGTTAATGCTAAGCTGATGGTTTATCTTAAAAAATGGAGAGATGACAAGCTATTTTTCAGGTGTATACTCTCAACACTCTTCGGTGAAGGTTTGGATGCGTTAATATTCATTTTAATTGGGTTTATGGGAACAATGCCTATTGAAGCGCTCTTGGTAATGATTGTGGCTCAGGCACTGTTCAAGACAATATATGAGATAATCGTGTATCCATTGACAAGACTTGTAATAGGTAAAGTCAAGGCTTTACCTAACTAGTTTCCTGTGCGATACATTGAAAGCAGCCTTTCAACGGTATCGGCATCCATTGGACTCTTGTCCTTTCTTATGTTTTTAACGACCGGGAACCTTAGTGAGTATCCGGTTTCATACTCAGGTGATTCGACAATTTCTGAAAATGCAATTTCCAAGACGATTTTCGGTTCAACCTTGATTTCACGTCCTTTTGTTGAAATCTCAAGCTCCTTCATCCTGCCTGTGAGGTATTCAAGTGTTGCATCATCAAGACCGGTTCCAACCAGTGCCACACTCTTGAAATCATCATTTTCATCCCTAAGTGCAAGAAGGTAGGATCCGACAAAGTCTCCTCTTTTTCCGATTCCGTATATTCCTCCAATCACAACCATGTCCAGTGTTTCAGGCTCTGCCTTATACTTAAGCATCTTCTTGCCTCTAAGGCCAGGAATGTATGCTGATGTAGCATCCTTGATCATGATTCCCTCATGACCCTCATTGATGGACCATTCAAAGAGGTCCTGAATCTCATCGACGTTGTCAGCGGTACCGATTTTCAATGTGCTCAGGTTCATCTCATCAACGGAAGTGTCCACAATGCTTTCAAGTGTTTGCCTTCTGGCCTTGAGCGGTTCGTCAATCATAGGAACCTTATAGTACATCACATCAAAAAGATAAACCTTTAATGGAACGTTTTCCATTGCTTCCTCAACGTTATGCTTTCTTCTCACTCTGTGAAGGACATTCTGGAAAGGTAAAGGCTTGCCGTCACGTGTGGCTATGACCTCGCCCTCAACGATGTAGTCCTCATGAGGCAGGTGCTCATTGAAGAGTTCCACTATTTCCGGAAGTGCATGAGTGATGTTCTCGAGCCTGCGTGTGAATATCTTGATTTCATCACCGTTGCGGTGAACCTGCAGTCTGATACCGTCATATTTTGTATCGCATAATGCCTCGCCCATTTCAGGCAAAATCTCATCCAATGGTGGTGCCAGCTGTGCAAGCATAGGCTTTACCGGTGTTCCTGGTGTTAGGTTAAGCTCCGCCAATCCGGCTTCGCCCTGTTCCTTGGCGGTTCTTGCAACCACTGAAAAGTCATTGGTAAGCATCTGTGCCCTTTCGACAACTGCCTTATCGATATTGAATGCCTGCGCTATTGCATCACGCACAACACCGTCACCAACACCAATCCTCAGCTCCTCGGTAATTGTACGGGTCAGGTATTTGGCCTCGGTTGCGCTTGCCTGTGAAAGCAACTCGAGAATCACGGCAATCTTACGGTTTGTGGATCTTGAACCGCTTATCTGTGACAGTTTCCTTAGGCTGTTGAAGACAAAATCGATTGTCAACGGCTGTGAGAAGAAGGTCATCTGGGATTTCTTGGCATATAATTTGATGCATGCAAGTCCAATGTCTCCCTCGTCACGAACGGCATCCTCAACGGCAGCCTGTGTTGTACCGACGGCTTCTGCAACTGCTCTTTCAACCAGTTTTCCGCCAATTCCTATTTCCTCTGAACTCCAAGCGGGAAAAACAACTCCCAAAATCAGAAGTCCCACCTTTTCGATTGTGTCAGAGTCCAAGGTCTTTAGGTAATTCGCAATGATTTCTGTCTTTTCAAGTCTTTTTGTAGTTGCCTCAAGCGCTGAGTAGACATCTACCAATTCCTGATACTTCATTAGAAATCGCCCTTAGCTATTTTAACGGCGCAATACTCTCCGCACATTGCGCACATTTCATCATCGTCAAGTTCACATTTGTCACGGTATTTCCTTGGCTTTGACTTGTCAAGTGCAAGGTCGAACTGTGCTTCCCAATTGAATTCCTTACGGGCACGGGCCATTGCACGTTCACGTTCCCATGCTTGTGGAAGTCCTTTTGCAACGTCTGCAGCTTCTGCAGCAATCTTTGATGCGACAACTCCTTCCTTCACATCCTCTAAGCTAGGAAGTGACAGGTGCTCTGCAGGTGTGACATAACATAGGAAGCTTGCCCCTGCTGTAGCGGCTATTGCTCCTCCGATTGCTCCGGTAATGTGGTCATATCCCGGTGCAAGGTCAGTGACCAACGGTCCGAGAACATAGAATGGTGCTCCGTGACATATTGTCTTTTGAATTTCCATATTTGCCTTGATCTGGTTCAGCGGCATGTGCCCTGGGCCTTCCACCATCACCTGGACATTGGCGTCCTGAGCCCTTTTGACAAGACCGCCCAGATTTACAAGTTCTTGAATTTGAGGGATATCGCTTGCATCCGCCAGACAGCCAGGCCTTAGCCCGTCTCCTAGTGATAGTGTAATGTCGTATTCATATGATAACTCTAAAAGATAATCGTAATTTTCATATAATGGGTTTTCCATTCCGTTATGGTTAATCCATGATGCCATGAATGTTCCTCCACGGCTTACAATTCCCATCATCCTGTTTGCAGCTTTCAGTTTTTCAACAAGGTCCTTTGTGATTCCGCAGTGAAGTGTCATGAAGTCCACACCTTCCTTTGCCTGGTTTTCAATGGCCTTGAGGATGTCGTCAGGGTCCATGTCAATGATTTCATGGTTCTTGTTTAATGTGACGACTCCTGCCTCATAAATTGGCACTGTTCCAATGCACAGGTCGACTGCATCCATGATCTTTTTCCTGAACAGTTTCAAGTCTGAACCTGTTGATAGGTCCATCAGTGCATCAGCACCGTATTCCTGGGCCAGCTTTGCCTTGTTGATTTCCAAATCCAAATCATCAATCTTTGATGATGATCCGATATTCGCATTGACCTTTGTGGTTAATCCTTCGCCTATTCCGCATGGCTTGGAATGGCCGTTAATGTTTTTTGGAATTACAACTTTTCCACTGTCAATCAGTTTAACTAATTTGTTAACGTCTATGTTTTCTTCTTTTGCAACAAACTCCATTTCAGGAGTGATATTGCCTTTTTGAGCTTCGCTTTTTTGAGTCAAATTTATCCCTCACTTGTTGACTAATCAGTTATAATATTAGTTCCTCTTAATATATAGAATTAATTTTTTATATTTTTAATTTAATACTAATAATCGCAGGTGGTTATATGGTAGAAGATAAACATGTCATTGAAACATTGGGTAAAGTTCGTGTAGTGATTGAAAACGGTGAAATCACAGAAGTGGGCTCATCAGAGATGAAATACTGCCCTATGTTTCATGCAATGCATGGAGTTGAAGAATTAAACGAGGAATTCATACGCAAAAACATCAACTTCAGAATCAAGGACTTCGGAATGTGCACCCCGGAAAGGGTCATTGAAATGGATGACCTTGTGACTGTGGGAATATCAGAAATTCTCAAGACCAATATGGAAATGGGAAACATTGACTGTGTTGTAGGGGCATGTGACGGGGCCGGAACAGTAATAATGACTAATCCCCGTGTAGTGCAGGGAGTTGGTGGAAGAGTTTCCGGTCTTGTGAGCACAACACCAATACCTGAAGTAATCGAGGGCCTTGAGGAAAGGGACAGCATAGTTCTAAACCCTGAAACCGCTGAGCTGAACCAGTTGGAAGGTCTTAAAATCGCATTGGACAAGGGATATAAAAATATTGCAATAACAATACTTCCTTCACCTATGGTTAAGGAAATAAGGGAATATCCTGTTGACGATGACGTTAATGTCTATATCATGGTGGCACACACTACAGGAGCCACACCTGAAGAGGTTAAAATGCTATTCGACAATGCTGATATCGTCACAGCCTGTGCATCAAAGGCCATTTCAGAATATGCAGACAAATACGAACCATACTATTATGGATTGAAGGTTCCTATATTCTGCGCCAGTGAGGACGGTCGTGAATTGCTCGACAACAGGCTTGAAAAAATCGGAAAGCCATTGACTACAAATGAATATCCAAGAAACAAGGATGATGCTCCACATAAACTGATTTAAAAGTGTAAATATGAAAGTAATATATTTTGATACCGAGACAACAGGGTTGGATTGTCAAAGTTGCAAGATTATAGAATTGGCAATGATTACAGTCATTGATGATGAAATCGTAGATAGGTATGATGAATTCATAGATATTGGGGAACCATTGCCTTTAAAAATCACACAAATTACTGGAATCACTGACAAGATGCTTAAAGGCAGAAAGACGGAAAGTGAAGTTGCCAATGATTTGAAGGATATGCTGACTCCAGGTACTTTAATGATTGCCCATAATGCACAGTTTGACCTGTCATTTATCTATAATTTACTTAAAAGGCATTATCAGGATGATGCTGACAGTATTGTTGGGAATTTGGACTGGATTGATACATTAACCGTATTTAAGGACAGGGCAAAGTATCCTCATAAGCTATGTGATGCGGTTGAACATTATGGTATTCCTGAAGTCAATTTTCACAGGGCAATTGATGATACAATAGCTTTGCATGAGGTTACCAAGGCAATGATTCAAGAACGTGACGATCTTAAAGAGTATAAAAATGTCTTCGGTTACAATCCAAAATATGGTGTTAGTGGTGAGGAATTTTCATTCATTAAATATAAAAAACAGTTTTATAATAATTTTATGGTTCCTTCAAGCAGGATTTTGCCTAACAGATAAACATAAATCCTTATTGCATTTAGTTATCAAAATGGAGGTTGGGGAGGATTCCATATCCTCCCAAAAGATATAGTAGAGAATTCGGTAAATATGATTTTGGAGGTTGGGGAAAGATTTTGAATCTTTCCCTAGGTTAAATATGGTTAGATAATTTTTAAAGATAGGGTGTAGGGAGTGTTGTCCCTACATGTATTGAACTAATTGTTCATCTGGGATTTGAGTGTTCCCTGGCTTCACTTTTTCTATTGCTTCTTTGAAGTATTTGTATGGGATTTCACTGGCTTCAAGGTCATTTCTTAAGGCTAACATTGCAGCTTCTCTGCAAACAGCTTCAATGTCTGCTCCGACATAACCTTCAGTGTTTTTGGCTAATTTTTTAAGATCAACGTCACTTGCCAATGGCATTCCTTTGGTGTGCACTTCAAAGATTGATTTTCTTGCTTCTTCATCTGGTTGTCCGACTTCAATGTGTCTGTCGAATCTTCCAGGTCTCATGAGTCCGGCATCTAAAATGTCAGGTCTGTTGGTTGCTGCGATGATTGCAACATCTTCAAGCTCTTCTAAACCATCCATTTCAGTCAGTAATTGGTTTACAACTCTTTTTGTAACTCCACTGTCAGTGTCGTTTCCGCTACGGGCACTGGCTATTGCATCTATCTCATCGAAAAAGATCACTGTTGGAGCTGCTTGTTTTGCTTTTCTGAACACTTCTCTGACACCTTTTTCGGATTCACCAACCCATTTGGATAAAAGTTCCGGTCCTTTGACTGAGATGAAGTTTGCTTCACTTTCACTGGCAACAGCTTTTGCAAGCAAGGTTTTACCTGTTCCAGGAATTCCGTAAAGAAGGGTTCCTTTTGGAGGTCTTATTCCTAAGCGTTGGAAGGTTTCAGGATGTTTTAAAGGCCATTCAACAGCTTCTTTAAGCTCCTGTTTGACATCTTCAAGACCACCCACATCATCCCATTTGATGTCTGGGATTTGCACAAGAACTTCCCTTAATGCGGAAGGTTGAATTTCTTTTTGGGCGTTTTTGAAGTCTTCTCCTGTTACCACGATTTTTTCCATAACCTCTTTTGGAATTTCCTCATCGTTTTGGATTTCAGGCAGGATTCTTCTAACTACTCTCATTGCCGCTTCCTTACATAATGACTCAAGATCTGCTCCTACAAAACCGTGGGTTGTATTTGCAATCTTTTCAAGGTCCACGTCATCTGCAAGTGGCATGTTCCTTGTGTGAATTTCAAGCACTTCTTTTCTTTCTTCTGAGTCAGGAACTCCGATTTCGATTTCCCTGTCGAATCTTCCAGGTCTTCTGAGCGCTGGGTCGAGGGAATCAGGACGGTTGGTTGCACCGATTACTACTACTTGGCCACGGGATTTAAGACCATCCATCAATGTAAGAAGTTGTGCAACGGTTCTTCTTTCAACTTCTCCATTGGTTTCTTCTCTTTTTGGTGCAATCGCATCGAGTTCATCTATAAATATGATTGAAGGAGAGTTTTCTTCTGCCTCTTCGAAGTATTCCCTAAGGTTCTCTTCGGATCCGCCAACATATTTACTCATGATTTCAGGCCCGTTTATTGCAATGAAGTGGGCGTCACTTTCACTTGCAACAGCTTTGGCCAGTAATGTTTTACCAGTTCCTGGTGGACCATGCATGAGTACTCCTTTTGGTGGTGCGATTCCGAGTTTTTCAAAGAGTTCAGGTCTTTTGAGTGGGATTTCAATCATTTCCCTTACTTTTTTAACTTCCTCTTTTAAACCTCCGATGTCTTCGTAGCTTACGTCAACGAGGTTTCCAACTCCTTCTATTTTTGAAACGTCCACTGGGGATTCATGTAATTGTACTTCGGTATTAGGTCCGACAATGACGATGTCTTTAGGATTTGTTGAAACTACTGCGAATTTGATTTCGCGCATTGCAGGGGTGAAGTCCATAAGCTCATCGAAAAGGCTTCCGAATCCCATGTTCATACCTGGTCTTGGGGCGCGGATTTGTGATCCGATGATGTCTCCTTGTACCATGACTTTTCCTGCGAACAATCCTCTAACGTCTCCTTGTACGCGAATGTTATCTTCAGTTGGTGCAAGAACAACTTTTTTAGCTTCAGTTGCTTTTGCTTTTTTAATGGTGACTTCTCCACCGATGGTTGCTCCGGAGTTTTTACGGACAAGTCCGTCAATTCTTATCACTCCAAGGCCAATGTCGGTTTGTGAAGGAAGAGCGATAGCAGCAGTTCTTCTTTCGCCAACAATTTCAATCAATTCTCTTTCATGGATTCCTAAATCATCCATGACGTTTGGATCAAGTCTTGCCAAGCCTTGGCCCACGTCTTTTTGTGAAATTGCCTCTGCAACTTTTAATGTGATTTCATTTTCTGCCATATTATCATCTCCTTTTCTGGCTGTGATGTAATGTAAATGTAATTGTCAAAATCTTTTTGTTACTTTTTGTAACTTTATTGACAAACTAAATTGTGTATGTCTTACTATATAAAGGTTTCGATTTTGACATTTTTCAAAAACAATCTGAAAATAAGTGGTTTATCTAAAATCAATCAGATAATTAACTTGGCACTATAAAAATGATTTAAAATAAAAATAAATGAAAAATAGAAAAAATCCAAAAGTTATATTAAATTCTAAAATTTAATTACTTTTAGACACTTTAATTTTTGTTCGTATCAACTAAAACATTTTACCTTATGGTTCCGCCGAAACCGGTGAAGAGTTTTTTCACATTCTCTATGTCGCTTTTGCCCAAGGCTGTAACTGAAAATGTCAAACTGATTTTGTCATCATCAATTTGAGGTCCTGCATATGCGTCTGTCAATTTGACATCGATGATGTTGTCAATGTTCATCACGGTGTCCTCAATGGTTTCCGCATTGACGTTTTTGGGAAACGCACAACTGATGAATTCGGTTTTTGTGTTCAGGTTTTCAATCTTCCACTGATACAGTTCACTAGGAAGCAAAATCCTGATGTTGGCTATTCTAAGCTTCTTGACCTTATTTCCGTTTCTCAAGACTGCTGTCTTGTTGTCAATGCTTTCAAGAATTCCAACATGGATCTTTCCGGAATATATGTGCTTTAAGCCCACTTCCTGACCAATGGATTGGGTCAGATAGGTGTACTCATAACTCAATGCGCTGATTGCCTTGTCACTTCTACCCAATGCGTTTGTGATGTCTCCCATATGCTTTGTTGCCTTGATGGCTATTTCAACGAACTTGTCCTCATCCTTATTGTTGATGACGTCCCTCAGTTCAACAACTGCGTCTGCAAAGGTGTTCCTGATTTTAGGTCCGTTATTGTTCATGGATTGGATGTTATATGTTAAATATGGGTTTTGGGCAACGATACGGGCAATCATATCAATCATCAGATTGTAGATTGGACTTTCATAATCCTCGCTTTCGGTCAAGTCAACCTTAAGCTTCTCGATTGCTGAAGCAGTTGATATGAATGAGAAATGAGTCAATACCTGCACGATACTCATCATGAAGTCATGCTTTTCGGCGGTGGTTTCGATAATTCTCATGTTCTTGCCTGCAAGGTAATTATATACTTTAGGGTACCATTTGCCTTTCTTGTCGGCGGTTAGGACAATCACCTGATTGTCAAGGCGGGTGGTGCGGGGACCGAATACCGGGTGTGTTGGAATGTATTCAACGTTATCTGGAAGCGCTTCAGCCATTGTCTTGGATGGCTCCTCCTTGACTGAAGTCACGTCAACCATCAATGTTCCACTTTTCATGAAAGGCGCAACCTCGCGAATCACATCGGATGTGAACTGTATAGGCACGGCTATTACCAGGATGTCGCTTATGTTTGCAAGACCTGCATTGGATTCAATATACTGGACATTTAATTCCTTTGCAATCTTCCTGCCCTTCTTATGGTCAGTTCCAGTAATATATACTTCGAATTCGTCCCTAAAATAATAAATTAAAGTTTTTCCTAATCCGTCTGTTCCGCCTATAATTCCAACATTCATTTTAATCATTTACTATTTAGTGTTAATAACTATATAAATTATTAACTAGAAAAATTATTGTGAATTATGAAAATCGTAAAAGAAAATGCAAAGGAAGGATTTGTGGAAGTTATTCCAGAGACATTGGACGACTTATGGCACTTGTCACATATCATAGAGGTCGGTGACAATGCATTCTCACTAACCACCAGACGTATACAGGACAATACTGGAGATAAGCTTCGAAGCGACAGGGGTGTTAAGAAAACATTCCATTTGGGATTGGACATTGAAGGCATTTCATTTCATCTCTTCACCGGAAAATTAAGATTGAATGGAGTCATCACAAGTGGTCCTGATGATTTGATTCCTCTCGGATCACACCATACTCTGGAGGTCAAGCTGAACACTCCACTCACAATAACAAAATCAAGATGGCCTAACTGGGCAATCAAAAGGGTGAACCAGGCCATTGAAGCATCCAAAAAATTGTCTGCAATAATAGTTGTCCTTGAGGACGACACAGCGCAATTGGGATTGATGAGACAGTTCGGAATAGAATATTACGGACCTATCAAAGGACATGTTTCCGGAAAAAGGATAATCGACAAGAACAGGCAGAAAAACATCGTCCAGTTCTATGAGAAGGTAATAGAATCAATCACAAAATTCGATTCAATCCAAAACATTGTCATTGCAGGTCCGGGCTTTGTCAAGAATGACTTTTACGATTACCTGAAGGACAAGCATTCCGACTTGGCAAAAATCTCCATCCTTGAGGCAACAGGTTCCGGAGGAAGAAACGGAATTACTGAGGTTTTAAAGAAGGGCACAGTTGAAAAGCTCACCTCTGAAAATAGGGTTGCCCTGGAAATGGGAGCAATTGATAATCTCTTGACCCAAATAGCTAAAAACTCCTCAAAAGTGGCTTATGGAGTTAGAGAAACCCAAAATGCAATCAATCTTGGAGCAGTGGAACAGCTATTGATTCTTGACTCAAAGGTTGCAGGTGAAAACATGGGGGACTCCATGGACATGGTTGAGAACATGAAAGGCGAGGTCATGGTCATCAGCAGTGAACATGAGGGCGGAAAACAGCTGGAGAGCCTCGGAGGCATGGCTGCAATCCTAAGGTACGAACTCGCTTAAATGTTTATATATTAAGAAAAATTAAAATGTATATATAACTTTTTATAACTGTGATTTATATGATGTATTCATCGATAATATTTGCATTAATATATGTTTTTGTCATATCCGCAATAGGTACGGCAGTAATAGATATCATATTCAGATTTTTGGGAAAAAGGGGATATATGGGAAACCTGTTCCCTAATGTCCGTGGAGGAATCCCTCGTGCGGTCGGAATAATTCCTTTCATAATACTGTCATTCTACATGTTGCCGGGATTCAACAATCTCATTTTAATAATTGGTATTTTTGCGCTTATCGATGACATTCTTGGAAGAAAGAAATCTCCATTTGGAATTGAATGGGGTCAGCTTTCAAGAGGAATAGGCATATTTTTAGTCATTATTGTTGGAATATTTGAAGGTCTGGGCGTGTCAGCCATCTTTATCGCACTGATGGTTCAGCCACTGAACATTTCAGACATGCAGCCTGGATCCTGCTGTATTGTAACAATCATAATGTCCGTTCTGACTATACTTGCAATGCTTATTTTTGGCTCACAGCCATACGCGGAACTGCCTGCAGTATACACTCCATTACTGCTTCTGGTAGTGTGTCTGGCTTACTCCCCACTTGACTTTTCAGGTAAAATCATGCTTGGAGAGGTTGGAAACCACACTTTCGGAGTCGCTCTTGGACTTGCATTTTATGTCCTTGGAGGAATCGTGGGAGTTATCGTGTTTGGAATTCTAACAACAGCATTGATAGCATTCGTCAGAAGAAACAATCTCAGGGTATTTTTCAGACAGCAATTAAGAATACTTAACCCTACATTCGGAGATTATTTCATGGACGTTTTGACTGGAGGAGGATTAGGGGACTTGCTTCGCAAATGGTTCCTTAACGATAAGCAATATGATGTGAAACATCCGTTATTGATTTCACTTGGATTCAGAAGATTATTGTACAATCCTCATGCATCACATCCTAAAAAATATGTTCCTAGCAACTATATTCCAAGATTAGGTAAAGGAGAGTGATTTTATTAAGGCATTATTCATAGTCACCGGTAGAGGATTAGGCGGTGATGCCATGGTTGCTTTAAACACCATGAATGCATTGGAGAAAAGAGGAGTCACCTGTGAAGTAGCCCTTGACGAATCCGCCCCAGGTGTGTTATTTGAAAAATATGGATATTCCTGGTATAAGATATCCATTCCGCAAGCCGGAGGACATTCAGCCACTAAATTATCCGCTCTTAAGGGAGCTTTAAAACTCATTACTGCCACTTTCAAGGCAAGAAGTGCAATCAAAAAATCCAAGGCAGACTTTGTCGTTGGAGTCTTGGGAGGCGGAGCTATTGTAGCATCATTAGGTGCTAAATTTGCAAGAAAAACCTGTTTTTCATTGATTTCAACACCGCTTGACTCTACAGTATGCCCTAAATTCAACCAGTGTTACATACTGCCGGAACTTGATAAGTTCAGATGGGACAAGCTTCCAAAAAACATGGACAAGTCATTTTATCCATTGGCTGACAATTTAGGTGACGGTAATGAAGAGATTGCCCTTCAGAAATTAAGGGAGTTTCCAAACTTCGATGAAAACAAAAAGACAATAGTGTTCTCATCAGGGTCATCCATCTTTAAGGGAACCCTTGACGCAATCAATCTTGTAGCAAATGAAACAGACAAGTACAATCTTGTTCTTGTGGGTTTGCCTCTGCATGAAGAGTATTCTGAACTGATTGATGAGAATAAGATAATCTATGCGGGATACATCGATTGGATCAATCACCTGTTCAAGTTTTCAGACCTTACAGTCCTTACAGACGATGGTGTTTCACTTGAGGAGGCATTCACCTGCGGAAAACCTATTGTTGCATTGACCCGTGTGAAATGGGGAAGATACCAGAACATGGCTGGAGTGTTCAAGGGTGCAATGATAGAATCAAAAGTAGAGGATGTCTGCAAAAGCATTGATGAGGCTTTTGAAAACTATGATTCACTACAAGAAAACGCTTTAATCTATGGTAAGCAATGTATGGAAGCCGGTGATTATCTGGCTGAAAGGATGTTAAAAAAAGTTGAATAGTGGTTATTACAACCACAAATTCTTTATTATTTTATAGTTTGTATCGGTTGACGGATGCACTTCTAGGAAGTCACCGTAATCGTCTAAATCATAATCCATTCTCATCAGATATGATAGATAAGCTACGTCGCTTGTTGATGATGGGGAGATATGATTGATTTTATTTACCTTGTTTTTGTTTTTGTCAAACTCCACTTCAGTATATCCGGTGTTTCCTTCAAGTATTTTCCAGAAGGCTCCAGGTCCTGCAATTCCCGGAAGTGCAATTGTTGCCTTTTCATCATCGCTGAGCTCGCTTTTTTCGTTTTTCACAAAACTCACTTCAGTGTTCAAGCTCAAGGTTTGAGGAATGCAATGGTAGCTTACTTTATTTGGATAGTTTGCCATATTCCTTGCAGCTGTGATGCCCTCCATCCTTGCTACTGGAGTCAACTGATATCCTCCGGTAACGTCACCTGCAGCATATACATTATCAACACTTGTTTGCATCATTTCATTGACCTTGATGGTATTGTCAGGATTCAATTCCACAAAACCCCTTGCGATTTCACTGTTAGGGGTTCTTCCGGTAGCGAAAAACGGTGTTCCCTCAAGCTCCTCGCCGTCACCTGTCAAGACCTTGTTCTCGAATGCCTCAACAACATCAGTGTTCTCCATCACATTGACATCAGGAATGATCTTTTCAAGGACATACTTCTTGGTGTTCGGGTTGAGTTCCTTTAGGAATTCGCTTCTTGCAAGGACATTCACCTCACTTCCAAGTGTGGCATAGATGTTAGCTATCTCACAGGCTATTATTCCTCCGCCGATTATGTTCAGTTTCTCAGGAACCTCGTCAAGCTTTAGGATGTCCTTGTTTGTAAGTCCGTATTCGGCTCCCTTGATGTCTGGGATGAAAGGCCTTGCGCCTGTTGCAATCATCAGGTTATCCCATTCGAAGCTTTCATTGTTGACAACCACGCTGTCGCCTTCAATTTTTGCTTCACCATATATTACGTTGTTTCCAACGCTTTCATTTTCCATTTGATTCAATTTTCTAAGCATCACCTGTGTTTCTGTAATCTTTTCGACTATTTTGGAGTATGAAATGTCAAGTTGGCTTTTTATAAACCCGTAATTGTTGAATCTGTTGTTCTCGTCAATGAATTTTGTAATGTCGGTTAATGCGCAGACAACCATGCATCCTTCATTCAGGCAGGTTCCTGCAATATGGTTTTTTTCAATCAAAGTAACGTCTTGGCCTAGTTTTCCAAGTTCAAGTGAGCCTAATCTTCCTGCAGGCCCTGATCCGATAACAATATTTTTCATCATAACACCTATTTAGATAGTTTTATATAATACTAACATTTAATATTATTAATATATAAATTTTGGAGATGAAATATTATGTGTATTGCGGCACCCGCTCATGTAGTTGAAATCAATAGAGAAGATAATTGGTTAGTTGCTGACTTTGGTGGAGCAAGACAACAAGCAAAAATTGACCTTTTGCCTGAAGTGGAAATTGGTGATTATGTTTTAATCCATGCAGGTTATGCAATTGAAAAATTAAGTGAAGAAGCTGCTAAAGAATCTTTAGAAGCTTGGGAAGAACTTTTAGACATGCTTGAAGAAGAAGATATGGAAATGGAAAAAGCAAGAAGGGAACATTTTAATCAATAAATGGACACTCTTGTTACTCCTTTTATTTTTAAAAACTCATTTATCAGGTCGCCTTTAACGGGCTCATTAGTAATTATTGTTAATATTGGACTTTGTTGAAGTTCAGTGTCCTCGGCATAAGCTTGTCTTATTCCGATTCCTTTTTTTGATATTAGATTTGTGGTTTTTGCAAGGATTCCTTCGCTTTCGGATCCGACCTCTATCTCGATAACTCCAAGGCTGATGTTTTTAGCGATGTTTTTCAGCAGTGTTCCTGCAGGTGTGATGTTGCTGAACAGGTTGTACAATTCCTCATCCTCACAGATAACTTCAATTGTGGATTTTATTGCACGCCTGTCTACGTCTGCTGCTGTTGCAAGTGCCTTGTCGCTGATTTTCAGATTTCCGCAGTAGATTTTGCCGTCATCGTTAAGTGACAGTCCAAGTTCGATCATCTTTTCCGCAACCCTTATCCTTGCAGGGTATTTCTTGAATTTTTCATTGATTTTTTCCCACATTTATATCATCATTCCAACTTTTTGTACATTCAAGTAACTATTTGTAGAATGTAATATATATTTATTGTGAAAAATTTTAGAAAAAGTTGTCATGTAAATTGAAAAATATCATAAAAATAGTTAGAAGTAGGCTAGATGGGATTCGAACCCATGACCTCCCGGTTATCAGCCGAGCGCGCTAACCAAGCTGTGCCACTAGCCTATATAATATGTGTGACAGTTAACTGTCAACACTAATACATATATTAATTAACATATATAACTGTTTCGGTTATACGGTTAAAATTAATAAAAAATTAAAAATTTATCTGTTAATCATTTCGTTAATGGAGTCAGCCATAGCATGTCCTTCAACGATGATTTTTGCTTTGTCGATACCTTCAACGCTTTCAGCTCTGATTTTAGCATCAGCAGCAATACGGGTGATACTCATACAACCTGGGTTGGTTGGTTTGAGAGTAACTTCAGCTTGATCGCCGTCAACGGTAATGTTTTGTACAATGCCCATTTCCACAATGCTTATTCCCATGTGTGGGTCGTTGATTGGAGTAAGTGCATCTTTGATATTATTTACTAATTCTTCTGACATTTCATTTCTCCTAATAATTTATGTAGTTATTAATATTGACAATGGTATTTATATATGTTGTTATTTTTTCAAACGATGTTTAAGCTTAACAGCAATACCATTATCGCATTCTTCCATCTCACGACCGGTCATGACCGCTTTTCCGACACCGACAACGGTATCGTCACGAACAATCACCACTTCGTCGTTTGGAATGATATTAAGGTCGGCCTTTTCGATTCCAGGTGCAAAGACCGTATTGGTCTGAAGGTCGAAATCTATGTTGACAACATGGATTCCCAAATCCTTCAATATCTCTCCACCTGGTAAATTAAGTCTGAATAAACCATAATCCTTATTCAACAATGCCAATTGGGTTCCATTTGACAATACTCTTTTATGGTACATGCCCTTGGTCTTGACATTATCCGGAATGAAATCCTCTCCCCCTTCACCGAATTGGTATCTTGCAATTGACTTGAGCTCGTGCAGGGTCTTGTCATGCCTGTTTACTCTTTGGTGGTTTTTCAATTCCATCCTTAAGTTATAAAGTGAATCTGGGGCTGTTGGACGCTCGTCAACACAGACATTGACGAAATCATCAAGGTATGCCTCGCAGGATTCCAGATATCCTCCCGCAAGGTTTGCGACAACATTTTTTCCTTCACAGTATTTAGCTATCAGCCTGCCGCTTTCCTCGACCTCGTCGCTGGACCAGGAGCCTGTGGTGCTCACGTCATATGACTGTATTGGGAATGTATTTTCAAGTTCCCTTGGACAGATTCCAAAAGGGGAGGTCACAATAAGTTCCTGAAATGATCTTGTTAACTTTCTAAACTTCTGATGGGATTTGGAATTGGAATAAGGTTTTTTCATACTGCATGGCAATAGAACGACTGTATCGCCAAGAGGCTTCATCAGTTCCATTCTCTGTCTCCACCTAACCGCTTCAGGACGGTATAGGGATTCTTCACTTGAACATATTACTTTCATTATTTTCCCTCAAAAGCTTTAATTAATTCATTATCAAGTTTGATTAGTCTTTCAATGTTATCGTCACTGTCTTCAATGGTTCTTTTCCATTTCTCTATCACAAAATCAATGTCAACTTCTCTGCTGCCGCTTACAAGATTATCTGCATGGGCAACGATTTTCTCCTCTAAAGTCTGTGGAACATATGATTTTTTCGGAAGCCCAAGCTTTTCGGCTTCCTCTTCTGTAATTCCTGCGCCGATGTGCCTTTCAATAATGTTAAGCACATCCTTGTCATAACCGTATTTTTCGGCGATTTTGACTCCTTCAATCGCATGGGTTATTCCATGGGTCTTTGATCTTCCAATGTCATGCAATAGGGCGCCTTTTCTTATGAGGTCTTCATCGACATTATCAAAATTAGCAGCTATCTTCATAGCCTTTTCATACACTGCCTTGCAGTGGTCTATAACGTTTTCAGGGGTGTGCTCCCTTTCAAGCAATTCAATTTCCATTATATCTATTCAATGCTTTTGTTAAATGAGTCCAAATCATTTTCAATCAGTTTTATGTTTTCCTTGAGCTGATTGATTATGTCTGCATTGTCTTGGAATTGCAATTCCTCACCGCAAACGCATAGGAACTCCTCATCGGAAGCTTCATCGAAATTGTATCTTACGTGGCCTTCAGGACAGACGAAGAACATGTTGTTTTCCTCGTTTTCCAATTGTCCTTTGAAGGTGTCCAGTTCATCCTGGCATTCCTTGTTTATTTGGTTGATTAACTCTGCCTTGTCGAATTTCCAGGAATATGTGAACCATTGGGTTTCAGGGTCTTTGCTTCTTTTGTAATTTGCAATTTTTAAATCATAAAGTTTATATAATATTTTTCTGACAATATTGAGCTTTATTCCAGTTTTGTTTGCTATTTCCTCATCGGTTTCAATTCCTTCATCCAATGCATTGATTATTGGGACGATTGTTTCTTCAACTGTCTTTTTAATGTCTTCAGCAATCAGTTGAACGTCTTCTGGGGGTAGTTCCAAAGCTCTTATAAGATTGTCAATTCCTTCGGGGGTTTCTCCACCGTAATATTCTTTATATCTTTTTTTAAGGTTTTCTTCATGTTCTTTTTCAACAATTTGTGATAATGATTTTTTGACCAATGGATTATTTAACATTCGATTTCCCCTAACTTATATTATATAAAAATAAATAATATTATTATTAGTTCTTTATTTGATATTATAAATAACTAACTATTTTTAAGTGTTCAAATAGGCCTAAAACTATGAATGATGCCAATTATAGACGGTAGTAAAAAAATCATAAAAAATAGAAAATTCTAGTTGAAATTAAAAATTCCAACTAAATGATAGAGTTAATATTCTTTTAAGATTTCCAATAGGTTCTTGATTATATAATCCACTTCCTCATCGGTCAGTGTGGAATATATAGGCAGACTTATCTCATTTTCGAATAGGTGGTATGCGTTAGGATAATCTGCAATGTCAAATCCTAAATTCTTATAAGCGGTCAGTAAAGGCAATGGCTTGTAATGGACATTTGTACTGATTCCAGCCTCTTCCATCTTAATGATGACTTCATTTCTATCCTCCAGACTGAGACCATCTAGTCTTGCCAGGTACAGGTGTCCTGATGAGGCGGAGTCTTCAGTGAAATGAACAGGTGTGATGACCTTGCTGTCCTTAAACCCTTCATCATATCTTCTGATAATCTCATGTCTTCTTGCAAGCATTGAGTCATATCTTGACAATTGTCCAAGGCCGATTCCCGCCTGGATATCTGTCATGTTGCACTTGTATGCAGGAATCAATATGTCATACTCCCATGATCCCTTTTGGGTCTTTTCAAGTGCGTCCTTGGTCTGTCCGTGAAGGGAGTAGATTTGATACTTCTTGTAGAGCTTTTCGCTGTCAACGTTTTCATGGCCTTTCCATGTAACCGCTCCACCTTCCGCTGTGGTAAGGTTTTTCACAGCATGGAATGAGAAACAACTGAAATCAGCAAGGCTTCCTGACTTTTGACCATTTTTCACGGCTCCAAAACCGTGAGCGGAATCAGCTACAATGATTATTCTGCCGAATGCTTCCTGCAACTCATTGCTTGGTTTGAACAGGTCCTTTTTGGACTCGATTATTTTATAAATCTTATCGTAATCACATAATATTCCTGCAATGTCCACTGGAATTATTGCTTTTGTCTTATCAGTGATTGCATCGCTTAATTTTGAATAGTCCATTTCCTGCCTGTCGGTTTGGCTGTCAACCATTACGGGTGTTGCTCCAACATGGCAAATCACGCTGCATGATGCTGTGTATGTATATGCAGGCACAATTACCTCGTCACCTTCACCGATGCCCAACACTCGCAATGTCATTTCCAAAGCGCTTGTGGCTGAACTTAAACAAACAGTCCTGTCACTGCCACAGTATTCAGTGATTTTGCTTTCGAATTCCTTTGTTTTGGGGCCGGTTGTAATCCAACCTGATTTTAAAGCTGCTACTACTTCTTCGATTTCTTGTTCGCTTATGTCTGGTGGTGAAAATGGAATATTCATAATATTATTCTCCGTTAACTTCTTCAGGTTCCTTATAGGTTGGAACACATTTTTTCATGGTGTCCTTAATCTGGTCCCTGGTGACATGCTCGTCTTTCAGGATTTCTCTAAACATGTCTAACTTGTTTTCAATCATATCCATTGTAAAGTTCATGGATTCTGTAATAAATATTTTATCGTGACTGGTTTCTTGGAGATTTTCCTCATTCATCAATAACTCTTCATATAATTTCTCACCAGGTCTCATTCCGGTAATCTCAATGTCCATATCCTCTCCAAGTGTGTATCCGGATAGTTCGATGAGGCTTTTTGCCAAATCATAGATCTTAACAGGTTCGCCCATATCCAATACGAAAATCTCTCCACCTTCAGCATAGGTGATTGCCTGAAGCACGAGTGCGACAGCTTCCGGTATTGTCATGAAGAATCTTGTGATTTCCTTATGGGTTACTGTTACAGGTCCTCCGTGTGCAATCTGCCTTTTGAACAATGGCACAACGGAACCGTTACTTCCAAGCACATTTCCGAAACGCACTGCAACGTACTCGGTTTCACTTTCCTTATCCTTTGCCTGGATAACCATTTCACACAATCTTTTACTTGCGCCCATGATATTGGTTGGGTTCACAGCCTTGTCTGTTGAAATCAGTATGAACCTTTTGACTTTATACTTGTCTGCGCAGTTGACCAGATTGTATGTTCCGAACACATTGTTCTTAATTGCTTCTGTTGGATTGTTCTCCATCAATGGAACATGCTTGTGAGCCGCTGCATGGAAAACTATCTCTGGTGAGTACTTATCGAATATTGCATCCAGCCTTTCGCTTTCCCTGATGTTTGCAACAACCGCACGGATATCATTGTTGGGATGGGTTGTCTTCAGTTCAAGCTCAATGTCATACAGGCTGTTTTCGTAATTGTCCAAAATGACAATCTGCTTTGGATTGTGAAGCATGATTTGCCTGCACAGTTCAGAACCGATTGATCCTCCGGCTCCTGTAACCAAAACGACTTTCCCGTTTATTAGGCTTTTGATGTTGTGGTTGTCAAGTTCGATAGGATCCCTTCCAAGCAAATCCTCGATTTCAACATCCCTTAAGCTATGGAATAAGTTATCCTGTGTGATTAGCTCCTTCAGGCTAGGAAGAACCTTGATTTTGGCGTTAGTCTTATTGCATAATTCAAGAATTTCCTTTTTGTTCTTGTTGTCAATGTTTACAATTGTGAAAAATATTTCATCGATGTTTTCATTCTCACAGATTTGTATGATGTCATTCCTGTCTCCGATGATTTTAACTCCTGCAACAGAATAGCCCATACGTTTTCTATTGTCATCGATAATTCCCACAATCTCATATTTTCCTTTCAATGAATGATTTAAGGTTTTAATAATGTCATTAGCGGAATATCCTCCGCCTATAATCAACAGTTTCTTCTGATTTTTGTCAGTGTAGTTGATTCCCTTGTTAACGACATCATATAACAATACATATTTTATTATCAAACGGTATGCGACCATTATACATCCAATAAGAATGCCTATTCCCAGATTGAGTTTGACTGAAGGATTGACCATGTTTAAAATGATTTCCTCTATTAGGGAAACTATCAGGGAGGATATTACGGCCAGCACAACATATAATATATAATCTTGATTGTTCTCATAACGGATAATGTTTGAATATCTCTTGGACAGTCTGAATACAATTTGAAAAACAATTATGGCTAACACGATACTTATCAGAATCTCATGTCTGGTTACAGCGCTTGTATGTTCCATTAAAAATGAATCGGTGATAAGTACGGATGCAAGGTAATATCCTAAAACAATAGATATTGCATCTGCTAAGGGCAATAAGTAATTTCTGTATTTTGCAATGCTATCTACTCTCACAATACTCAAATCCGTTATTTAATTATTAAAAAAATTCTTATAAATTCTAAGTTATAAGCACTTAATTTTTATGTAAAATCTTAAATATAAAACTTTCTTTCAATTATTAATAATAGTGTTAAAATCATCGTTTTTATAAATTTAAAGCCAATTTCCTTTCAATCACTCATATTTTTATTTTTAATGATTATCAGATTATTGTATCTGCTTAGATTTTTCTAATAATTACTGCTGGAGTATGGGTAATTGAATCAAGGTCTTCAATTGTCACTTCATCAATTTCAGAGCCTAAAACTGCCTTGACACTATGTATTGTTTTCATCTCTGTTGAAAGTGACTTCTGATAATCTTCGGCAATGTTGGCAATCTTCAGTCCGGTTTCAACATCGATTTTTTCACTGCAGCCCAATGGGGTTGATCCCATGTTCTCTGACAGCTGTCCCTTCAAATATCCAAAAAATCCGTTGTCCGCATCGATGCCCTCAATAGCTATCGGAAGACCAGTGAAATACTTTCCGTTCTTCATATAAGTCGCATCGGTATCGATAATCATCACGCAAACGTCTTTGCCTATTTCGTCCTTGAGGTCGCATGCAACCTTCTCGGGATTTTCAGGAAGCAGTGATACGCAGGTTCCAGGGGCATTGCTCAAGTCAATTCCAGCTTCGGAAGCAGGTTTCAATGCATGCTTCAAACCGTATAGCTGAAGAACCACTTCCTTATGTGCCTTTGTCTCCTCAGGCAACTTTCTTAAGTTTTTGATGGTTCTTTTTTTGATTTTCAATGCCGGTCCCAAAACATATCCCCAAAGGTACTTGCTCCAGACGGTTGTGAGGAACTTCGCAGTCAATGAGGGAGTGTATTCCGCCTCATCAATAAGCCTTCCCTGTGAAACAGAAATTGGAGTTTCTGCAATGACAAGGTAATCCCCATCTTCCATTATCTGCTTTGCAGGTTCAATTATGCAATTCAAATCCTCATTCGGTTTGATGTAACCTGTTTCAATTGGAATTACAATATAATCACCATTGATGACATGCTTAATATTTTTTACTTCACTGGTTTTCATAAAAATCTTTATTAAAATTAATCAATATAATAATATTAACATAATAGATTTTTTATACTTATCTATTGGGGATGATTTTATGGCAAGGAAATTTATTACATATTTCGATAATGAAGGTAATGATTACACTGATGAATTGATTTTGGCTGTTAAAGATAGATTAGAAAACTCTCCACAAATAAAAAGAATTTTAATCGCTTCATCTACTGGAAAATCCGCATTGCAACTCTACAATGCACTTGATGGAGACATCGAAATAATCAATGTAACTCATCACATGGGCTTCAGCGCCCCTAACGAGTCAGACATTTCAGATGATATGATTCAAGAGTTGGAAAGAGTTGGCATTAAGACCTATCACGGAAGCCATGCTTTCAGCGGAGCTGCAAGAGGAGTTACCAACAAATACGGAGGATATTCTCCATTGGATGTTGTTGCAGACACCTTAAGAATGTTTTCCCATGGGGTTAAAGTCGCTGCGGAGATTTCAATAATGGCAACAGATGCAGGTTTGATTCCGGTAGGCGAGGAAATCATTGCCATTGGAGGCAGAGGCCATGGTGTTGACACTGCAGTCATATTGACACCGGTCAATGCAAAAGACCTCTTTAATTTGGAATTCCATGAGATTATCGCAATGCCTAGGGATTAAAATTATTTTGTCAAATATATTTTTTAAAAATATAATATAATTAGTTGCATTTAAATATTAGTTACAATAGAAATATTTAACAATATTTTATAATTAGCAGAGTAAGTGGGGTTAATTTGTGAAATTTATAGATGACGCAATCAAAGAATCTGAACAAAGAATGGAAGAGAATACACCAAAAAAGCTCTCCTCTGACATAGATGACGAGCTTACAGAGATTATGAAAGGTGTTAAAACTAATATATTTGTTGTTGGTGCTGGTGGAGCAGGAAACAACACCATTTCAAGATTGAATGAAATGGGTATCGAAGGCGCAACAACAATCGCAGTAAATACTGATGCTCAAGATTTATTTTACAGCCAATCCGCTAAAAAAGTTCTTTTAGGTAGACAAACCTCTAAAGGATTAGGTGCAGGTGGAGACCCATCTGTCGGTGAGGAATGTGCTGAAGAAAGTGAAGATGAAATCAGAGATGAATTAGAAGGATCAGACATGGTATTCGTTACCTGTGGTCTTGGTGGTGGAACCGGTACAGGTTCAGCTCCAATTATTGCTAAAATCGCTAAAAAATTAGGAGCATTAACCGTTGCTGTTGCTACTATGCCATTTTCTGCTGAAGGAATTAAAAGAAGAGAAAATGCAGAACAAGGTTTAGAAAAACTCCAAGATTCCGCTGATACCGTTATTATTATACCAAATGATAAATTATTAGAAGTCGCACCAAACTTACCATTAAACAAAGCATTCATGGTTTCTGATGAAATTTTAGGAAGAGCAGTTAAAGGAATAACTGAACTAATCACCAAGAAAGGTCTTGTAAGTTTAGACTTTGCTGATATCAGAAGTATCATGAGTGGTTCTGGAATGGCTATGATTGGTATGGGTGAATCTGACACTGGCGACAGAGCTTTAGAATCAGTACATGAAGCATTAAGCAGCCCATTATTAGATATTGACATTTCAAATGCTAAAGGAGCATTGGTCAACATATCTGGTAGTTCTGACTTAACCTTACATGAAGCTGAAAAAATCGTTCAAGTCGTTGCTGACAAATTGGATCCTGAAGCAAACATTATTTGGGGTACTCAAATTGATGAAAGTCTCCAAAATACTGTTAGAACCACTGTGGTTGTTTCAGGCATTGAAGCTAATTATGATTCATCAAATTCAGCTAATGTTGAAGAAATTGATGAAACTGCAGATTCCCAACCTGCTAGCGATGAATTAGATGATTTCATTGATGGAATTTTCTAATTCTATCTTTTAATTTTTTTTGTCTAATGCAAACATTTATTAATGTTTAAATTAAAAATTATTTTATTACTATTATTTTATTATAATTTAATTTTATTTTGGGTTATTTAAATGAATGTACAAGAAAGTTTCGATAAATTTATAAAAGACAGTAAAAGAGTATTAAAAGTATCAAGAAAACCTGACGGTAAGGAATACCGTGAATTAGCTAAAATATCCGCAATCGGTGTTGTAATCATCGGCGGTGTTGGTTACATCCTTGTTTGTTTAGGTTCTTTAATTGGTATCTAATACCAATAAATTTATTTTTTTGATCCAAAATTATAATAAAATTTTTTGTAATACTTTTTTCTAAAAAAATTCATTTTTTTGAAAACTTTTAAATACTATTATTTACCATAAATATTACTATTATAGAAATCTTATTTTTTAGGAATTTTATTTCTTGAAAAGATTGGCTTCTATAATATTTTTAACTTAATGTATGATTTTATTAACTAGAAAAAAACTTTAAAATAGGAGAATTTTTCATGGAAGATACTAACAGTACCATATATGCTCTTAAAACCTCAGCAGGTCAAGAAAGAAATGTAGCTAGGCTTTTAGCTCGTAAGGCTAGAACCATTGATGGCGTAGGTATTTCTTCAATTCTTGTTCCTGAGTCTTTAAAGGGATATATTTTAGTTGAATCTTCAACCAAAATAGATCTTAGGAATCCTGATTTAAAAGTACAGCACTTAAGAGGTGTTGTAGAAGGTAGTGTTGGTATTACCTTTGAAGAAGTTAAAAGATTCTTAAAGCCAGAACCTATTATTTCCTCTATTCAAAAAGGAAGTATTGTGGAACTTATTTCTGGTCCTTTCAAAGGAGAAAGAGCAAAAGTGGTTCGTATTGATGAATCACGTGAAGAAGTCGTTCTTGAGTTAATAGAAGCTGCAGTACCGATTCCGGTTACTGTTAAAGCTGATCAAATTAGAATAATTCAAAAGGAGGCTGACTGATGGCTAAAGATACAGTCGAAGTTCTTATCGAAGGTGGAACCGCTACTCCTGGACCACCATTAGGCCCTGCTTTAGGACCTCTCGGTATTAACATGATGCAAGTAGTAGAAGAAATTAATAAAAAAAGCGCTGACTTTGCAGGAATGAAAGTGCCTGTTATCATTAGCGTAGACAGAGATACTAAAGATTTCGAAATTGAAATCGGTACTCCGCCAACTACTGCACTTATCATGGAAGAATTAGGCATCGACAAAGCTTCTCATGAACCAGGTTTAGACATTATCAATGACGTACCTTTTGAAACCGCTTTAAAGATCGCTAGAATGAAATTCGATTCATTACTCGCTAACGATTACAAAGCAGGTGTCAAAGAAGTCATGGGAACCTGTGTAAGTATGGGATTATCCGTTGACGGTAAAGACCCAAGAGAAGCACAAAAAGACGTTGATGCTGGAGTATATGACGATATCTTAAACGAATAGATATTGTAATTAAAATTTAAATTAAGTTAATAGCGACAGTGTATATGATGTTATAATTATATTATAATTGATATACTGTTTTTAATTCATGCAATCGTTGAAGAATTTTTTTCTTGTAATCGATACTCATGAAACCAAAAAAAGTCCAGTGAACATTTAAATGTTCATGGGGGTTGAATAATGACACAAGATGTAATTAACGCGGTGAAGGAGGCAAAAGAACAATCTAAGCCGAGAAACTTCACTGAGTCCGTAGATATTATTATTAATATCCGTGACTTAGATGTCAAAAAACCAGAAAACAGGTTTAATGAGGAAGTTACTCTTCCTAACGGCCGTGGCAAAGAGGTTAAAATCGGAGTCATAGCTGATGGGGAACTCATTGTTCAAGCTAAAGATGCTGGTCTTGACACTGTAATCAACAAACAGGATTTAGAAGAGTTCGGAAAAGACAGAAAATCCGCTAAAAAAATGGCTAACTCTGTTGATTTCTTAGTAGCTCAAGCTGATATGATGCCACTCGTTGGTAGATTCCTTGGTCCAGTTCTTGGTCCACGTGGAAAAATGCCAAAACCAGTGCCTGCAAGTATCAAATTAGATCCTCTTTTAGAAAGATTACAAAGTACTGTCAAAGTTGGTGTAAAACAACAACCTTCTATTCAAATTGTTGTTGGAAGCCAAGACATGTCAGACGAGGATATAGCTGAAAATGTGGAAACTGTTCTTACAGTCTTAGACCGCAATTTAGAAAAAGGAAGAAGTCAAATCAAGTCCATGTTTATTAAAACAACTATGGGACCAGTAGTGAGGGTGATCTAATGGCTCATGTTGCTGAATGGAAAAAGGAAGAAGTTAAAGAGCTAAAAGGTATCATTGACGAATACGATGTTATCGGAATCGTCGACTTAATGAACATTCCTGCAAAACAGCTCCAAGAAATGAGAAAATCTCTCAAAGGAAAAGCTGTAATCAGAATGTCCAAGAAAAACCTTATCGATTTAGCTTTCGAAGATTGTAATGCTGATAAAACCAACATTGTTGATTTATCCGAACATATGGATGGTCAAGTTGCACTTATCGCAACCGAAATGAATCCTTTCAAATTGTACAAAATATTAGAAGACAGCAAAACCGCAGCTCCTGCAAAACCAGGTGCTATTGCTGAAGAAGATATTATTGTACCTGAAGGGGACACCGGATTTGAACCAGGTCCATTTTTAGGAGAATTACAACAAGTAGGTATTCCTGCAAAAATTGATAAAGGAAAAATCTGCGTACAAAAAGAAACAGTCGTAGTAGCAGCTGGTGAAGAAGTATCTAAACAAGTTGCAGCAACCTTATCAAGAATGGATATCAATCCAATGGAAGTAGGAATGGACTTAAAAGCAGTATACGAAGAAGGATCAGTTTATACTTCTGATGTACTTGCAATCGATGAAGAACAAACATTAGCTGACGTACAAAATGCATTTAGAAGTGCATTCAACTTATCTGTGAACGCAGCTATCCCTACTGACGAAACTATTTCCACTATTATTACTCTTGCATACACCAGAGCAATTAATGTCGGTGTAGAAGCAGCAATTATGACTTCTGAAACATCAGAACCAATTATTGGTTTAGCACAAGCTAAAATGTTAGCATTAGCATCCGAAGTTGCAGACGCACCTGGTGCTATTGACGACGAATTAGCTGAAAAACTTTCCAGTGTTGCTGTAGCAGCAGCTCCAGCAGTTGAAGAGGAAGTTGTTGAAGAAGAGGAAGAAGAGGAAGAGGAAGAAGATAGTGAAGAAACAGCAGCAGCTGGGTTAGGAGCTCTGTTTGGTTAAATTAATTTAAAATTTTTATTATTATAAAAAACTAACACTTTGAAATAAATTAATGGTGATAACATGGAATATATATATGCGGCAATGATTTTGCACAGTGCAGAAAAAGATATTAACGAAGAAAATGTTAAAAGTATTATTGAAGCAGCAGGAATTGAAGCTGACGATGCTAGAATCAAAGCTTTAATCGCAGCTTTAGAAGATGTTGACATCGATGAAGCTATGGAAACTACTGCTATGGCAGCAGCAGCACCTGCAGCAGCTCCTGCAGCAGCTGAAGCTGTTGAAGAAGAAGAGGAAGAAGAAGAGGAAGAAGAAGAAGCTTCAGAAGAAGCAGCAGCAGCTGGATTAGGTGCTCTCTTCGGATAGATTTTTTAAATCTATCACTTTCTTTTTTTATTTCTTTTTTTTTGATTTATTTTGTTCTTTTTTTAATGTAATAGCTATTTTTTCTGATTTTAAGATTTTTTTTAAATAAAATAAGTGTATGATCCTGTAAATTTTATATATCCTATTTAAACATATCTAATTGAATAGACAGATATATAAATTTAGTTTTATAGATTTTTAATTAAGTGAATATTTTAAACAGAAAAGCAACGTTCAACATTTTTGTTTAGAATAAAACAATATTTATCACAAAAACAGGAGACCGCTAATATGAAGTACAAAAAAAGCATAATCCTAATAATGCTCACTATTTTTCTATTCGCAATTGCGGCCGCAAGCGCAAGTGATGTGAATGAAACGGTGATGGCAAATGAAGACACGGGACAGATGGAATTGTCCACAAATGATGAAACTATAAGCTCCGAAACCGGTTCGGAAATATTGACTGCTGGCCAATACACTTACTCTGATTTAAGGTATCAAATCGGCTCCGGCGGAAATATTACATTAACTGAAGGCACTTACACTTATAATAATGATGGGGACACCATTGAAATTACGGATTCGGGTGTGATTGATGGTAATGGTGCAGTCATTGACATGGCAGGATCAAATATCCAGGCATTCAATGTAGTTGCTTCCGATGTAACAATTAAAAATCTATGCATTAAAAATGCTAACTTTGATGGCTATGGAGGAGCAATTCACTTCGATCGAACTGGTAGTGTGACAAATTGTAATTTCACTAACAACACTGCTTCCAGGGAGGGTGGTGCAGTTTTCTTCCGTCTAGCTTCTAATGTGACAAATTGTAATTTTGTTGACAACACTGCAGGTCGATACGGTGGTGCAATCAACTTTGATGATATGAGTAAAGGGTCTAATGTGACAAATTGTAATTTTGCAGGTAACACTGCTTATGAGGAGGGTGGTGCACTTTTCTTCAGTGGAACGGGCATTGTGACAAATTGTAATTTTGATGAAAACTCTGCCAGTGAAGGTGGTGCAATCTATTTTTATGATTATGCTAATAAGGGACCTTCTATTGTAGCAAATTGTAATTTCACTAGCAATAATGCTTCCAATAAGGATGGTGCTGTTTACTTCTATCGAAGCGGTAATGTGACAAATTGTAATTTTGTTAACAACACTGCAGATGGAGACGGCGGTGCAATCTATTTCTATAATCTTGATAGTGAAGGGACTGCTGTGACAAATTGTAATTTCACTGATAACAAAGCAGGGTACGGTGGTGCACTTGGCTTCCGTCAAACCGGCAGTGTGGCAAATTGTAATTTCATTAACAACACCGCAACCGGGGGTAGTGGCGGTGCAATCTACTTTTATGATGAAAATAATAGAGGATCTGCCGCTGTGACAAATTGTAATTTCACCGATAACAATGCATTCAGCTCTTATAGTTATGGCGGTGCAGTTTACTTCTATCGAAATGGTACTGTGACAAATTGTAATTTTGCAAACAGCACTGCTTATAATGGTGATGGGGGTGCGGTTTACTTCGCTGCAGCGGGTAGTGTGACATGTTGTAATTTTACCGATAACCAGGCAACCGGTTTTAATAGTTGTGGTGGTGCGGTTTACTTCGCTGCAGCGGGTAGTGTGACATGTTGTAATTTTACCGATAACCAGGCTAATGGCTCTAATAGTTGTGGTGGTGCGGTTTACTTCGCTGCAGCGGGTAGTGTGACATGTTGTAATTTTACTGATAACCAGGCAACCGGTTTTAATAGTTGTGGTGGTGCGGTTTACTTCGGTGCAGCCGGCAGTGTGACAATTTGTAATTTTGTCAAGAACTCTGCTTCTCGCGGTTGGGCTATTTTTAGCAATGGTGGAGATACAGTTGCGGATACCTGTATTTTTAAATCAGATAGTGGACATAACGTCAATACTGAAATTCGTCCGCCTACATTAAATGTTGGTAATTTTACAACAGTTTATGGCTCTGGCGAGAAATTAAAATTCAACCTAAAAACAAACAGCGGCATTCGAGTAGCTGATGGAATTATTTCAATAGGAATATATTTTAAAAACAATAATAGTCAGGTTGGCGAGTACAGTTGTTTAAGTGGTGAAGAATGGGCTGTTGATTTACCGGTAGGGTCTTATTATGCAATTTTCAATACTGAATATGAAGGATTTGAAGAGATCAACAGGACAATAACAATAACAATACCTGACATTAAGTATTATGTAAATGTATCTTCAGTCACAACCGATAACAAAACCGTAAATATTACAGCAAAATCCAACATTCCAGAAAAAATTTTTTGGGATGGTAAATTGCTATTTTTAGTTCCAAACGCAGATCCTGTTGCTGCAACTTATGCAGGCAATGGAACATGGTGGGCGTTACATACATTTGGCAATTGCGGCGAATTTGAAGTCAATGCATCATTTGTGGGAGCTATTAATGTAACTGTCAACAATGCAACTATAACTATCAATAAGATGGAAGCACAATTTGTCGCTAATCCTGTAACCTCAACATATAATGTCAACAATTATCTGGTTATCACATTAACTGATGTTTACGGCAATCCGTTAAGTGGTGAGGAAGTGACTGTTGATTTGGGCGGCGTTAAAGCATACACCACTGATAATAACGGCCAAATCAGGATATCCACAAAATCATTGGCCGCCAAATCATATGATGCTAAGATAACATTTAACAGCAATGACTTTTATGTAAATTCATCTAAGGTCGTTAAGGTCACTGTTAACAAGGCCGCAAATCCTTTGAAAGTCAAGGCAAAAACAGTCACAGTCAAGTTTTCCAAACTTAAAAAGAAAGCGCAGAAACTTAAAGTGACTAAAGTGGTCAAGTTCACCAAAAAGGGTCAAGGAACCTTAACCTATAAAAAGGTCAAAGGCAACAAGAAAATCACCATAAACAAAAAGACCGGAAAAGTCACAATCAAAAAAGGACTTAAAAAAGGAACATACAAAGTTAAAATGAAAATCAAGACAAAAGGTAATGCAAACTACAAGGCATCCGCCTTTAAGACAATTACCTTTAAAATTAAAATCAAATAAACTGTCAAAAGGAGTACTTGCTCCTTTTTGACTATCTTTTCTTTTTTTAAAATCACTCAAAACATTGCCATTTTCAAAAATTTATTTATTTAATTAAAAATATAGTATATACTAATAAACATTTTAAACTGATTTATATGGTAGAAATTTTTGATGAACTTGGTTATAAAAAACAAACTTGTAAGACTTGCGGCCAGGAGTTCTACTCACAGGTAACTAGAGACACCTGCGGGGACGCTCCGTGTGACGAGTATGAGTTTATCGCAAACCCTGCAACCGATAAGCCGTACAACTTATATGAAATCCAAAAGGTCTTTAGAGAATTTTTAGAAAGCGAAGGACACACACATGTCCCAAGATATCCCGTTTTGGCTAAAAGATGGAGGGATGACGTATTTTTAGTAGGTGCATCCATTTTCTGTTTCCAGCCATGGATTACTTCAGGACTTGTAAAGCCACCTGCAAACCCTATTGAAATGGCACAGCCTTCAATCAGACTCAACGACGTTGACAATGTAGGAAGAACCGGTCGTCACATGACCTGTTT
The DNA here is from genome assembly GCF_015062915.1 of Methanobrevibacter thaueri. Lineage (GTDB taxonomy): Archaea > Methanobacteriota > Methanobacteria > Methanobacteriales > Methanobacteriaceae > Methanocatella > Methanocatella thaueri_B. The sequence goes on along the minus strand of NZ_SUTJ01000002.1, from coordinate 59,175 downwards.
CACTATGGGTACTCACACTGTTATCAACAAGGAAGATGACTTCATCTACTGGGAAGACAGAACCATTGAGCTATGTCACAAATTCTTTGAACATATTGGTATCAACACTGAAGAGATCACCTTCATCAAATCATGGTGGAGCGGTGGAGGTAACGAAGGACCATGTTACGAAGTGTGCTGCCGTGGAGTGGAACTTGCAACACTTGTTTTCATCCAATATGAAACCCTTGAAAACGGTGACAAGAAGGAAATTCCAATCAAGGTAGTGGACACCGGTTACGGACTTGAAAGAATAGCATGGATTTCACAGGGCACTCCAACAGCATATGACGCATGTTTCGCACCTGTTGTTGACAAGCTAAAAGAATTGACCGGCGTTGAAATCAATGAGGATATCCAAGGAAGGAACGCTCAAATTGCAGGTATGATGGATATCGAGGACATTGGTGACTTGAAGGAACTCAGGCAGCAAGTGGCTGACAGTTTAGGTTTATCCTTAGAAGAGTACTTGAAGGCGGCTGAACCTATGGAGGCAATATACATTATCGCAGACCATACCAGATGTCTTGCTTTCATGATTGCAGATGGCATCATTCCATCCAACGTTAAGGAAGGATACCTTGCAAGGCTGGTTTTAAGAAGAACAATAAGGTTCATGAAGGAATTGGACATGAAGGAATCCCTTGCGGATGTCATGGCGATACAATTGGATTTCCTATCCAAGTTCTATCCTGAAATCCGTGACTCAGAAGAGCACATCATGAACATCATCACTCTTGAAGAGGAAAGGTATGCTGCAACAGTCAAGAAAGGTAAAAGCATTGTTAAAAGAGCAATCAAAAGACTTAAAAAAGAAGGAAAATCAGAAATGCCTCTTGACATGCTGATTGACCTGTATGACGCTCACGGTATGCCTCCTGAAACCGTTGTTGAAATGGCTGGAGATGACTTTACCGTTAACGTGCCGGATAATTTCTTCACACAGGTTGCAGGAGCACACGAAAAGGACACATCAAACAAGAAGTCCTCATTTAAAGTAGACTTCCCTGAAACAGACTTACTGTTCTATAAAGATTTCTACCAACAAGAATTTGAAGCTGAAGTTTTAGGATTAGTCGAAAAGGACGGCAAGCAATCTTTAATCTTTGACAAAACCACATTCTACCCTGAAGGAGGAGGTCAACCTTCCGATATAGGTGAGGTTACCATTGACGGAAATGTCTTTAAAATACCATATGCTGAAAAGGTCAACAATGTTGTATTGCATCATGTGGATGGAGACATCTCAGGAGATGTTGTTGGCAAAAAAGTCACTGGTAAAATCGATTGGGACAGAAGAATAACCCTTGCACGCCACCACACAGGAACACACCTGGTCATTGCAGCTGCAAGAAAAGTGCTCGGTCAGCACATCTGGCAGGCAGGATCACAAAACGAGCTCACTCGTGCACGTATAGACGTTTCACATTATAAGCGTATCACACAAGAGGAACTCAATGAAATCGAGAAACTGGCTAATGAATATGTTATGCAGAACATTGAGCTCGACATCAAGTTCCACACACGTGACGAGGCACAGGAGCTATACGGATTCGTATTGTACCAAGGTGGTATCGTTCCGGGCAAAATGATTCGTGTCGTTAAAATCCCTGGCGTTGACGTTCAGGCATGTGCAGGTACACACGTCCTAAGAACCGGTGTTGTCGGACCTATCAAAATCAACAAGACCGAAAGGGTTCAGGACGGTGTTGAAAGGATTGACTTCTCAGCAGGTCTTGCCGCAATCGATTCAATGCAGCATGATTCAGAATTATTACGTGAAAGTTCAGGAATCTTCAAGGTTGAAAACGATCAGTTACCGAAAACCTGTGACAGATTCTTCAGTGAATGGAAATCACAGAAAAACGAAATTGACCGTTTGAAATCAGAAATTGCCAGTTTGAAAATGAACTCACTTGCGGATGAATATGATGAAATCAACGGATTGAAAGTCGTTCACCAATTGATTGAGGCTGACTTCAAGGAGCTTCAAAAGATGGCTACAGACTTTACCGACAACGGCAAGGCCGATGTCGTCATCATGGGAAACAGCGACGGTAAGATTGTCGGTGCAGCTTCACAGAATGCAATCGACAATGGCGTTAAAATCAACGAGATCATCAAGACCGCAGCAGGAGTGCTTGGCGGTGGCGGTGGTGGCCGTCTGACCTTAGCGCAAGGTGCAGGTAAAAACACTGACAAGATGGATGAAGCCATCCAGACTGCAGTAGATTTAATTTAAGGGTAATTTATTTATCCTTTTCACTTTTTTTATAAAAATGTTTATTAATATTGATTTTAAAAAATTATACTTGCTGTTATATTTAAAAACTAGTATAGAAGGGATTGCTATTTTTTTCAGCGTGTACTAAAAAATTGAGAGTTGTTTAAATGAATTATGATTTGATAATTGCCAGATATGGCGAAATAGGAATTAAAAGTCCTAAAATAAGGTCACGTTTTGAAAGAAAGCTAGTTAAAAATATTAAAGCTACTTTTGAATGCGATGTGGAAAGAAACCAGGGAAGAATATACCTTCATCCAAAGGATTTCGATGAAGGAATAGAAAAGCTGAACAGGGTGTTCGGAGTTGTGTCATACTCTCCGGCAACATCAACCCAGACAACATATGATGACATCGACAAGACACTCACTGAGTATGTTGGGGACTTAATCAAAGAGGATTTGATTGATGAGAACACTAAGTTCGCAATCAAGTGCCGCCGTGTGGGAAAGCATGATTTCACCTCACAGGAAATGGCTGCTCATTGTGGAGGGGTCGTGAGGAATGTCGTATTGGCACCGGTTGACTTGACAAACCCTGATTTGACAATATTTGTTGAGGTGAGGGAAAACGACACTTTCATTTTCCATGAAAAAATAAGGGGTCCAGGAGGACTTCCATTGGGAACACAGGGCAAAGTTGTAGTGTTGCTTTCAAGCGGTATAGACTCACCGGTTGCAGCATATCTCATGATGAAAAGGGGATGTGAGGTAATTGCACTCAACTGCAATAACGATCCGTTCACCACTCCAAAGGCATTGGAGAACTTTTCACTGCTTGTCGACCAGCTCAACATTTACGCTCAGGGAACACCAATCAAAAAGCGCGTAGTGGACTACGGTGAGTATCTGCAGGCTGCAAAGGACAAGGCTCCTGAAAAGATGACCTGCGTTTTGTGCAAGTCCGGAATGTATCATGTTGCGGAAAAACTTGCCCGTAAATTGGGTGCCGATGCAATAGTTGACGGAAGCAGCGTTGGACAGGTCGCTTCACAGACTTTGTCAAACATTCTTGCAACAAGATGCGGTGTGGAAATGCCGATATTGTCACCTTTAATCGGGCTTGACAAGGAGGAAATCACTGCAATTGCAAAGGACATCGGAACCTTTGACATATCCAAAATCGATGATGGCGGATGCAGTGCTGTTCCAAGATATCCTGAAACACATGCGGACTTGCAGCGCGTGAAGGAAGCATGTGAGGAAATGAATCAGGATGCTGAAATCGAAAAGGCATTTGAAAAAATCAGAAAACTTGATTAAGTTTTCTATTAACTTTTTTTATAATTCAATTTATATAGGATGATAACTAAAAGATAATTGTATAGTCCCGTGGGGTAGTGGCAATCCTTTTGGGCCCTGGACCCAAAGATAGCGGTTCGACTCCGCTCGGGACTACTTCATTTTCTGATTATTTTTACATATGATAATTTTTTCCATATTTCTCCATGAATATGGTCTGTTGTATTCAAAGAGAATTGGAGACTCAACTTCTTTTCAGTCCCATGATAACAATTATTAAATACTATTCTTGTCAAAAATAATAAATGTCTAGTAAATAATCAATTTACTAATAGAGGTATTAAAATGAAAACTACAGTTAGTGTAATTAAAGCTGATATCGGAAGTGTGTCCGGACACTGTGTCGCACACCCTGATTTAATGGAAATTTGTGATGAAGTTTTAGCTGACGCATTGGAAGCAGGCATCATCAAGGATTACTATGTTTCCCGTTGTGGAGACGACATCGACTTAATCATGACCCACGACAAAGGGGTAGAAAACGAAGAAGTACACAAAACTGCATACGATGCATTCATGAAAGCTACCGAAAGAGCACGTGAATTAAAATTATACGGTGCAGGTCAAGACTTATTATCTGACACTTTCTCCGGAAACATCAAAGGTATGGGTCCTGGTGTAGCTGAAATGGAATTCGAAGAAAGACCATCCGACCCTGTTTTAGTATTCTGCTGTGACAAAACCGAACCTGGTGCATTCAACTTACCAGTATTCAGAATGTTCGCAGACCCATTCAACACTGCAGGATTAGTCATTGACCCATCCCTACACGATGGATTCAAATTTGAAGTGTTTGATGTAATCGAACACAGGAAAGTTATCTTAAACTGTCCTGAAGAAATGTATGACTTACTCGCATTAATCGGTTCCACCGGAAGATACGTTATCAAAAGAGTATGGAAGAAAAACGGTGAAATCGCAGCTGCAATAAGTACCGAAAGATTAAACTTAATGGCTGGAGAATACGTCGGTAAAGACGACCCAGCATGTATCGTAAGAGCACAATCCGGTTTCCCTGCAAACGGTGAATGTGTAGATCCATTTGCATTCCCACACATGGTAAGTGGATGGATGAGAGGATCCCACAACGGTCCAATGATGCCTGTTTCAGAAGCAGAAGCAAACCCAATCAGATTCGACGGACCACCTAGAGTAATCGGTTTAGGATTCCAAGTAGCAAACGGTGAATTAATCGGACCAGTCGATTTATTCGATGACCCTGCATTCGACCCAACCCGTGAACAAGCTGCTAAAATCGCAACTTACATCAGAAGACACGGTCCATTCGAACCTCACAGATTACCTGCTGAAGAAATGGAATACACCTCACTTCCTGGTGTAATGGAAAAATTAGAATCCAGATTCGAAGACATGGATGATTAAATTTAAAGAGATATCTTAATCTCTTCTTTTTTTTTACTTTTTTTTTAAAATTAGACTTTATGTGTAACTATTATTGGTTATATGTGTTATTATTTATTGAGATTATTTTTTTCTAGATATTGGTTTATCTCTTTTTTCTTTTTCACGTTTAAACAGACATCCGCACCATGATATGTGGGTTTAATTGTAACGATTTTTTCTTTTTTCAACTCTTTTAAGGCTTTTTTAATATATTTGCAGGGAATTTTAGGCAATCTTTTACATATGTGAATGATGGGAGTGTGGCGTTTGTTGTAGTATCTATTTTTGTGCAATGATTTGATTACGGCTATCTTAACCATTTCTTCATCGAATTTTTTAGTCATATTTATACTTATGTATTACTATTATATAAATATTTATTACTAATTGTTTAAATAATTTACATATTAGAAATATTTATAAGTATTAAATGTACATATATTGTATTGGTGAAAAGTAATGTTTGAAGAATTATTTGGAAACTGCCCACAGGCTAAAGTTTTGCAATTTTTATTTTCCGCACCTGTCGATGAGTATACTAAACAGCAGATTGCCATCGGTTCAGGCATTTCAAGGGTGACATTGGATAAATTTATCAATAAATTCATTGAAAATGAAATCATAATCCACAGAAATTCTAGATATATCTTAAACACCTCCTCTGAATTTATAAGAAAATTAGATATAGCACATGAGGAATTCATTAAATTTCACTTCAACAAACAATTAGAAGAGCTTGAAGAAGAATATGATGAATTGTCCGATGAGGAATTAGATGAAATTTTCAATAACATTCCTGATGAATTGGATTTCGATGAGTTAGAAAATGAAATTGAGATTAATGAAGAAATACTGGTTAATAAAAATGTATATGAAAATTTAAAAGATTATTATCTCACATTTTCAGATAAAGAGATAAGTCTGTCTGATTTTTCATCAATTAATGATAAAAAATGGTATACAATGGATGTGATAGAATGATTGATAAGAATGTGGATATTAAATCAAAAATCAATATTGATGACAATTCAAAAGTTGTTCATGCGTCTTCATTTGGCGTTGGAGGCAATAATGAAGAGATAAGATTGATTGTAATTAATAATAAGTTAGTTAATGATGGTGATGATATTGAATTAATCAATGAATCCGATTTGCAGATCACCATGAATTATAATACTGCCATTAAGTTGAATAAACTTTTAAATAAGTATATTGCTCAAAACAAATAATTCAGATTTTATGTGCAGTTATTATTGTAAAACTGCTTGAATTGATTGTTATTATGCATCCGTCAATCTCAACATAATAGTTCTTACCTTCTTTTTTAACTTTAGAATTCTCTTTTTTGAGTTTGGAAATGCAATAGCTCACAGGTTCATCATCAATTCCCAAGTTCCGCTGTATCCTTCCAACACCCATCTCGGTAGTGTGGATCTTGTCAATGTTTTCAATTAAAGTTTCCTTATGCATTTCACTCACCGATATTGTCATCTCAATCACATTAATAACTAGTTATTTATATGTTCCAATCATATTAATTAATATGTCATTTTTAAAGTTCATTCTTAAAAACCCATTCAGGAGAAAGAACAGTGCAATACTGGCTATTGTAGGAATTGCAATAGGCATTGTCGTCATTGTCGCTCTTGGTGGAATTACAGAAGGTCTGGTTGATACCTTCGAGGAAACAATACATGCTGGAGGGGCGGATTTCCAGATTTCAGGAAAGGAAACCGGTGACTCAGCATATGGTACAAATACGATTGACGCCTCATGGACCGACAAGATTGCAAATGTGAGCGGAGTTGACGAGGCCTATCCGATTTATGTAGTGTTGACTTCGGTCGGTGACGATTACATGAACACATTGATAGGAATTGATCCTGAAGGTACAACTTTAGCGGATATTTCAATGAAAGAAGGCAGAATATTTGAGGATGGTGCTGATGAGGTCATTATCGGTGAAATCTATGCCGATGACAACAACTATTCTGTGGGAGACACAATCGATGTCAACCGTGAAGAGTTTGAAGTGGTTGGAATCTATGAATCCGGAGACTCAAACATGGCTGGCGGTGTTTTCACATCAATTTCCAGGGTAGGAAAGCTCATGGACGATGAGGACTCAATCTCAAACATCTACGTCAAGGTTGATAAGGGTGTGGACGCACAGGAAGTCGCTGACAGGATAGATGCCGAATATGGTGACAATATCACCACAATAACATCGGTCATGGAAATGGAGCAGATGGCAGACATGCTCAACATGCTTCAGGCATCAACCTGGGCAATATCCCTATTGGCCATTGTAGTTGGTGGATTGGGCATCATTAACACAATGCTGATGAGCGTGTTTGAAAGAACCCGTGAAATAGGTGTTCTCAAGGCTGTCGGATGGTCAAACAAAAGGATTCTTCTCATGATTGTCGGCGAGTCACTAGTAATCACAATCGTTTCAGCGGTCATAGGATCAATCATAGGAGTTGTCGGATGTCTCGCCTTGGCTTCACAGATTGGCTTCGAGCCACTGTTCACCGCTAAGATATTCATCCAGGCATTCATCATAGCAATAGTTGTTGGAATTGTAGGAGGAATATATCCTGCGCTTAAGGCCATAAGGCTGCCGCCGACAGAGGCATTGAGGTATGAGTGAGGTGATTTGATGATTGTTGAGATAAAAGACTTATACAAAAGCTATGAAAATGGCAGAATCAAGGCATTGAATGGAGTTAACCTCACAATAGAAGAAGGGGAATTCGTGTCAATCATCGGACCGTCAGGTTCCGGAAAATCAACTCTCCTTAACATGCTCGGCGCATTGGACGTGCCGGATTCAGGTTCAATAACCGTTGCTGGAGAGGACTTGACCACAAGCAAAAAGCTCAACGAATTCAGGGCCACAAGCATAGGATTTGTTTTCCAATTGCACAATCTAATTCCAAACATTTCCGTTCGTGAAAACATTGAAATACCAATGTATACTCAAGGTTTGTCTGCAGGTGAGATGAAAAGCAAGGCATTGAAACTGTTGGATGATGTGGGTCTTAAGGATAAGGCAGACATCATGCCAAATAAGTTATCCGGAGGTGAGCGCCAAAGAGTTGCAATCGCCAGAGCCCTTGCAAATGATCCATCAATAATATTGGCGGATGAACCAACAGGATCACTGGATTCGAAGACAAGTACCAGAATACTTCGCCAACTAATCGATTTGCACGAACATAAAAATGTAACATTGATAATTGTAACTCATGATATGGATGTGGCCAAACTCGCAGACAGAGTTATCGAAGTTTTGGATGGTGAGATAATCTCGGCCGGTGATGACTCTTTGATTAACAGTAAAATTAATGTTTAAAATTTAATTTTTTTCTTTTTTTCAACGTATCTTTGAAGAAATAAGATACGTTAAATGTCTTATTTTTTTTAAAAATTGCTTTCACATTGCAATATTGCTTTCACTTTGAAAAATTTACTTTATTTCAAACAAAACCTTTTTAAAATTCATTATTCAAAGTAATATTTGGGTATATTTAACCAAATATAAAACGAGGTGAATTATGATAGAAGAAAATGAAATACAGAAAACTCTGCTCTATATTGGTGATGAAGGTGAGGTTTCACTTGATGTCATTGTCGATGCTGAAGGAGAAACATTTTGGGCCACTCAAAAAACCATGGCTGAAGTGTTTAATGTAAAAAAGAATACCATAAATTACCATCTTAAAAATATTTTTTCAGATGGGGAATTGGAACAAAGTTCAGTTGTTCGAAAAATTCGAACAACTGCTTCAGATGGGAAAAAATATGAAAATAATTTTTATAATCTCGATGTCATTATTTCCGTAGGTTACAGAGTGAACTCTAAAAATGCAACACACTTCAGAATATGGGCAACAAAACAATTAAAAGAATTAATCATCAAGGGGTTTGTTTTAGATGATGAACTATTGAAAAATGGTTCCAGGTTTGGAGTTGATTACTTCACTCAGTTGCTTGAAAGGGTAAGAGACATCAGGTCCTCTGAGAGAAGATTCAACCAAAAGATCACAGACATCTATGCAACAAGCTTTGATTACAACAAGGATGCTCAAGTGACTCGTGAATTCTTTGCCACTGTCCAAAACAAGTTAATCTATGCAGTCAGTGGCCATACTGCTGCGGAAATTATTGCTGAGAGAAGTGACAGTGAGAAAACTAATATGGGTTTGACAAACTGGAGCAATCCAAACGGTAAAATCATTTTAAGTGATGTTGTAATCTCTAAAAATTACTTGAATGAAAAAGAGTTAAAGCGTTTGAACTCATTGGTTGATGGTTTTTTAACACTTGCTGAGTCAAGGGCATTAAATGAAGTTCCAATGTCAATGAATGATTGGAAACAGGTTTTGGATGATTATATCAATTTGAATCTGTTGCCAATTTTGGAGGGTAAAGGTAAAATTTCCGCAAATGATGCTCAAAAAATTGCAAAAGAGGAATATGATAAGTTCAAAGTCATTCAGGATAGGGATTACCAATCCGATTTTGACAAGCTAATAATTGACATCAAAAGAATTGAGGGTGTAAATTAGATGATTCCATGAATCATCCTTAAGGCATCCAACAATCCATGACTGTATTCGATGCAACCGAATGCAGTTCTCATGTCCTCTTTTTCAAGATAATACTTGGAATCGTTCCAATAGTCAATGGCCCTGTCATAGACCTCTTTTTCCTTGCCTTCAAAAGTAATGTGGGCCACTTGATTCAAGTTCCTTTCCAGTTTTGCAATGTCTTTAGCTATTTTTTCAGGACTTTCTAAATCACTCATTTCAATTGCCTCCAAACGTGCATGATTCTTTGCCCAACGGTAAAGTAAGATAAGATTACTAATATGTAAATGACGTATGTAAAGTAAATGTCGCCTGCAAAGTATCCGATAATTGCTCCAACCATTAAGATAATCATTCTAACGGCTCTTTCAGCTATTCCGATATTGCACTCAGCACCCTGTGATTCGGCTCTTGCGCGAACATAGCTGACAGTGATTGCTGAGTGAATCGCCAAGACCCCAACAAACCAATTGCAGTATCCTCCAAATATTATTCCAATGTAGATTATCGCATCTGCAAACCGGTCCATTGTTGAGTCAAGAAACGCTCCAAATGGGGATGATCTTTCATGATATCTTGCAACGGCGCCGTCCACAACATCCAGGAAACCGGACAGCAATATGGCGATACAGCCCAATATAAGATTATGGTTTGCAAATCCGTATGCTGCAAGAACTGCAACGAATGGTGAGATTACAGTCACAATATTCGGATTTATATTCAAATTTCTTGCAATAGGGTTCAATATTCTTGTTAAAAAAGGTCTTAGACTTTGAAGCATAGTTATATATAAAGATTTCATCTAATATAAATGTGAATGAAAGTCGTAAAAACAAGTATTGAAGAATTTGATGAGGATGTTATTTTTAAAGCCATTAAGGTATTGGCTGATGGGGGAGTAGTATTGTATCCCACCGATACTGTTTATGGTCTTGGTGCAAATATTTTTGATAGGCAGGCCGTCAGAAGAGTGTTTGACATTAAGCAGAGAAGCTATTTAAAACCGCTTTCAATACTTGTAAGGGACATTGAATCAATCAGTCTTGTTGCAAAGATGTCATTGGGCCAAAAAAACAACATTGAAAAGCATCTTCCAGGTCCTTATACGTTTATTTTAAACAAGAAAAACATCGTTCCAAGGGCAATTACAGGAGGATTGCCTGATGTGGGAGTCAGAGTGCCTGACTGTGAGCTTGCATGCAGATTGGCAAGCATATTTCCGATAACAACAACCAGTGCCAATCTCTCCAATGATGAGGTTCTCTCAAATCCAAAGGAAATTTTAGAGCAATTGGACTGTGAAGTGGATATGGTCATTGATGTCGGCGACTTGAATACTTCTCATGCGTCATCCATAATAGACTTGACTGCATTCAAGCCAAAAATAATAAGAAAATGAGAAAAAAGATTATGGTCTAATCTTTTCTCCTCATGAATGCAACTGCAATGAGTGCAACTACAATTACAACTCCCAAGATGAATATTGGGTTTCCAGCTGTTTTTAAAAGATTATTTGTAGTGTTGTTTGCAGGTGCTGTCTGGTTCACTGTTTTCACATTGTTCTTATAGGTTATGGTTGTGTTGTTCTCAACAGTGATTTTGGTGTTAGTCTTGTTCACGATTGTCTTGTTGGTTTCGTTGACGATAGTGTCGTTTTTTGCTTTATCGTCTGTTTTATTTGCTTTTGATGTATCCTCTGTTTTGCTGGTGTCCTCTTTTGTTTTTTCGTCGCTGCCATTTCCAGTTGTCTTTTCGACATTGTCATCTTTTGCTTTTTTATCATTGTCGGATGAATTGTCGCTCACACCTAAGGTATCGTCTTTTTGAACGGTTGAAGGATTCTTATTTTCAACTGTTTTCATGGATACTGTATAGGCCAGGCAATCGGACTTTTCACTGTCAGCCGGTGTTAAAAGCTCAAAGTTGAATGTTGCCTCGGTGGTGTTGTCGATTTTAACTGTAGTTCCAGAATTGACATTTTCGTTTGAGTTCAACACTTCCTTGATTACGCTGTCGCTGGAATCCAAGTCATTGTTAACTATTTTTGAAACGACTTTTCCAATGTCATTTACTCTTCCCTGCTTGTAGCATTCGATTATTGCCAATTTGACGTAGTTTTCAGTCTTATCATTTTTAAATGGACCTGGAGTAAACTTGTCGTCGGAGCTTACTGCGCCCTTGGATGAGTCAATGCAATATCCGGTGAATCCATCGTTAAACTTGATTTCATCTCCAGAAATTGATGCAATCAATGTATAGATTGCTCCATCCTCACTGATTTCTGTTTCCTCAATGCTTTGTTCAACACTCGAATTGTTCTCCTCGGCAAAAGCAATGCCTGCGCAACAAATCGAAATGATTAAAACGATTATAAGTGCATCTATTCTTTTCATATTAACACTTCCGTTATGAGTATATTGGATTCTTGTTAAATATATATCTTATAAGCAACAATATTTATCTATGAAAGTATTGGCCAACTTTGAAGACAATCACAAAATCCCATCCAACTCAGCATTGGATGGTCTGCTTGACGGAGGCTTTGAGAAAGGCACTGTCACTCAGATATACGGTTCACCAAGCTCAGGTAAGAGTAATGTGGCACTGGCATTAACAGTAAATGTCGCCAAAAGCAACCGTAAAGTGATTTACATTGATACTGAGGGAGGAATCTCAATTGACAGAATCAAACAGATTTCCGGACCCTACTTTTCAAATGTTGCCAATAACATAATTGTTTTTGAACCAACTGATTTTCTGGAGCAGACCGAAACATTAAGATCAATTGACGTTTGGCTCAGAAAACATCATGAAGAAGTGGACTTGATAGTGCTTGACTCAGCAGTCGCATTATACCGTGTCGATGACATGAAATCCTACAAGCTGAGCAAGGAGCTTAGAAAGCAGATTCAGCTTCTGTCCAATGTTGCCCGAAAGTATGACATTGCGGTGGTTGTCACAAACCAGATTTATGCAGCATTCGATGACAGCGAAGAGGAAGATGTCCGACCTGTTGGTGGAGATATCCTTGAGTATATAAGCAAGGTAATCATCAAGCTGGAACGTGGAGATGAGACAAACCAGAGGATTGCCACCTTAAAACGCCACAGAAGCATTCCTGAAGGCAGACAGGCCAAATTCACAATCACTTCTGATGGAATTGTTTAAGATAATTTTATTAACAATTAAATATAAATATTTATTTTGGAATTGTTTGAGTTGATAATATGAGGGAAAAGGATTTTGACATAAAAAACCCTAAAAAGAAGTTTCAAAAAACTGAAAGAGTGCCTCCTGAAGGATACGAGTGCGCTAATGACTTTTTTGAAGATATGTACATGGACGAAGATATGATTTGGATGGGACAAAACACCAACCACTTACATGATGATACTATATCTGACGCCATGATTGAAGCGATTAAGCAAAAGACATACTGCAAATATCCTGCCCCTGAAGGATTCAGCGAATTGAAACAATTGATTTTAGACGATTTGGGATTAAAAGACCTTGAAGTGTTATTGACTTCCGGTGCAACCGAATCACTGTACCTTGTAATGCAGGCTCTTCTTGCACCTGAGGACAACGTGATTTTATCAGATCCAGGTTATTTCATCATTGGGGATTTCGCAAACAGGTTCTGTGATGAAGTAAGATACGTTCCGATTTACTATGAAGAAAATAACTATAAACTCACTCCGGAACTTTTAAGAGAGAATATGGATGAAAACACCCGTATGGTAATTTTGATTGATCCGTTAAACCCGTTAGGTTCCTCATACAATGAAGATGAATTGAAAGAATTTGCCCAAATCGCAAAAGAAAACGATTTATACTTATTACATGATATAACTTACAAAGACTTTGCACGTGAGCATTTCCTAGTACAGAACTATGCTCCTGAACAAACATTAACCATATACAGCTTTTCCAAAATATTCGGAATGGCAGGTTTAAGGATTGGTGGTGTTGTATCATCAAAACCTATAATCGATGCAATCAAAAACGCAGTGGTTAATGACCTTGGAGTGAACATCATCTCACAATTCGGTGCAATCGCAGGTCTCAAGTCAAAACCTGAATGGTTTGACGAAATGAGAGAAACCTGTTTTGAAAACCAAAGGTTGATTAATGAAATGATTGAACCTATTGAAGGTGTGTTCCTGCCTGTTTACCCATCAGATGCAAACATGATGGTAATTGACCTTTCAGGTGCAGGAATTGATCCTAAGGTAATGTCAAACTATTTGGTTAATAAGAAACTGTTCACAAGGGAAGGAGAATACACTTCCGAAGAATTTGGAGACAGGTACTTACGTATTAGTTTCTCAATTCCTACAGAGGAAATCAAGGTCTTTTGTGAAGAATTCCCTAAAGCCGTAGAGGCTTTAAGGACAAAATAGGTTAGTGATATGAGATTTAGGTATCATCAACCTATCCCTAATTTTTATAATATTGAAAACCCTTTAAAACCAAAAACAACCATCTCAGACTCTTTTTTAAATGAATTCACAGACATTGCCGTAGCCTCAAGATTTGCAGGCTTGAGCTATTCACACTTGAGCGATGAGTTTAAACGTGAATGGGATATCGACTGGGACAACATTATCATCCTGAAATATCACATGTCATCTGACATCCTGAAGATGGACCCTTCAAAGGAAAAGTGCCGTCTGATGGATTTGGAGTTTCAGGAATTCGGTCAAAAGACATTTGCCCTTGCGGATATTCTTCGAGAAGAGGGATTCCAAGTGGACTTGATAAATCCATTGGATGACAGAGTAAGCCTGAGGGCAATAGCGCTTCAATCAAACGAGGCAGTCATCACAAGAAGCAACATGTGCATGTTCAAGGAAGGATTGAACCTCGGATTTTTCATGATTCAAACATCAATTGAAAATCTGCCGTTCAAAACCGAAAACGACATGGAATGGGTGAGGGACTACTGCTCAACCTGCGGCGTGTGCATTGACAGATGCCCTGAAAACGCTTTCGATGATGATGAGAAATTCATAAGGAAATCATGCACAGCCCATCGTGAAGGCTGCAGTGTGTGTATTGATTTCTGTCCATTTTACAAAAGAGGTTATGAGAAGGTAAAGCAAAGATATGGGAGAATGAAAAAATGAGCGATAAAATAGCATTGGTGTCCTGCAGCGGATTGAGTCCGCTTGGATTAGTAGTAAGGGCAGCCAGCGTCGAGTTGGCACTTGAAAACGATAACATTGTAGCGGCATGCATCACAGAGTATTCAGCACAGCCAAACAACTGCTCTCCAATTCTTGAGGATGCAAAGATTGTTACAATAACAGGTTGCGGTGACGACTGTGCATCAGTAATCCTTAATGAAAAGGATGTTGATGTAATCAAAAACATTTCAGCGGATGCTGTTGTAAAAGCATATGACTTGAATCCGTTGGATGCAGTCAGATTGGACGATGATGGTGAAAAAGCTGTTGAAATACTTAAAAAATATATTCTAAACGAACTGGAAAAAATATAAAAAAAGGGAAAATATTAGTCTGATAAGTAGTAATATTCTCCTTTTTCCTTCTGTTCACGGTCTTTGTAACTGTCAAGCTTGTTGACTCTAGGCCTTTTGGTTTCCTTATCCCTTCTGAATGTAATGTTCAAGTTTCCTAAAAACTCGTTCATTGCGTTTCTTAAATCAGTAGGCTTTGAAGCATGACCGTTCAAACCAGGAGTACCGTTGAAAACCATTGCCCTATCGGATATGTAGTCGATAAACACGATATCGTGGTCTACAATAAGTGAAGCAGCGTTTCTGCTTTCAACCATCTTACGAATGACTCTTGCAGCAATCAGCCTTTGTTCAACATCCAAGAATGCTGTCGGTTCGTCGAAAAGGTATATTTCAGCATCTTTTGATAGTGTTGCAGCTATTGCAAGTCTTTGAAGCTCCCCACCACTCAATCCTTTAACAGGTTTATCCAACATTTCATTCAATGTCAATGGGTTCATAATTTCACTTTCAAAGATTTTGGACCCGAAACTTGGAGCATTCATGAACAGGAAATCACTGACGGTTCCCTCGAAGTTGGAAACGATGTACTGTGGCTTGTATGCGATAGTAACTTCCTCATCGACTTCACCGGAAGTTGGCTCTTCCACGCCTGCAAGCATTTTGGCGAATGTGGTTTTACCGATACCGTTTGATCCGAATGCTGTAACGATTTCATCGTAAAAGATTTCGCCCTCATCGGCGGTCAGTTTGAATCCGTCATAATCCTTGCTCAAGTCGCTGTATGATGCAAGAGCATCACCCTCGTCCTCAGGGGTTGGCGGACGGATTGTGAATTCAATAGGGTTTCTTCTGATTCTCACGTTTTCCTCAGCCAAGAATCCATTGATGTAAGCGTTAATTCCTAAACGAACTCCTTTTCTTCCGGACACTACACCGTATCCTCCAGGCTCACCATAGAGGATATGTATGTTGTCGGACAATGCATCGAGTGTTGCAAGGTCGTGCTCAATTACAAGCACGCTTTTTCCTTCATCAGCTAAAGACCTAATCACTTTCACTGCATTCAGCCTTTGTGCCACGTCAAGCCAGGATGTAGGTTCGTCGAAGTAGTAGAAATCACCTTCCCTTAAGACTGTTGCGGCTATTGCAACCCTTTGAAGTTCCCCACCACTCAGGTTTTCCATGTTCCTGTCTAAAACGTTTTCAAGCTGCAATTCTTTTGTGACATAATCAAGCTTGTCCCTTTCATTAACATTGCTAAGCAAGTCTTTCACTTTACCTTTAACGACTTTAGGAAGCTTGTCAACCATCTGTGGCTTTAGGATGGTTTTAATGTTTCCTTCGGATAAATCCTGGAAGTACTTTTGAAGGGATGAACCCTTGTAGTACTCAATCACTGCATCCCAGTTTTCAGGATTGCTTTCATAGTCTCCAAAGTTAGGGATTAAAGTTCCTGACAGGATGTTCATTATTGTGGATTTACCGATACCGTTCGGACCTAAAAGACCCAATACGGTTCCCTCTTCAAGATTTGGAAGTCCAAACAATTCGAATTGGTTTTGGCCAAACCTGTGAATAGGATCTCCTGCCGCTTCAGGCAAGTTTATGATTGAAATAGCATCAAATGGGCATCGGTTGGTACAGATACCGCACCCTTCACATAATTCCTCAGATATCAACGGTTTTTTAGTATCTTCATCAACCACTATGGTGTCCTCATCCATTCTGACACCAGGACAGTAGTGTATGCAAAGATAATCACATTTTTTAGGTTGACACCTGTCTTTGTCTAAAATTGAAATACGAGTCATTATAATCTCCTTAAAATATATAATCATTAATAATTTTGTACTTACTATTTAATTAAAGTATTGCACCACAATGTTTTGAAAATCAGATATTTTTCAGTAAATATTTTATATATTAAATATAAATTGTTAAATACAGTAAATAGACTTTTGAATTTAAGTAATAAAAATTCAATTATTTAGGTGGTTAGATGAAAATTAAAAAAATGTTAAGTATACTTTTGGCATTGGTGATTATAATCTCCGCTTGCGGAATTGTATTTGCTGAGGCTGGAGAAACCGGAAGTTCTGATTCAGGTTCTTCCACTGATTCCGGAGGTTCATCATCCGATTCCGGTGGGTCTTCTTCTGATTCTGGAGGTTCATCATCTGATTCAGGCTCAAGTTCAAGCTCTGATTCATCCAGTTCTAGTTCCGATTCGTCAAGTTCTAGTTCTAGTTCCGGCAGTTCAAGCGGGTCTTCTAGTTCCAGTTCCTCTGGAAGTAGCAGGGGTTATAGTTCAGGCAGTAGTTATGGATCCAGTTCTTATTCCCAATCCCAACCAACATACAGTGCGGTTGACAGTTCAACCACTAGCGACGATACCTTAAATAACGTCACTAACACTACAAACCAAACAAATAACACAACAAATGTCACTAATGTAACCGTTCCTCAAGAGCAAGGTTTTAATTTAGGCGCTAATTTCTTAGTTATTGTTTTAAGCATTGCTGCTGTAATCGTGGCAATAGCAATTGTTGTAGTATACTTTAAATTATAATTGGATTAGATATTTGGATTTAAGGCGAGAGTCAATTAGGCTTGTTAGCTTTGCTATTAATTCCTTATATCCCTATTTTTTATTTATTTTAATTTTCAATATTCAAAAATTTTTTTAATTCAGACTTAAATATGTAATAGTGATAACATGAAACAGGTAATGATTGTAAGGACAGATTTGAAGATGCGCAAGGGAAAAATCGCAGCGCAATGTTGTCATGGATCTATTGGTGCATATAAGAAATCCCCTGCGGATAAGATTAGGAAATGGGAAAATGAGGCATATGCCAAGGTCGTTTTAAAAGTTCAGACTTTAGAGGAAATCACTGCCCTTAAGAAATTGGCTGATGAAAAGGGCATTGCAAATTATTTGGTAGTTGATGCTGGAAGGACCCAGATACCTACATCAAGCGTTACCGTTTTGGCTCTCGGTCCTGATGAAGATGAAATAATTGATGAAGTGACTGGGGATTTGAAGCTTTTATAGTCTAACTGTTAATTTAATGAAGCTTATTTTTAATTAAACATGGGTGTGATTTTTATCATAAAACAGGTTGTAAAGATTGGGGGAAGCCTATTTCCAAATTATGCAATTGAACTTGTAAAACAACTCGAAAACACCGGTTCGGTAATTATTCTCGGTGGGGGAGAGTTTGCCAATTTAATTCGCAAATATGATGAGGAAATGGATTTTTCTGAACAGGCCAATCACTGGACAGCTATTGATTGCATGGACATCATAGCTAAACTTGTAAACGACAAGGTGGAATCTGCAAAATTGGCTTATACGATAAATGAGGTTAATGAAATATCCGATGAGGGATTCACTCCTATTTTCATCGTTTCCCAATTTTTAAGGGAGGAAGATCCTTTCGAATGCAGTTGGGATGTCACTTCGGATTCGATTGCAGCATATGTGTCACACCTCCTAAATGCAAACCTTTTAATAGTAACAAATGTAAATGGTATATATACCCAAGAACCGAAGGAGCCGGGTTCAACATTCATAAGTAAAATCGATGCAACAACATTACTAACTTTTCAAGAGTCATCGATTGATGTAATGTTACCTTCTCTTTTATTAGAGTTCGGGTCTGATTGTTATGTTGTGAATGGGAAGTGCCCTGAAAGGGTTTTATCTTTAATAGATGATACTATAAATGATTATAACTTCGATTACACACAAATAATAGGTGAATAATATGAAAGAAGTAGAATGTATTTCATGTAAACAAGAAATTCCATTAACCGGACCATTCGTTGAATTCGAATGTCCTATTTGTGGAGCAAAAATAGCAAGATGTGAAAAATGCCGTACCTTTGGCCACGCATACAAATGCGAATGTGGTTTTGAAGGACCTTAAGATTATGGAGGAATTAGAATGGGTGAAGTATTAACAACTATGAAAATCATGCCAGACAGTCCTGAAGTGGATTTAGAAGCTATCAAATCCACCATCGAAAGTTCAATGCCAGAAGGCGCTAAACTTCATGAAATGAATGAAGAACCAATTGCATTCGGTTTAGTTGCAATAGTCTTACAGTTCATCACTGAAGATGGTGAAGGCGGATCTGAATCTGTTGAAGAAATGGTTTCAGGTATTGAAGGCGTTGCTAGTTTCGAAATTACTGGTGTTGGAAGATTAATGTAAATTTTCTTCCTTTTTTTACTCTTTTTTTATTATTTTTCAAATTTTTTTCATAATTATCATAGATTTTATTGCAATTTTTTCATGATTTAAACTTTTAAATGTAGATGTTATTTTTTTGTTGGGTTTTAGATGAACCTAAAATTTCCAAAACCTTTATATATCACTTTCATCATATGTTATAACAATTGTTATAGTAATTCTTCCCAAAAATTTAGGCATACTTAATAATTAGGGAAACATTTATATACTATAACAACCAACTTTTATACAAGTGACATAAATTTAGGCATACCTAAATTTTTACACTTAAACAAAACATATTATTAGTCAATAATAATACAATCTCCAAAATACATATCTGTCAAATTAGCTTTCCACAATTTTCTAATTTGGCATGGGAAAAATCTGCCAAAAAATTCCCAAAATACAAGTCGTGGTGTTTATTACTCTCCTCAACCAATAAACACCAACTCTCTATTTTTAAAGATTATTTTAATATTTCTCATGTGTGTTGTGCATGTTTTTGAAATTTTTTTGATCCTATAAAATTTAGGTATACCTAAAAAATTAGAAACCTTTATATACTAGGAATTATAACATTAATATTAAGTGATAAAAAATTAGGTTTACCTAAAAATCTAATTTTATAATTGCTTACATGATTGATTGTCAATCATGGCACTACACTCCGATTATTTATTAAATTAGTTTAACTCTCTTTCTAATTTAATAAAAAGCATATAACTACTCTCACGAAATTAAATATGTCCTTCATATTTAATTTCACCTATTAATTTACTTTTTCTAAACTATTTATACTATGACAATATAATATTTACTTGCTTTTGAATTTAGTTAATGAGGGTAATATCATGAATAGGACAAAAAGACTCATTGTTGCAATTATAGTTGTTGTCATCATAGGGGTGATAGCGCTGATTGCAGGTGCACTATTCATCGGACAGGATTCCGATTTGGTGAAAGGGGATAAGAACATCTTGGTATGTGCCATTGATGAAGGAGAAGACAGGCCAGGTATGGGAGCCTGTGACATGGCATTCATTATCAATCTTAAAGACGGAACCCTCAAGAATTACACACCAATCTATCCTGGAGGATTGACACATCCGACAGCCGAAGAGCCTCTAGAAGCCCAGGAGCAGGGAGCAGGATCTTCACTGTTGCTGCATGATGCCTTTTGGGATGCAGACAATCAAAAGGGAATGAAACTTGCAAAAGAGATAGTTGAGTACAATGAAAACACTTCAATAGATTCTGTTGTAGCCATCAACAGCGAGGCACTGGATGCAATCCTTTCAGCTGCAGGACCATTGGAAATCAACGGTGAACTCACCAATGCAAGCGGAATTGACATCATCCGTGAAGAGGACTGGGGATATGGAATATCTCGTGGAGATGCTGTAATGGACATCGTAAAGGCAGCTGCAAAAGCGGCCTCAAGCAGTCCGTCAACCAAATCAGCTATGATCAATGCAGCATTGGACCAATATTCAAAAGGAAACATTATCATGGACCAGGAAGGTGCATTTGCAGGGCTTCTTGTTTCAAAAGGTTTTGGCTCCATTTTTTAAATTTTTGGTTCCATTTTCTTAATGAACAATCCCATGAACACCACAATCAATGGGAAAAATACCGTATAAATGACAAATATCAGTTCGGAGGATATCACATCTCCCATTACTGTTGAACCAGCCATCAACATTATCAAACTTATCACTGGAGCTAAAATAGCAATGAATGTATAGATAAGGATAAATGAGTTCAATTTCTGCGAGTATTCCTTTAATCTGATTTGCATGTCAAATGATATGTCCTGTGCAATGATTTCCAAACTGTTGGCAAGATTGCCTCCAACCCTTAATGTGCTGATTATCTGGTGAACGGCACGTGACAAGCCATCCGATCTGACCCTATGGCTCATTTCAATAAGGGAATCCTCAGTCGACTTTCCGAACTTGACCTCCTCCAGAACCCTTGTGAATTCATTTGAAAGGGAACCATAATTCGCATCCCTGATTGTAATCAATGCATCATGCAATCCCTTTCCTGATTTCAGTTCAACTCCCATGTGCCTCAAGGCATAAGGAAGCTCCTGGTTCAAATCGGAATAGCTTCTCTCCTCTTTTATTTTCGGGTATGATAGTATGAACAGATAAGTCATCGCAATCACAACAAGATAAATTCCAAACAACTCCAAGCCTGCAAAAAGCATCACACCCAATCCGATTATGAGTAATATGAAAATAACATGCCTATTCAAGAGGTATTTTAGAAGTGCGTCCCGGATTTCATCAAATCTGCTTTCCTGCTTTGCCAGTGCCTGTGGCTCAAGTTCAAGGTTCAACTTCGAGAATATTGTCGTGTCAATCTCATTGTCCCTGACATTATCCGCTTTCAAATTATCAAGTGAGAGGTTTTTGAAGAACTCTACAATGGATAGTGCAAACCCTCCAACAAGTATGAAAAAGCCTTCAAACATTAAAATCACCTGTTGAGAATAATCCTGTTCAGGACCTTTTGGGGATTGGCGTAATACATCTCCAAAACGCTGTTTACATCACTCACTGAACGGATGTTATTGTTGAGCATGTGTCTTAAAACCAGTTTCCGATTGTCGATTTCATGATGAAGTTCGCTCATGCTGTAACCGCTCAAATCGGAAATCTGCGCTAATGTATGGCTTGTCACGCTGACGTTCTCAATCATGTCACGTTCAGGATTCCATTGGAAGATCTTGTTCAGCTGCACGGTTCCCTCCTCCATTCCAACAACCTCTGCAACCTCACTGATGCGTCTGAATGAAACTCCAGAGGGAGTGTAGATTCTGTTCTGCATGATTATGAAGTCAATAGCCTGAATCATTATCTCGGGAACTGACATTGGAGGATTGGTTAGTCTTGTTATGGTTTCCCTTGCATCATTTGAGTGCAGTGTTCCA
This sequence comes from Methanobrevibacter thaueri, assembly GCF_015062915.1. Lineage (GTDB taxonomy): Archaea > Methanobacteriota > Methanobacteria > Methanobacteriales > Methanobacteriaceae > Methanocatella > Methanocatella thaueri_B. Next base: position 36,888 of record NZ_SUTJ01000002.1, on the reverse strand, counting down.
AAACCGGAATGGCCGGTGTTCAATGCGGTGAATAGTGTGATTGCCTCATCGGCTCTCACCTCTCCCACAATGATTCTGTCTGGGCGTTGCCTTAGGGAGTTCTTGACAAGGTCATTCATGGTCAACTCTCCCCGGTTTTCAACGTTTGCCGGTCTTGTCTCCATTCGGATTACATGCTCATGAGGAATCTGCAGCTCAAGAGTATCCTCAATTGTTATGATTCTTTCTTTAGGGTTGATGAAGGCTGAAAGAGCATTTAATGTTGTGGTCTTGCCGGAACTTGTTCCTCCGGATATTATTGCATTGGCGGACTTTACTCCCAGCCCATCGATGCACAGCCAGAAGAAAGCCGCCAATTCTATAGACATTGTTTTGGTTTTAATCAGGTCAATGACTGTCAGAGGGTCACGGCGGAACTTACGGATGGTGAGTGAAGGTCCGTCTGCAGACACGGGAGGAATTGTAGCATTTATTCTTGACCCGTCCCGCAGTCTTCCATCAAGTATCGGTGTTTCCTGGTCGATTCTCCGGTTGATTTGTCTTGCAATGGCATCAATCAGTTCACGGATTTCATCCTCGTTCCTGAATCGGATATTTGTTTTCATCATGCCGTATTTCCTGTGATAGACAAACACTGGCTTGTCTGTACCGATCACCATTATTTCCTCAAGCTCATCATCCTGAATCAGTGGGTCGATTTCCCCATAGCCGTTAATGTCCCTTAGAAACTTGCGGGACAAGCTGTCCAAATATTGCTCTGAGATGCCATTATCCTGATTTGTCCCATTAAGCCTCAAGGATATGAAGTTCCGGATGTCATTTAACAATCTTTCTTCATTTGCCTGGAAGTTTTCACCGGATGATATGGCTAAATCAACCAGATTTTCACGGATTTCCCCCAAAAGGGTCTTTTCTTCTGGAGTGTAGTTCTGCCTTGCTATTTCATATTGTGGAATGCTTTCTTCATTGTTCATATTTTTCACCAATGGCGATTTTTAGTCAGTACATAGAAATTAGTAATACTAATTTATAAAGTTTTTATTACTTTTGAAAGAATTATTACTGATACAAGACAATTATAACATAATGAAGATATTTTGAGGTGATTCTATCATAGACATAAACGACAAGATTAACTCACTAGAGCAATGTGAAAACTGCACAGACATTCAAATCAAAAAATTCAGCCCATTAAAAGACTTAATTGATTTTAACGTTCTTGACGGCGAATACATGAAATGCGAATGCGGTAAAAGACCATTGGACATAGTGATGAGTCAAATCCTGAAAATAATGATAGAATCTGAAATAGTTCCTCCAAAAGCCACACTAAGGAGAAATTCTCCAGTGCCATTATCCAATTTCTACTACAGCAGCCTAAACCCACAATTCATTGGAGAAAAGACACTTATACTTCTTCATCCGGATTTCACAAACGATGTGGCAGCAAGATTAATTGAAGAGGTTCCGGAAGTTGCATGTGTCCTTAAGGGAAGTCCTCAAAGCATTGTGGGGCAGGCAGATAAGGATTCACAGATCAATCACTTTGAAATACTTGAAGGGGACGACACACAGATAAACGTGATGAGGACACTTCTCCAGGAAAAGATAGTGCTTGTCAAAAGCCAGTCAAGACACCACATTGAAGTTGCAACCACCACAGAGCAGAAGCTGGTTCAATTGCACAACTACCTGAAAAACAATGATGTTAAAAAAGGTGTGGCCATTGATGCGATGTGCGGACTTGGAGCAATAGGAATATATCTGCTTAAATACGGTTTTGAAAAGGTAATGTTCAATGACATAAACCCTGAGATGATTGAAGCACTTGAAAAGAACCTAGAAATCAATGACATTGATAAAGGTTATGAAATATTCAATGAATCATTTGAAGATTTAAAAACAGATAAAGTTGATTTATGTGTGATTGATGCATTTCCGGGAATGGACATTGATGAAATAACTCAAAAAGCGGAAAAAATAGCAGATAATGTGGTTATTATCTAGTTATTTTTTCATTGTTTAATTTTAATATTATTTCAAACATTTTTTCAATATCGTCAGGCATATTTTTTTCGTTAACTTCAAATGAAGCAATATGTTTTCTGTTAAGGTACTCTTGGGCAAAGCTACGTCCCATGAATTCAATTCCCTCAAAATTCATAATTACTTTAGAAACATCATCACTAATACTTTTATAAAGTTCTTCAATTTTCTGTCTTGACCCTAAATCCGGACCAATTTCTTTTTTTAGAAAAACTTCAATTTCGCTCATAATATCAATTCATATTTTACTTGTTCTAAATATTTATATATATCAATTTTTGAATTCAAATTCATTCTTAAACTAACCAATGTTCCATCAATACATTCTGGAAGGATTTCTTTTACAATGATTCTATCTTTAGTTAAATGAACTAAAGCACATCCTGAAGCAATTAAAACTTCTCCATCGCTGCCGGAAGTAACAATATTTGCTGTATTATTCAACCCAGTTCCTCTTTCAATATATCCAACTTCATTCTTACTAGATAATCCATTAAGAGCTTTAATTATTGCATCACAGTCATTCTTAATAAAGTAATTTAGTTTTTTTAAAGAAGCAGGAATTGTTATTCCATCATCTAAAAATGAAAATTCATAATAATTTCCATCAATCCCACCCATTACATAAGCGTTTTCAAATTGTGAATGGTCATAAATATTAGCTATTAATTCATGAAAAACAAATTTTAAAGCATTTATATTGTTATTAATGTTTAATTCATTTATAATTTCATTTGAAACTTCATCAGAATTATCATTATTGGCATTAACTTTTCTAATTGAATCTATTTTATCAAAATTCAATTTTTTGTTATAAATTAGTGGTAAAAGAATTGTTGGATTAAGATTGCCAATATCTATTTCTACATTTTTATTTTTCATATTTTCATATTCTTTAAATTCATTTAATAATATTTCTTTCATATAAATCGCCTAAATAAACATTTGCATATAAATGACAATGGCAGGAACAATCAGAACGCCCATCAGGTGGGATTTTCCGATTCCAATGTAATGGGGAAGCATTCCCATTGCTGTTGACGTAATCAGCGCCAATGTCATATAGAAAAAGGGGGCCTTGTAATAAAAAACGAATATGTATAATATCACTATCTGAAGCAGTATCACTGCTATCGACAGCTTCTTATAATCAACTCCGCCCATCAGTCTAGAAAAAGAGTCGCCTAGCTTCAAGGACAATGCCAATGAAACGGACACTGCAATCAATGATGCGAAAATGAAAATCGCCAAGTGATTAAGGCTCATTTCAAATATCAGGTATGACATGTAGACGGCTATTCCGCTTCTCGGGTTTCCGATAATGTAGATTGCAATAAGCGAGAACAGGCAATCCGAAATGTTCAATCCTGAGGTTGCCAACAGGAAGTTCACTGTATCATCATCGTCGTTGTCGTTTGCACCGCTCACGGCTTGGGCTATCACTGTTCCCTGTGCAGGGCCAAAGCCCGGAAGGAATCCTAGTATCGCACCGGTTATCCCTCCGGCAAATATGCTTTTAAATTTACTGTAATCCAAATCAAGTTCATAAAAGGGGTTTTGATGAGGTATTGTTGATGAGTCGTTCAGGCTGAACAGTATTGTGCTTATCCCGAACAGTCCTGAAAATGTGCACATCAATGTGATTCCTGAGGATATTGGGGTCTGGAAGATAATCCATCCGAGGATTCCTGAAAGGACAAATAAAAGCAGTGACCATAGAAAATCCCTGGTCGTTGAGGTTAGGCTGTAGGTTAGGTAAATCGATGCAAAAAGCAATATTGCCCATGTGAATGGCTTTGTGATGTCATGCAGTATCGGTAGGGCTATTGAAAATATTGGAAGCATCAGTATTGTCACTATGATTGCTCCAAATCCTCCAACGGACACTACTCTAATCACTTCCTTTGATCGGCCTTCAAGCACCATCCTGTGCCCTGGAAGGATGGATGTGGCGGTTCCCTCCTGTGGCACTCCAAGAAGCATTGACGGGACGAACTCAATCAATGCGTGGGCTATTGACATTGCCACCATCAAAACGCAAAGGAATTCCGGTGAGAGGAATGTCAATAGGAATGTTGACGACGCAAACAGTATCGCTCCGGCCGTATTGACGTGTATTCCAGGTATCATTCCAGTAGTGGTTCCAATCAATATTCCTATGAAACAGGCTATAACTAATTCTATCATGACTATTAGTTATACGGGGTTTAATTTAAAGTTTGTTGAAGCCATTTAGTAATATTGCTTTGTGTTTGTAATTTTGCAGTCGTTTAGCAATATTGTTTTCATCAAATAGTTTTAAATGTTGGTAATCTCCTAATATAATATTATGTCTAAGCTTAAAAGAATCGCAGTGCTTCTGGTTGCATTGCTCGTGGCGATGATAATTGTAAGCTTTGTTGTGGGCTCTGTAGTAAATATGATAGTTCCGCCTTCCGAAGCAAGCTCCACTGATAAGATTGTTGAGGATATTGGTGGAGATAATGTCCTGACTGCCACATTGGATGGTTGTCTAAAATTAAGTGAGGATAACATTGCGGACGGAAGTTTCAAAACACGTTTGGGTCAGGAATTGTCATGGAGGAATGCCAAGAACATTTCATATGTTGACACTTATGGTAATCACGGTTACATGATTGTTTGGAAAGGTGATTCAAGTGATTATCCAAGCCTTTCAGACAATTCAAAAGGAATCTACATTTCAGACAGCCTGGAATCAATGAAGGGGGAATGCTTTTTATGGCATCCTTCACAAAATAATGCTGTCTATGGGATAATTGTCAATACTGATGAAGTTGTCTGCACAGAACATGAGCTGTTATATGACATATTGGGATTGAACATTACTGAATTCCCGCCAACATATCAGCAAACAAGCTATTCAACTAGTTATTCCGATGGTTCCAGCCATTATCATACTGTGGTGCCGGACAGGTACACATTGTCAAGAACCGATCCTGGAGCCTACTATGACCATTATGAGTATGGTGACAATTACGCAATAGATGATTATCTGGAATCCGAGGGCTATGACTAGAATTGCTCCCTGTTGAATTCCAATGATTTTAGGGAAACCTTTGACAATGTCTTGAGCAGGTCTTCATGGGATATTCCAAGCTCTTCGCAAATCATCCTATCCCATTCCCTTTCCTTCTGAATGATGAACTCAGCGGTTTCGATTCCTTTTTTTGTTAAAGTGATTTTATATGCCCTTTTGTTTGTCTCGTCAACTTCCCTGACGATTAATTCTTTCTCTTCGAAATCCTTGAAGGCTCTTGAAACTCCGCTTCTGTCCATAAGACATGCCTTGGCGATGTCGGATTGTGTTTCGCCCATCTCATAGTATAAAAATAGCAGCATGTAGTATTGGCTTGGTAAAATATCCGTGTCATTTTTAATGTATTTATTGATGTAGTAATCATGAGTTTTACTCAATGAAATCAAATGGTTAACAATGAACGGAGATTCTTTTATTATATCGTCATATTCAATCATAAAATCACTTATTAATATATTATATATCAATATTTAAATATTATTTGCAATAAAATATCCACAGTGATTACTATGAAAAGAAAAATCATCATCATTTTAGCAATCCTTACAGCATGCATCCTGCTTGCAGGACCTGTCGTTGCTAAGGAAAAAGTAAAAGTCAAGATATCAACCGACAATAGCGTTTTTGACAATAAGGGATACATCATTATCAAGCTTGTTGACAAGAATGGTCGTGAAATCCGGTCCGACGGAAAGATAAATTACACTGTAACTGATAAGAACGGCAACTACAAATGGGTTTACAAGTCATATGGTCATGGTGTCCGTGTTAAATATGATTTGGGAAAGTATAATGTTAAGGTCAAGTTCTTCGGCGATTCACATTACAAGAAAGTCAAAAAAACCAAAACTATTACTGTGAAAAACGATTTCAATCCTTACACATATTACGATGACCATAACTGGGGCCTCAACCAGGAAATAGATGACTATATCGAGTACAATTACTGGGATGAGGAAATCTATGATGATCCTGAAACATATGATGGCGAAGGATATTGAACCTCTCCAGCTTGTAGAAGCTGGAGATTCTTAGGCCATACCTATTGTTTTGTCTAGGCCTTTCCATTCGTAATAATATTCGAATTTTCCTTGACCGATAGGTATGAAATCTACTAAGCATAGCACCATTGAACCAGTGGCGCGTAGAGCTTCGTCTAAAATATTTTTTGCAGCATTAACATCTCTTTGAAGTATGCTATGGCAGCGTGGACATTCCCATTCTCTTTCATCACGACCTAAACCATGATTTATTTCACCACAAACATTGCATCTTTTACTGGAAGGGAACCATCGATTGATTTGTACGAATTCACGTCCGTACCATTCTGCTTTGTATCGTATCATTTCAATGAGTTTTCCCCATCCGATTTCATGAATGCTTCTGCTTAAATTACGTGCACGTATCATTCCTCGTATGTTTAATGTTTCCATTGCTATGAATTCACAGTGTTTTACAATATTATAAGATATTTTATGATAATAATCATTGACGACGTTATTTTTCTTGTTTATCCATTTGTGGAGTTTTTTTAGTGTTTTTTTCCAGTTGGAACCACCTTCCTTTTGTCGTGCTAGTTTTTGATTGTAATATTGTATTCTGCCGTTTATTCTTTTCAAATCAGGTTTAGGTATGACTTTTCCATTGGAAAAAGTTAGAAAATCTGTTAATCCCACATCTATACCTACATATAAAGACGGGCCGGAAAATATTTCCCGGGGTTGTATTTTTTCTAGTTCGTAGACTATGCAGACGAACCATTTTCCGTTTTCTTTTAGGATTGTGGCTTCTTTGATTTTGCCATCGATGTCTCGTTTATGTTTGACTTCAATGTATCCGAGTTTGTTTAAGCGTAATTTATTACCTTCCCACATTATAGATCCTTTTATTCCGTTTTTAGTTTCATATTCGTTGTTTCTGAGTGTGATGGATCGTACTGGATTTTTTTTAAGTGATTTGAATTTAGGGCGTCCAGTTCTTCCATCATAGAATCCTTCATATGCTTTTATTAAGCGGTCGGTGGATGCTTGTATGCAGGTGGATTCTGCTTTTTTTAGGAATGGTTTTTGTTTTTTTAGAGTTCTTACGATTTTTTGTGTGTAAGTGCGGTTGATTTTACATGTTTTTCCTATTCCAAATTCTTTGACTAGGTTTTCACGGTAAATGCTGTATTCTAATGTTTTGTTGAATACGTAACCGGTTGCCCGTAAATTGAAATTTAATTCCCCTTCTAAATTCTCATCAGGGACAAACTCAATCTTATCGGTCAAAATAAAAGTTTTATCAACCATAATATGCTCCCCACACTTTTTTAGACAAAGATCTCATTAATTTTATTTGTATACTCGAAAAAAAAACATAGATTTTGATTTTTTTGATTAAACATCAAAAAAAGAATATGTTTTCTTTTTCTTATAACAACTTATATACATTTATAATAAATAGAGTTTATCTAAGAGCATTTGGAAAGTAATACAGCATAATTTTTTATTTTGCAAAAAAATTCTAAAAATTCAACAAAACCCCTTAAAAGTGCAATTCATCTCCCGGTTTAAAGAAGCCAGAGAATTCTTGCACAATAATGTTAAATTAAAAAATAGATTTTAAATTGGTGTTTATTTTTTGGAGGAGAGTTAAACACCAATTTTCGTGTTTTTTTCGGAAAATTTGGCAGATCAATTTTCCTGCATTAAATTAGAAAATTGTGGAAAACTAATTTAATGTTTATATTTGGAGATTGTATTTATTGACTAATAATGTGTCTTGTTCTAAGTGAGATTTAGGTAAACCTAAATGTATGTCACTTGTATAAAAGTTGGTCATACTAGTATATAAAGGTTTCTAATTTTTTAGGTATACCTAAATTTAGAATATTCCATAATTTCATATAATGGTTTAAATAAAATAAATGGGATATATTATATTGCTGAGTTTATTATTGAGTATTCTCTTTAAAAAGAATTTTATTAAATTTAAATATGAATTGAGGAATTATTCGTGTCAAAATTAATTGTAGGACTTGCTGGAAATCCTAATGTTGGAAAAACCACAGTATTCAATAGATTGACTGGTATGCGCCAGCATGTGGGAAACTGGCCTGGAAAAACTGTTGAAAGGGCAGAAGGACAATTTGAACATAAAGGATATGAGTATGATCTTATTGACCTGCCTGGAAACTATGCGCTAAGTGCCCATTCAATCGAGGAAATCGTTTCAAGAGACTTTATTGTGGATGATGATTCTGATGTCATTGTCAATGTGGTTGATGCGGCAAATCTGGAGCGTAACCTGTATCTGACAGTTCAGATGATGGAACTGGGAGCAAATCTTGTTTTGGCTTTAAACATGAACGATTTTGCAAAGAAAAAGGACCATATCATCAACATAGATTTAATGAGTGAACTGTTGGGAATTCCTGTCATAGACATAAATGCAAAAAACGGTGACGGAATCGAGGAGCTTTTGACAACAGTGGAAAGGCAAGCCGCAAATCCAATTGATTCAAGTCTAAAATTATCCTATGGAAATGAGTTGAAAGGCCATTTGGCTGAAATCCAGGAGATGATTGAACAGGATGAGGACTTGATGGATGTGCCTTCAATCTGGACAGCCACCAAATTGCTTGAAAAGGACAGCATTGTAATTCAGAAAGTCCAGAAATCCAAGCACCAGTCAGAAATTTTCAAAGAATCCGATAAAGTGTCAAAACACTTATATGATGTTTTCAAGGAAAGTCCTGAAGAGGTTGTTGCCAATGCAAGGTATGCATTCATCGATGGATTGATGGCTGAGGCGGTTGACAGGCCTGCAGTTGAAAAGGAGACAACCAGTGACAAAATAGACAAGATTGTCACAAATAGAATTTTGGCCATTCCAATTTTTTTCATACTCATGTTTTTAATGTTTGAGGCAGTATATCTCATAAGCGATCCTTTTGAGGTTTTGATTGCTCAATTCTTCACAATAATTGCAGATTTTGCAGCAGGATACATTGCCAACCCATATCTGCAATCCTTTGTATGCGATGCAGTTATTGGTGGTGTGGGCGGAGTTCTCACATACTTGCCGATTATTGTAGTCATATTCCTGTTTTTGAGCATACTGGAGGATTGCGGTTATCTTGCAAGGGCTGCATTCACTTTAGATATTTTCATGCACAAGCTGGTGGGCCTTCACGGTAAGGCATTCATCCCAATGATTTTAGGATTCGGTTGTGGTGTGCCGGCCATTATGGCAACAAGGACCTTGGAAAATGAGGAAGACCGTATGCTTGCTATGATGCTTGTGCCGTTCATGTCCTGTACTGCAAGACTTCCTATTTATGCAGTATTCATTGCAGCATTCTTCAGTGAACACAACGGTATCATACTGTTGTCCATGTATGTGTTGGGAATTATTGTAGCACTTATTGTTGCGGCAATTCTTAAAAGAACAATGTTTAAGGGATTGTCCACTCCATTTGTAATGGAACTACCATCATATAAGCTTCCTTCAGTTAAGGGAGTTATTCTGCACACCTGGGAAAAGGTAAAGGGTTTCTTAAGAAAGGCAGGTACAGTCATCCTTGTCTGTTCCATGATACTCTGGGCATTAAGCATCTTCCCTGTGGGAGTGCAATATGCATCCGCTGACAGTTACCTTGGAATGATTGGTAATGCAATTGCTCCAATCTTTGCACCATTGGGATTCGGAACCTGGCAGGCTGCCGTTGCAATCATATCAGGACTTGCGGCCAAGGAGGTTGTCGTTGCAACATTCGGTACCATTTCTGGTATGGAAGAGGGTGATGAAGGTGGAATGTCCAATGTGCTTCATGATCTTTTCACTCCGCTATCTGCGTATGCGTTCATGGCATTCACATTACTGTATGTGCCATGCATAGGTACAATCGGTGCTATAAAACAGGAAACCAACGGTTACAGATGGGCCTTGACCATGTGTGCCATCACAATAGTGACCGCATATATAGTTTCATTCTTAATATATAATATTGGCCTGTTGGCTGGTTTCGGTTAAAATTAATCATTTTAAACTGTTCCCGATGTAATAATCAGCTATCGGGAATTGAAATTCTATTTTTCATTTATTTATCAATTTTTACAGTTTTCATTCTTTTGTTGAACATTGTTTCATTTGTATAATAATTATATTATATTAATTAAACTTTGGTATACCTAAATATTTATATATAAAAAAATACAATATTATAATTGTTTAGGCTAACCTAATTTTTTCTGATTAGGACTTAAACTAAAAAAATTTTTTTAGTAGTGGGTAATATTTTTTTAAAAAAAAGATATTATTCATCAAGTTAACAAAAACGGGAGAATGGTTAATGACAGAATTAATAGTAGGATTAGCAGGAAACCCTAACGTGGGTAAAACTACTGTTTTTAATAGATTAACCGGTATGCGCCAACATGTTGGTAACTGGCCTGGAAAAACTGTCGAAAGGGCAGAAGGTCATTTCAAACATGGAGGCTACGAATACGATGTTATCGACTTACCGGGTAATTATGCATTAAGTGCTCATTCTATGGAAGAAATCGTTTCAAGAGATTTCATCGTAGATGATGATTCTGATGTTATTATTAACGTTGTAGACGCTGCTAATTTAGAACGTAACTTATACTTAACAGTTCAAATGATGGAATTAGGAGCTAACCTTGTAATGGCTCTTAACATGAACGATTTTGCAAAGAAAAGAGACCACATCATTGATGTAAAATTAATGAGTGAATTATTAGGATTCCCAGTTGTTGAAATCAACGCTAAAACTGGAGACGGATTTGATGAATTACTAACCACTGTTGAAAAACAGGCTGCAAATCCAATCGACTCAAGTGCAAAATTGTCTTATGGTGACGAATTAAAAGGTCACTTAGCAGACATGCAGGCTTTAATCGAAAAAGACAACAACCTATTAGACGTTCCATCCGTATGGACTGCAATTAAATTATTAGAAAAAGACTCAATTGTAATCGAAAAAGTGCAAGGATCTTCCCAAAGCTCTGCTATCATGGCTGAAACCGATAAAGTGGCAGGACACCTTCACACAATCTACAAAGAAGGTGCGGAAGAAGTCGTTGCAAACGCAAGATATGCATTTATCGGTGGGTTAATGGCTGAAGCGGTCAAAAGACCTGCTGTTGAAAAAGAAACCACTACTGATAAGATAGATAAGATTGTTACTAACAGAATTTTAGCAATTCCTATTTTCTTGGTAATCATGTATGCAATGTTTGAATTCACATACACTTTAGGAGCACCATTCCAAGACATGATTGATGTAGCGTTTGGTTCTCTTGCTGAATGGGTTGCAGGATTCATTGCAAACGAATACTTAGCATCCTTCATCTGTGACGGTATCATTGGTGGAGTAGGTGGTGTGCTCACTTTCTTACCAATCATTATCCTGATGTTTTTATTCTTAAGTATTCTAGAAGACTGCGGATACCTCGCAAGAGCTGCATTTACTTTAGATATCATTATGCACAAGTTAGTTGGTCTTCACGGTAAAGCATTCATTCCTATGATTTTAGGATTCGGTTGTGGTGTGCCGGCTATTATGGCTACAAGAACCATGGAAAACGAAGGGGACCGTATGCTTGCTATGATGTTAGTACCATTCATGTCATGTACTGCAAGATTGCCAATTTACGCAATTTTCATTGCAGCATTCTTTGAAGCTAACAACGGTGCAATATTATTATCCATTTATATATTAGGTATTGTTGTGGCACTTATCGTTGCAGCAATCCTCAAGAGAACCTTATTCAAAGGATTATCCACTCCATTTGTAATGGAACTTCCTACCTACAAAGTGCCTTCCATAAAAGGTGTATTATTACACACTTGGGAAAAAGTAAAAGGATTCTTAAGAAAAGCAGGTACCATTATCCTTGCTTGTTCCATCATATTATGGGCTTTAAGTATCTTCCCATTAGGTGTAGAATACGGATCTGCTGACAGTGTATTAGGTATGATTGGTGGAGTAATCGCTCCAATCTTTGCTCCATTAGGATTCGGAACCTGGCAAGCTGCTGTAGCTATTATTGCAGGTTTAGCTGCTAAAGAAGTTGTAGTTGCAACCTTCGGTACCTTAGCAGGTATGGAAGAAGATGATGAAGACGGTATTACCCAATTGGTACATGATACCTTCACTCCATTATCCGCATACGCATTCATGGCATTTACCTTATTGTACACTCCATGTTTCGCAGCTATCGGTGCAATCAAACAAGAAACCAACAGTTACAAATGGGCAGCAACCATGTGTGCTATCACATTAGTGACTGCATATATTGTTTCCTTCTTGATCTACAACGTTGGTTTATTAGCAGGATTCGGATAAGTTTCTAAAAAAGGATGGTTGTAAAATCATCCATTTTTTTAAATTTTTAGTTATGACTAAATATTTATATAATACTTATTACAAAGTTAAGTATACCTAAATATTTATTGCAATTATTATAAAATTGGTGATAATATGAGAACTTTAAAAGAAGTTAAACCGGGGGAAACTGTAACACTAGTTAAATACCACGAATCCGGTGATGTTGATTTAAGAAGACACTTATTAGGTATGGGTTTTGTTAAAGGAGCTAAAATCACTGTTAAAAAAGTAGCTACCTTCGGTAATCCTATTGAAATGAGTGTTAAAGGATATGACGTTTGTCTTCGTAAAGAAGAAGCTGAAAACATTGAAGTGGAATAACTTCAATCTTTTCATTTATTTTTTTTAATCTAATTTAATTAACGGTGTTATATTATGAAATGCAGGATGTGCGGTTTCGAATTTGATGAAACCCAAATAGAAAACAGAGGATGTTCCAGTTGCGGAAAACATAATTGTAATGCTTATCACTGTCCAAACTGCGGTTTTGCAAACTCCCCAGAATTGGATGAGGAATTTGAATTTATCACTAAGCTCAAGGATAGGTTTAAAAAGAGAAAATCAACAAATTAATTATTTTTTACTTTTTAAAATTTCCTCAACCGTTTCATCAATACTTATTTTTTTAGTGTCGACATCTAATCCGTTTTCTTTTAATTTATAAAGTATTTCAGTAGTGACTGGTGCTTTTAAATGAGCTTTTTTTAGCAATTCCTTGTTCGAAAATATTTGGTGCTTGTCTCCTGAAGCTATGATTTGCCCATCATATAATACATAAATCTTATCTGCAAAATGATTGACCATTTCAATGTCATGTGATGAGATTACTATGCTTATTCCTTCTTCATTCAAATTTTTTAAAATGTCTAATACCTTATCAACACCCTCAGGGTCAAGACCGGCTGTTGGCTCATCAAGAATCATGATTTCAGGCCTCATTGCAACAATACCTGCAATTGCTACTCTCTTCTGCTGGCCTCCACTTAAATGATGAGGAGTCTTGTCCTCAAAACCGCTCATGCCAACCATTTCAAGTGATTCGGCAATCCTTCTTTTGACCTCATCATAGTCAAGGCCCAGGTTCATCGGTCCGAAGGCAACATCCTCCTTTACTGTAGGTGCGAACAATTGGTCATTAGGATCCTGGAACACTATTCCTACCTTCTGCCTTACCTTAAGCAGTTCATCCCTTTCAAAAACAATTTTTTCACCATCTATCTCCACATGGCCGGAAGTAGGTTCTGTTAAACCGTTGAAGTGGGAGAACAATGTTGATTTTCCTGCACCGTTAGGTCCCATGATAGCAATCTTTTCTCCTTTCTTGATTTGAATGTTGACATTTTTCAAAGCCTGTGTTCCATCAGGGTAAGTAAATGATAAGTTTTTTGTCTCTAAATGTATATGTTCCATTTTTTCACCTAATTAATTGCTAAATTTTGTCCAAAGTAACCTAACTGTCCGGAATATTTAAATATTATTATTTCAAGCACAATGACTATTATGATTATTGAAATCAAGTATATATAATCGCTTTTTTCAGGGGATTTTTTCTCATCAAACATTTCAGAGGCATCTGAAAAGCCACGGCTCACCATGCTCTTGTGAACCCTTTCCCCTTGCTCATATGCCTTTAAGAACATCATTCCTATTGTGTAACCAACCTGTTTGACTCTCCATTTGTATGGAGTGTTCTTTGAATGAATGTTGAAGTTTCTTGACTTTTGGCTTTTTCTAATTGCTGCAAGCTCATCTACAAACAGGAACAGGAATCTGACCATGATTGACAGTATCATTGCCAAGTCTCTTGGCATTTTAAGCTTTCTGAATGAACTTGCCATTTCCTGAAGGGGTGTTGTTGATGAGTATATGATGATTGCAGTTAATGACACTATCATACGCACTAAAAGCAATATTGCCCAATTGAGTCCCACATCAGTAATTTGCAACCAGGAATAATGCCATATTACATTTCCAGGCTGTATGAATGGTTGAAATATTATAATTGCACCACCAAAAGGCAGCAACAACAATAATCGTTTAAATGAATCTTTATATGATAAGTTGGCTATTTTCAATATAGCCAAAAGCACGATTTCTAAAATAATTGGAATAAATATTTCCTTTGATACAACACATACCAATATGATAAAAATGGTGGAAATTAATTTGATTCTACCCTCCAAATCATGTATTGGACTGTTTTTTGATGCTAAGTCATCAAATCTGATAATTTGTGTTATATCTGCCATAATTATTCACTAGTATAATATTAAAAATTAGTAATATATTATTATTTGCTTTAATACATTTTATTGAATTTCAATTACTTTTTAAAAAAGAAAAAGTGGTAGAAATTAAGTTTAATTTCTACTTTTTACAACTGCCGCAACTGCATAACCCAATATCAGGGTTACAATTACTCCAATAATCAGTGCCACGACTTGCAATCCTTGATTATCTGGATCATTGGCAAATGCGTAATCTGGCATTGCTGCCGCAGGTATTCCATTAATTTCTTCAACAGAAAAGTCTTCTGCAAGTCCGGAATCTTCTGCTGATTTTTCTAATCCGTCAGGGTCACCGGATGCAATGTATGGTGAAAGAACACAGATTATGACACATATCACTATTGCGACTCCAATTAAAGTCATGTCTTTTTTATCCATATTATGCATCTCCTTTGTTCCATGCCAGTAAGTCTGGTCTAAATTTGTCTAATGCTACAAGAACGATTACAGTTAATACTGCTTCGATAATACCAATGAAGAAGTGATATAAAACCATTGATGGGATACCTATGTTCATTGGGAATGTTCCTGCAATACCCATTTCAATTGCGCATGCAAATGCAGCAATTACGGTTGCTAACCATGCTGCAACTCCTGCTGCAGGGTATTTTCCGATAATTCCATTCAATCCTTTGAAGGTGTATAATCCAACAAAACCTCCAATGATTGCCATATTCAATACGTTTGCTCCTAATGCTGTAATACCTCCGTCTCCGAAAATCAATGCTTGGATGAGTAAAACAACAGTGAATACTAATACGGCAGCTTCAGGTGCTAGGAATACTATAGCAACTAAAGCCCCTCCAACCATGTGACCGCTTGTACCAAATGGGATTGGCATGTTCATGGACATGATTGCAAAGATACCTGCTGCGAGAACTGCTAAAAGAGGTATACGTTTTTCATCTAAATTGGATCTTGCCCATTTCACTGCGAAGTACAGTGCAACAATCAATATTACATAATATACTAGGCACTGTGCAATAGGTATGAATCCGTCAGGTATATGCAAAATTATTCCTCCCTTTTTTCATAAGTAATACTTTTTTTATTTTTATTTATAAATGATGTATTACTTTAAAGTATTATTTTTGTTTATTTTTAGTAATATCAAGTTATATGGAAGTTTTATTAAATAAAGAGGTTAATAAAGCTTATTTTTCCCTTGACATTTTATAGATTAATTCAATTCACCTATATAAACATTATTAAAGTAATACTTTTTAGTATTATTTTTAAAAATTTGTAATACTAAATTAATACTTTTGAAGAAAAATGATGAGGTTTTGTAATACTAATTGGAAATACTCCTTTTAATGCAGACAAAATAGATAAAAATGGCTATTATAAAGTAGAATAAAACTTGAATGTCTAGGATTCCGGTTTCAATTCCTAAAATTGCATAGGTTAAAATCAGTGCATAGATTCCAATGTAGAAGAAGTCTTTTGTCTTTTGCATTATCTTAAATCCGATTCCCAATATGAAACCCAACAGGCACATTCCGACAAACACTCCAACCTTTCCAAAGTCAACCACCATCTGACCAATCAGGGTTGGTGTGACTGTAACTTCGGTTCTCCATGCAATGAGCTTTCCAACCATCATTCTAGGACCCAAATCACTTCCTGGAATGGCGCTTGCAAGCATGTGTCCATGTGTAAGGCCGAAGTTTCCTCCGATAAAGTCAAGCAGGTTCAACACGTGCAATGTGAAGTCTGCCCTTGACTGCAGGGTGTAGAACGGACTTGTTGATGAGGTGATTGTCATCTCACCTAATGAACGAAAATAACCAATTCCGATTATTGCACCTATACCAATTAGTGCGCCGACTACAACTTCCCATAGAGAAACGATATTTCCATAGAAACCTATGATAATTATGATGAGAAATGCTGCAAGTAGTGGTGTCCTATAACCTAAAAGCAATAAAAATGCACAGTCAATTGCAAGCAAAAATAGGAATCTGAATCTGGCCTGTGAACGTGTGATTTTTCCATCATTATAATCCTTCAGGTATGCACTGGCAATCATGCATGTGGCTGGAATTATTAAAAACACAGGCATTGTGAACATAGGCTTTAACAGATACCTTATTGAAGGTTTTAGTAGTGGAATTCCTCCAACAGAAGCAATGCTTATGAAGAAAAACACGATGCTGATTAACAATAGGCAAAATCCGATTGAATAAATGTCTCTTCTATCAAAACGGACGATGCTATCGGTTGTCTTGTTTAAAAAATATCTTGGTGCAATTGCAGATCCGATGAAAAATCCGACAAATGCCAGGGCCAATGTAATCACCAGGCTTGTGGATGGTGGATTAAGGGATAATATCAGGAACAGTGCAAACAGGAAAATCACAATCAGAGGATTGAATATGTGATTTTTAAGTATGTTGTTTTTATTCAAAAAACTTAGGAAATTTTCGCCAGGATAAAGGCCTTTGAAAAAGCTGCTGACCCACTGATTTTCAATAAATCCTAAAACGGAGAATATGGTTGAAAATAAAAAGGATTTGTGAAATTCATCACTGATTCTGTTTATTATTGAAGTTAATGTGGAATAGATTACGCTCATGGTCTACACAACTTAAAAAGTCCTGATGTTAATTACTTCGTACTTGTCCTTGATGGCGTTGACATCCTTGTCGGTACTGTCATAGATTCTGATGGTAATGTCCTCACTGATTCCATTGACATTTCCAAGGATGGAACTTGCATCGTTTATGTTTTCAGCTGTGGCTCTTGTAATTTTCAATTGATTATTCATTCCAACAGATTCGCCCTTAATTGAAATCCTGCCGCTATCCTGAAGTTTATTGGTAATCTCCTGAACTTTTGATGTGCTTAAATCATCTATGCTTACCATTGTTGAGATTTCATAATCTGTCTCATTTCCGATTCCAGAAATCAGATCGCTCAGGGAACTGACCTTTTTAGGTTTGACGGTTATCTCAGTTAAGTTCTCATATTTCTCGCCGTTGCTTTCCATGCTGACGTGGTCAATGTAAATGTCGACTTGAGGGTTGTACCTGTAAAGTCCGGCAGTATATGTTTTGCCTTCGGATTCGATGAGCAATTTAACATCTCCGCCACCATTGTCGTCTTCCCAAATCACTTTTCCACTCACGCTCACAGGTTCTCCGTTTGTTGAGTTGAACCCTTCAACTGTGGCGTTGACTTTCAAGCCGTCCTTGTAATATTTAAGATAAGTGTCAGGAATCTTATTCACGGTTGACTCATCAAATGCTGTTTTCTGCAAATCGGATGAGTCATCAGTGGTAATATGTATAAAAGCAAAAGCGACAGCACATATTACTAATATTATAATGATGTAATCTATAATGGTAAATTTTTTCATACTCAAACCTAGTCTTCGTAAATTGCACCCACTGGACAAACGTCAACACATTCGCCGCAGTTATCACATTTTGAAGCGTCAATGATGATAGTGTATGCTCTTCTTTCAATAGCTTCTTCCATACACACATCAATGCAATCTTCACAAACTCCACATTCTTCCATATCTACTTTCAATTAATACACCATTTTAACTTAATTAAAAAAATTGTTATTATTTCTACTATTTGATTATCTTAATATTTAAATAGTTGGATAGTCAATATTATAGTGTAGTTTTTAAAATTGTCCTTGAAAATGACAAAAAAGGGTAACATTTAAATACTATGTAAACATATATTACTATTGTATGCAAGGGTGCCCGAGCGGCCAAAGGGGGAGGACTTAAGATCCTCTGGTATAGGCCTTCGAGGGTTCGAATCCCTTCCCTTGCACTATTTTATTATTTTAGTATTTTTTTCATTCTCGATTTTGCCTTAGTGGCTCAGCTGGTAGAGCGCTACCTTGGTAAGGTAGAAGTCGGGGGTTCGAATCCCCCCTAAGGCTTTAAGCTATTTTTTTCAAGATTTTAACTTAGACGTTTTTAATGGCAAAATACCTTAAACTTTAAATTACTTGAAATCTTAATAATATAATATTAATTTTATTTTTAACAATAAACTTTTAAGGTGAAAATTTGAATCATAAGAAAATTATACTTGTAGGTTTTATTTCTGCTTTTGTTGCAGTTTTAACTTCCATTTTAGGGGTTGCAGGTACAATCATAGGTTCTGTAGTCTCTTCCGTACTGTATAACATGCTTACTGAAGCATTGGAAAGGCCGGTTAGCGATGCAAAGTTCAGCACTAACTTTGAATGGGAGATCGCCTATATTTTCCCGTTAGCGGTAATCGCTTTAATCCAATTGTTATTAATTTTCGCTTTACTCTCAGATATGGGAATTTTACCATACGGATTCCATAATGCATTCATGTCACTTCAGGAAATTGCAAACAACAATCTCTACAGGATTTTAGGAATTGCAATGCTTGTAATAAGTGTATATCCGTTAGTCTTAAAACCAGATATCATTAAAAAGTCTCATGGGGCAATCATAGCCTTTGTAGGTTTGATATTCTTGGCAAGAGGATTTGCGGATGCTGGAAACAGTTTTACTAATGTCTATGACGGAATTTTTATTCATTTTGATTTGCCGATAGCAATTATAGCATTGGTTCTTATCGCATTTGTGATTATTAAGATTTTAATTTCTGCAAACGAATCAGAAAAGGAATTCAATGCAAGAAAACATCAAATTAATCAGGAAACATTCACAAGAGAAAATCTCCAAAAGAAACATCATTCCAGAAAGCATAATGACTTTGACTATGAGAAGAAAGGAAAAAGCATTCGTGTTCAAAGGCATGAGCCATTGAATCATCCTAAACATGATGAGGAGATTATGTTCCAAAGTAATGTTGATGTTGAAAAACCACAATCTGGAATTAACGAATCTTCCGCTAATATCCAGTTTGAATCTAATGATTTGTTGGATGATTACAAGAAATAGTTGATAAAATGAGCAAGAAAGACAAAACATTAAAGGATATTCTGGATCTTATATTATATGAAAATCCTTCAACTCAGGATGAAATCGCAGAAAGGTTAGGAATAACTCGCAGATATGTGACCCAATTGCTGCAGCCATTGGTCAAGGACGGCACAGTAAAAAGGGCATACATGATTGATTTGAAGAGTTATGAAAAGATTGTCGAGTCAGTTGGGGATTATGTAAGCACCAGGAACAGTACCGGTAATGTTTTGATTAATGACATGCTGGCGAATATGGCAAAGCATGTTCACTCACAATTGGAAACCTCATTTGATGCAGTCCTTGAATATGATGAGGACAAGGCCAACAAGGCATTGGAAATGGATTACGCTACAAACAACATGGTTGAAAAGATAAGAACCTCCGTTGAGACAATTGTGAGCATCAACCAGCATTCCGAAATTTCAAAATCACTCCTTTACAATGAAATCGCCTATGATTTGGAACGTATAGGGGATTACTGCGGACATATTGCTAAATTCGTCATCAATGATGTTTATGAGGTTGATGACAATATACTCAAAAAGCTGAAGAAGATGTACAAGACCGCACAGTCAATGATTCGTTTGGCCATGAAGGCGTTCATTGAAGGTAAAACTGAACTTAAGGATGATCTGATGGATTTGCAGGACACAATACACATCATGCAATCCAAGGCAATCAACCTGATTGCCACCCAGATGGCTGAAAGTTCATTCGATGAAAAGGAGCGTTCAAACTATTTCATTTATCTTTTCAGGGTTATTAAAGCTTTCAAGAGAATCGGTGACATTTCAGTTGAGATGATGGATGTTGCCGTTGAGTTCCATGACAATATTCCAAGACCTACTACTCCAAGGTCTTTCAGATAAAAAAAGAAGAGTCATGATTAGAATCTATCTAATCATCATATATTTTTGTTGTTGCATGCCTGTCTGCCCAGCATTGGATGCAAACTCCAATAGGCAATCCTGCGGTATGGGTATGTGCTTTTAATATTTTAACGTCCAGTGTGGTTGTCTTACCGCCAAGTCCCATTGGGCCGATTCCTGATGCATTTATTTCATCAAGGATTTCTTGTTCTAATTTTGCTATTTCAGGATCAGGGTTTCTTTCGCCAACTTTTCCAAGCAATGCTTTCTTACCGAGTTTCAGGCAGAGGTCTGATGTTCCACCAATTCCAACACCTACAACGGTTGGCGGGCATGGTTTTCCTTTTGCCTTAAGGACTGATTCCACTACAAATTCCTTAATGCCTTCTATTCCTTCAGCAGGCAAGGCCATTTTAAGGGCATTGTTGTTTTCTGAACCGAATCCCTTTGGAAGTATTGTGATTTCAAGGTAATCTGCATCAATCAGTTCAATGTCGATTGGTGGGATGTAGTCTCCAACGTTAATGTTTGTGTTTTCACGTGTTAGCGGATCGACGATGTTTGGCCTTATTGGAATTTCTTTTGTGGCCTTTTTTATTCCCTCTTCGATTCCTTCACGCAAGTTTTCAACTTCAACATTACCTAACTTGACAAAAACAACCGGCAAACCTGTATCTTGGCACATTGGAATGCCTTTCTCTTCTGCAAGTTCAATATTTTTTAAAATAGCTTCAATATTCAACCTTGCAAGTTCATGTTCTTCAATTTTAAGAGCATCTTCAAGTGATTTTTTTACATCATCACCAAGAACAATAACCGCTTGCTTGTAAAGTTCATAAACAGTATCTCTAATAGTATCTTTTGTAATCAAAATAAATCACTTATAAAAATTAATTAATCATATTTTTGGATTTTGAAATATTTAAATTTTAATTACGCCAATTGGGCAAACTTCCACACAATCCCCACACTTGTTGCATTTTTCACCATTGATAGTAATCGCTCCTCCCAAAACTTCAATGGCTCCCTCGCTACAAGTCAATAAACATGGCGCTTCTGATGGTTGGCAATGCATACAAAATAAGATGGGAGTGTCAACATTTGGTGTTTGTTGACAACTTCCGCAGGTTGTACAAGTAGTACAGTTTCCTGTTTTAAACATAATTCTATTTTATTCATCCAATACAAGTCTTGCTCTTGCTTGACTTGTAATTATGTGGACAAAGCTACTTTGCTTGTTGTTAGGTTCGTATAATCCTGCCATTTTGGACAAGAATTTTTCCTGATTCTTAGCTTTGATTTTAGCAGGATCAACAATGCTAATAGCTCTTTTGGTACATGCTTTGATACATGCAGGTCCTTCTTCCCTGTCAGCACAGAGGTCACATTTCTCAGCAACACTGGATTGGAAAGTCATTGCACCGAATGGACAAGCCATTACACATAATCCACAGCCGATACATTTTTCGCTGTTGACGCCACCGTCGGTGACTGCATCGGTTGGACAGATTGTTATACATGGTGCGCTTTCACAATGTTGACATACAATGGAATAATACATAGAATGATGTTCTATTATTTTTATTCTACTAGCACTGTGAACAGATGCACACATGTTTTCACAATTCATACATCCATCACATAAATTGCTATTTACAGAAATTTTTTCCATTGTTTTCCTCCTATAATCCTAGTTCTTCACACTCTGCATCAACGTATTTTTGTATTTTATCAATGAGCTCGTCATCCAAGTGTCTGAACCTTTTTTGTGGTGCTAAGTATTCTTTTACAGGTTTTCTTTCTTCAGGCCTGTAAGTGATTTCGAATTTGCCGTCCACGATTTCATATAAAATCCAGGATCCAGTTTCAACTGCTAATCTTCCCATTTCAATTGTCTTATCAGATGGGTATCCCCAACCGGTAGTACATGGTTGTTGCAAGTGGATGTATGCAGGTCCTTTGGTTTCTGCAGCCTTTTTCACTTTTTTAACGTAATCTTCTGGGAATGCAATTGATGCGGTAGCGACATAAGGGATTCCGTGTGCTGCCATAATCATTGGCATGTTTTTCTTAGGTTTGTCTTCCCCGAAACTTCCGCTACCCATTGGTGAAGTGGTGGTTGTTGCACCGAATGGTGTTGCTCCACTTCTTTGGATACCAGTGTTCATGTATGCTTCGTTATCGTAACAGATGTAGGTCATGTTGTGTCCTCTTTCCATGGCTCCTGAGAGGGATTGTAAACCGATATCTACGGTTCCTCCGTCACCACCGAAAGCGACTACATTGATGTCATCTTTTCCTTGAATTCTCAATGCGCTTTCCACACCGGATGCCACTGCACCGGAGTTTTCAAATGCAACGTGGATGAATGGAATTTCCCATGCGGTTTCTGGGTATGGAGTGGTCATAACTTCAAGACAACCGGTAGCAGAAATAGCTACAGTATTTTCACCCATTGCATTTAAAGCCAATTTAACTGCAATTGATGCTCCACAACCAGCACAACCTCTGTGTCCTGGTGCTAATAAGTTTTTATCAGGTATGTCTACCATATCTATTCCTCCTTAAGTCCAATCCATGTGACTTCTTTTTCAGGCACATTTTTAGTTTTTTCATAAACTTCTAAAATTGCGTCAGGTGTAATGTCTCTTCCACCTAAACCGGCAATAAATCCGTAAGCGTCCTTGTGTATTTTTGCTTTAATGTCAGTGTATAATGCTCCACCGATTCCGAATGTCACGTTTTTATCGATGACTGCTAATTTTTCACAGTTTTTAACAGCTTCATCAATAGCTTCAACAGGGAATGGTCTGTAAGCTCTGATTTTAAGCAAACCTACTTTTTCTCCTTGTTCTCTTAATTGGTCAACAATGACTCTGATGGTACTGCATAGTGATCCCATAGCGACAAATATGATGTCTGCGTCTTCGGTTTTGTATGGTTCGACAAGACCATATTTTCTTCCGAATATTTCAGCGAATTCATCGCAAGTTTGTTGGATTACTTCAATTGAGTTTTCCATTGCCACTTGCATGTCGTGTCTTGCTTCAAGATAATAGTCAGGGTCAGCTAGGTTACCAATGGACATTGGGTTTTTAGGATCAAGGAATGCATGTTCAGCTTTGTATGGAGGTAAAAATTCATCTACAGGTTCTTGATCTGGTATTTCTACAGGTTCAACTGTGTGAGTTAAGATGAATCCGTCTAAACATACCATGGATGGCAGTAATACTTTAGGGTTTTCAGAAATTTTATATGCCATTAAAGTAGTGTCCAATGCTTCTTGTGCATTTTCAACGTAAATTTGCAACCATCCTGCATCTCTTTGTGCGATTGAGTCTTGTTGATCGTTCCAAATGTTTAATGGTGCTGAAATTGCTCTGTTTGCATCAGCTAAAACGAAAGGTGTTCTCATACCTGCTGCTGCAAATAAAATTTCGTGCATCAACATTAATCCTTGTGAAGATGTTGCTGTAAATACTCTTACTCCAGTAGCGCTTGCTCCAACTGCAGCACTTATTGCACTGTGTTCTGATTCTACTTTAACATATTTAGCATCAATTTTTTCATCAGCAACATATTGTGCTAAATATTCTGAAATTGTAGTTTGTGGAGTAATTGGATAAACAGGAATAACTTGTGGCTTAGCCAATCTTGCAGCTTCTGCAACTGCTTTGTTTGCGGTCATTACTTCTCTTATCATTAAATCACTCTCTTTATTCTTTTACCATTTCGATTGCATCGGATGGGCATTCATTTGCACAAATTCCGCATCCTTTACAGTAATCGTAATCAATATCATGTTGTTTGTTTACACAGGAATCTGGACAGAAAACGATACAGTTATCACAGTCGATACATTTTTCCTTGTCTAAAATAGGTTTGAAAGTTCTCCAGCTTCCGGTTTTATTATTCTTACTACTTCCAGGGGTTGTAATTACACATCCTATATTAACCATCATCTCACCTTCTTATCCCATTTCGTAAGCTTTTTGAGTAGCTTCAGCATTTAATTCTCCGATTTTTCCAGGGAAGGTTTCCTTAATCACTTCAACAAGTGATTCGATACTTACGACATTGGTCTTTTTAGCAAAGTATCCTAAGATAATTGTGTTTACAATATTACGTCCTAACATATCAAGTGCGATTCCAGTTGCGTCAATATCGTACACTTTGTGTTCTCCACTGCCTTCAAACTCAGTAGTGTTGATTATAACTTCAGTGTTGTCTTTAATTCCTGAAAATACGTCTACTACGTTTAATAATCCATCGTCTAATACTAATACATAGTCTGGGTTGTAGATTTGATATCTCAAATCGATTGGTTTGTCATCAATTCTGGTAAAAGCCATAACTGGAGCTCCCCTACGTTCTACTCCAAAGAATGGGAAAGCTTGGACATATTTGCCGTCCTTGAATGCTGCTTTTGCCAAAATCTCAGCAGCAGTTACAGAACCTTGTCCGCCTCTACCGTGAAAACGAATTTCAATCATTAATTCTCCTCCATATATTTATCATGTATAATCATTATAAATTCTAAAATATATAAATTTTATGTTAAAATCTAATTTTTGAATAATTTTGTTTAAATTTTATTGAATTTATCTTTTGTTTTTTGTTTATTTTGTTAACAAACCTTTTAATATTTTCAATTGTTTTCTATACAATTTTAAATTGTTTTTAGATAAAATGACAATTTTTTAAGAAAATTTAATATATTATATTAATATAATATTATTATTAAAAAAAATCATAGTTGGGGAAAGTCATGAAAGTTTTAATTGTTACCGGAGAATTGGCATATCCTTTGATAAAGGAAGTAGTTTCAGACTCAAAAGAGGAAATCATAGTTCATATTGTCGACAATACTCAAGTAGCAGCATTTTTGACCCCTCGACTGATAATAAATGAAGTTAAAAAATGCTTTTCAGACCAATTGGATGAAATCGACATGATTCTGGTTCCGGGACTAATCAAGAAGGGCACAAAGGAAATCACAAAGGAGCTTGGAATACCTACATTCAAGGGATCCACCGACGGGGCGGACCTTGCAATGGTATTGAATCTGATTGGAAGCATTGACCTTTCCGAAGACAAGCCTGCCGACAAGCTGATTGAGGAGGAAAAGCGCAAGGAGGCATTCAAGTTCATCGAGGAATTTGAAAACGATGAGGAAAACATCAAGAAACTCCTTGAAAAGCCAAACAACATCCTAATCAGAAACCTCCCTGTGGGTGAGGATTTCCCGATGAGGGTGCTCTCAGAAATAGCAAACGCACCATTCCTTTCAAAGGAGGCATTAATAAACAAGTGCCAATACTTTGTAGATTCAGGAGCAGACATGATAGATATCGGTATGGCTGCAGGTGAGGACTTCTCAGACAAGATTCCCGAACTCATCGAGACACTGCGCCCGATTGTAGGCGACAGGCCTTTAAGCATAGACACATTGAATCCCGATGAAATCCGAGTGGCTGCTGAAAACGGAATAGACTTTGTACTGAGCCTTGACCTTGGAAACAATTCAGAAATTAAAGACTTATTGATTGAAAAGGATATTCCAGCAGTATTGCTTCCGACCAACTTTTCACAGGGAAAATCCCCTAAATCCCCAGCTGAAAGGGTTGAATCAATGCATCAGCTAATCAAGGATACAGAGGGAATAAGGTATGTTGCCGACTTGATTCTTGATCCGGTCAACAGCTCAAGCATTGTCGAGTCAATAATAGCATGCAATGATTTTCACAAGACTAACCCTGCTCCGATGTTTTTCGGTGTTGGTAATGTAACCGAGTTGATGGATGCCGATTCAGGTGGTGTCAATGTTTTGCTTGCAGGAATCGGAATGGAGCTGGGTGTCAGCATACTGTTCACTCCTGAAGAAAGTGGAAAAACTCGTGGAAGCGTTTATGAACTGTCAACAGCGTCAAAAATGATGTTTCTTGCAAAACACAGGAAATCCATTCCAAAGGACCTGGGAATCAATCTCGTTGCATTCAAGGACAAGCATAAGAGAAACGATATAATTCTAAATGAACTGGATGGCGTTGAACAGGTCAGACAGGTAAAGCCTATGAAGTTCATAAGGGATAAGGCAGGAAGCTTTAAAATCAATGTAGAATATGGAACTACAGTAGGCGACAGTAGAATCACTGCAACTCATTTTAAGAAAAACAAGGCCGATTTGGTGATTGTAGGCCAATCCGCAAAAGAAGTTTATGAGGAAATCATTTCAAAAGAATTAGTAACAAGAATGGAACATGCCGCATATTTGGGTTCTGAACTCCAAAAGGCGGAAATTGCCATGATTACAGGCAAAGAGTATGTTCAGGATTTTGAATTGTTCAAAAATCCTGATCAGTTTAAAAAATAGTTTCAATCAAAATCTGTTGGGTCGTAAGTTCCTTCAGCCTGTCCTGCTTGTGGAGAGTCACTAGAAGAACTTGCACTGCTGTCGGATGAACTTGCACTGTCACTGCTTGCACCGTTTTGTGATGAATCAGAACTGCTGTCTGATGAAGTTGCTGATTGTGTTGGTGTTGGTGCAGAATTGCCGCCGCTTTGAGATGGTGCAGCGTTATTGGAATTGTCTGTTGAAGTTACATTATTGGTTGCAGTGTTAGTCTGCAATGCATCATCAGTCTGGTTTTGATCGCCGAAGGTGATTCCATTTCCGCTTATGAAAAAGAATGCTCCAGCAACAACTAAGATAATTGCTATTAATGCAATGATTATTGCATTTCCAGAATCCATATTTTACCTCCCAAATAATAATTATACAATTTAATTCATGTATACATAAACTTTAAATAAATTCATATTTATATTTATTTTAATAACAAAATTTTAATGAAGGTTACAAAATTGCAAATAGAAGATATCAGTATTAAAGACATTGATAAGATGCTTTTGAAATCCGATTACGTTTCAAACAATGAGATTTCAACAACACTATACTTATCCTTCCTGCTTGGAAAGCCTATGCTAATCGAAGGGCCTCCGGGCGTTGGAAAGACCGAGCTTGCAAAGGTAATTGCAAAATCATTTGACAGGGACTTTTTCAGGATTCAATGTTATGAGGGAATCACATTTGAACAGATTGTCGGTGAATGGAATTATCAAAAGCAATTGCTACATTTGGAAGCTGCCAAAAACGATTCAAAGAATGTTGATGAGATTTTTGATGATGATTTCTTCATAAGAAGATCCCTGCTCAATGCGTTTCTAAACGAGAAGGATTCCGTATTGCTGATAGATGAAATCGACAAGGCGGATGAGGAAGTGGAAAGTTTCCTGCTTCAGGCACTGGGTGAGCATGAGATCACAATCAACGATTTGGGCACATTCCAACTTCAAAACGATTTAATCGTTATTTTGACATCCAACTCACAAAGGTCACTTCTTGACGAGACAAAGGACAGATGCCTTTTCTTATACATCCCATACCCAAGCGTTGAAAGGGAAATTGAAATCGTCAAGTCAAAAGTTCCAGGAGCTGCCGATGAGACAGTTTCACATGTCGTTAAAATCGTGCACAGGATACGTGACCTTAACCTGATGAAAAAGCCATCAGTGAGGGGTACAGTCGACTGGGTAAAATCAGTATCCAATCTCGGAACCCGTGACTTGGACAAGTCCATGGAAGAAAGCATTGGCGTTGCAATCAAAACCGAAACAGACAGGAAACGTGTTGTAAAAGATATCTTCAACAAATGATAAAATGATTAACAAGATTGCAAATCTATCTGCTGATTTGAGAAAGGAAGGCTTGCCGGTAAGTATCAGAAGCACACAATCAGCAATGGAAATCTATCAAAATCTTGGAGATGAGGACAGGAATCTGTTGAAAACTGCCTTGATGGCCGTTTATGTAAAGGACAGGTATGACATTCCAAAATTTCTAAAGATTTTTGATAAGGTGTTTGCACCTCCAAAACCTGAAAAGAAAGCAGGTGATGATCCAAATCGTGGCAAGGCATACAGGGGTACAGGTCCTAAATCCAACAAGTATGTCATCAAAAAGCAGCATACCCTTGGCCAGAAGGTTCAAAGGGAAAAGATCAACAATGAAAAACTGAAAATGCTTTCAGGCCAGCCATTGCTGGATGAGGCCAAAAAGCTCGAGCGTGATGGGGAGCTGATGAACAAGGACCTCACCAAACTCAACAGGTTCGACCCCAGGATGCTTGAAATATGTCAAAGGCTGGGTAAAAGAATAGCCAATAAGCGTTCAAGAAGAAAGGTTCAGGCAAACACCCATAAGATTGACATGAGAAGAACCATGAGGGCAAACCTTAAGTATGGTGGCGTTCCGTTGGAGCTTGTAAAGGCAAAGCCAAGGCCTCATAAGAACGAGCATCTGTTTTTAAACGACATAAGCGGGTCCTGTGAATGGATAAGTAGCTGGTTTTTCATGCTTATGTTTTCAGCCCAAACAGCATTCAAAAGATCAAGAACCTTCGAATTCGACAACAAGGTAATAGAAACAACAAAGGCTCTAAAGGAAGAGTACCTGATTGATTCATTCGTCAAGGTCAAGGACATGCGCATCAAGCACATGATGGTGCATGGAACCTCCGACATGTATTCGGCATTCAAGCAATTCCAGGAAAAGGCCAACATCAACAACAAGTCTTACGTGATAATACTGTCCGACTGCAGAGACTGGGCAGGGCCGAAGGTGAATGGAGTTCCGGCCAGTGTGGACCTGGTTGGGGAAATGGTGAGAGACGCCAAGAAGGTTGTTATCCTAAACCCTGAAGACAGAAACAAATGGGATATTGTGGACAGTTGCGTTTCATTATATGAGGAAGCCGGAGCGCAGGTGTTTGAAGTCAATACATTAAATCAATTGGCTCACTTTGTAGAGCAAATGTAGGTAATTTTTATGCAATGCAGTAAATGTGGTAATCCTAAGGTAATTTATAAAAGAGAGGAATCCGGCCAGATATTGTGCAAGGAATGCTTCATAGAATCCGTTGAGAAAAAGGTCATCCAGACAATCAAAAGAGAAAAGTTGCTTGACAAGGGAGACAAGGTTCTTGTGGCATTGTCAGGCGGAAAGGACAGCGTGACAACCTTGCAGATACTGGATTCATTCAGGCAAAGAAACATCATAGACATATGTGCCGTGACAGTTGATGAGGGAATTGCAAACTACCGCCAGGAAGGTGTCGATATAGCAATCAGGCACGCCGAGAGATTGGGCATAGAGCATAAGGTGGTTTCCCTTAAGGAGAACTATGGCATTTCCCTTGATGAGATAATGCAAAGGGAAAACCATAAGGGATCATGCACATACTGCGGAGTGTTTAGAAGAACAATAATCAACAAGGCCGCCCGTGAGATGGGTGCAACAAAAATTGCCACAGGACACAACCTTGACGATGAGGTTCAGGGAATCATGATGAACTACCTTGAAGGAAACACTGACAACCTCACAAAGCTCGGCGCCAAAACCGTATCAGAGGCTGAGGAATTCACAGTAAAGATAAAGCCTTTAAGGGAGATTCCGGAACGTGAAATAGGATTGTATGTTGTTGCAAAGGAATTGGAGGTTCACTTTGACAGCTGCCCCTATGCGATGCAGTCATTTAGGGGAGAGGTTTCAGAGGTCATAAACCAGCTGGCCGAAAAGCATCCGACAATAAAGTACTCCACCCTAAGAGGATATGATAAAATAAAAAACGTCCTTAAAAAGGAAATGCAAAAGGATTACGCACATGGAAGATGCAAAAGATGCGGAGAACCGTCCTCAAATGACTTATGTAAGGCATGCTCATTTTTGGAAGAGTTGGGAGTGTGAATTGAATGTCATTCTTATTGAAATATAAAAATTTATGTGAAGAACGTGAAATACCAAATGATGATTATACCATAAAGGATTTACTTAATGAAATGGAACTGTCTCCACAGACCATAGTGTCAAAGCAGAACGGCGAACTGGTCATAGAGGACACAGTCATTGAAGAAGATGATGAAATACAATTGGTTCAAATAATTTATGGAGGCTAATCTTGAAAATCAGTTACGAATGCGGGCCATGCTTTTTAAGGCAAGCCAGGGAAGCCCTGGACTTATCAACAGATGATGAGCTTCTTAAAATGGAGATTATGGAAGACATATTCAAGTTTTTAAGCAACAATTTCACCAAGGACACCAATTCAAACGGTACAGGCTCTAAAATGCACAGGATGATAATAGAAAGGACAGGTTGCATTGACCCATACCATAAGGAGAAAATCGAGGGAAATGAAATTGCCCTGAAATACCTACCTGAAGTGAAAAGGATACTTGAAAATGACGACAGCCTTGAAAACTATGTCAAGATTGCAATCATTGGAAACATACTGGACTTTGGAGCATTCACACTTGATGATGACATTGAAAGCGTAATAGGTCAGTCACTTGAAAAGGATTTGACAGTAAAGGACATTGAGGAGTTTGAAAATGCCCTCAGGACAAACGACAAGGTTCTGTACCTGGTTGACAATACAGGAGAAATTGTTTTTGACAAGCTGCTTCTTGAAAAAATCAAGGAATACGGCATCGACATTACCATAGCGGTCAAGTCACAACCGATTCTAAACGATGCAACAAGAAAGGAAGCCCTTGATGTGGGCTTGGATGAGTTCGGTGAAATTGTTGAAATCGGCTGCGGCACAGTTGGATATGTCGACAGTGAAATTTCAGATGAGTTCAGGGAGATTTTCGATTCCCATAAATTCGTAATCTCAAAAGGAATGGGTAACTTTGAAGGATTGAGCGAAATAGACTTGTCCAACAAGGAAGTTTTCTTCTTATTATGTGCAAAATGCAACACCATATCAAGAGCCATTGGTGTCAACCTGCACGATATGCTTTTATTTAAAAAATAACTGTGATTTTATGATTATAGGTTTTATTGGATTTGGGAAAGTATCTGAAAATCTGGTCAGGATAATCCAATCTGAAAGCATTGATTTTGTAACTTCAACCGAGAACAGGTCACCTGAAACCATTGAACTCATTAAAAAGTCAGATGTCACTATCTTGGAATCATTCCCAGAGGTTGTAAGCTCATCAGACATTCTAATTTCTGCAAATTCACCTGCCAATGCATTGGATGTGGCAAAAAAATACGGTGAACATGCAAAGGGGATCTATCTTGACTTGAACAACGTTTCCCCAGATACCACTTCTGAAATCAGTAGCTATGTGAATAATTTTGTCGACGGTGCAATAATCGGCAAGATCGATTCGGATAATCCAATCCTATATCTTTCAGGCAAACATGCTGATGAACTATTATTTTTCAATGAATTTATGCAAGTTAAAGTCATAAGCGACAGGATTGGTGATGCAAGCCTTTTGAAAATGCTTAGAAGCACTTACACTAAAACATTATCCGCATTGCTCATCGAGTCAAGGGACCTTGCATGCAAATACGACCTTGAAGAGGAATTCATTGACATGCTCACATTGACTGAAGGTGATGATTTCCGCCAGAAATCACTATCCAGGATAAACAATACATTAAATTCCAAAAAGAGAAAATCAGAGGAATTGAAAGAAATAATAGATTATTTTGATGATGATTTGGTAATGGTTAAGGCGGCACTTGAAAAACTCAACCGATAACCACTTTAACCTTAAACCCTTTTTTAGCTTTTTTTATGCTGCCGTTCACAGGAATGAAATGTGAATCCATAATGTAACGTAAATATGTAACATCACGTGCAGGCAATCTCAAATTTGTTTTTATTTTCTTGCCGTCACTCTTGAACTGAACTGAAATCTTGCCGTTCTTGTCAACATACAGGTCAGTGTTCAAGCCCTCTTTTGTGATTTTTGTCTCAAAACGGGTCAGATTCAAGCCGGCTTCAATGGTCAGTGGAGGATTTTCAACGGCAATGTTCTCGCTTCTGAACTTGTTGTTCGCATCACGTGCGCTGATGCCCTTCTCACCCTCGCATGCAACATACCATGCACGGTCAATAACCCTTTGAACCTTCTGATTGTCCGGAATAACTCCCTGAGCCTCGTAGCCTTTCATAAGCTCCATGACTTCCCTTTTTGTAACTTCCATCTCAATGGCGCTGACGGCAAGCCTTGTCATTACAGGGCCGTAATCGGACCTTCTAAACACTGCCCAAATTGATTCAGGGTCACGATAAACTCTTCTTTTAATGATTTCATTAATAGTGTTACCGTTAAGGTAAGCTATCTTTTCAAGGTTTCCCCTTGAATAGGTGTTCATCCTCTTGTAGATATCATTCCAGTTGCGCTCGCCCGGAACCCTGCCGGCGGCGATTTCACGCTCGAGAATCTCAACGGTTGTTTCGGGTAGAAGTTCCTTCACTTCATTTGAAATGACCATGTCATTGTCGATGATGGATTGCCTAATCAGTCTTCCTGAATACTTGTCCTTGTTGAATTCCTTTACAACATGATAGTTAAGTTTTGATCCTAAAAACTCGTTGATTGCATACCATCTTATCTCGTTACGGTTGGTATAGCTTTTAGGCATTCCAACGAAATTGCCCTCGTCAATGAACTTCTGAGCCTTTGACTTGATTTCATCCAGTGAAATGCTTGCTGAAGTGATGTAGTCAGTCACGCCATCGTCAATCATCTGCTTGAGCCTTATAGGAACGCTATATGATAGCACTAATCTATGATGAAGTCCTTCAAAAGATTTGACATCATCAGCACCTAAAGCCAATGCCATTTCACGACGGGCTTCAAAATCAACGAAAAACGGAGCATGGTTTGCACTGAAACCCTTATTCAAGTAAACGACAACTTTCTTGTTTTCCTTATCAGCCAACTTTCGAGCTTCTTTTATTAATTTTTCATGACCTTTATGGACGGGGTCAAAATCTGCACTAATTCCAATCAATATAAACACCAAAAAAAGAGAATGTAGTGGATAGTCGTTTTAACCATCCATCAATTTTAAAACACCACTAATTACCAGCCATATTCCGATTAATAATCCAAGAATCATTGGGTTTGAAACGTATGTTCCGATAATTATGTATAATAAACCGAGCACCACTCCAGCTATTCCAATGTAAAATCCATATCTGGACTGGCGGTTATTGATTAATGAAACAAGTCCAACAATAATCAACAGTATTCCTGCAAGGTAAAATGTGATTCCTGTTAAAAATCCAACCAATGCAGGATTGAATATTAGACTGATACTTAAAAGCAGCAGTATTATTCCCAATACCAAGTCAAGTATCGCTCCGGTTTTGTTGTAGTCGATTATGGACACTCCCACAACAAGCAAATAAATGGATACCAATAAAACTGATAAGCTAATTAATGAACTAACTCCAATAAATCCCAGTGCTGGAAACATTATAATGATTAATCCGAAAATAATAGCCAGTAAACTGATAAATTTACTTTTCATGTTTTCCTCCTAGTAACTATTTAATTTTATTATTATATTAATATAATGGGATATGCTTAATCTCAATGGTTGATGAGTTCATCTCACTATTCTCAACCTCAGCCATCCACTCACATTTGCACTCACAATCATACTCGATTTTTGACTGTGTAAGGTTGTTGGCTATAATCATGTGCTTCAAGTCCTTGCTGCATTTCTTGCAGTTGTACGGACCACGCCTTGAACCGAAACCTGATGTGTCCATCAATGCAGGAATGTCAAGCTCATCACGCACGGTATTTATGATTTCAATGCATGACCAAATCCATGGTGGCTGATATGCTCCTTTTCTCCAAAACCTTTCAATGACTGTTCCGCTGTGTATTGTTGCAGGACAGAATGACAATCTGTTGACGCCGATTGAATCACAGTAATGTGCTGTTTCGATTGCTTCAGCTATCGCTTGCTTTTCAGATACAAGAATTGGCTTTACGAAAATATATGCCTTTGATTTTAGGTTGTATCCCTTGGTCTCTTTCAGGTCTTGCATCAGCTTAACTGCATCCTCAAAGTCCTGTCTTGTAAAACCCTTGTTGATCTTATTCAATCTTGTATAATCATTTGATGTTTCAAGACCTATGCTGACCTCAAACAGTGTGTCTCCTATTATCTCAAATATCTCATCCAGGTATTCCTCTTTCACATATTCCGGTCTTGACTCAACAATTATCTCTGTCACATTGCCCAGGCCAACCAGTGTCTTGAGTATCTCATCACGGGCATCCTTCGGAAGCTCATACGGATTTAAAAAACTTCCTGATGCAAATAATTTAACTGAAATCTTTTCCTCCTCATCTATTGGATGTCTTGAGAGGTGATTGTGAAAAATCCTTAGGATGGTTTCAGTGTCAATCGGCTCCAGGGTGCAGTCTGATACATAACTGCACATTGTGCATCCGCCACTGTCTCCAAGTGCCCATGCGCAACCTGGTGTCGGCAATATCATGAATAATGTTTTTGCAACTCCGTCATAAGTCAAATCATCATTGTACCAACTGGCACCAACCTGTTCAGGTGTTTTCGGTTCCTTTCGATCAAATGCTCTTTGCCTTGTTTCTTTTGTTAATCTTTCAATTTCCATTATAATATTATTAGTATATAGTATAATTAAAAATTATCGATGAAAAAGAGTATGTTATTAAGTTGTGTGTAATGCTCTAAAAAAAATAAAAAAAGAAAAGTAAGCAAGTTTAGAAACTTGCGATTACGTCTCCTAATAATTTGATGGATTCTGCTACGTCTTTACCGACAGGGGATCCTGCTACGTATTGAGTTACACCCATTTCAGCTAAGCCTTCAATTTTAGGGATGAACTCATCAGGAGTACCACATACGGAGAATGCGTCTAAAGCTTCTTCAGTTACAGCACCAATAGCTCCACCGAAGTCACCTTTAGCTAAGAATGCACCCATTTGTTCGTTGAATCCTTCAGGTAATCCGTGTCTTTCAATAACTGGAGCAGGGGAACCTGCTGCAATGAAAGCAACTACGATTTTTGCTGCGTTTTTAGCTGCTTCGGAGTCAGCACCAATGGAAGTTGCAGTGTATGCACCTACGTCAAATGCTTTGTCTCCACCAGCTGCTTCGATACCTTTTTTGATCATAGGCATAGCTGCTTCGTAATCTTTAGGGTTGGAAGCGTTAATTAATACACCATCTGCGATTTCTCCAGCGGTTTCTAACATTTTAGGTCCTTGAGCACCCATGTAAATAGGGATGTGTTCTTGAACAGCTTTTGCTCCACCTAATGCTGCACCAGCTTCGGTTTTTCCTCCACTTAATAAAGTGTTAATGTCAGCGATTGCTGCTTTAATAGTGGATACAGGTTTTTCCCAAGCGATTCCTAAAGCGTCGAAAGTAGCTTTGTCACCAGGACCAATACCGAAGGTTGCTCTTCCTTCTGAAATTTCGTCAATAGTTGCGATAGCGGAAGCGGAAATTGCAGGGCTTCTTACGTATGGGTTGGTTACACCAGGACCCATTTTAATGGTTTCAGTTGCGGATGCAATTAATGCTAAGGTTTCGTATACGTTTTTATTGTTGTAGTGGTCTGTGATCCATGCGTATTCAAAACCGACGTCTTCTGCTAATTTTACTAAGTCTACTAATTCATTTAATGGTATTTGTGGTACGAATTCTATACCGAACTTCATATTTTATCACCAATAATATTTTAGTTCCCCTATATATAAAGTAATTATTATTTGAATTAGATAGAAAGTTTTAAATATAATCTATGTTTTTGATTTTGCAGTTTTATAATAAAATAACCAGTATTAAAAAAAATATTTTTTGTAATACTTACTTTGTTTTATCCATTCCAAATAAAATTTTTGAAAATGATATTTAAAATACTTATTTAAAGAAGCCATTTTTGTTATATTGTATATTATTCTATTTAAAATTCAAATTTGATTTTTAATTAACAGTTATTCTAATTTATAGTTATTTTTGCAATATTTTTCAATTGACTTTGTTAGTATAATTACCGTGCCTATAAGATGTGCTATATGTTTTATGGCGATGACCTAAGTATTATTGTTTATTACAATCTTTACTATGATGGTTGCTTTTCCGCATGTAGCTATAATTTATCATGTTTATTGTATTAATTAAATTATTAATATCATGAATGTGCTTTGTGAGTACCTGAGTTTTTCGGGTATGATGTAAGTTTTGTAGATGTGGTGAAATTTGATTATAGAAACTTTTATATCAAATTTTATGTATTATTACTCGTCTATGTTTTAAGCGTACTTCATAATATTATAGTATTATGATCTGTTATGTGATTCAATTCTGTTTGATCCTGGCAGATGCTACTGCTATTGGGATTCGATTAAGCCATGCAAGTCGA
>NZ_SUTJ01000009.1 GCF_015062915.1 Methanobrevibacter thaueri | reverse complement strand
GAGCTACAGACTAGGCTTAAACATCCAATAGGTACCTATAAAATATTTTCCGATAACGTAGATAATTTAATATCTTAGGCTATTCAACCAGTGGATTGCAAGAATAAACTCACAATCCACAACCTCTATTAGGTCGTGGTAGTTGAAAAAAGTAATAACTCGAATGTTATATTTAAATATGGTGCAAATAATTTTTTAAATTATGAAACTTATTAAATATTAAAAAATGTATTTTGTTTCAATTAGTTATAATTTTAGTATTTATAAGAAGATTGTTTGTAAAAGGGTCATAACCTTTAATTATTGCAATTAATGCATATAACATCATATCTGTGGTTGTTAATGGGTTATTTTTTTCAATATTTTCTTTAATATTGTTAATTATTGATTTGGGATTAAATTCTTTTAAATTTATAGTTTGAGATTTTAAAATACGGCCGCTCTCAAAGAAACTTTTTACCCTTTTTGACTTTTTTGTATTGCTCAAAACAATCATGGTCATTTCTTCATGAGATTCTTGATTATTACCTCCTACTGCTGCACAGATTAATGCTTTTTGTGATAAATTTAGATCTTCTTTATTTGTTTGAAGGATGATTGTTTTATTTTTAAAGTTTAATTCTAATTCCATGTCAGGAATATGGTCGTTTGGATTAAATGAGGGGTATTCTTTTACCCATATTTTCATTTTTATCAGGTTTGCATCAAGGGTTTCTAACATTATTCTTGCTATCTCTTCATCAATGTTTTTTAATATCTTTTCTGTAGAATACTTTGCCATATTTTGACTTCCAACTGTTGTTGGAGTTATATTATGTTACTGAGTATTTAAAGAATTTTACATTTAATTTAAATGATATTAACTTATATAAGATGGTTTTTTCAAGTAAATTTTACAATAAGGCTTCAATTTTACGAAATGAGAACAATTTTGTAATGGTGATGTTATTCAAGGAATATATAAAAGGTTCGCATGTTAGGTTCAAGAACATGCGAAACATATTTTTAACATTTTACATTG
The DNA here is from genome assembly GCF_015062915.1 of Methanobrevibacter thaueri. Classification (GTDB taxonomy): domain Archaea; phylum Methanobacteriota; class Methanobacteria; order Methanobacteriales; family Methanobacteriaceae; genus Methanocatella; species Methanocatella thaueri_B. Next base: position 75,335 of record NZ_SUTJ01000009.1, on the reverse strand, counting down.
GTCCCAGCATAATAGCTATGAATGCTACAGCATCTGTTAGGAGATGTGCTATGTAGGGGACAAACAGGTTTTTGGTTTTGATATAACCGTACATCTCAAACATGCTTCCAAGTCCCTGCAGAAGCAAAACGCTGATAATGGTGTTTTCAGCAGGGTAATAATGCATCAGTCCAAACACTGTAAGCACAATGGCCACTGAAAGTGCCATGGAAACTTTTGTATTGTCTGTGAACTTATAGAATAGCCTTAATAGGAACATCAGTGGAATAAATTTCAAAAGTTCTTCTCCCATCATGGAAAATATCAGGGAAATTATGCTTACGATATCTACAGGAAATGAAGATGCTGTTTCGGAACCAGCGAGATTGAGCACGGTCAGGATTTCACCGATAACTATTGCATAAATCATATATCCTGCAAACATTAAAACGGCAAGGATCAATTCGTTTTTTGTTGGCTTGTGGAATAAAAGCTTGTAGTCCCATTTTGAAAAGTAAAGCAATGGAATTAAGAGTGCAAAACAGAAAAATATGCCTCCAGTGAACTCGGAAGGGAACAAAAACTGGCCGAATAGTGCGACAGGAAGCAAAAAAATCAACACGAACCATTGCCACTTGGCTATTTTAGGGTTATGCCTATAATACGGATAATCCCTTGTCTCATCAAATGTTAAGTGTTTCATTATGTTCATCATTTAGATAATCTGTAATTATTATATTAATATCTTTTTTTTAATGAGAACGTTCCTAAAAATTAATAAAAAATCAGACGATTAATTAAAGAATCTCATCATTTGAAATGATTTGAGATTCTTTCAATCGTTCAATACCCATATTGTAATATAGTTTACAACATACCGATTAGGTATTGAGAATCAACACAGAAAATTTGAATTAACAAAATTCAAGATGAATTTTTTAACTCTGAATATGATTATGAATTAAATGGTATATAAATTATGCTAAACATGTTGATAATTTCTCAAAAGATATCTCATTAATAACATTTTTTTCAAGCATGACTAATAACCCTAAAAATCTATAATTTAGCACTATTATTTAAATATAATTTAGGATAAAAGTTTAAGTAATAATGTAAAATTTATTAAATTCTTCTAAACTTATCGAATGAGTTAAGAATTAAGATAACAATATAATGTGATACTATGAGCGACGTATATAGAACATTTACATCAGAATCCGTAACCCAAGGACACCCTGATAAGGTTGCAGACATCATTTCTGATGCGATATTGGATGCATACATGGCAGGAGATAAGAATTCACACGTTGCATGTGAAACCTGCGTAACAACCGATTTTGCTATGGTATTCGGTGAGATTACTTCAAACACTGAATTGTCCAATGAGGATATTGAGAAAATCATCAGGGACACAATCATTGAAATCGGTTACGACAAGCCTGAACTCGAATTCGACGGCCATTCCTGTGAAGTTAAAAACAGGCTCCATGCACAGTCCCAGGACATCAACCAAGGTGTTGACAGGGGAGATGAGGAAACCGGAGCTGGAGATCAGGGAATGATGTTCGGTTTTGCAACCAATGAAACCGAATCATTGATGCCATATCCTATTGATTTAGCACGTAAGTTAACCAATAAATTAACAGAGCTTCGTGAAAGCGGAGAACTTCCATACTTAAGGCCTGACGGTAAGGCACAAGTGTCAGTCAACTACGACAAGGACGGCAACGTATTGTCCCTTGACGCAGTGGTATTATCCACCCAACACGATGAGACAATGTCTGAAAACCAGGAACAATTGCACGAAGACATCAAGGAAAAGCTCTTCAAGGCCGTAATTCCTGAAGGATTGATTACAGAAGACACCAAGATACACATCAACCCTACAGGCAAGTTCGAAATCGGAGGACCTCACGGAGATGCAGGTTTAACCGGCCGTAAGATCATCGTGGACACCTACGGAGGATATGCAAGACACGGTGGAGGAGCATTCTCAGGTAAGGACTGCACTAAAGTGGACAGAAGCGCATGTTACATGGCAAGATACATTGCCAAAAACATTGTAGCAAGCGGACTTGCTGAAAAATGTGAAATCCAAGTTTCATACGCTATCGGTGTTGCTGAGCCAACATCCGTCATGGTGGACACCTATGGAACCGGCGCTGACATTGGCGACAAGACCTTTGAAGAGATTGTCCGTGAAAACTTCAGATTGACTCCTGACGGAATCATTGAAACCTTAGGTTTACGCGACACTACCTATAAACAAACCGCTAAATACGGTCACTTCGGTATTGAAGGTCTTCCATGGGAGAAAACCGACAAGGCTGAAGACTTGAAGAAATACATTAAAAACTAAATATTGACGGAACTTACTTTAGGGTAAGTTTCTAAACTACTTTTTTTTATTTATTAATCTTTACTGTATATTGAAAAAGCAACAGTATTGTATATGTTATATGGCATTTTTTTTTAAAACATATATAAATTAATATAATTAATTTAACAAAATTATTATTAAGTTAAAAATAGGAGGAATTCTGATTAGAAAAATATTTCTTGCAACATTAATGATTATTTTTCTGGCAATTCTGAGCTGTGCTAATGCAGCAGATAACGAGACAACGGATTTAATGGCAGTGGAGGACACAATTGATTCTGCACCAATAGCCAATAGTGGTGCTGGTGATTTTTCACAGCTGAATGATACAATCTCAAAAGCAGAAAAGCCGGAAATCAAACTGGAAACCGATTATATCTTCAACTCAACAAAAGATGAAGATTTTAAATTAAATGGAATAAACATCACAAGGGATAATCTTGTAATTGACGGAAACGACCATACTATAGACGGTGGCAATCAGGCTTTAATATTCCACGTTTATGCCAGTAACGTGACATTGAAAAACATTAGATTTGTTAATTCATTTGGTGCTGTCGAGTTTGAAAAAGATGGAAGCATTGAAGGATCTAAATTCATCAACAACAGTGGAAGAGCTTATGGTGGAGCAGTCATATTTAAGCAAAATGGTGTTATAAATGGCTGTGAGTTTGAAAACAATAGTGCGTCCTATGGTGGAGCAGTCTATTTCAAAAACAAGGGTTCTGTTGAAAATTCCAAATTCACTGATAACTCTGGTACAGATGGAGGTGCAGTCTTATTCAGTAATGAAGGAAGTGTAGAAAACTGCATGTTCGTTGACAATACTGCGAGTAATAATGGTGGATCAGTCAAATTCAATCAGAATGCGACTGTGATAAATTCTAGTTTCGCAAGTGGTCGTGCAGAGCGTGGAGGTGCAATTCATATTGGATATGGGAGAATCATCATTAAAAATTCAGCATTCATAAACAATACCGCAACTGGTATGCAAGGTGGTGGTGCGATTCACTTGAGTGGAAATGGCATCGTAGAGGGTTGTAATTTCACAAACAATAGTGCGTCTCAATATGGTGGTGCGATTTATATGATGAGTGATGATGTGACAGTGAAGAACAGCATATTCATAAACAATAGTGCAGATGAACTTGGTGGCGCACTTTATTTCCCAAACCCTGGAAGAGTTGAAAACTGTGTTTTCATAAACAACGCTGTAAACGATGAGGGAATAGAGATTGCAGGTGGAGCTATATGTTTTATGGATAAAGGAGTAGTTTTAAACTCAAGGTTCATGAAAAATAATGCAACAGGGTATGGTGGTGCAATATTTTTCGGAGGTGAATCAACACTTAACAATTCTGATTTCATAGATAATGAAGCCCAAAATGGTGGGGCAGTGTATTTCAGAGGAAAATTCACAATCAATGATTCTAACTTCACTCACAATATTGCAGAAAATGGTGGTGCTATCAGAGGTTCAGGTAATTTGAATAATTGTATGTTCACTGACAATAATGCAACTAATGGGGGTGCAATATATACTACAGGTAATATGAACATATTGGATTCAGTATTTAATGATAATAAGGTTAATAAATCTGGTGGAGCAATATATGCGGAAAATGCTTTTTCAGACTCTAAAATCAATTCCACATTCATTAACAATAGTGCAAAAAACGGTGGTGCAATATACTTTAACGATAAAATCAATAAGGTTACAATTAACGGTTGTTTTAGGGATAATGATGCTGAAAGGGCAGGAGGAGCAATATATGTCAAAGGACAATCAACCAATAACAATTTTTCCGCAGAATTCTATGACAACCATGCATTGCAAGCCAGTGGAGGAGCAATATTTTTCAATTCTTTAGCTGAAAACAATATATTTGAAAGTATTTTCCAGACCAATTACGCACTGTATGGTGGAGGAATATTTTTCTACAAGAAGGCTAACAGCAATAAATTCAAAAGCGATTTTATAAGCAACATTGCAAAATCCTGTGGTGGAGCAATGTTTTTCTATAACACTACCGATAAGAATAACTTCACCGGCCGTTATATTAACAATAGTGCCTTAGGACAAGTTAATATCACTGTTGGAAACGGTGGGGCAATAACATTTAAAGATGCATCATCAAATAGCATATTCACATGTGATTTCATAAACAACACTGCCCGTTTGTATGGTGGGGCTGTAAACTATCGTGAAACTCCTCAGCACATTGTCTTCAATGTTAATTTCATCAACAACACTGCTCATACAGGAGGAGGCGTCAATTTCTTTGTAACCTTTGAATACGTAATATTCAATGGGGAATTCATTGGAAACACAGCATTAAACGGTGGTGCATTAGCTGCACTTTATGGAGTTGTTGAGAATGTTTCATTTAAGAACAATTATGCTAAAAAAGAAGGCGAAGAAGGAGGAAACGGAGGTGCGGTTTATTTCGCAGAATCTGGTTCGATTTTAAATTGTAATTTCACTAACAACAGGGCGGACTATTATGGTGGTGCAGTTTACTTCAAAGAGAAATCTAATGTTGTAAATTGTATTTTTGTGGACAATTACGCGGCTCATAATGGTGGTGCTGTCCGCAGTAAATCAGGCACTGTTCTAAATTCTAATTTCACAGGCAATGCTGCTAAAGATGATGGTGGAGCGGTTTTCTTTGGTACTTCCGGTAATGTGACAAATTGTAATTTCATTAACAACAGGGCTAACAATTATGGTGGTGCACTTCACTTCACTATGGACAATGACAATGTGACAAATTGTAGTTTTGTCGATAATAATGCTGCTAAGTATGGTGGTGCTATTTTCTTCATGGCTAAACAGGATGTTAATGTGACAATTTGTTATTTTGAAGGTAACTCCGCTCCTCAGGGTGGTGCTATTTTTACTTGGGAACCTTCACTTTTTGCTGATTCCTGCATTTTCAAAACAGATTCAGATACCTATAACAATACAATAATTCTTTCACCTCAATTTAATGCTACTGATTTCAACTCATTTTGCGGTTCCGGTGAGAAATTAACATTTAACCTAACAACAACAATCAGTCGCATGCCAATAACTAATGGAAAAATTTTAATAAGCGTATACTTTAAGGATAATGACACTTGGGTTGGTAATTATACCTGTTTAAGCGGTGAAGGATGGAATGTGGACTTGCCTGTCGGCTCTTATTATGCAGTTTTCAATACTGAATATGAAAACTTCACATCAATTAACAGGACAGTGGAAATAGCAATGCCTGACATCCAGTTTAATATAAATGTAACTTCAGTTACAACCACCAACAAGACAGTCAATATCACTGCAAAATCCAACATTCCGAAAAACTTATTATGGGATGGTAAGTTCCAGTTCATATTGGCTGATGGAACTAAAATAAATGCATCTTATGCTTCAAACGGCACCTGGTGGGCTCTTCATGCATTTGATCATGTTGGTGAATACAATGTCACTGCATCATATGTTGGCTTGGACAATGTGACTGTCAAAAATGCAACCATAACAGTTGACAAATCAAACTCAACAGTAACACTTGATAAGACCGTTGTGAATTATGGAGATTCAATCAATGTCAAAACGGAGGGAGCTGTTGCAATCACTGCCAAGATTAACGGCGTTGATGTCAGTGTTTTAGACAATGTCATTCCACTAGCTGGTTTTAATGCAGGAACATACAATTTAACCGTTACAACAGTGCCTGATGAGGACCACTATTCTGTAACAGTTAATTTCACAATAACTGTCAATCCGCTTAAAACACAATTGATCGGCAATGCGGTAACTGCCATCTATAAGGCCAATAAGTACTTGGTAATCACTTTAAAGGATGCTAACGGAAATCCAATAAGTGGCGCTAAGGTGACTGTTGCATTGAATGGTGCTAAGACCTACACTACCGATAAGAACGGTCAGGTCAAGGTGTCAACCAAGTCACTTGCTCCTAAGAAGTATTACGCCAAGGTCACATTCAATGGAAATGCCAATTACGTCAAATCAGCTAAGACCATCAAGGTCACCGTTAAGAAGGCTACTCCTAAATTGACTGCCAAAAAGAAAACCTTTAAAAAGTCTAAAAAGGTTAAAAAGTATAAAATAACCCTTAAATACGGCAAGACTCCACTTAAGAAAGTGAAAGTCTACATCAAAATCAAGGGTAAAACCTATAAGGCAAAAACCAACAGCAAGGGTAAGGCTACCTTCAAGATTAAAAAACTGACAAAAAGGGGAACATTTAAGTCAAAAGTAACCTTCAAGGGAAACAAGTACTATAATAAGGTTACAAAAAAGGTTAAAATCAAAATCAAATAAGGGGAATCATTCTCCTTAACTCTTCTTTTTTTATAATTTTCATTGTTGAATGCTTTTCCTATGCATGATCTTATTCCTGTTTTTGATTATGCGATAATGCTTATTTTAGATCAAATGATGCTTATTAATTCAACAAGTTAATGGCCTGAACCGTTAAATAAATCCTGTTAAAATTAATAATTCTCAGGCCCCCTGACTTGGAATAAAGTTCATTGTCTCAGGCATTATCATCACAGTTCTGAATTTGGATTATATTACTGGATTTTTCATGAGTATGTTTAAATGTTTATGTAAACAATATGATAATTGACAAATGAATTTTACAAATTTCATGGAGGGAGAAAAATGATGCGGAAAAAATGCTTAATATTTTCAGTGCTGGTCTTGTTCATTCTCTGCATCGGCTTTGCATCCGCTAGCGATTCTGATTTGGAATTGTCCCAGGTATCCGATGCTGAAAGTGATATTGTCCAGTCTGAAGATGACGTGCCTCTGGAGTCCACAGTTGCTCCTGAAGGCAAGTCATTCAATGATATACAAAAGGCAGTGGACAGCGCAAAAGATAATGATGTAATTGAATTGAACGGCACATACACAAGTTTAGGGAAAGATATTGCAGTTAAGAAATCCTTGACATTCAATGGGGTTGGTGATGCCACATTGGATGCAAAAAAACTCTCAGGGATTTTTCACATCACAAAAAAGGTCACTGTAACATTTAACAATATAAGATTCATCAATGCGAAATACGGTGCGATATTTGCCGATTCTGACGGATTTGTTGATGACGTCAATGTTAACCTCAACATTAATGGATGCAGTTTCGAAAACAATCGCAATGATTATGAAGGCGGAGCGATAAACGCATTCACTGCAGGGCTATGTAATGTCACCGATTCCAATTTCACAGGCAATTATGTAGAAGAGCCTGAATCTGAAATCTATCCAAACTCATATGGTGGTGCAATATCTGCCTACAATCTTGAGCTTGAAAACTGTAATTTTATCAAAAACCATGCGCAGCGCGATGGGGGAGGAATCACTTTCCTTTACACTGCAAGAATCACTGATTGTCTTTTCAAGGGAAATTATGCCAATTTGGGTGGTGCTATTAATGGAAACAAGCTTTACCTGACAAACACTACTTTCGAATCAAATTATCTCAAGAGTTTCCCAGGGCTCAGCGACTATTGCGGAGGTGCTGTGAATTCAGAATATGTCAATGCAGTCCGTTGTACCTTCAAAGGAAATTCAGCCACATATAGTGGGGGAAAAGGTGGAGCGATCTACGGATATGAGATTGATGTTAAGGATTCTAAATTTGAAAACAATGTTGCCAACTATGCTGGAGCAATATACTGTGACAATGCAGTGGGCGAGGACGATTACGAACCTGGAGTGCTTAAGATAAGCAACTGCAGCTTCATTTCCAACAAAGAGGGAGCGGTCAGGTCTCCAAAAATAATTGTCAACAACTCAAAGACATTCAACAATAAGACTCTGGACAATGGATTGAAAGCAATGTCTCCATTCAAGGTGACTGCAGACAAGCTTGTTACTGTCTATTATTCAGGAAAGACCCTAAAAATCAAGGTTCTCATCAACCCTTCAGGTAAACCTGCCAAGAAGCTTCAGCTATTGGTCGTTGTAAAATCATCCAAAAAGACATATTCCATACCTATTGTAACAGATTCCAATGGGGTAGCAACCCTTAAAGCATCCAAGTTGGACGCAGGATACTATAAGATAAGCGTCTATGAGGCATTCGGAATTTGGGGAGCTGACCCTGGTGATGAAAGATATGTGAAAGTTCCTGGAGTCCTAAAGACAACAACCCTTAATGTCAAAAAAGCAAAGGCAATAGTCAAGGCTCCTAAAGTCAAGTTCAAGCACAAAAAATCAAAATACTTCAAGGTAACACTTAAGCACAAGACAACCAAAAAGGCAATGGGTGGCATCAAGCTCAAGCTGAAGGTCTACACAGGCAAAAAGTTCAAGACATATACTGTCAAGACCAACAAGAATGGTGTTGCCAAATTTAATACAAAAAAACTCAAATACGGCAAACACAAGGTTAAGATAATGTCCGGTAACAAAAACGTTATCGTTTCCAAAAAAAGTATGATAAGAATCAGATGATTCTTCTTTTGTAAATAGATTTGTAAAAATTAAATAGGAAGGATTTTTAATCCTTCATTTTATTCTTTTTTTATGATTTTGTTTCATATGATATGTAATACACTTTCGCTTTCCATATCAGATATTTGAATGAATAGTCCTTATCCGGCAGTTCCCACTTGCCGTTTTTGAATTTGCTGTATTCCTTTTTTGTAATGACTTTCTTGTTCTTTGGCTTGTAGAAAATGAACTTTGCCTTTATGATTTTGGTGAATTTTGCCTTACCTTTGAAAGCAATTGTAACCTCTTTTCCCTTATCGCTATCATAGACAACTTTCAATTTGATTCTATCCTTATTTTTCAGCATTTTAACATAGGAAAAGCGAACGAGAACGGAATAGTATTTTCCAACAAATATCTTTGAGGTTTGTGATATATTATAATTATCATCGGCTGAAGTTATATTTACAGTATATTTTCCAACTTTCAAACCGTTAGTGTTGAATTTGGCAATGCCCTTTGAGTTTGTTTTAATGTTGAATGTTTTGACTTTATTGCCGGATTTAACGACCACTTTTATTTTCAGGTTTTTCAACAGGGTATTATTTTCATCCTGCACTTTGATTTTATAATATGAGCTTTTCTTGTATTTGACTGCCTTTTCATCTGCCTTGACTTTTGTCTTGATCTTTTCAGGTGTCTTGTTTTCAGGGATTGTCTCATTATCAATGCTTTGATCAGTATCTGTTGAATTATCTGGTATGGTAATGTTTGATTTTAACGTGTCCCCTTGAATATCCTCGCTTGCGGATATTGCACCCATTGCAAAAATCAGCATTAGCAATCCCAATAATATTATTGAAGCTTTTTTGAAATTCATGTAAATCACACGTTTTTTAATGTTTATGAAAAAAATTATTTTACAAATAATGTTTAAATCCTTTGATAGTAGTTTTTAAACTGTTGTGATAATTTTTTATAATTAATCTTATTTAAAGTGATTTATTCTTTTTTATAATAATTTTGTATTTTTTTTTAGGCATACTACTAACTTTTTGAATTTTTCAAAATTTTAGTTTTAGTTTATTTGCTTATTTTTTTCTTCTATGAGTATGGAGTTTTAATTGAGGGTAATTTTACGAATTCATATCAATATTGTTTTGAAAATAAAAAACAGGAATTTTTAAAAACTTTTTTAAGTAATGTCAAGCATACATTTTACTGTTATGAAGTATATTTACATTGATGAAAGTGGGGATTTGGGAGACAGTTATTCGAGTTCCAAACATTTTGTTATGGGGGCTATTGTAGTTGATAGTCCACGTTCTCTTAAAAGAATTATTAAAAAAGTAAAAAGAGATAATAGAAATCGTATCCATAAAGCTCCCGAGATTAAAGGAAACAAAACGGACAAACATATCATCGAAAAGATACTCAGAAAAGTCAATAACCTTCAATATGAAGTCTATGCAATATGCTTGGATAAACAAAACCTTGATAAAATACCAAACTTCTACAATCATCATGCATTATATGATGAAATAGCATCGAAACTAGCTGAAAAAATAAAAATAACATCTCCCACTTGCATTATTGTAGATAAATCCAAATTCAATCCAGATTATATTAATAATTTCAATGATCTCTTTTTATCAAAACTAAATAATGTTGAAAACCATCCGGTAAGCATAATGCATGGGGATTCAATTAATTATAAAGGCTTGCAAATTGCAGATTTAATCTCATGGTCAGTATTTCAAAAAGCAGAACATCAGAATGCGAAATACATTGACTTAATGGAGAATAAAAAAATCTTTGGAATCTATAAAAATTAGCATTAGTGAGATGAAGAACCTATAAGCCACCTAATTGACCATAAATGTTATGGAAAGTCGCCACCTGTGGTGACGAGGACTTATAGGCTAAACCAAAATTTTGGCTTTTACCTTCTAATCTTCAATTAATGTTTAAGCTCCTTAAGATATATAAACATTTTCATTAACAGTATTCCTCATATTATCTTCCAATATAACATTTTAGCATGTTACTATCTGTTTTCAATCTATTCAGGTCTTATTTTAATTTTTTCTTAAAAAAACGTATCCTAATTTAAACTGTTTAAATACATTCCAATCAATAATTTCTATTAAAAATAGTTAGGTTTATAAATTATCAGTTTATAGAATTGGATAGTAATGGGAAAATAGTTTTGAGGTTATTTGTTTGTAAAAACTAGTTATATACTTTTGATCTATCTTCAATACGTCCAATATAAATACAATTATCATCTACCCTAAAACAGATTCTATAATTTCCCTTTCTTGCTCTTTTATATTTTGGATATTTTTTTACTTTTTTATAATCGCCATCTTCAGGGTTTTTTATTATTTCTTCTAATTTTTCACGGATTATTTTGTAAGCAATTGGATTTTTCTTTTTATAATATTTCAATTGTTTTAAAGCAGATCGTTTAAATTCAAGTTCCATATTAATCATCTAGATAAGCATCAAGTTCATCTAATGAAGAAAAGTGAACTCCTTCACCATTCGCAAATTCTTTATCTGCTTCAATTAAGTCTTTTATCTTTTGATATTCTTCATATTCATCTAATAATTTTGTTATAATGTCATTGAAAGAATCATTCTTATGTCCAAGGTCTGCTAATCTTTCATGATTAAATAAACTGACTCTGATAGCTTTTGTTTCCATTTTTTATCACCAATTATTAATATGTAGTTTTGTGTATATATAGTTAACAGTGTAAACATTGTATACATTATCAACAATATTATTCTGATGTTATTTATCATATCTATTCAGGCGGTCATCCTTTTTGAAATATATTTTTCCATTATGTTCTGAATTGATAGGTAGATTAATATCAGTTTATGTGCCTATTGTTTTTCTAATCCGTTATATATTTATATTTTTGTTAATAGACTTCTAAACAAGAATGAATGTTTTAACGGGAAAAATCGTCTCTTAGATTGTTCGTTTAGATTAAAACAAAATTCTTGAAAATTATTTATTATGATAAAAAAAGGGATAAAAGGGTATCATGAAATACGCAAAAATCATAATCATGCTGGCGCTGGCCATCCTCATAGTTGGGGTGGCAAGCGTCTGTGCAAGCGATGTAAACGATACGGCAACTGCCGATACAGGCCAGATTGAACTGTCTGCAGCTGATGAAAGTGCCATTCCGGCACAAGGCAATGATGAAAGCAGTGCCCCGGACTCTGAAATATTGGGCGAGGACACAGGCACCTTTTCAGAATTGTATGATGAAATTCAAAAAGGGGGCGACGTTACACTCAAACATAAGTACTATAAATATGATTCGGAAAGTGCCATTAAGATAGTTGGCGATGACCGGGTTATTGACGGCAACGGTACGGTCATCGATCTGGCCGCATCAAGCAACAACACAGAAGTATTTGAAATATATGGCGCAAGAGTAACAATCAAAAACATGACCATTATAAATGCGAACTATATGGTGAAGGGAGGAGCGATTTGCTTTACTGAGGAAGGTACTGTGACAAACTGTAATTTCATCAACAACCATGCTCCAAAAGGCGGTGCAATTTATTTTTTTAGGGGAGGTGAAGTTTCAAATTGTAATTTCACCAATAACACTGCTACATCCGGCAGCGGCGGTGCAATTTACGTAGAGCACCGCGAGTTTATTGTGACAAATTGTAATTTCACCAATAACATTGCCGAAGGCGGCAGCGGCGGTGCAATCTATTACAATAATGAGTCAAGGGGAAATCTGATAGGCTCTAGCTTTAAAGACAACAAGGCAACCGGCGAGGAAAGCTATGGCGGCGCAGTTTACTTCAATAACGGAGGCAATGTGACAAGCTGCAGGTTCATTGACAATATGGCCCCTCAAAGGATTGGCGGTGCCGTCTATTTCTATGCGGGTGAAAGTTCAGTTGCAGATTCTGTCTTCATAAACAATTCCGCAGGCAAATTCTCCGCAGTCCACCTGTCATTCGGAGTGGGAAACATTTCAGGATGCCTCTTCATCAACAACACAGCCGAGTTTGGAATCGTCGGCCAGGCATGGGAATCATACGAGCAGATGAGCGTCAGCAACAACATCTTCCTCAACAATTCCGTCACACTCTATGTCATTGACTTTGCAGACGACTCAAACCTGAATGTTGACTGCAACTGGTTTGGAAGCGATGAAACCGATTATGCAAACAATCCCGATTCACCAAACTGCAAGGCATGGCTCTTTTTAAACGCAACAGCAAACCCCGATGCAATATCAGTTGGCGATGCGTCAGACATCCTCTTTAAACTGCAGATGTACAATTCAACTTCAGGAAATGTGACAGGCTACAACAACGGCCTTTTATATCCGGTCAATCTGACAGTGACTCCAGCCAAGGGCAATGCCGATAAAAAGAGTGTTAAATTAAATGAACCTCTCACATATACCGCAACCAGCATGGGAACAGGCAGTATTACAGCATCAATTGAAAATGTAAAATACACTATTGAAACAACCAACCTTGGATTAAATTCCGACCTATCAGTTGATTTTCAAGAAGCAGATTACAGCAACAACACAATTATTGCTATTAATTATAATTCCTCCGCCACAGGAACAGTTAATATAACATTGAAAGGAAAAAATGGCAACAATTACACTTTCACAAATCTGGCCTTGAATGCTACAATTCTGCTTCCAGAAGCAATAAATGCTGATGAGTATGAGGTAAATGTCGCATATTCAGGAGATAATGTTTTCTTGAATGCAACTGCAACTGGAAAATTGAATGTAAACAAGGCCAATTCAACATTGATAATCAATGATAATGTTACTTTTGATTATGGAACTAATGGATCCACTACTGTGCCCTACACCAATGCCAGTGGCATTGTGGCCGAAGTCATCGGTCAGCCGAATGCAATTGTTGTTGTAAATGATACAACAATCACTGTTTCAGGTTTGAATGCAGGCAATTACACTTTAACAGTTACAACAATAACTGATGCAAACCACAATAACATAACTAAGGACGCTACAATAACTGTCAACAAACTTAAAACAGAATTAACAGGCAATGCAATAACTACCACTTATAATGTTAACAATGATTTAGTAATTACATTGAAAGACAGTAATGGTAAAGCTTTAAGCGGTGCTAAAGTAACAGTTGACTTGAATGGTGCTAAAACCTACACCACTGACAGTAACGGTCAGCTCAAGGTATCAACCAAAGGACTTGCACCTAAAGCATACACTGCTAAGGTAACATTCAACGGCGATACCAATTATGACAAGTCAACTAAAGACATTAAGGTTACTGTTAAGAAGGCTACTCCTAAATTGACTGCTAAAAAGAAAACATTCAAGACAACTCCTAAAACTAAAAAATACACAATTGTTTTAAAGGACAACACTGGTAAAGCAATCAAGAAGGCTAAAGTCACCTTGAAAGTTAAAGGCAAAACATATAAAGCAACTACTAACAGCAAAGGCAAGGCAGTCTTCAAAATCAAAAATCTCAAAAAGAAAGGAACCTTCAAGGCTACAGTAACCTATAAAGGAAACAAATACTACAACAAGGTATCCAAAAAAGCCAATATCAAGGTTATTGTAACCTTCAAGACAGTGTCCAAAGGAAGCAAGGACAAATCCACAGTTAAAGAAATCCAACAGGCCTTAAAAGACCACGGATATTACCTTTCATACAAAGGACACTATCTTAAGGTTGACGGTAAGTTCAAAGGCTGCACTGAGAGATCCGTCAAGGAGTTCCAGCATGACAAAGATCTTAAAGTGACCGGTAAGGTTGATGAGAAGACCGCCAAAAAGCTTGGTTTAATTTAAATTTAATGTGGATGCACTTGCATCTGCACTTCTTTTTCTTTTTTTATATTGGTTTAATTGATTTGAATATTAAATCATGAAACCGAACATGTTTTAACTTCAACAAATAAAATTAAATATAATTATTTTCTCATTGGATACTCAAAGGATATTTTTACAGGAATGAGGAAATAAATAGCTAGTGTAAATATTCTTGAATTATGATCGGTGAAAAAATATGCGGTATAAAAGCATTATTCTTGTAATTATGTTAACCTTAATGACATGCAGTGCAGTTAGCGGGGATGAAAGTATGGATACGATTAAAATAAAGATTAATGATGAGGCATTTGATGTGAAGTTGGAGGATAATCCTGCAACACAGGAACTGGTTAAAGAACTGGAGAAAGGAAACATCACTGTTAATGCAACAGAATATGGAGGCTTTGAAAAAGTTGGAGATTTAGGTTTAACACTTCCGACAACTGATGAAAATGTCAATACGATATGACATATCCTCTGATAAAAAAAAGAAGAATAACTCAATGGAGAGTTATTCCACACTGCTTATTTTATTGGTCATGTCTTCTGTGAAATTCATTTTTTCAAATGAGTCATCACTTGGAAGTATCATGTTGAATTCATGGATTTCATCAATCTGTCCTGATCCTTCAAAATCAGTGAAATTTAAAACATGTCCTCCTGCTGCCTTATCGTCAGAGAGGAAATGAAGATGCCAGCCGTGCATGTTCAATTCATTCATGTATTCAGGGAAGTATACCGCTACAACTGTTCCGGTCTGGTCAGTGTGGTTGAATACTTTCTGGTCAACTGCAGCAACTTCTGTGAATTCTTTATATGGTTTTTCCTGCTTTTCAACACTTCTTACTGTAATGTTTGAAAAATCACCTTTGAGTTTGATTACATACATGTTGTTTGTGCTGTTCTTGCTGATTTCCTTGGTTAATTGACCTGTTAAATCGTCAAAGTCCTTGGCGCTTATATTGTCTATTTTTCCATCTTCATCAAAGTTGGTGATTGTAGCGAATGGTACGGTTTCGTTATCCGCCATGACGTTAATGCTTCCGTCAGCAGCCGCCTGATAAACAACTCCGTCCAGAATTATCATCTCACCGTTCACTCCTTCGAATGTTCCAAGACCGGTGTTACCATGTGCTTTCAAATCTCCCACAGTTATTACTCCGTCGTATTCTCCATGCATGAAAGCCTGCATCAAGGAGACCTGATACATTGAATCATCATTATTGCTGTTAAAGAATAATGAATTCTGAGCGCTGACTGCTGAAACAGCTAGCAAGCCCACTATAATTAATGCAAATGCTATTTTCTTATTCATTAGATATTCCTCCATTGGGTAATTAGGTATATGTTGGAATCTGATAATAAGTTTTGATGTTTGAAATTAGATGTCAGTTTATTAAATCAAAGATTTTTTCACAATAATTTTTAATTATATTAGGAATAGATAATAATAGTGAATGTAAATTAGTGCGGATGATAAAATGGCTATTGATTTGACAGATATCGGAATTGAAGAGGGACAGAAATATGAAGGGATTTACACTACCATGAGCAAGGATGGTGTAAAAAATGCTGCTCCAATAGGAATTGTATGCAAAGGCAAGGACAAACTCGGATGCAGGTTGTTTGTCGGCACCCAAACCCTTAAAAACATTATGGAAACAGGCAGATATGTTGTAAACATCACTTTTGATCCTATAAATTTTGTAAATTCAACTATCGGAAACCTGGATATTGAAGAGTTTACAGATGATGAGGACATTGCAATATTGAAGAATGCAGAGGCATACATCATTTGTGATGTAACAGACATTAGAAAAATGGACCCGATTAAAGACCATGTGACATCAAACGGGGAGGCTTATATCGTAAGCAGTGATGTTGTAGAAATCGTCAAGAACCATCCATGTGCAAAGGCTTTAAACCGTGGTGTTTTTGCGCTTCTGGAATGCCTTACAAACTACACTCGACTTGACCTTGTCAGTGAGGAACAACAGGATTATTTTGTTGGAAGGTTTAATGAAAACAACCGGATGATTAAGCGTGTTTCAGGGCCTGATACGATAAAGGCCATGGAGATTCTTAAAAACAGCATGATTGATAAGGGTTTTGATGTTGAATAGGCAATGAGTTTGTTTCAATAATTGACTTAATTGGATGATTCGCTCCATTCATCACACTTATCATCCATTTTTACCAGTTTTTCATGCAATCCGCAGTAGTATTGGGTGCAAAGGCCAATGTCAAATTCCACATGCTTGCAGTTGTAGCATTCTTTTTCATCCATGATATTTTCCCCAAGTTTATCTTTTTTTAAATACGTCTATGTACTTTGTCCAAGATATGTTTTTTTCCAGTTAGGAATTCGAATGATTGTATTAAATCAGTGCAGGTTATGGGTTTAAGATTCTATGTCGGACTAAATTTTCTATATTTTTACGGTTAAACGGATAGTATTAGAAATATCAGTTTATCTGCCCTTCATGTCTCTGGTATAGTTATGTATAAATATATTTATTGATAGATTTTTATTCATGTTTTAGAAGTTTTAAACAAAGGGCATGTATTTTTATGATTGTTTGAATGATATAAAACATTTTTTAGCATTCAATTTTCAGGAGTTCAGGGAGAAAATGAAATACAAAAAAACAATAATCCTATTGGCGCTTGTTGTTTTTCTATTAAGCATTGCAGGTGTTAGCGCAAGTGAAATAGATAATACTATAGCAAGTGAGGATACAAATACTATTGGGTTATCCGTTGATAAGGATATTATTGAGGATAATCTGCAAACAAGTGAAGAAAACGAGGCATTGGCTTCAACTGATTATGATGAGGCTATTGCGCAAACTGATACTGAGGTATTGGGTGCGGATTCAGCTAAATATTCTGATTTGGCTGAAGAAATTAGCCAGCCAGGAAACATTAAATTAAACCATAAGAACTATACTTACGATAAGGGTGGAACCATTATTATCAGTGAGGCCAATAAAGTCATTGATGGTAACGGTGCAATCATTGACATGAACGAATCAACAATCAGGGCATTCACTGTAACTGCTTCCGGTGTAACAATTAAAAACCTAACCATTAAAAATGCTAATTATAATGGTAATGGAGGAGCAATTTACTTTGATTGGACGGGTACTGTGTCAAATTGTAATTTTGCTGATAACACTGCAACCCTTGGTGGTGCAGTTTACTTCTTGTATACTGGTACTGTGACAAATTGTAATTTTACTAACAACACTGCAACTGATACTTTAAGTAATGGTGGTGCAGTTTACTTTGATTGGACGGGTACTGTGACAAATTGTAATTTTACTGATAACAAAGCAACTCAACATGGTGGTGCAGTTTACTTCTTGAATCAAGGTACTGTGTCAAATTGTAATTTTGCTGATAACTCCGCATCCAGAGGAGGGGCTATTTTAAGTGTACCTTATCTTGGAGTTACTGTTGATACTTGTATTTTTAAAACTGATTCAGATACAACTTTCAATACACGTAATCTTCCACCTACATTGAATGTTGATAATTTCACAACAGTTTATGGCTCAGGTGAGAAATTAACATTTGATTTAAAAACAAACAGCAGCATTCCTGTAACTAATGGAAATATCTCAATAAGTGTGTACTTTAAAGACAATGGCGTCTGGGTTCGCAATTATACTTGTTTAAGCGGTGAAGGATGGATTCCAGATTTACCAGTAGGTTCTTATATTGCTGTTTTCAATACCACATATGCTGAATTTCAACCAATCAACAGAACAGTAACAATAACAATGCCTAATGTCAGGTATTCTATAAATGTAACTTCAGTTACAACCAACAACAAGACTGTCAACATCACTGCAAAAACTGATATTCCAAAAGATATTCTTTGGGATGGTAAATTACTATTTATCTTACCAAACGGTACCCAAATCAATGCGACTTATGGTACTAATGGTACTTGGTGGGCAGTGCATAAATTTGATGCTTATAGTGATTATCAGGTCAATGCAACATATGTTGGACTGGACAATGTAACAATTACAAATGCAACTATATCCATCAGTAAAACTCCAACAACAATCACTGTTGAAAATACAACTGTTGAATTGCTGGTACTTGATTCTGTTGGTACTGGTGCTGCATTAAAACCAGCTGACGCAGGCGAGTTAACCTTCACTTCAAGCAACACTACTGTTGCTAAAGTTGAAGATAGTAAAATCATTGCTGTTGGTGAAGGATCTGCAATCATTACAGTCAGTTTTGCCGGTAATGATGATTATGCAGCAGCTGAAGACAAAACAATAAATGTTGATGTAATCAAATACGATTCCAAAGTCACAATCGAACCAATTAACAATACCGTATATCCAAACAATGTGACAATCAAATACAGTATTGAAAACAAAACCAATGTAACAGTAACCATTGATGGCGTATCCGATGATAAAATAATCATCACAAACGATACCATTACCGTTATTGGCCTGGATGCTGGCGAATACACAATAACAATAATCAACAACGAAAGCAGAATATACCATCAATCAAACGATACAAAAACATTCACCGTAAACAAGCAGGCAACCAGCATTACCGGTGCTGATGTGTCCACAACATACAACATCAACAAGGATTTAGTAATCACTTTAAAAGACAGCAACGGCAAAGCATTAACTAATGTTAAAGTAACTGTTGACTTGAACGGTGCTAAAACCTACACTACCGACAAGAACGGTCAGGTCAAGGTGTCAACCAAAGGACTTGCTCCTAAAGCATACACTGCAAAAATAACATTCAACGGAAATACCAACTATGAAAAATCCGCCAAAAATGTTAAAGTCACTGTCAAGAAGGCAACTCCTAAATTGACTGCTAAAAAGAAAACCTTTAAAACCAGTGTCAAAACCAAAAAGTACACTATTACATTAAAGGACAATGCCGGCAAGGCAATCAAGAAGGCTAAAGTCACCCTGAAAGTCAAAGGCAAAACCTACAAGGCAACCACAAACAGCAAAGGCAAAGCAGTCTTCAAAATCAAAAATCTCAAAAAGAAAGGAACCTTCAAGGCAACAATAACCTATAAAGGAAACAAGTACTACAATAAGGTATCCAAAAAAGCCAACATTAAAGTCATTGTAACCTTCAAGACAGTATCCAAAGGAAGCAAGGATAAGGCAACCGTTAAGGAAATCCAACAGGCCTTAAAAGACCATGGATATTACCTTTCATACAAAGGACACTACTTGAAAGTTGACGGCAAGTTCCAAAGCTGCACTGAAAGATCCGTCAAGGAGTTCCAGCATGACAAAGGACTCAAGGTGACCGGTAAGGTTGATGAAAAGACAGCTAAAAAACTTGGTTTAATTTAAATAAGGGATTTCAATTCCTTATTTTTCTTCTCTTTTTTAAACTAATTTTCGACACAATATTGTCTTCAATAATAATGCATTTTCGCCATCATTAAATGCAATCCTAATTCCATATCATTCATTTTCATGCAATGCTTTTAACATCAACATCAAGGGTGTGGAAAATCAAATCCATTTTTAATTTTGCATATATATCAACTACTTTTCAAATACAATTTTCTATTTCAAAATGCCTGCCGTTAATGTTAACCGTTTCTGGATGGTATCGTTTTTGTCGTCATTCCCATATTAAAAACAGTGAATCTGATTTCACTTGTTGAAAATATGCACAATATATAAATAAGTTTTCGCACTGAAATTTGTTTAGTGAGACTAATTTGGGAAGGTTTTAACATGGCCAATTATTGCACCAATTGCGGAACCAAGCTAAGAAGCGATGATAATTTCTGTTATAATTGTGGAACAAGAGTTGATAACTCTGGTTTTAAACAGAACAGTTCATATTCAGACAGCATTGACAAAAAGGATGCGAAAAAGGAGCTTAAAAGGGTAGTCGGTAGAAGTTATGTTTTCAATAAGGCTTTCACCAGCGCATTGATTAAAAATGGCCTGGACATCACTCACGTTGGAATGGCAATCAAAAAACAGGTTGAGGAGGAAATCGACTCAGGCCAGCTTAAAAGCGGGGGAGTGGAATTCAGGGTCAACCAGCTGATATCCGAATACAAGACCAAAAGGGATGAGGAAAACAGGAAGCTGCAAAGGATCGATTCAATACTTTCCTCTGAGGACATCCGCTCAGAGATAAGAAACAACAACATCGGCCAATCAGACATTAATCTCATTAAAAGCATGCTGAAAGCTAAAATCATCGATCAAGACGAGGATATGAGTGATGAGGATATCAAGGACTATATCAGATTGTCAATAAAGACACGCAGGGAAGTGAGGAAAGTCACTGCCCCAAGCGAACCGGTGATTCGTCATGAAACTGTGCGGACTGAAAGGGGTTCTGGCGGCTATTGTGGCTTGAACTGCAGGCACTGCTACGAGGAGTTTCTCGACAGCTACGGAGGCATTGTCGGCGATTTTGATGCCGGCGGAAACGTTGAGTATTATTGCGCCTTGGGTCATCAGGTGGCATTTGGAAGCTTTTGTGAATATTATGAATAGAATTATTCCTTTATTTCTTGGATGAGTTTAAACTTATTATTTTTTGATTTTACAATTTAATTTTGCTTATTTTTTTATTTTAAGATGCAAGTAACCACTTACATTCGAAAAACTTTATATATGACCTTTTTTATACTAATAAGTAGGTGTGAGAAGTTCTAAACACAAATAAAATGAGAACTTCACCACAATACAAGTGACAAAAATTAACATTATGGTCTTCCGTAAAGATCAAAAAAATGTAATCTGCTGTTGAACATGAATTATTAAAAAGGTGATGAACATGGCCCCAACAGGATGCTTCTCAAGACTCTTCCAAAAGATCGCAAAACTATTCCGCTAAAAACAAACGAAAAAAAATTTAACATGGAGGTGGGTAATATGGCCCCAACTGGATGCTTCTCAAGACTCTTCAAAAAGATATTCGGATGAACACAAATGGAAAATAAACACAGGAGGTGGAGAATATGGCTCCAACAGGTTGCTTCTCAAGACTCTTCAAAAAGATATTCGGATGAACACGTACGAAAAAAAACACAGGAGGCGAATAGTATGTTAATGTAAAACACTTTGAATTTAGAAAAAACGTGCTAGGTACACCTCGACACCAATGCGAGGTGAACTGCACAAACACTGCTTTTTTTTTAATTATTGTTGATTTGATTCATGGCAAATATTGTAAATAACACAAACATAATTTTATCTTAATAATGCGAGAATCCACGACTTCTTTTAAGTCATTGATGAATTGCACTATTGGGAGTGCTATCTTTTTTTAATGTTTTTTTCACATATTGTGTAGTCTTATGTTTTTCAGGTCATTGACTAAAATTACCTCATGACATCAATATTGATTTCACATTAAAATATTGCTTTTACCTTATAAAAGATTAATATTTATGTATATCAAAAATACAGCCCATATAATCAATTATAAATCAAAATATTTATATATGATTTAGCATAAACATTAAACTGCTTTCTGCTCAATTTAATTTTAGTGAAAATTGATTTTCACAACACCACTAAATTGGCAATCAAAAAGGACGAAGGTTTTAAATATGAAAAAAGAAGTCAAAGCAGTCAAACAATCAACCAAAAGCCTGACAAGTCTAAAAACACTTATTGATCAGATCATGAAAGGGCAAAATCATCATCCGAAAGACTCATCATTCCGGTTGACGGTTTCAGGATGGGCGCAGCACGCACATGTCACATTTGAGTTTCCAGGGAAATACCTGAAAAAACTGGACACTCATGTTGTCACAGATGACGGTCGCAATCTGGAAATCGACCATGGAGTTGTAGTGCTTCCCGATGGGGAAATCATTAAACTCAAATCTGCAACGATTGTTGAGCACCAGTCCCAGATTCCGGACGATTCAAAAATCGATGCGATATTCTTCTACACAGTATCAAAGACCCATGAGACAAATCTTCCCTCTGTGCCGGTTATAATAATCAACGAAGGCCCCGGAAGTGATGTGATTGATTATGAGGTTTTCAATCATGTGTTGAGGGTCCATTACATCATCGTGACCGCTGAAAAAATCTCAAAAAGGTTAAATATCTTAAGGGACATAGTTGAAACCAGAAGAGATTTCACTGTGGATGAGGTTTTGAATTTTGCATATATTGCAATCTTTGTAAAAAGCGACGCCAAGGATGTAATGGAGAAAATCGCCGTTCTTTTCAGCAGGTTTCCAAAGATTGATCCTGATTTGAAGATTGATATGCACCAAGTGCTGAAAAAGATGATACTGTACCACTTTGGTGATGATTTAGAAAAGGCCAAAGAGCTGTTATACTTGATTACAGTTAATTTCACAGACGAGGAAGTGGATAAAATGAACTCATATGAAAGGGAAATATATGCAAAAGACCAGGAAATAACCAGAATAACTGAAGAAAAAGACCAGGAAATAACTAGAATAACTGAAGAAAAAGACCAGGAAATAAGTAGATTAAGTGAAGAACTTAATGAACTCAAGAAAAGCAATAAATCGAGTTCCTAACATTTTTTGAAAAAAGCATAATCTTCTATTTACAGTCTTAATTTAACTAAAAATGATAGATTAAACCCAAAAAGTGTTTTAACGTATAATCCAACAGATAATATACGTAAGATATTTTTTATAACAAGTTGATTAATAGTTATCCCTTTTTAGTAATAAGGTTTACTCACAAGTTAGTTAAGGTTTATACTTTTTTAGTAACTAGATTTTAGTCACGAGTGATAAGTGCAAAATCTAAAAAATAAAAAAAGAGGAATGATTGTTAAAATCATTCCTTAATTGTTTGTGACTATATCCATTTCATCTGAAGATAGTGTAAAGAATATGTCTCTTGTGGCATTATTTCCAGGTAACTTTCCGCTAATTTCAATTATAGCATGGTCATAACCGGAAAGGTCAGTTGCATGTTTTCCAGTATGATAATCGGATGTGTCTGATTCTGAGTGGCTTAAGGTTAGTATTCCTTTTTTCATTGAAACGTCAAAGTCATTATATCCTCCTTGGTATATGTCCTTTTTATTATAACATTTCATTGTGATGTCTACATCATCCGATTTCAGCAGTTTTTTAATGTCCTTGTTTAGATTGGACATATTGTAGGTGTCACTCTCACCAAACATCTGTGAATATTCTATTTTACTGCTGTTGGATATTTCAAGATCGGTCATGTTCAACACAATATTGAAATCTTCAGCGTTATATGTTGTATAAGCCTCTTCGGCATAGCTTCCGTCCTGATAGAAATAGGCGTAGGTGCTGCTTTCACTGTCCTGTGAAGTGATTGAAATTGATGAATCCACAACAGAAACATTATCAATATCTATTTCAAATGGCCCGTCCTCGTCGGTGTAACTGTCGCCGTCAGTGGAGTCATATGTGTCATTCGCATCAGGAAGAAACATTCCAGCTATCATTAAAAGAACAAAGGTTAAAATACAGCATCCGGCAATAAGGGATATGATTTTCTTGCCCTTGCTCCATGTTTCCCAGTCATCTCTATAATCCTTTAAACTCATTGTAATCACACCATCTACATCTCATATATTCCGTTTATGTCACGTCCGAAATCGCCCTCAGGCGTATAGACGCAAACGTAATACAATCCCTTGTTGACCTCCTTGTCCTTAAGGAAGTCCATTGCATCCGCCTTGGTTTTTCCGTCATAGCATTCGTAGGTGTACTGGTTTTTGGTTATGGTTTCCCTGAACTTGACGTTATTCTTATCTCCGCCAACAGATTCAGTCTGTTTTGCCCCATCAGATGGTTCCAGATTGTTTTTCAACACACCGTTATGCTTCTTGAATGACGCTTCCGCCTGTTTGAATTCATCCGGGGTATAGTCAAATCCTGAAAGTATGGCTTCGTAGTTATCCGCCTCAACCCTGTAATATCCGAATTCCATCACCTTTTCACAAATGAGATTGCCGGTATCTGTAGCCTTGTGGATGAACGGCAATTCCAAAAGTGCGTCTTCAGCGTCTTGAGCTGACTTGAATGTGTACAGGCTGAACGGCGGCTTTTCATCCATCTGAAGTCTTGTGCCCAGCCAATATGCATTGGCCTTTTCCAGACTGTCCTGGCGGGTTCCCACATTGTCCTTTTCCGTGTAGGTGTTTTGTGAGCCCTCATCAGCATAAGCCTCATCAATGCTTTTCACATCATCTTTCTTATCAATAGTGTCTGGTTTCACTTCATTATTGTAAGTGGCTGCGGGTTTTGCTTCCGCATCACTTTTTACTTCCTTATTCTTATCATCAATAATCAGTATTCTCAATATCAATCCTATTGAAAATAAGGGAACTGTTAATCCCAATGCACCAAAGAATGACCCTAATATTGACTGGTTGGCAGTATACATGGCTATGAATATGAAAACAAACCATATGATTGATATTATCTTGAGCTTGGACAGTCGATCCTCGTAAGTTTTATAAAACAACAGCTTTATCACTGGATTCATAAAATTCCTCCTCGTTGAATAAAATAGAATTTAAATGCCTTTACAAGAATGGCCAAGCCCAAACCCATGCACAGGCCGGTGATGAGCCTTAATGTGTTGTTGCTCTCTCGATATTCGAAAGATTGTGTCAATCCGTCAATGCCTGCGGGAATCATAAGGATTGCTGCCAGGATTATCAATTCTTGAGAATAGTTGATGTAGTTAAAAAAAGCGTATATGAAATACAGCATGACAGAAATGTAGATTCCGGTGCAACGGGCACAGACTGGAAACTGATGGCCCCTGACATGAAAGCTTCTTTCCGGTTTTCTGTGACAAATCAGGCTTGAAATATTCATTTTAATCAAAAAATCATCATAATCAGATGATAATCTCCATTCAATGCATATAGTCATTTAAATTAAAAACTAAATAGCACATTAAAGCGATTAGAACAGGTCTTGGCTTAAAGCTATTAGCTAATTATAATTTTCAATATGTAAACATATAAGTCACATAAAGGGATTGCTTTTGAAATGAAATGCTTTTCATGACTTATAATTTGTCGTTTACATAAATTGCACCAAGGTGTTATTATGGGATTGTTTAGCAGAAAAAGCCCTGAAGAGAAAAGAAAAAACAAGTTTGACAAAACAGCAAAAAGAGCAAAAAAATTTATTAAAGCCAACAGCTGTCCGGTCTATGACTTATATTTCATGTCTGCAAGTGAAGAGGAATATGAAATAACCTGCGATTGTTTCAGGCAATGGTTCTCCCAATATGTGGAGGTTACCCTGCCCAAAACAAACATGTGGGGAGCCGAGCAGTTTTGGAACAATTTCACTGCAAACTGCATAAACGGCCTTCTCTCATTCATGGTCTTGAACCAATATGAGGAATGCCTGTCATACTGCAATGCCATTCTTGGATATGAAGGTGTCCTCCTTGAAACAAGAATCGGAAGAGGCAATGCCGGAGGACTAGTGGCTGCTGCAAAAATGGTTGCTGCCGCTGCAGGAATGGGTGGAAATGAAAAGCAGACCAAATTCATTAAGGAAATAAAATTCCTAAAAGCAATAACCTTGCATGAGCTTAAAAAACAACAGGAACTTGGCCAGTTATTGAGAGAATTTGAGGATAGCTACGGTTTGGTATTTGAAAATGATGATGAATACTTCAATGAAAACTTCAAGTATAAGGGCACAGTCTATGTCAGTGACCTTTAAGTAATCTAGGGGAATTCAATCCCCCAACTTTTTTTTACCTGGATTTGTAAATCCCATATATTCCGGATACGAGAACTATCAGTCCTACAAGTCCTGAAAATGCTCCCCATGTTCCGGATCCACTCCAAAGGTGGGACAGGTATAGCATTGCAATTCCAAATATAATTTCACTGATTGCCGTAATGTTCATAATATCACCAATACAATATTGATTTTGGCAGTATATTAGTCGCATAAAGCTAATTGTTTATCTGGCTCTTCTTTGTGAATGATTTGAAAAAATTAATAAGAACTCGCAGTGTTAGACAATGTCTGAAACAAAGGTAAGTAGGTGTGATGGGATTCGAACCCACGAAGCACTAAGCAATAGGCCCTGAACCTATCTCATTTGACCACTCTGACACACACCTATAAAAAAATCAGATATGAATTTTAGTTTGTAGTTCCAGATTTAAATACTTTATATGTTTATGAATTTTCAAGGTAATCTTTCGAATCATGAATATTATGAAGGGAATCATTCAAAACCTTTGATGAATTAGAAATGGGGAGGTAATTTTTTTCATTTTCTTCCTCTCCAAAATATATTTGCATCGTATCGGGTAATGGCGTGCATTGGTTCCATTAATGCCTAAATTAATGGGGGACAAGCCCCCATATAATTACCCATGATAGCCCAATGCGATAAATTAAGTTTGCACTTTCATAAACCTCGAACCGACCGGCAAGGGTCGGTTCTTAAATCTGACAAACTAAATTGTGTTCATTAAGAATGATTCTTTTTTTTTGCTTGGAACTATACCATGCAACATCAAATATGTTAATTAAATGTTACATATGTTAAAGATGATTTACCTACTATATAAATGTTTTGTTTTTAATTTTAAATTTTAAAACAATAATAATTTGATTAAATTATAATTAAAGACTAATATAATTTTAATTTTAAAAAATAAGATATTAAAGTTATTATTATTAAATTATACTAATATATATTTTTTTATACTTGTTTTAAATTAATTTAAATGGATTAATATAAAATAGTAAAGTTTATATACTATGTAATTTAACATTAACATAAGTAATTAGTTTTTAACATAATTGCTTGTCTACTTAAATACTTTTGCAAAATGATAAGTAACTTGTGGCGATACAATGAGAACCATGATTAAATATTTAAGGCAAGAGCTCAAACTGAGCCAAAAAGAACTTGGGGATAAAGTTGGTGTTACCCGTCAAACCATTAATGCGCTGGAAAATGGTAGGTATAACCCGTCTTTATTTTTGGCCTATGAAATAACCCAGGTTTTTAATAAACTGATGTTTAAAGGAGATCGGGAGAAATATTTCATTATGGAAGAAATATTTATCTTTGATGATGATTATTATTAGGTGATAAAATGATTTTAGATATATACAAGGACGCACTTGAATATTCAGCAAAAGACTGGACAAAATTGGTGATATTGGGAGTTGTCTGTTTATTCAGCTTCCTGCTGCTGCCCCTATTCTTACTTACAGGATACAATTATAGAGTTATTAACAATGCGGTACATGGAGTAATCAACGGAAGGGATCCGTTGCCGGAATTCAATGATTTGATAGAAATGTTCATTGACGGTGTAAAAGTCGTGATTGTTCAAATAGCTTATCTGCTTATACCATTCATAATATTCTTGATATTTGCAGTCATTGCCGGAAATTTATCAGGCGCTGCATCATCTGCACTAATGCTTATCGGAGCTCTGATTACATTTGTAATTTTCATAGTTGCAGAGCTGATGATTCAGATGGGAATATGTCACATGGCATACAATGACGGAGCATTTTCAAAGGCATTTGCATTCAGTGAAATAAAAGAGGCAATCGATGAAATCGGATGGTTTGAATGCATTGTAACATACGTTGGGCTAATAATCATAACATTGGTCATTTCATTTGTTGTAACTGCAATCATCGGACTGATATTTACAGCATTCGGAATTTCCGGAGCAGTTTTAGGTGCCGACCCAAGCGGAATATTCGTATTGGGCGTATTGATTAACTCAGCCATAACCATGTTTATTGTCGGACCATACCTGAGCATATTCAATTCAAGGTCCATTGGATTGCTTTACACAATGCAAATCTAGGTGATTTATATGGCAAGCATAACTGACTGCGTCGTTGAAGGGCTGAAATATCCCTTCACTAACATTAAAAAAATTTTAGGAATCGGAGTGCTGTTTGCTTTAGTAAGCGCACTGTCAACAGTCATAGGCATCAAATCATTTGATATTTTCAGAATGTCAATACATCTTGTTGAAAACACCAACAGCACAGTATCACAGATACCGTTTTCGCAGTTGCCTGCAGGAGACATTTACCTTGTGGTTGGTTTATCAGTCATTAGTTTTATTGTCGGATTGTTCATATTAGGATATCAATATGATGTTGTAAAATTCTCAATTGACAGGAAGGCAGATCTTCCGGGATTTAAGGACATTGCGGGCTTATTGGTCAGAGGAATAAAATACCTCATTGTGACCGTGGCATATTATATCATTCCGGTTATTGTATGGACTGCTGGAATAGCATTTGCGGGTGACTCATCAGTATTTATTATTGTAAGTTTAATTGCAGGGTTGCTCGTTATAATTGCATATTTCCTCATGATTATGGCAGTAAACAACATGGTGGCATATGGCAGCATTAAAAAGGCATTTGACTTTAGAGAAATTACGGACAATATTGCAAATCTAGGATGGGGAAAATATATTGGAATAGTCCTGTTCACAGTCATTGTAATGATGATTATTTCTGTTGCTGTAGGCATCATATTGAGCTTTATAACAGTAGCATTTGCAGCAGTCATCAACAATCAGGCAGTAATCATATCCATTGTTATTGCAATAATTGAAGGATTGTTTATAGATTCATACATGACTGTATTTTTCAGCAGGGTTTGCGGATCAATATATAGAGAATCCATAAAATAGATGGAATGTTTTAACGCATTCCACTTTCATTTTTTTAACTAATTTAGGGGAGGTTTTATCTGTGTCAGACTACGTCATCGAAACAAACAATTTGTCAAAAAAATATTCCAAAAATCTGGTTGTGAATTCAGTAAATATGCATGTGGAAAAAGGTAAGATCTATGGGCTTTTGGGTAAAAACGGAGCAGGAAAAACCACAACAATGTGCATGCTTTTAAATTTGACATATCCGAGCAGCGGAGACATATTCCTTTTCGGAAAAAACGCTAGAAGATACTCAAATGTATACTCAAATATAGGATCAATCATTGAAACTCCAGGGTTTTATGAAAATCTCACAGCATATGAGAACTTAAAGGTAATTGCCAAAATAAGGGGCGATTATGACCCATTTCGTATCAATTCTGTTCTTAAGATGGTAAATTTGGATACTGAAAAGTCAAAAGAATTCAGGGATTTTTCATTGGGCATGAAACAGCGTCTGGGAATCGCAGCCGCAATTATGCATAGTCCGGAATTGCTTATTTTGGATGAGCCCATAAATGGTCTGGACCCATTCGGAATAAAGGAAATCAGGCAGCTGCTTAAAAGACTGTCACATGAGTTCGGAATAACAATCCTAATTTCATCCCATATCTTAAGTGAAATAGAAAACATTGCCGATGTCATCGGATTTATGGACGGGGGAGTTTTGATTGAAGAGATTACACGTGAAGAGCTCTCTGAAAGGCTGGACAAGCATGTCGAATTCGAAGTATCAGACGCTGCTATGGCGGTTAAAATTTTTAAAGCACTGGAACTTAAGGAAAATGAGGATTTCACAGTCAGTGAAAATACAATCTACCTGTATACACATTTGAATCTGAGGGATAAATTCAATGAGTTATTTGTTAAGGCAGGCATTGACGTTAGAAAAGTGAATCTGTGTGAAGAGAATCTGGAAGAGTTCTTTACCAGATTTGTATCTAATAATTGAGGTGATTTGATGTTTACTTTTATTGAAATGGAATTTTTAAAACTCAAAAGATCAAAAATATTTCTGTTAAGCTTGCTTGGAGCTGTTCTTCCTCCGCTGCTGATGTTTATTGCGGTCACCTCCTTTGACGAGGGACAGACATTTGAGGCATTATTCACCAACGTGAACATGTACATGTCAGCAATGTTTGCGGTTTTGATTTTTGCAATAATCATTTCCTATCTGTTTGGAAGAGAGTACAATGAGCATACCTTAAAGACAATGCTGACAATTCCGGTATCAAGGGAAAAGTTCCTGGCAAGCAAATATATAATGTTTTTAGTATGGATTGTGATTTTAACAGTTGTCACCAGCATATCAACACTTGCATTTGGTTTTGCGGCAGGTCTTGACGGATTCAGTTTAAAGATATTTGCAGATGGCTTTGCACAGCTATTATATGCCAATGTGCTTTTGTTTTTGTCATTCTCTCCGTTCGTGTTTGTATCACTGTTCATTACAAACATGGTTCCGGCAATGATCGGCGGTGCAGGATTGGCATTGGTGAATCTTATGGTCTATGGTCAAAACTGGGCACCGTTTGTTCCGTGGGTATGTCCGTATCTGATTGCATCCGGTGAGATAGCAGAGTATAGCACAAGCATCACAGTTTCATATGGGGTTATTCTGGCAACTTTTGTAATCGGACTGGTCATTTCATATATCTATTTCACAAAAATGGATGTTTCAATTTAAATTATTTTTCAGACGCTCTGTGATTTGATTTAAATAGAATCATGTTAATATTAAGTAATGGTGATATCATGAATGATTTTGAAAACCAAAAATTCTGCCAGTCCTGTGCAATGCCTTTGGCTGATGATAAACTCTTTGGAACCAATGCAGACGGAACAAAAAACGAAGATTACTGCATATACTGTTTTAAAGATGGTGAATTCACTTCAGACATGTCAATGGATGAGATGATGAATTTCTGCATTGAAAAGATGGTTGAAGTTCATCCTGAAATTGATAAGGCACAGGCCAGCGCAATGATGAATGAAGTGTTTCCTAAATTAAAAAGATGGGCAAATGATTAATTGACGGGCTCATTTTTCTTTTTTTTCTTTTTTGAGGATGTGACACGAAGTCACAATTTTTTCTAATTTTAATTGACTTATTTTCCTTTAATTTTATATACTATGAAGTACAATCTTTTATTATAGATATTAATATTTATGGTTGTTTTATTCATGGTTTTGAAAGATGATAATATTAATCAGACTATGTTGGTCCCTATGGACTTGCGAAATTTGATTCCTGAAGATCATCCGTGCTATTTTATTAAAAATGTGGTTGATTTAGTTGATTGTTCGAAAGCGAACCAGGAATTTCGTGGAAAGCCTGGTGAATTTGCTTATCCGCGCGAATTATTGCTCAGACTCATTTTAATGAGTGTTTTTGATGGGGGATTGTCTTCAAGGGAAATTGAGAGAAAAACACGCACGGATATGTTTAAAATGAATGTTTTGAATGAAAATATACGTTGGAGTTTTGATATATTTTGTTAACAGGTTACGTTTTTTTAGGTAGGTTTAATAACACGATTTAGATAAGTTTTTATTAAGTTATTATTTAGACTTATCCCTTTTTAGTAACAAGGTTTTTCAGAAGAACTTATTTTTTATGCTTTAAAAAAATAGAATGTGGAGCTTAAACTCCACTGACTGTCTTGACATAAGGAATTTTGATTAAATGCACGGAATCATCCATGAGTGGTATTGTTAGTTAAAAAGATACGTTGGAGGATATTTTAGATAAAAATGTTTTACAAACCTTTCCTTATCTTCAGATGCATAACAATAAATGTTTTTAAAGTATTCATTTAAACTCCTTTTTTTAATCAAGAAAATTCTTTAATTGTCTGCGACCCTTACCGGTAATTTCATATATGATTATTGAGCCGTCTACGGTTTTTGATCCCTTTATTATTCTATGATTTAAAAATTGCTCTAAAATTGCATTAACAATGAATTTTGGACAATCAATTTTTTTACAAATCTCTTCATTGCTATGTACTTTTTCATTTAAAAGAGTTGAAACAACATCTTTCATATAAGTTTCAAAATCTTCCTCATAATGCAAGCTATAAAAAATCACTCCTGAAGGAGTTAATTTTAGGGTATATGGGAATCTGGAACCTAAACCATATTGACATTCAAGTTTATAGTCACTTTCAAGGACTTGTATGGATTCAAGAATGTCTTCTTTTGAAAATTCATTGTTTGTCAACTCTATAATCTCATCAGAAGAAAACATATTGTTTTTAGAATGTAATAATTCTCCTAATTTTTGAATAATTAATGAATCCAGTTGTGTAAATCCCTTAATAGGGGTTATTGAAGTATATTTAGGTCTGTCTCCTAATGGTGGTTTTTTAGAAACTCCCCATATGTCTGAGACAATCTTGTCAAATTCAGATTCATAATTATCTATGTTGTGAATCCTACTTTGAACTAAATGATCTAAATAATGTGGTATTTCAAAATTTTCATCCATGAGTATGACTGGTATGAATTTCATGTTATTTTCAATCTTTTTTATAAATGCAGAATCACACTCTTCTTTCACCCATTTTGAATTTATACTATATTTAGAAATAATAGTGATGAATATGTCACAATCAGGCATATCTTCGAATATTTTCATTAAACTGTCGCCTAGTTTAAGTTCCCATTCATCATACCAAACATCTATTCCTTTGTTCATTAATTTCTCTGCAAATTCTTTAACGAAACGTTCTTTATCTCTAGAATCATGACTAATAAAAGCTTTCATAATCCACCTTAATTTTTCAATTTATCGTTTTTTGAATAATTAATTGGGACCTTTAGTTCAACAAGTATTATTGATCATATCTGTAGTTTTCTCTAAGCTTTAAAAGTTCAATTAAATTACGCATTGAATTTTCAGCTTTTTCATTTACAGTATTAGATATTTTGACTGAATTCTCATGATACTTTATAATTTTAGAGAATTGAAATGCAATAATTTCATCTAGTAACTCAATATTGCTCACGTCTTCATTCTTATCATGTAATTTAGATATTATATCGCTCATTATCTTTCCTCCGTTTCATTTATTTTTAAGGAGGATTTTAAAAAGAGAATAAATTTAATCTGAAAAATAGTTTGTGTAGTATAAAACAATGATTATCTTTAAATAGTAAGTAATTAAAGTTTTATATGTAAAACTATTCATGTTATTTTGGTTTTATATTTGTTGTTCATTGTTGTTAAGGTCCCAATCTATCAATAATGAATCAACATTTTTTTCAGATTACTTTTTTTATTAAATTCTTTTTAAACACCTCCATGTATATAATGAGTGTATAATCTTTATAAATGTATCGGTATTATGCAAGTAGTTCGCACAAAAATTAAAGTTTAAACTTTAATATTAAATATAATTACTCGTTAAATTTAAATTATTAAACATTATGATTATAATACTCTATTGTTTCATGTCCATATGCATGAATTTATTTTTTATTAATTTTTTTTTATTCATTATTATAAATGCTTTGTTCAAGGTAATATAAAAGGCTTTAGAGAGCATTTGGTCATTAATATTTTTAGGCGATAAATTGATACAAGTTAATTTACATCCAATACTTTTTCTTGGGAATTATATTGATTGTAGTGATTAATAAAAAATGATAATTGATTCATTGATGCTTTTGGTTGATTTTTCTGTGGAAAACTCTATTTTATCATACATAACTATTGATAATCAATTATTCAATTTTATATATAACTTTTCATGTACTCCATAAGGTCATATTTAAACTCAACATCATCCAATGCAAATTCTATTGAAGTCTTTAACCATTCAAAACGGTTTCCAATATCATAGGTTTTGCCTTCAAATGCGACTCCATAAATTGAATCCAGTTTTTGAAGAGCGTCAGTTAGCTGAATTTCACCGCCAACTCCAGGTTCTGTCTCTTCAATCTTGTCAAAAATATCCGGTGTCAGCACATATCTGCCCATTATTGCAAGGTTGGAAGGTGCCTTGTCCATTGGTGGTTTTTCAACCAGTTCCTTGATCTTGTAGATATCCTTTTCAACTTCACTTCCGCTGATGATTCCATATCTTTCAACTTTTTCCGGTGGAACCTCTTCAAGTGAGATTGCAGATGCATTGTACTTATTGTAAACATCTATTAACTGTTTGGTACATGGGGTGGGACCTTTAGTGATTGAATCACCTAAAAGAACAGCGAAAGCTTCTCCTCCAATATGTCTTTGACCGCATTTGATTGCATCCCCCAATCCGTTTTGCTCCTTTTGTCTGACATAACAGATGTCTGCCAGGTCAGTGATTTTTCTGATTTCCTTAAGGTCACGGTCTTTTCCTGCCTTTTGAAGGTTATATTCAAGTTCATAGTACTTGTCGAAATGGTCTTCAATGGATCTTTTGTGTCTTCCTGTGACTATGATGATGTCCTCGATTCCTGAAGCCACTGCTTCTTCGACAACATACTGTATGGTTGGCTTGTCATAGACTGGTAACATTTCCTTTGGTTGAGCTTTAGTTGCAGGTAAGAATCTGGTTCCTAATCCTGCTGCTGGAATAATTGCTTTCATGTGTTTATATTGTCTTTGGTTATGGATAAATTATGTGATAATGTGGGTTTTGATTTCGGTTATAAAAGTTAAAATAGTTTGTGTCTAAATGTATATTTAATGTATACTTGAATTATTCGGTAGTAATATATGTTAGATGATTTTTTGAATAATTTTTTATTAAGATTTTATTAAGTTATTATTTACACTTATCCATTTTTAGTAACAATGTTTAGATAAGTTTTTATTTAATCATAAATAAATTATCAACATGTGCTTTGCACACATTTTAAAAAACTTGTAGTTTTTTAGAATATCACTTAAAACTTTAAGATGATTTGGAAAATTTATTTTCCTAATCATCACTGTGTTTAACTTATTTTTTTAAGGTTTAATATTCAATTTGAAATTATTTTTAAGCTGAAAAATAATCATTTTTTGGGCATGTTCTAAATTTTATTTAGTTATTATTAAGAGTTATCCCTTTTTTTAACAAGGTTTTCAGAAGAACTTATTTTCTGCTTTAAAAAAATAGAATGTGGAGCTTAAACTCCACTTATTGTCTTGACATAAGGAATCTTGCTTAAAATGTACGGCATCAGCCATGACAGGAATATTGTAAGCACAAACATCACCGGAAACATCAGGTGAGTGTGCGGATTGTAGTCTGACAGGAATTTCACCACCAGAACATGTGAGAAGTACATTCCGTAGCTGCACACGCTCAATGAGATTATTGCCTTGCCTATGAAGTTATTTTTAATTGAATCGAACTTGTGAAGCTTATCCAGATATTCTACAAACAGGAACAGGCCGGATCCCATGAATATTATTGGAATGTTTTGATAAATCAGACTGATCCAGTCGCTGCCGAGATAGTTCAGATAAACAAACACTGACAATGACACTAAAAGTGTGATGAGACCTAAAATGCATACCTTAACGTCGCTCATGTTGAATTTTTTGGTTGAAAGCCAATAACCTAAGATAGGATAGCCTATATATCCTGCAAACATGTTCAAATCAAAGTATTGCCATAATGGATAAGCGTTGAATGTTCTCAGAACCATTGTGATGAACCATATTGCTAAAAAGTACTTGATTCCCTTTTCTCCATATTCCTTGATGAATGCGTTTATGACAGGAATGAACAGGTAAATCCCAATGAGTGTCCAGAAATACCATGTGATTGAAGGCTCACCTATAAACACTTTCCAAAGATATGACGGATAGTAATGATAAAGGTATAATTGGCCTAGAATCAGGATTATCCAAAAGATGAATGGATAAATGATTCTTGCAAAACGTTTTTTAAGGAAATGTCCCAAATCAGGATAGTCACGGTTTAAAAGCAATGCACCACTAATCATTAGAAAAATCGGAACACCAATCCTTCCGATGTCATGGAAAGTCATTTGTGCAATGACTTGTGTTTGGCTTGTTAGTGGGCCAAAAAACATGTCCACATGACAGATTATGACTGCAATGATTGCAAATGCCCTTAATGCATCGTAGTAAAATATTCTCTCTTTTTTAACTGCCATAGTATCACTAATTTCTTCCTAAAATCTCTTTAATGACGTATTTGTCGTCATCATCGAATAATCTTAATAAGTAAACTGTTGCAAAGTAAATTATAATTCCAACAGGCAGTGCCACCCACATGTTTAGGTGTAGGAAGTACAATGCGATTCCCAATATTCCTGATCCTACTATGATTTTTATTAAATCATAATATAATTTCTTGTTAGGTCTGTGTCCTAGTTTATAAATTACATAACTTTGAACAACCACAATTAAAACATCACTTAAAACAGTTGTGATGGCTGCTCCATTGTAAGATAAATAAGGTATCATAAAGAAGTTTAAAACTATATTGAACACTGCTGCAAGTGCATAAATCTTTGTCACTGTTTTTTCTTTATGCACTGCATTTAATAATGTATTTCCTGCACCACTAATGAATAATAAACAAACAGTCCAAATTAAAATAGATAAAACTGATGATGCAGCATCATATTCATGCCCATAAATAAATTGAATTATATCTAAAGAGTAAAACATTGTCGCAATTGCAAGAGGTATCATTATAAGCATCAAGTATTTTATTGATTTTTCATAGCTTATTATAAGCATTTTGTCATCTTTTTTAAAGAATTTGCTCATAACTGGAAAGATTACTGCAGAATATATTCCATAAAATAAGGTTAATACTGAAATTAGTTTATATGTGGCATTATATATCCCAGTTGCATAGTTCCCAACAAATTGTGTTAACATAACCATGTCAATGGAATAATATATTGTGTATAATAATCCTGTTATTGCAAATGGTATTGACACTAATATAATTTCCTTACAATATGATTTATTGAATTCATAATGAGGTTTTGTAATATATTTTCTTAAAACGTAATATTCATAAATTAATGCGATAATATTGGCTAAAATATATGATATTGAAATACCGAATATGCCGAAATCTGCGTAAACAGTTAATATAATAAAAATGAATAAGATTATATTTAGTAGGGTATTTCCAATTCCTTGATATTTGAGTTTTTCAAATCCTTGAAAAGCACTATTTAATATATTAGTGTATGATTTAATAATCGCTTCTATTACAAATAGTAGTGTAATTGTAATTGTAAGTTCATTTGATCCTATTAAAATTAAAATAATTAAGGATATTGTAAAATAAATAACTGAAAGTAATCCTTTTAGGGGTATGGCATTGCCTAAGTATTTTGTTGCAGAACTATTGTCTGTTGCAATGGTTCTTACCATATTAAAACTAATTCCTAATTCGACAATAACGACTAAAACTCCCGAAAATGAAATGGCAAAACCTAAAATTCCATACTCACTAACCCCTAAGTATCTTGCCATTAATATGGTCCATATGAATCCACAAATACTCGCTATTATTTGTGAAATAAATAACCAACTCATATTTTTAAATATTGTTTGTATTTGACTCATAGGCTTAATATCCTAATTATATTTTTTCTGTTAAATATTTAAGTGAAAAATAATATATTAATATTAATAAACTTTTATTAATATATTTTTTTATTATAAGGAGTTCAATCATGTTAGATGATAAAGTTATTTTAATTACTGGAGGGACTGGTTCATTTGGTAAGAAATTCACAAAAAGAGTTTTAGAACAGTTCAATCCTAAAAAAATCATTATTTACTCTAGAGATGAATATAAACAGTATTTGATGCAAAGACAATTCCAAGATTACAAAAAGCAAATGAGATACTTCTTGGGAGATGTTAGGGATAAAGAAAGATTTGCAAGGGCATGTGATGGTGTGGACATCATTGTTCATGCAGCTGCACTTAAACAGGTTCCAGCAGCAGAATACAATCCATTGGAAGCTATTAAAACCAATATTGATGGTGCAAGAAACATTGTTGATGTTGCAATCGACAAAAATGTTGAAAAGGTAGTTGCATTATCAACAGATAAGGCAGTAAACCCTGTTAATTTATATGGTGCCACTAAAATGGTTTCAGATAAATTGTTTATTGCAGCTAATGCCTATGTTGGAGCAAAAAACACTACTTTCTCTGTTGTAAGATATGGTAACGTTAGTGGAAGTAGAGGTTCTGTAATTCCATTTTTCAAGACATTAATTGATGAAGGAGCTACAAAATTACCTATTACAGATATGAGAATGACTCGTTTCTGGATTACTCTTGATGAAGCTGTTGACTTAGTTATAAAAGCTATTGGTGAAGCAAGAGGTGGAGAACTGTTCATCCACAAATGTCCTTCATTTAAAGTGACAGACCTCGCTCGTGCAATGCTTCCTGACTGTGAACTTGAAGACGTTGGAATCAGGCCTGGTGAAAAGCTTCACGAAGTAATGATTACTGAAGAGGATTCAAGATCCGCTTATGAATATGATGATTACTATATAATTTATCCTGAACTTGAATGGTGGGATAATCTCGAAATTGAAGGTGGAAAAAAGGTTGATGACAGGTTCCGCTATGCATCAGACAACAATTCAGAATGGTTAACTGTTGAAGAGATTCGTGAAGCTTTAAAACATATTGATATAGTTTATTAAGGTGATATTATTTCTAAATTTTTACCTTATGGAAAACAAACAATTGATGATGAGGATATTGAGGAAGTCATAAAAACTTTAAAATCTCCATTAATCACTCAAGGGCCTAAAATTGAAGAGTTTGAGAAAGAATTGGCAAAATATTGCGGATCCAAATATGCTGTAGCATTCAATTCAGGAACTTCTGCCTTGCATGGAGCCTATTTTGCATTGGGTCTTAAAAAAGGTGATGAAATGATAACTTCTCCAAACACATTTGTGGCTAGTTCCAATGCAGGATTATATTTGGGAGCTAATGTTCGATTTGGAGATATCGAACTTGAAACTGGAAATATTGACGCTTCTAAAATTGAAACTAGTGAAAATACTAAACTCATAACTCCGGTTCATTATTCTGGAAATCCTGTTGATTTAAAAGAACTCTCTGAAATAGATAATGTTAAAATTATTGAAGATGGGGCTCATGCATTAGGTGCAGTGTATGACGGTAAAAAAATAGGTTCTTTGAAGTATTCTGAAATGGCAATGTTCAGTTTTCATCCGGTAAAACACATCACTACAGGGGAAGGTGGAATAATTGTCACTAATGATGAAGAATATTATGAACGATTACAATTATTCAGATCACATGGAATTACCAAAAATAATCTTGTAAATGAGTCTCATGGTGATTGGTACTATGAAATGCAGGAACTTGGATTCAACTACCGTATAACTGATATTCAATGTGCATTGGGTTTATCACAACTTAAAAAATTAGATTCATTTGTAAAAGCAAGAAGAAGAATTGCTAGTATTTATAATGAAATATTTGAGGATAATCCTTATTTTGATGTAACAATAGAAAAAGAGGGTAGAAAATCCGCTTATCATTTATACCCAATATTGCTTAAAGATAAATTCATAAAATCTAAAAAGGAAATATTTGCTAAACTCAGGGCAAATGGATTGGGTGTGCAGGTGCATTATATTCCTGTTTATAAACAACCTTATTATCAAAAACTAGGATTTAAAATGGATTTATGCCCCGTTTGTGAAGAATTTTATAAAAGAGAGTTAAGTATTCCAATGTATCCTACATTAAGCGATGAAGATATTGAATTTGTAAAAGAAACATTATTTGAGGTATTTGGTGATTTTTAAATGAAAATTGGGGCAGTTATTCAAGCTAGAACCTCTTCATCGAGATTCCCTAAAAAAGTTTTACAATCTCTTCCCTATGGAAGTAATATTTGTGTATTACAACAAGATATTAGGCGTGTTAAAAAATCAGAATTTTTAGATGAGGTTATTATTGCGACCACAGTTAATTCTGAAGATGATGAAATTGTTAGGGTAGCAATTGATGAAAATGTTCCTTATTTTAGAGGAAGTTTAGACAACGTTTTAGAAAGATATTATCATGCTTCAGTTGAGTTTAATTTGGATGTGGTTGTTAGAATAACCAGTGATTGTCCATGTGTTGACTGGACTATTATTGATAAAGTTATTCAAAGTCATATAAATTCTGATGCTGATTATACATCAAATAGTCTAATTGAATCGTTTCCAAGAGGAATCGATTGCGAAGTTATTAATTTTCAAGCATTAGAAAAAGCATATTTAAATGCAACTGAGACCTATGAAAAAGAACATGTAACTCCTTACATTTATAAGTCTCATCCTGATGATTTTAAAATAAATAAATATTTTGAAAGTAAAAATAATTCTGATATCCGCATCACTTTAGATACTCCACAAGATTATGCATTACTATGTGTAATTTATAATAACTTGTATTATGAAAATAATTTTTTCACATTATCGGATATTCTGGATTTATTTGAG
The DNA here is from genome assembly GCF_015062915.1 of Methanobrevibacter thaueri. GTDB lineage: Archaea > Methanobacteriota > Methanobacteria > Methanobacteriales > Methanobacteriaceae > Methanocatella > Methanocatella thaueri_B. Next base: position 34,462 of record NZ_SUTJ01000009.1, on the reverse strand, counting down.
CGTAAACCTTGGATTAAATATATTAATGAAGAGGTTATCCAAAAAAAAGTTTGCAATAACTTAGATGAAGAATTAATTGAAGCAATGAATTTGTGCGATATTCAGGATTTAAATAGAGCTAAAAAATTCATAGAAGGGCATTTGGAGAAAAACAATGAATAACTTATTAATTCGTGTGGACAGTACCTATGAAAGTGGAATGGGGCATTTTATGAGGACTTTGGCTCTAGCTCAAAAATGGCAAAAAGTAAGGGACAATATTTATTTTTTAATAAACGATAATGAAAATCTTAAAAAAAGAATAATTTCTGAAAATATGGAGTATATTGTAAATCCTTTTGAATCAGGTTCTAAAGAAGATTCAGAATTTTTACTCGATATTGTCAAGGATAAATGTATTTCATGGGTCATTGTTGATGGCTATGTTTTTAATGAAGATTATCTTGGATTTTTAAGAAAAAATGATATTAATTATTTGATTTTTGATGATGATGGTAAAAAATCTCACTATAATTCAAATATTGTTTTAAATCAGAATTTACACGGGAAATGTGAGTGGTACAGTTCTAAAAAAGAAGATTATACTAAATTGTTAATTGGTACGGATTTCACATTGCTTCGAAATGAATTTTTAGAATTTCAAAACTATACAAAAATAATTAAAAGTAAAGCTAATAACATTTTAGTCACGTTAGGTGGCAGTGATGTTAATAATTACTCGTTAGATATTTTAAAAATTTTGAATTCTCTTAATTTCAGTGATTTTGAGGTCATTGTTTTAATAGGAGCTAATAATATTCATGAAGAAATACTTAATAACTTTATTGGTAATCTCAAATTTAATGTTAAAATACTAAAAAATATATCTAATATGCCGGAAGTTATGCAATGGGCAGATCTTGCATTTTCAAGTGGAGGGACAACAGTTTGGGAATTGGCATTTATGGGTGTGCCAACGATTGTTGGTGCAACATCATATGTAGAGGAAGTTTTATTAACTGGGTTAGATGATAATAATTTATTTAAAACTATTGGTAAATTGGAAGATTTAGATAAAAAAGAACTTATAAATATTTTTGATTATTTAATTAATAATAAAGATGCACGTAAAAAAATGAGTATTGATGGTCAAAAGTTCATTGATGGTTATGGCTCAAAACGTGTAATTGATGAAATGGTGGTTTAATTATGAGTAAAATTTCATTTAAAGATAAAAAAGTATTGGTGACAGGTTCATCTGGTGTTATTGGTCGTGAACTTTTAAGATATTTAATTGAAGAAGAAGCAGATATTATGTCTGTTGATAGATTACCCCTTCCAGAAGGGGATTGGGATGAGGTAACTCATATTCAAAAAGATTTGGCTACAGATGATTTGCAGGAATTAGTTGATTTTAATCCGGAAGTAATTCTTCACTTGGCAGCGGCTTTTGAAAGATCTGAAGAATCTCCCGAATTTTGGGATGTGAATTGGCATGATAACATGTTAGTTAGTCATAACATAACTAATATTGCTAAAAAGATGACTAATTTAAATACATTCGTTTTTGCTTCAAGTTATCTATTATATGATACTCAATTGTACATGTCTGATTCATTGAAGGATGTAAAATTTTTAAAAGAAACAGACATTGTTTATCCACGTAATTTATGTGGTGGAGCTAAATTTTACACTGAAAAGGAATTAGAATTTATTAAAGAGTTATTCTTGCCAGATTTAAGGGTTGTAAACGCAAGGATTTACAGAGTTTATGGTAGAGGCTCTAATTGTATTGTTTCTCGATGGGTTAGAATGTGTCTAAATGGTGAAACTTTGGATTTATATAATGGAGATAATCAATTTGATTATGTTTTTGCAGGAGATGTTGCAAAAGGATTACTGACATTAGCACAGGAAAGTGAAGCTGAAGGTATTGTAAATTTAGCCACTGGAACTCCGAATACTGTTAATAATTTGATTAATAATTTAATTGATGAAGGAATTTTAGATGAATCTAAAGTGAATGATCATGGAACTACTGAGCAATATGAAGCGAGTTGTGCAGATATAACTAAATTAAAGGAAGTTACTGGCTGGCAACCTCCAACAGATTTTAAAACAGGAATTAAAAAAATCATTGCCTATGAAAAGGATGGTAAATTAATTTAATTAGGTCGTGGGTTGATGAATAATATTTTAATAACTAGTGCTTCAAGAAAAGTTAGTCTCGTTAGAAATTTTAAAAAGGCTATTGGGGACAATGGTAAAATATATGCTGCTGATATTAATGTGGAATCTCCAGCATTATATTTTGCTGATGAATCTTTAATTGTTTCGAGAAGTGATCACCCTAATTTTATAGATTTTATAATTGATTTTTGTAAAAATAATGAAGTTAAACTTATTATTCCAACTCGTGATGAAGAATTAATCTTGTTTTCCAAGAATAAAAGTTTATTTGATGAAATTGGTGTAAAATTGATGGTTTCTGATGTTGAGACTATTGAAATTTGTCAGGATAAACTTAAATTCATCAATTTTTGTAAAAATAATGCTTTTGGAATTCCAAATACTTTTGAAAACATTCAATCAATTTCAAAAGAAGATTTTCCTTTATTTTTAAAACCTGTTGTCGGAAAAAGTGGTATGGATACATTTAAAGTAGATTCATTTGAAGAATTAGATAAGATACTGTCTAAAGATAATGATTTTATTATTCAGGAGTGTGTCGAAGCACCGGAGTATACTATTGATTTGTTTGCAGATTTTGAAGGGAGAGTTATTTCTGCAGTTCCTAGGCAAAGGGTAAATGTTTGGGGGGGAGAGTCTTTAGTAACCAGAACTGTTAATAATAAATTAATTATCGATGAATCTGTTAGACTAGCGGAAAAATTAAAACTTAAAGGACATAATACAATTCAATGTTTCTTTGATGGTGTTAACATTAAATTCATTGAAATAAATCCTCGTTTTGGGGGAGCTGCAAGTATTAGTTTTGAAGCAGGAGCTAATTCTGCCGAATTTTTAATTAAATTATTAAATGGTGAAAAATTAGAATCAAGAATAGGTAATTTTAAAGATAATTTGGTGGCATTACGTTTTGTTGAGGATTATTTTATTGATGGACAAAATTTAGAGGACAAATAATGAAATCAATTATTTTTGATTTGGATAATACATTATATCCTGAGAAAACTTATGTCGAAAGCGGATTTAAAGAGGTTGCAAAGTATTTAAGTAATAAATATGATTGTAATTTTGATAGTTTATTTTCAAAAATTATGGATATCTTTAATGAAGATGGTAGAGGTAGTGTATTTGATAGATTGATATCTGATTTTGATTTTAATGAAGATGTTTCTACATTAGTATATATTTATAGATTTCATTTTCCTGACATATCTTTATATCCCGAATCAATTCCTCTTTTAAATCGTTTAAAGAAAGATTATAAATTAGCATTAATAACTGATGGTAGGTCTTTTGTTCAAAAAAGAAAAGTGGATGCATTAAATATTGAAAAATATTTTGATGAAATCATTTTCACTGATATTTTAGGTAGTGACTTTTGGAAACCTTCAGTTGAACCATATAAGTTAGCGTTGTCTCTTCTTAATTCTAATGTAAATGAATCATGTTATATTGGTGATGATCCTTATAAGGATTTTAAAGCTCCAAAACAATTGGGTATGAAATCAATCCAGGTTAAAATGGAAGATGAATTAGATTACTGGAAAAAAAGAGGTTATGAAAGAATTGAAGCTGATTATATAGTAAATAATTTAAATGAAATTTTAGGTGTTTTTAAATGAGAATAGCAAATAAGGAAATAGGTGTTAATCAACCAACATTTATAATAGCAGAGTTATCTGCTAATCATATGAATGATTTTGATGTTGCAGTTAAGACAATTAAAGCAATGAAAGAGGCTGGTGCCGATGCGGTTAAATTTCAAACATACACTCCAGATACCATTACTATTGATTGTGATAATGAATATTTCCAAATAAAGCAGGGGACTATTTGGGATGGACAAGTCCTTCATGAGTTGTACGAAGATGCATACATGCCTTGGGATTGGCAACCTAAACTCAAAAAGGTTGCAGAAGATTTAGGCTTAATCGTATTTTCTTCACCTTTCGATAAAACTTCAGTAGATTTTCTGGAAGATATGGATGTGCCTGCATATAAAATCGCATCCTTTGAGATAACTGACATTCCATTGATTGAATATGTTGCAAGTAAAGGCAAACCAATAATTATTTCTACTGGCATTGCTTCATTGGAAGATATTGATCTTGCTGTTAAAACCTGTTTAGATGCAGGTAATAATAAAATTGCACTTTTAAAATGCACTTCATCCTATCCTGCTCCTTTAGATGAAATAAATTTAAATACTATTCCAGATATTGAAGATAAATTTGGTGTTGCTGTTGGATTGTCTGATCATACTTTAGGAGGTGAAGTTTCAACAGCTGCGATTGCATTAGGTGCTAAAATCATTGAAAAACACTTTATTTTGGATAGAAATATGGGAGGTCCAGATTCTGACTTTTCAATGGAACCTTTAGAATTTAAACAAATGGTTGATTCAATAAGAAATGTTGAAAAAGCATTAGGTAATGTTAGTTATGAGTTATCTGATAAAGTGAAAGCAAACCGTGAATTTTCAAGATCATTATTTGTTGTTGAGGATATGAAAAAAGGAGATATTATCACTGAAGGTAATGTCCGTTCAATCAGGCCAGGGTTTGGTCTTCATCCGAAATATTTAAAGGAAATATTAGGTAAACAAGTAAAAAAAGATTTAAAAAAAGGAACTCCATTTGATTTATCATTTATAAATTAATGAATTAACTTTAAATTTTTTTCTTTTAGTATCTTTAACAATTCATTCTGTGCATTAATAATATATTCATCAGTCAATTTTCCATCATATACATAAATTTGACTTTTTTCAAAATTGTATAATGCAGTGGAAACAACAGAACATACGACAGTTGGATTAATATCAATCATAGTCAATATTTCCACTGGAAAACTTCTATCAATAACTTTTACATTTGGAAATATTTTTTTAAAATCCTTTGTATCTCTCGGGTGAGGTTTAATAATCACTTGATAATCATTAAACTTTTCAATCATTTCTTTATATATTTGTATTTCTTCTTCTTCGGTTATGCTTATTAAATATCCTTCAGATAAAGGTTCTGTTAATAAAAGAGCAGTTTTTTTATTAAAATCTATGCCCTCAATATTCACATTAAATATTTCTAAAAATTTCTTTTGGTCAGCATCATTTAAGTTATTCCAAAGTTGTTTTATATCAATCACTTGTAATTTATCATTAATTAACGGATGATCAAGGTTATTTGTCAAGTAAACATTTTTTACATTTTTATGAGTACCATAACATTCGCATATATTTAAAAAATAAATTCCACAAATATGTAAAAGTGTATCAATGATATGATTTATTTTGTGGGTTTCACATATTTTTGCAGTATAGTTTTCCATTCCATCTTCAATTATATTGGAGGTATTTTCAAAAAATATATATGAAAATGGTGTCTGTGCATGTCCGTAAACTTCGACATCGCAGTTAAATGTTTTAATAAATAGTAATATTCTAAGTTTAAAATATCCATAGAAATATCTAGAGAATCCAATAATATTTTTGTAAATTCCTGATATTGAATTTAATTCAGCGAATTTTTTCCCTCTGAAAACTACTGGTGGCATTTTAATGTGTTTCACATTGTCAGATACTTCTTTTGGGAACCATGCAGTAAATATATAGATATCATCTTCATTATATCCATTTATCAATAAATATAAGAAAAATGAATATACTGTAGTCACTAAACATATGTTTTTTTTATTTTTTACCATTTAATCTCCGTTAATATATTTGAATGTAATTGTATTAATAGTTACTATGATATTTTTTTTAAATATTTATATTTGGGTCTAATTCTCGATGTGCAGTTTTCTAGATTTCTAATATTCGCCAAAATCAATCTCTTCTGGCGCAGGCCTAAATCTATCCTCTTCTGGTGGCAATTCCATATACTCGCCATACTCCAGTTTTAGGATTTTATCATAATTATTTGGAATATTGACTTCAATATCTTCAAATTTCACTTTTTTTACAGGGAACCAATCTGTTTTAAAAGAAATAGGCATTATTCCTGAAGATGGAAAATCACATACTTCTTCACAGTTCTCATTCTGATATTTAGTGAATGATTTAACACATTTTTTTCTAATACTATCCGGGGAAATAGGGAGCACTTTAATTGTATAATAAACTGTTTGCTGAATTATTTTTTTTATTTTAGAATCATTTTCATGTTTAATTAAAGAATAAGATGAAATCATATTTAAAAAATAACATGTCCATCTATGGATAAATCTTTTAAATTTGTTATTTGGAATATTGTCTAAAATAAATATGTCAATATAGATATTTGGTTCATAATCAACTTGATCTGCCCACCATTCTTTGAAAATGGTATTTTTTAGCATTAACCTTCCCCAAGTGTAATGATATGTTTCTTCATTTAAACAATTCATGAATCTATATTTGTCATCAATGTTTTTTTCTAAAATTTTATTTAATTTTTCAAAGTCTTCTCTAAACATGATTACATCAATATCATCGTCCCATGGCACAAATCCTTGATGCCTTACAGCTCCAATTAAAGTGCCTCCATACAGGAAATAAGTCAAATTGTTTTCCTCACAAATTTTTATGAGATAATTTAAGATTTTCATGCTGACTTGTTGTTGATGTTTCAATGTTTCATCATCATATCTTTTTTCTTTAATCATGTTTATTTTCCTTTATTTTTATTATATCACTAATAAATCATATTAGAAGAATTTATCTATCATTTATTTAATCTTTATCTAATTTTTTTAAATAAATATTATTTTGATTATATAAAAATTTAATAAAGAGTTGTTTAATATATATTATATGATTAAATAATTATATAATATATTTGATTAGTTTTCCACTAATTAATTAACATAATTATTAAAGGTGTTAAAATGTCTAGATTATATGGAGATAAAGAAGATATTAACTCTGATAAAGTTAAAGATTTCTTCAATAAAAGAGCAAGTAAAGATGAAGAAGGTGAATTTTCAATTGTTTTATTCCAAGATAAGGAAAACTCTGAACAAAGACACCAAGAAGAGAAAAAAATATTCTATGAAAATGTCGACGTTTCAGGCAAAAAGGTTCTTGAAATTGGTTGTGGCGTTGGTAGATGGGTTGAAGCATTGCATGACAAATGCGATTCATATTTAGGTTTAGACTTTTCTGAAGAACTTTTAGAAATTGCTAAAAATTCCTATAAAGAATTTGATAACTGTAAATTCCAATTAATGTCCGCTACCGATATTAAAGTTGATGAGTTACTGATTGAACCTCCATTTGATGTAATAATATTTTCTGGATTTTTAATGTACATTAATGACGATGATATAAACATTATCATGGATGAAGTTAACGAAATTGGTGCTGAAGATAAAATAATATTTGCTATGGAACCAACTTCCTGTATGGAAACAAGATTAACCCTTAAAGATTTCTATTCTGAAGGTTTAGAATCTGATTATAGTGCAATTTATAGGACTGAACAAGAATATTTAGATTTCTTTAAACAATTAAACTGTAAAGAAATGCGTACAGGTCATCTTTTCGATGATTTAAGCGACCATACTGAAACTAATTACATGTTTTATGTAATTGGATAAGGTGATTATCATGTTAAATTTTGCATTAGGGCCTGTGATGAGTAGTGATTTAGTTTTGGATATTGGTTCAAAACAAACACCTTACTTTAGGACTCCGGAATTTTCTAAAGTGAATTTAGAAAATGAACAGTTAATGAAAGAACTTCTCCATGCCAGTGATGATTCAAGAGCTATTTTTTTAACTGGATCAGGGACTGCAGGTATGGAAGCTACTGTAATGAATGTATTCAATGAAAATGATAAAGTTTTAATTGTTAACGGAGGAGGATTTGGTCAAAGATTTGTTGACTTATGCAATTTACATAATATTGACTGTGATGAGATTAAACTAGAATTTGGACATTGTCTTACTCATGAAAAATTATATGAATATGATGGTAAGGAATATACTGCATTCTTGCTAAATATATGTGAAACTAGTTCTGGAGTCTATTATGATATTAATTTAATAAGTGAATTTTGTAAAAAAAATAATTTATTTTTGGTTATTGATGCAGTCAGTTCCTTTTTAGCTGATGATTTAAATATGGTTGAACATGGGGTTGATGTTGTATTGACTGGATCACAAAAAGCTTTAGCATGCCCTCCAGGAATTGCTATTATTGTTTTATCTGAAGATGCAATTAAACGTGTTGAAGAAAATGATTGTAAATCCATGTATTTTGATTTTGAAGACATGTTAATAAACGGTGTTAGAGGTCAAACTCCATTTACTCCGGCAATTACAGTGATATTACAGCTTAATGCTAGATTAAAACAACTTAAAAATGATGGAGGTATTGATGAGGAAATCAAAAGAATCTCATCATTAGCTGAAGATTTTAGAAATAAAATCACAGAATTCCCATTTGAAGTTAAATGCAAATGTTTGTCAAATGCAGTAACAACAGTCCACTCTAATGAAAAAATTGAAGCCAATATTGTTGAAATCCTTAAAAATGAATATGATATTTGGGTTAGTACAGCACGTGATGACTTATCTGAAACCATGCTATTTAGAGTGGGTCATATGGGAGATTTATCTCCAGAAGACAATGACACATTAATAGAAGCACTTAGAGATATTCAAAAAAGAGGGCTATTTTAAATGAAAAAAGTAATAACTTATGGAACTTATGATTTATTCCATTATGGTCACCAAAGACTCCTTGAAAGAGCCAAAAAACTAGGAGATTATCTGATTGTTGGAGTTACAGCAGATGATTTTGATAAAAAAAGAGGAAAAATCAATGTTCAACAATCCCTAATGGAAAGAATAGAATCTGTTCGTGCTACGGGTCTTGCTGATGAAATTATCATTGAAGAGTATGAAGGTCAGAAAATCGATGATATAAAAAGATTAGGGATAGATATTTTCACTGTAGGTTCCGATTGGGTTGGTTATTTTGATTATTTAAAAGAGTACTGTGATGTTATTTATCTTGAAAGGACTGAAGGAGTTTCAAGTTCAGATTTACGAGCTGAAAAAAGAAGCATTAATTTAGGATTGATTGGGGAAGGTAATGTTTTAAATAAGTTTTATGAAGAATCTAAATTTGTAAATGGGATTGAAGTTAATGCGATTCTTGTACCTAATCATAATGAAAGAAAATCCTATGAAAATCAAGAATTGCTCTTAACTGATGATTTTGATGAATTATTGTCTGTTGTTGATGCAGTATTTATCATATCTCATCCATCACAGCATTATTCAGATATTAAAAAAGCATTATCTCATAAAAAACATGTTTTATGCGAATCTCCAATAGCATTAAATCAGGCAGATTTTGATGAACTAAAACAGATGGCTGATGAGAATAATTTAATTTTAATGGATTCTATTAAAACAGCTTATTCCACAGCATATAATAGATTATTACTTTTACTTAAAGGAGGTAAAATTGGAGAAATCTATTCTGTTGATGCAACTTGTACAAGCCTGAGGGAATATGAGGATAATTCTTGGAATAGTATTACTTCATGGGCTCCAACTGCTCTTTTACCAATATTTCAAATATTGGGTACTGATTATAAAAATAAAACAATCAATTCATTAACATTAGATGAAAACCAAAATTTTGATCTATTTACTAAAATAGATTTTCAATATGAAAATGCGGTTGCTTCAATAAAAGTTGCTAATGGTGTTAAATCTGAAGGTGAATTAATAATTTCCGGAACTGAAGGTTATGCGTTTGTTCCTGCACCTTGGTGGAAAACAGATTATTTTGAATTAAGATTTGAAAATCAAGAGGATAATAAAAAATACTTCTATCAATTGGATGGTGAAGGAATAAGATATGAACTTGTAGCTTTTGCTAAATCTATTGAATTAAGTAGAAATAATGCTTATATAGATTATAAAGTTTCTAAAGCAATTTGTAAAATTATTGAAGATTTTGAAAATAAAGATGTTAATTTCATCAAATAACTTGTGATAAAATGGATAATATTCTACAAGGGGACGTTCTTTCCCATCTTCAAGATGTGGAATTAATGATTTTAAAAGATTTTGTAAAAATTTGTGAAGAAAATGATATTGAATATTACTTAATTTTTGGAACTCAAATTGGTGCTATAAGACATCAGGGTTTTATCCCATGGGATGATGATATTGATATCATGATTTTTCGTGAAGATTATGAAAAATTTTTAAAAGTTATGGAAGAGCATCCTAATGAGAAATATACAATTTTTGATCCAAGATATAATCCCGAGTATTGTTTTGAGTTTGGACGAATGTCTTTAAATGGAACATATTGGGCCGAATATTGGGACAATAAGGTTTCATTCAAATTAGGAATTCATATAGATCTTTTTGTTTTAGATGTTTTACCGGATAATAAAATAAAAAGATGGTTATTTATTCAATATTGTTTTATTGTCACTAGATTGCATGCAATTTCTGTATTAACATTTGATACTTATCCTAAAATTATTAATTTAATTCTTAATTTTATCCATTCATTGTTAAATTTAATTAATTTAAATCCAAGTTATTTCCAAAGAAGAATCCCTCGACTATTTAGAAAATATGAAAAATCAGATAGTGGTCAATTTGTCACAGATTTAACATTGAGAGAACGTGTTGTTTTTAAACGTGATGATTATAAACCTCCAAAAAAGGCTAAATTTGAGGATTCTTTATTTAATATTCCTAATAATGATGATAATACATTAATTCCTATTTATGGGGATTATATGCAACTTCCACCTGAAGAAGAGCAGTTTTGTCATATCCTGAACGAAATAGATTTCGGCAAATACTAATTATATTTTTTTATTAATATTTCGTGGGCTTGAATCATTGCTTTTTCATTATTTTACAATCCCTCGGCATGCCTTACGTTATTTGTGTGAAAGGAACTCAATCAAATCCGCCGTATAGTAACTTGACAAATACCAAGATGAATCTGAATTATTATAATTTCTTTTACCTTTTTTCCCATTTATTCAATATCCTTATAAGTTAATCTCATTTTTTTTAAACAAATCATTTCACAATCATTTTTTTTAAAATAAAACCCTGAATATAAACCTTTTTAATGAATAAACTACAAAAATATTTGACATAACGTATAGGAAATTTTATTATGTCACAGGATAAAAATGAATGGGGCAGCAACCTGTCATTCATACTTGCAATGATCGGGTCTGCTGTCGGTTTAGGAAACATTTGGAGATATCCGTATGTGCTCTACTCCAACGGTGGAGGGGCATTCTACATCCCATACATCGTTGCAATCCTTCTTATGGGAATACCATTCCTCATACTCGAGTATGGTGTCGGATACAATTTCAAGTCCTCCTTCGCTAAGGCGGTTAAGAAAATCAACTCCAAATGGGAGTATTTAGGCTGGTTCTTGCCGGTCGCTGTTTTTATGATTATGATTTATTACTCAGCTATCCTCGGATGGGATGGAATCTACATGATATTGAGTTTCTTCAAGGGCTGGGGAGCGGACCCTAACGCATACTTCACAACCACTCTCCTTCAATCATCTGATTCCATAACTGGGCTTGTCCAGTTCATCCCGCTTGTAGCGGTTGCAATGCTTGTCGGTTGGGTAATCATTTGGTTTATCTCACACCGTGACCTTGAAGCAGGTCTCGGTAAGGTTTCAAAGGTGCTGGTTCCGTTATTATTCATTATTATGGTAATCATTGTCGGATTCTCACTTACTCTGCCTGGTGCATCAATCGGTTTGGCGGAACTCTTCAACCCTGACTGGTCACTTCTGGGCAATTTCGAGATTTGGATGGCTGCATTCGGACAGATTGTGTTCTCATTAAGCCTTGGTATGTCAATCGCATTCACATATGCAAGCTACACCAAGGACGATGCTGATTTAGTCACTAACACCATCTCAATCGCTCTTGCAAACTCACTGTTTGAGAACTTCGCAGCATTAGGTGTTTTCTCAATTCTCGGTTACATGTCCCTACAGTCCGGAACAGCAGTTGCTGATTTAGTCACACAAGGAACCGGTTTAGTATTCATCGCATATCCGATTGTATTCAATGTTTTAGGCCAATGGGCATACGTGCTTGGACCACTGTTCTTCCTGACAGTTTACCTGGCAGGTCTTACAAGTATCCTCTCAACAATCGAGCCTTTGGCATTCTCAATCCAGAACAAGTTCGGCCTTACAAGAAAAAGGACAATGACAATCCTCATCATTGTCGGAGCGGCAGTTTCAATGATTTACGCCACAGCATATGGTGGAGAGGTTCTAGGATTTGTGGACACTTTCATCAACCAGATTGCAATACTCTTTGGAGTAATTCTGGAATGCATAATATTCGCATGGATATTCAAGGCAGAAAAGCTAATCGACTTTTTAAATTCAAAATCAAAGTCATTGAAGCTTGGAAAATGGTGGATATTAGTAGTCAAATTCGTTCTTCCGATATTCGTTGCAATCGTCTGGATAGGCGGAATGTTTGACGTTATCAACAACGGAACAACAGACCAATTGATTTTCACTGTAATCTCAGCTGCAATACTTTTAATTGTAACACTGATATTCACAGTACTGCCGGCCAAAAACCCTGACTGGGACAAGGCTGAAGAAAGAGTTTAGGGTTTATAACCCTCTTTTTTTTCAAGTTAAAAATCTATTATAATCATTATCATTATTCTTTTCAAGTGTGACGGTTAAAACACCATCGGATTCCTCATAAACTCTCTTGTGGCTTGAGTGATGAGTGCTCTCGCTGGATACGTCCTCGCTGTAATATATTCCAACAATCAAACCCACTATCGCCAGCAGGAATATCAAGAGTATCATGGTGTCCTTAAGGTTCATGTGTTAGTATTTTAGATTTTGCATCTATATAAAATGAACAGAAAAGTATTTTAATGCCATCATTCATATAACTAATGAAAAGCTTAGTGAGGTGAAAATATGAAAGGCTTTATTTTGGCCATATTGGCAATCATTGCAGTTGTGATAGTTGTCGGTGGCGCAACAGCGCTTCACGTAATGAACGAAGCGGGAATTGATAACGTAGATTCAAGTAGTGTAGGTGATATAGTGGATAAAGTAAGTAATGTTGCATCTTCAGATTCAAGCGACTCATCCTCCGGCGGATCAGTAATCGACAAGGCTAGTGATATCGTTTCAGAGGAAGTTAAATTCAACGCACAGAACGGTGAAGGATACTATCGTGAAGTCACATACAAGGACGGCGGATTCAGGCAATACGACACCGAAACCGGTGACTTAATAGGCTCATCCTACGATTCCGATCAGGACAAGCTTCCAAGCATGGAATGATTGGATGATTCTAAGCGTATTGCTCAAGCACTTCGGCATTGACATTGACATGCCGGAGTACTTATTAAACCATCCGTTCAATGAGGTTTTCCTTGACGGCGATGTGACCGTCGAGGACAATGTTTATACAATAGCGGTCAGGACACGCCAGGACGTGACACATCAGATGTTTTTAAAGGCAAATGATGAGTTTCCGGTGATAGTAATGTCTGAACTTCCAAACGGAAAGCTCAACGGCATGAAATTCCCACAGGAAGAACATGTGGGAATTCCCATTAACAAATTGTAACCGCTATTCTATTTTTATTATTTTTATGGTGTTTAAAGGCAGACTTGATATTTTTGATACGTATCCAATTGGATGGCCGTCGTTAAGTAGTCTTTTAGCCATTTCAATTTTTGCATCAAATTTACCTTCTTTTATTCCTTTTTTCAGTCCTTCTTCAATGCCTTCTTTCTTGCCTTGTTCTCTTCCTTTGTTGAGACAGTATCTTTCAACGGGATTGATTAACATAACTGTTTCCTCCAAATATTCAATATTTCAGTTACCTCCCGTGCTTATGGAAATCGGGTGTGATTTCCCATGTTTTCTAATTTGTCTTTGATGTTTTTAAAATTTGCCAATTATTCCAATTTGAAAAACTATTTTTATATAATATTAAAGTCAAAAATTATATTATAATAATTTATTTGTTGATATCATGGACAAAAAAGAGTTAATTAACAGTGGAAAAGTGAAAAGCGTATTCACTACCGATGACGATGATAAGGTTATCATCGAGTTTAGAGACGACATGACCGCCGGTGACGGTGAACGCAAGGAAGTAATGAACAAGAAAGGCTCATACAATGCCGTAATCTCATCCAAGATCTTTAAAGTACTTGAAGAAAACGGCGTTGAAACCCAGTTCATCGACTTGCCTGAACCTAACGTCATGCTTGCCAAAAAGCTTGAGATGATTCCAATCGAGGTCATCGTGAGAAACATTGCAACAGGAAGTCTTGTTCGCAAATACCCAATCGCAGACGGCACAAGGCTCGAGCCACCGATCGTCCAGATGGACTTCAAGGCTGACGAGTACCATGATCCTATGCTAAACGATTCAATCATCAAGGCATTGGGCATTGCAACACAGGATGAAATAGACACATTAACCGAAAAGGCTTTGAAAATCAATGAGATTCTAACCAAGTTCTTCGCTGATGCGGGAATCATCCTTGTTGACTATAAGGTCGAGTTCGGTAAGGACAAGGACGGAAACATCCTTTTGGGTGATGAGATTTCCCCTGACAGCTGCAGGTTATGGGACAGCAAGACCCTTGACATGCTAGACAAGGAACTGTTCAGGAAAGGAAAAGATGATGAAGTAATGGAAGCTTACGTTGAAGTTTATAATAGAATTATTCCAGATGATGAAAAGGTGATTTAGATGTTATTCGATATTGAAGTTAAGATTTCCCTTAAAAGCGGCATGTTGAACCCTGAAGCGACCACAATCGAAAGGTCACTAGAACTTTTAGGATATGAAGTGAGCAACATGAAAACCGTAGAAATCCTCAAGTTCCAAATGGAAGGGGAAGACAGGGAAGCAATCAGGGAAAACGTTGTTGACATGTGCGAAAGACTCTTATGCAATCCTGTAATCCACGATTACAAGATCAACGTCATTCCACAGAACATGGCTTGCGGCAAATAGGTGTAAAAATGAAAATTGGAGTAATAAGATTTCCGGGAACAAACTGCGACCGTGACGTTGCAAAGGCAATAGAGCTTGCAGGCATGACAGCGGAATACATCTGGTGGAGCGAGGAAAAACTCACAGACTATGACGGCATAGTCATTCCCGGCGGATTTTCATACGGAGATTACCTGAGAGCAGGTGCAATGGCATCAATCACTCCGGTAATCGATGGAATAAAGGAATTGGTGAAAGAGGAAAAACCAGTGCTCGGAATATGTAACGGTGCACAGATTCTAGGAGAAATCGGACTTGTGCCTGGAATATTCATCACAAACGAGTACCCTAAGTTCAACTGCGAATGGGTTGAGCTTAAAGTCGGAACATCAAGAACCCCTTTCACAAAGGCATTCAAGAAAGATGAAATCATCAAGCTCCCTATAGCTCACGCTGAAGGAAGATTCTACACCGAGGACATTGACCTTTTAAAGGACCAGGACCAAATCGTATTGCAGTTTGAAGGAAAGAACCCTAACGGTTCCATGGAAGCAATTACAAGCGTATGTGACGAGTCCGGTCTTGTATGCGCAATGATGCCTCACCCTGAAAGGGCATGTGAGGAACTCTTCGGTTCAGATGATGGTTTGAACTTCTTTAAAGGATTTTTATAATTTAGTGATAATATGGTAGTTTATTTGATTGGTGCAGGACCTGGAGATGCTGATTTAATAACTCTTAAGGCCGTAAAGGCCTTGAACAAGGCTGATGTCGTATTGTATGATTACTTGGCCAATGAGGAAATATTGGCCCATGCTCCGGAAACTGCCGAAAGGATATATGTAGGTAAAAAGGCAGGCGAGCATTACAAGACTCAGGATGAGATCAACGAGCTTATAATAAAGCAGGCTCAAGACCATGAGAATGTCGTAAGGCTTAAAGGAGGAGATCCTTTCGTCTTCGGCCGTGGTGGAGAGGAGATATTGGCATTGATGGAACATGATATCAAGTTTGAAGTGATTCCAGGTGTAACTTCCGCCATCGGAGCACCAACCTCTCTAGGACTACCTGTAACTCACAGGGCAGTGGCAACCTCAGTGACAATCGTCACAGGCCATGAGGACCCGACAAAACCTGAAAGCCAGGTTCACTGGGACTACACTGCCGACACATTAATTATACTGATGGGTATTGGAAACATTAAGGAAAATACCTCAGAGATAATGAAATACCGCTCACCGGACACACCGGTATGTGTTGTTGAAAGCGGAACACTTCCAGATGAAAACCTTGTGTTCGGAACATTGGCGGACATTTCAGAGAAAAAAATCAACACTCCCGCAATAATGATTATCGGGGATGTTGTGAACATGTATAAGAAAATTTACGATTATCAAAGGTGATAAGCATGTGTGGAATTGTAGGCTGCATTCTAAAGGAAGAGGAAGATGTGGCGCCAATACTTTTTGACTGCATATCCAAGCTGGAATACAGAGGATACGATTCAATAGGCCTTGCCACATTCAGCGAGGATAAGATTCACATCAAAAAGGACAAGGGCAAAATCGAGGAAGTGGACAGGAAACTTGACCTTACAGACATGCCTGGAAGCTTCGGAATAGCTCACGTGAGATGGGCTACACACGGAGACCCTTCAAAAATGAACTCACACCCTCACGTTGACGAGGACAATACCATTGCGGTTGTACACAATGGTATCATTGAAAACTACTTGGAAATCAAGGAGAAACTGATTCTTGAAGGCCATGTCTTCAAGTCAGACACCGACACCGAGGTCATTCCCCACCTGATCCAGAAGTTCATGGCCGAAAAGTTCGACCTTGAACATGCGGTGAGAAAGACCATTGATGTCATTAAGGGAGCCTATGCGATAGCAGCAATCTCCAAAAACGAACCTGACAAGATTGTTGCAACCCGTAAGGACTCACCATTGATTGTAGGTATCGGTGAGGAAGGATATTACCTTGCATCAGACTCTCCAGCAATATTGAAATACGCCCGTGACATAATATACCCTGAAAAAGGGGAAATCGTCATCATAGACCGTGACGGCGTCGTTGTTCATGACGAGTTTGACAATGTGGTCAACAAGGAAATAGACACAATCAACTGGACTCCTGAAATGGCTGAAAAGGAAGGATATGACCATTTCATGATCAAGGAAATCAACGAGCAGGCAACAGCCGTTAGAAACACACTCACACAGAAGGACAATATCCAGGAAATAATCGATGATGTGGGTGACCTTCAAAGGATATGCTTCGTGGCATGCGGAACATCATACCATGCCTCACTGACCGGTAAATACCTCATCGAGTCACTGGCAGGCATTCCAACAGATGTAATCCTTGCATCAGAGTTCAAGTACTCCGCAAACACCCTGAACGAAGACACTTTAGTTATTTTTATCTCACAATCCGGTGAGACAGCAGATTCACTCAAGGCACTTGATGTTGCCAACCAGACATCAAAGACACTTGGTATAGTCAATGTTGCAGGCTCATCAATCACAAGAAGAGCCCAATACGTTATCCAGACCCAGGCAGGTCCGGAAATAGGTGTTGCAGCAACAAAGACCTATGTTGCCCAATTGACTGCAATATATCTTTTCGCAGCACTCATATCCAGGAACGTTGAATTATTAAAAGAGCTTGACAAGGTTCCTGAATTCATCGATGAGGCACTGGAAAGCGTTGAGCAGGTCAAGGAGCTTTCAAAAAGATACAACTATGCACGTGACTTCTTCTACCTTGGAAGAGGATACTCCTATCCGACAGCATTGGAAGGTGCGCTCAAGCTTAAGGAAATCACATACATTCACGGTGAAGGATACGCCGCAGGAGAGCTCAAGCATGGTCCGTTGGCCTTGATTGACGAGGGAATACCGGTGGTTGTTATTATACCTCCTGGTGACAATTACTTCAAGACAATGAGCAATCTCGAGGAAGTAAAATCCCGTGGCGCTAATGTATTGGCTATAGGGTCCAGTGATGACGAGTCATTAAAGGCAAAGTCAAGTGATGTCATTGGAATAAACTCAGAGGTTAAGGAAATAATAGCACCTTTAGTTTACATTGTTCCGTTGCAACTCATAGCATATTACATCACTCTCGAGAAGGGTCATGACCCTGACAAGCCGAAAAATTTGGCGAAATGTGTAACTGTTGAATAATGGCTTAAATTTAATTTTAGGCTATTAAACTTTTTCTTTTTTAAATCAAATTAATTTAAATCAATTAATCATTTTTTATCATAATCAACCATGTTGATACCTTCTTTTCACTTATGGCATTATTTAAAAGGGTTTTTTAATAAAAGCTTTTTAAATGATTTTCGATTCAAATGGATTTTATCTTTTAATAATCATTCCAATTAATTTTACCTTTTTATACTTATTATTAACTTATTTTGGGTTATTTATTCAAAATCAAACAGTTAATAACTCTTTTTGAAAATAAAAAGCTTTTTATACCTTTAAGTAAAGATAATTTAATACGAACAAAATGTTAAATGGAGTTAACGTTATGTTTAATAAGAAAATTAGTTTAATTTTAATGACACTGGTTTTCATGCTGTCTGTGTCTGCAGTTGCAGCGATTGACTCAAACTCAACAGATGACATGATTGTCAGTGAAGTGGATGAGGAACCTCCATCGGGTGATGTTGAGGTACTGTCCGCTGATGAAAATGACACTGTTCAGCATGACTATTCTCTGAAGGGCAGTGACGTAAGCATGTATTATAAGGGTGGATCAAGTTACACGGTAACTTTGTCTGATGGCGGAAAGCCTGTCAGCAATGCCAATGTCACACTCAACCTCAACGGTAATGATTATGTGAAAACAACTGACGCCAACGGAAAGGCTTCACTTACCATTGACTTGAGTCCTAAAACATACAGCATATTGGCAATTTTTGGGAACGTGACAACTTCAAACAAGATTAAGGTATTGCCTGTCATTACAGGTAAGGATGTCACCAAGACATATAAGAGTCCAACCAAGTACAGCGCAACTTTTCTAGACTCACACGGTAAGGCATTGAAAAACACTAATGTCAAGTTCAAGCTCAACGGCAAGACATACACAGTTAAAACCAACAAGAATGGTGTTGCAAGTCTTGAAGTGAACTTGAAGAAAGGCAAATATGTGGTTTATGCCATTCATCCGAACGGATATCAGATTTCCAACAAGATTACCGTCAAGTCATCAATAACTGCATCAGACTTGAAGAAGTACTATCAGGGCTCTCAGAAGTTCAAGGCCAAATTCTATGGAACAAATGGTAAGGTCCTCAAGAAGAAATACGTTAAATTCTATGTGAGGGGAAACACCATTTACAAGAAAACCAACAAGAACGGTGTGGCCTCAGTGAAGGTACTGTCAGAACCTGGAACCTATAAGATCAAGTCAATAAACCCGAAGACTGGTGAAAAGGTTACCAATACCCTTACAGTATTGTCTCCATTATCAGCCAGTTCAATGACTGTGTTTACAGGTGTGACTTCCAAGTTCAAGGTAACCCTGCACAAGCCAAATGGTAAATTGGCTGCAAACAAGAAGATGAAGGTCTATGTTGACGGATCCAAAAAGACCGTCAAGACTGATTCCAAAGGTGTTGCAACCGTAAAATTCAAGCTTGGCAAGGGAACATATGTATTCAAGGCTATTGATCCGTATACCAAATACAATCTGGCTAAAAAGGTCACCGTAAAGCTTGCCTCAATCAAGGCGGTTGACGTCGGTGCCATTGAAAACACAACCGGATATTTCCAGGCAACACTTCTCAAGCAGAGCGGTAAGGTCGCAAAGGACACTAAGATGAAAATAACCATCAACGGTGTCGCCCATACTGTCAAGACCAATTCCAAGGGTGTTGCAAAGGTAGCATTCAAGTTGCCTATCGGAAAGTACAAGGTCGTGTGTGAGGACCTTGCAACCGGATATAAGGTTACAAGACAGATTTCAGTCATCATGCATGAGATGGGTGTTGCTTATAACAAGTATGGTGTTTCTGAAGATGGATTAACCATATTGGCTATTGGAAGGCCATCCGCTCCCGGTGAGGAATCAAAATATGGTTGGGAATGGTATATGTGCGAGTTTGAAAGGACTTGTCCGTACTGCGGAGGACATGACCTGTACTGGGATGTATTCTGGGCAGGTGACGAGACAACAGAAGTTGGAATTTTCCCGGCAACCGGCCGTATGGAGCCTGGAAGTACTGAGGGAATGATTTTCTGTGGAAATCCTGATTGTGACTGTGACTTTTCAATTTTCGGATTGGAGCATGTGACAAATGATCATCCGTACCGCTTGACTCCAATAATGTCTCCGGTTAAGTCCTCAAAAGAAGTTGCTTACATTCTTAAAAGCGGAAATTATATTAAATTATAATTTCTCATTTTTTACTTTTTTTAATCTTTTTTTCATTTCAACGATTCTAGTTGTTGTATTGTTTGAACCGTCTGTTTTTTCAAGGTAGCTGTCTTCAACCTCAACAAGGTATCTTGCCTCAGGTGATGTTGTTGACGGAATGTTCATCTTGGCGAGATTGCGCTCAACTCTTCTTTTAAGCTTCTCATCATCCATTTCCACTCCCAAGAATATTGGAGTCTTTACCGCTGAGGATATCTTGGTGTTGTGCCTTGCCTCATGCCTTTCCTCTGTACGCCTTTCAAGTATCTCTTCGCTTGAACCGTCAAGTCCAGGGTCCCTGAACGGTATTCCAACGTCGGAAAGTGCGATTCTAACCTCATCGTTTCTTGGAAGTGAATAGTCAAGCATTTCCGGGTTAGGGCTTGCCAGGGTTCCTCCTTGCTTTCTTCCAAATATCGGACCAAGGCCAATGTAGAAGCCAGCATCGATAAAGCCTGCACGCACAGGAGCGGAAGAGGTATAGGTGGCAACTATTCCGTTATCCTTTATGACGCGTCTGAACTCATTGAAAAACTCAACTGAAAACAGTTCAGGTGCCATGTTCTGGCTGAATGGGTCCAGAAATATGGCATCATAGGTATTATCAGGCAGTCCTTGCACGGTTTTTCTTGCGTCCTCGATGTAGACGTTAATGTCAATGTTTGATGGGATTTCCCTCTCCTCAAGATGCAGTGTGGCATAGCCCTGCCTTACAAGCTCATCCTCGATTGCCCTTTTGGTGATGTCATGCTCAGGAATTGGGGATGGCACTAAAAGTCCGCAGGCAAATGTTGCCTTGGATATTTCAACCATGTCGATTGTAAGGTTAGCCTTTGAGTTTTTCATGAAATCGGCAATGGCTGCTGATGAATTGTAGCCGAGACCTGCACAGATGTCCAGTATGGCAATGTCTGAGGAGTAATCGAATTTCATCGGGCGGATGAATTTCTCAAATGACTCACTTATTGCCCCTGTAGATGTATGTAGTGTTTCAACTTTATGGTTTATTTCCTTTGAATTGATAGAATAGGATCCATCATCTGTTAAAACAAAGTATTCATTGTAAGTGTCAAAAAAATTGACTCTTCCTTCAATATTTCCGGTACTTTTTTCCTGACGGAAACATTCATTCACCAATTCGAAAATGTCATCGCTTATTATTCGTGCACTGTCTTCATAACTCATTGTATCTAATTAAATTTTATGTTTTGTTTTATAATAATATTTTGCAGTCAAAACCATTGC
This sequence comes from Methanobrevibacter thaueri, assembly GCF_015062915.1. GTDB lineage: Archaea > Methanobacteriota > Methanobacteria > Methanobacteriales > Methanobacteriaceae > Methanocatella > Methanocatella thaueri_B. The sequence continues at coordinate 12,598 of NZ_SUTJ01000009.1, read as the reverse complement.
ATTTTTTGACATAACACTTTATATATCATGCTCGCTAATACTAATAATGGCAAACATGATGAGGGTCATGATTGCCCAAAGCGTTTTAGTGATTTTCGCTTTGACTGACGAATCCAAATGTTTGAGGATATCCGATGGGACGAGAAAACGTCTGTAAAAAACATATGTCCATGGTCCTGCAAATTAGCCTTTTGTTGCATGATCATGATGAAGTTTTAATCCATTTGTTAATTCGAAAAAACAATATAACACGAAAAACTATGGGATTATGTTTCAAATGAGTGTGCTGGTGATTCAAGAGATTTTACACCAATTCCCAAGTCTGAAAATCATTGGTGCATGCATGGTATTTCTCCCAAATATTGTGCATTTGACAAAATCCTGTAATGAGTATCTGTAAAAGCGTTGTTTCCTCCCTGAATGCGCTTTAAGGATGATTGACCGCCAATCATCAAGGACAGATACAATGTGGTTAAGTCCAAACTTAACCCAACTTTTTCCTTTTTTTTATAACACCGATGCAATTGTAACATCACACTTGAGCAAAATTTATATAATTTCCAGTTTAAAAGTAATCTTAATTAAAACTGGTAAGGTAAAATAAATGTTTGAGATTAAAGCAAAGGATAACATGGGACGTGTAGGCGTTTTGAAAACCAAGCACGGAGACGTCAAGACACCCGCACTGATGCCCGTAATCCATCCGAGAAAACAGGCAATAGATGTGGCCAAATACGGCGCAGACATTGTAATAACTAACGCTTATTTGATTTATAAGGATGAGGAGCTTAAGGCCAAGGCAATTGAGGAAGGCCTTCACAAGCTCATAAACTTCGACGGACCGATAATGACCGATTCAGGCTCATTCCAACTGTCCGTGTATGGTGATGTTGAGATAACAAACAAGGAGGTTCTTGAATTCCAGGAACTCATCAAGACCGATATCGGAACAAGCCTAGACATACCGACAGCACCATTCGTTGACCGTGAAAAGGCAGAAAGCGACCTGGAAATCACACTTGAAAGGGCTCGAGAAGCCGTTGAGTTCAAAAAACAAAACAATATCGAGATGCTTTTGAACTCCGTGGTTCAGGGCTCAACATATCTTGACTTGAGACGTGATTGTGCAAGGGAGCTTTCAAAGCTTGACGCTGATTTGTACCCTATTGGCGCGGTAGTTCCTTTGATGGAGTCCTATCACTACAAGGACCTTGTTGATGTGGTTATGAACTCAATGAAGGAGCTTGGCGACGACACCCCTCGCCATCTCATGGGAGCGGGCCATCCAATGATATTCGCACTATGCGTTGCAATGGGATGTGACCTATTCGACTCAGCGGCATACATACTCTATGCAGAGGACGACAGGCTCCTTTCAACCCGTGGAACCTATAAATTGGAGAACCTTCAGGAAATGCCATGCTCATGCGAAGTGTGCACAAAATACACTCCCGACGACTTGAGGGCAATGCCTAAAAAGCAAAGAAGGGACTTGATAGCACAGCACAACCTTCACGTGTCATTTGCAGAATTGAGACTCATCAGACAGGCAATATATGACGGAAGCCTAATGGAACTGGTGGAGGAAAGGTGCAGGGCACACCCAGCACTCCTGGAAGCCAGAAGACAGCTCGGACTATACTCACAGGACCTTGAAAAGTACGATCCAAGAAGCAAAAAATCAGCATTCTTCTACACAGGACCTGAATCACTCCTAAGACCTGAAGTAATCAGACACCTCACAAAACTTCGTGAAATGCCTAAAAAACGTGACCTTGTGATTCTCCCGCCAACAAGAAAACCTTACTCAAAATTCACAACAGGAAAACTCGGAGAATTCTACGTCTACGGAGAAGAGCATGAACTGGACCCTGAAAACACTGACTTCATGGTATTGGACATTCCATTCGGACTCGTGCCGTTGGAAATCGATGAAGTGTACCCGTTAAGCCAAAGCGACGCACCGAAAACACGTGACGTTGACAGCATAGAGTTTTTAGAGGACTTCATAAACGAGTTCGTCGAGTACTACGACCAGGTGCTCTTCCACTCAAGAGTAATGAGAGACCTTGACATTGAACTGTTTGACAAGTACGAGGCCACAGAAGATGTAAGGTATTCTAAGGACGACATCAAAAAGGTCAAGGCCATAGCGGATTACCAGTTCGGAGTCGGAGCAGGAGAAGCACTATTCAAGGGCAAAATCAACATTGAAAAGAGTAAAAAGACCGGTAAAATCAGGCACATCTACGATGGAAAGGTGCTAATCGTCAACATGAGGGCATCAGACTCCTACCTGATACTTTCCAAGGAAGGAGCCAAAAGGCTTCACAATGCAATGCCATACCCTCAAAACCGTGTAGTGGTCAATGAGGACTCAGAACCATTCGCACTTGAAGGGAAAAGCGTGTTCTGTAAGTTCGTGGTTGAATGTGATGAAAACATCCGTGCAAAGGATGAGGTTCTAATTGTAAACGAGGAAGATAAGCTTCTAGCCTACGGTAAGGCCATGCTTGGAGCATGTGAAATAAACGAGTTCGAAACAGGCCAGGCAATCAAGACCCGTAAGGGATTTAAGAAATAGGTGATGAAATGTCAGACAACGATAAGGTTAATACAGGCCATCATATTGAAGATAAGGAATTAATCAAGAACGCAAGAAAGCCAGTGGGAGAACTTGGCCATCAGATACTTGACAGGATGAACAAGTCCCACGAGTCCATGGCACAATGGGGAGTCACCCATTTCGAGGTCAAGGAGGACAGCAAGATTCTTGACATCGGCTGTGGAGGCGGAAGAAACATTGAAAGGTTTGCAGAACAAATCTCAGACAACGGAAGGGTTGTAGGTTTGGACTATTCCGAAGTTAGCGTTGAAAAATCAACCAAGCTAAACCAGGAGGCAATTGACAGGGGAATCGTCAATGTGCTTCAGGGATCAGTTTCAGACATGCCGTTCTATGATGAGACCTTTGACATCGTCACAGGATTTGAGACAATCTATTTCTGGCCGGATTTCATCAATGACCTGAAGGAAGTGAACCGTGTGCTCAAGCATGACGGACTGGTGTTCTTCTGCAATGAGGCGGTTTACCGTGAAGGTGAAATGGAAAAGTATGATGATCTTGTGGAACTCCTGGACATGAAGATTTACTCAGAGGATGTTTTAAGACAATCATTGGAGGAAACCGGATTTAAGGATTTCCAAGCTTTCATCAATGATGAAAACGATTGGATTTGCATTACTGCAAGAAAAATCTGAATTTTTCAATGAACATGACATGAGATAATTAAATTTATTTCATTTTCAATTTTTTCAAAAATGTCATGTCATGCTTTTTCACATGAAAATTCATCAATAATGCAAACCTTTATATATAATTAAAACATAAGTTTATTTGTTGTTAGTTTTATATGCGGTGTTAGTCCAGCCTGGTTAAGACTCTAGCCTGCCACGTTAGAGACCCGGGTTCAAATCCCGGACGCCGCATTTTTTATATGCAGTCGTGGTATAGTCTGGTTATTACTTGGGCCTTCCAAGCCTACAACCCGGGTTCGAATCCCGGCGACTGCATCTTGATATTAATTCTTTTTTTAAAATACTTATTTTGTTAAGAAAATACTCTATTTTTAGTTAATTTTATATAATAATAAAAATATAATATTTATAATTAAATTGATATTTAATTTCTTTTAAGATTATTATTTAAGGTGATTTAATGGTAGGAATAGTAGGATATGGGGCACATGTGCCATCATATAGAATTAAAGTAGAAGAAATCGCTAAAGTATGGGGAGATGACCCTGTAGCTTTATCAAACGGATTGGTTGTTAATGAAAAATCCGTACCTTCTGCTGATGAAGACACTGCAACCATTGCAGTGACCGCTGCAAGATATGCTCTTAGAAGAGCTCAAATTGATCCATCCAAGATTGGTGCTGTTTATGTCGGTTCCGAATCACATCCATACGCAGTAAAACCAACCGCTTCAATTGTTGCTGAAGCAGTTTGCGCAACTCCAAAGTTGACTGCAGCAGATTTGGAATTCGCATGTAAGGCAGGTACCGCAGGTATTCAAATGTCCATGGGACTTGTCCAATCAGGAATGGTTGAATACGCACTCGCTATTGGTGCTGACACTTCACAAGGTGCACCTGGAGATGCTTTGGAATACACTGCTTCCGCTGGAGGAGCAGCATACATTATCGGTGAGAAAAATACCCTGGCTGACATTGACCACACTTGCAGTTTCACAACTGACACTCCCGACTTCTACAGAAGGGAAGGACAAGACTACCCATCACACGGTGGACGTTTCACAGGAGAACCAGCATACTTCAAGCACGTATTGAGTACTGCTAAAATGCTCTTTGAGGAAACTGACTCAAAACCTGAAGATTATGATTACGCATGTTTCCACCAGCCTAACGGTAAGTTCTACTTGAGAGCTGGTAAAAAATTAGGATTCTCATCAGAACAAATCAAGCAAGGATTGTTGACTCCTAACATTGGAAACACTTACTCCGGTGCAGTGCCATTGGCATTGTCCAATATTTTAGATGTGGCTGAACCTGGTGACAAGATCTTTGTAATCTCATACGGTTCAGGTGCAGGAAGTGACGGTTTTACAATCACTGTTAAAGATGAAATTGTTGAAAGAAGAGAATTAGCTCCAAAAACACAGGAAATCATTGACCAAAAAACATACGTTGATTATGCTGTGTATGCTAAATTCAAAGGCAAAATTAAAATGTAAGGGGGCTTGAAAATGAGAGATGTTGCGATTATAGGAGTATCACAAACTAAATTCGGTGAATTATGGGATTCATCATTCAGAGACCTGATTGCTGAAGCAGGTCTAAAAGCATTAATCGATGCTGAAATTGACGGTGCGGATATTGAAGCAATGTTCGTTGGAAACATGTCCTCAGGACTTTTCGTAGAACAAGAACACATTGCAGCACTTATTTCCGACCACATGGGTTTAAACCCTGTTCCAACCACAAGAGTAGAAGCTGCTTGTGCATCAGGAGGATTAGCTTTAAGACAAGGAATCATGGCTGTTGCATCAGGATTCCATGATGTTGTAATCTCTGCGGGTGTTGAAAAAATGACTGATGTGGTTGACGCCACACCTGCTATTGCAACTGCATCCGATAAGGAATGGGAAGCTCAACAAGGTGCTACTTTCCCATCATTATATGCAATGATTGCAAAAAGACACATGTACGAATACGGAACCACCCGTGAGCAATTGGCACAGTTTTCAGTAATAAACCACAAGAACGCATCCAAAAACCCAAATGCACAATTCCCATTTGAGGTTAGCGTAGACAAAGTTATCAACTCTACCATGGTTGCAGATCCATTGACATTACTTGACTGTTCCCCTGTAAGTGACGGGGCAGCAGCTGTTGTTATGGTTCCTGCAGAAGACGCTAGAAAGTACACTGACACTCCAATCTATGTTAAAGCTTCCGCACAGGCTTCTGGAACATTGACCTTACATGATAGAAAAGACTTGACTACTATTGAAGCTACCAAAGTTGCTTCCAGAAAAGCTTATGAAATGGCAGGAGTGACAACTAAAGATATTGATTTAACTGAAGTGCACGACTGTTTCTCAATCAACGGATTATTAGCAGTAGAGGACTTAGGATTTGCCGAAAAAGGTAAAGGTGGAATAGCTATTGAAGAAGGACAAACCGAAATCGACGGTGACTTCCCAATCAACACCTCCGGTGGTCTTAAGGCACGTGGACACCCATTAGGTGCAACCGGTATCGCTCAGGCTGCTGAAGTTGTATGGCAACTCAGAGGAGAAGCAGGCGGACGCCAAGTGGACGGTGCAGAAATCGGTATGACCCACAACATCGGTGGTACCGGAGGAACTGCAGCTGTACACATTTTCGGAAGAGATTTATAATCTCTTTTACCTTTTCTTTTTTTTATGATACTTAACACAGGCTCAAGAACCGACATTCCGGCTTTTTTTCACAAATGGTTCCTTAATAGAGTCAGTGAAGGTTTTGTTTACTCAAGAAACCCGTATAATGACCAGATTTACAAGTACACGTTCAGCCCAAAAAATGTTGACTGCATGTGCTTCTGCTCTAAAAACCCAAGGCCATTGGCTAAACATTTGGATGAGCTTTCAGAGTATAGGCAGTACTGGTTTTTGACAATCAATCCCTACGGAAGGGACATTGAAGTTAATGTTCCAAGTTATAAAAATGTAATTAAAACATTCCGTGAAATCTCCGATAATGTAGGCACAAACGCCATTGCCTGGAGATATGATCCGATATTCATCACTGACAAGTATGATTTGGACTTTCACATTGACAGGTTTGAGGATATTGCATCAAGACTTAACGGCTACACTCACGACTGCACGATAAGCTTCATTGACCTGTACCAGAAGGTCATAAGGAACTTTCCAGAAGCCGATGAGGTGACAGTTGAGGAACAGCTTGTTATCGGTGAGAACTTTGCAAGAATCGCCCGTGAAAATGATATCCAGATTAAGACATGTCTTGAGGGTACATTGCTTGACCAGTTCGGGTGTGACTCATCAGGATGCATGACCCAGCAGGTGATTGAAAAAGCCATAGGAAATAATTTGAAATTGCCTAAAGGAAAATACCAGAACCGTGAATGCAACTGCATATTTGGAAGGGATATTGGAGCATACAACACTTGCATGCATGGATGCAGGTACTGCTATGCCAACTCCAACATGAAGCTGGTCAAAAAGAACCAAAAGTTGCACAATATGGATTCGCCCTTGCTGATTGGGGATGTTAAAGATAGTGATGTTGTAAAGGAAATCAATGAACCCCGCTATATTGATGCACAACAAAAGTTATTTTAGTTATATGTAAGTTCTAGAGGTTATCAATTAATTTGAATTTTTAATATTACTTTTTTCAGCGAAATGTTTAAAAATTATTAAAAATAAAGATGAAGAAGTTTTAAACTTCTTCGATTTCATTTAAAACATGTTATGTAAAAACTTAACCTTTATATATTATTAAAATAAATAATATCAATTGTTATATTATATTATGGCGGAGAAATTAACATGGTAGAAAAGGGAACAGATGTGTTAAAGAAAGGTTTTGCCAAAATGACAAAAGGCGGAGTCATTATGGACGTAGTGAATGCAGAACAGGCTTCAATTGCAGAAGATGCAGGGGCGGTGGCAGTAATGGCACTTGAGAAGGTACCTGCAGACATTCGTGCAGCTGGGGGAGTGGCCAGAATGGCTGATCCAACAATTGTTGAAGAGGTGGTTGATGCAGTATCCATCCCTGTAATGGCAAAGGCAAGAATAGGTCATATTGCAGAAGCGCAAATATTGGAAACCCTAGGAGTTGACATGATTGATGAAAGTGAAGTGTTGACACCTGCAGATGAAGAATATCACATTAACAAAAAGGAATTTACAATACCATTCGTATGTGGTGCACGTAACCTTGGTGAAGCACTAAGGAGAATTGACGAAGGTGCAGCTATGATTCGTACCAAAGGAGAACCTGGAACAGGAAACATTGTAGAAGCAGTTCGCCACATGAGAATGGTGATGGGAGAAATCAGAACAATACAGGGAATGGAGGAAGAGGAACTCTGGAAATATGCGCGAAACATCGAAGCTCCAATTGAACTTGTAAAGCAAACTGCAGAATTGGGCAAATTACCTGTTGTCAACTTTGCTGCAGGAGGAATTGCAACACCTGCTGACGCATCACTCATGATGCAGTTAGGTTCCGACGGCATTTTTGTGGGATCAGGAATATTCAAGTCAAACAATCCTGAAGCATTTGCAAAAGCAATAGTTGAAGCAACTGCAAATTACGACAAGCCTGAAGTATTGGCGGAAGTATCCAAAGGATTGGGCGAAGCCATGAAAGGTCTGGAAATGTCAACTTTGAGCGAATCCGACAGAATGCAGGACAGGGGAATTTAAAATTCCTCATATTTTTAATTATTTTTTAAGGTGCTTAGATGGTAAAAATCGGAATCCTAAATCTTCAGGGTGCAGTTTCAGAACACTTTGACATGACAAGAAAAACTGTTGAAAACTTAAAACTCGATATAGAAGTGGAAGAAGTAAGATACAGTGATGATGTTGAAAAATGTGATGGATTAATCATATCTGGTGGGGAAAGTACTGTAATTGGCAAGCTCATTAAGGAAAGGGGTATTGATAAAGTTATTAAAGAAAATAATATTCCTGTCTTTGGAACTTGTGCTGGAATGGTGCTTCTTGGCAAAAAAACAGATTTCAACCAGCCGCTACTTGAACTTATGGACATAACTGTTAAAAGAAATACCTATGGAAGGCAGAAGGATTCATTTGAAGCGGAAATTGAAATATTAAATCAAAAGTATTCTGGTGTGTTTATTAGAGCACCGGCACTTGAATCTTATGATGGGTCCAAAAATGATATTAAGATATTGTCAGAATTTGATGGTGAAATAATAGCCATTCAACAAGGACACAACATTGCAATTTCATTTCATCCAGAATTAACAGAGGACACTTTAATTCATGAATATTTCATTGAAGAAGTTTTAACAAGTCTGAACCATTGACTGCTTTTAGAAGTTAATCAAATTGTAAACTTATAATGCAACAATTTTAATTTTTTAAAATTTGTTAACTTATGCTTATCCATATAGGTTTTTCATGAAGAAACAATTGAAAGGGAATTCCTCCCATGATTCTGGTTAAGGACAATTATCCAAAAATATATAATATCCATTGATGAGTTTAATATGTCAAGAGAGGAATACGAAATATGAATATCTTAGACTTCTTGTTGAGTGATGAAATTTAATTAGAAGAGATTATAAATTTAATGTTATTATGCCAACGTCAATATGGAGCTGGTCAAAAGGAACCAGAAGTTACATAATCCAAATTCGCCTCTGCTGATTGGGGATGTTAAATGGGGTGATGTTGTAAATGAAGTTAATGAACCAAGCTATATTGATATGCAACAAAGATTAATTTGATTTCTTTACTTTCAATATTTATATTTTTAATTTCATTGGTTTGAAATTTATTTCTAATTTTCATATTGGTTTTCATTTAACTGAAAACAATATTGGTTTTATTATTTACTTTTCATTATACTGAAAACTTTATATGGTAGTTATGATAAATTAATAATTATAACAAGAAGTGTGATTTTAATGATTATTCAAAGAAAAGATTATATTGATAAAATCAATCCTTTTGTAAATAAACATATCATTAAAGTTTTAATAGGAACAAGACGTTCTGGAAAGTCAACCATATTAAAACAAATTATTGATTCATTAATAAAACAAGGAATACCTGAAGATAATATTGTTTGGATCAACTTTGAATTAAGTGATTATTTTGAAATAGATAATATTAAAAAGCTTGAAGAGTTCATATCTCATAAAACTGAAAATATTGAAGGCAAAATTTATCTATTTTTTGATGAGATACAGGTTGTTCCCCAATGGGAAAAATTAATCAATTCTTACTTTGCAAAAGAAAATTATGACATATATATTACTGGATCAAACTCAAAATTATTGTCTGGAGAATTTGCCACATATTTATCTGGCCGTTATGTCGAATTAAACATATATTCATTTTCTTTTAGGGAATATCTTGATTACTATGAAATTACTTCTGATTTTAAATCTCATTTTTATAGATATTTGGAAGATGGGGGTATGCCTTCAACATTTGACTATAGTGGCGATGATAAAAGATTAATTCTAATGGATTTATACAATTCTATTGTCCTTAAAGATATAATTCAAAGAAATAATGTTAAAAATGTCGACTTGTTGGAAAGGATTATGAGATTTGTAATGTATAACATTAGCCAGCCATTTTCCGCAAATAAAATTCATAAAAGACTAAAGCAGGATATGGTAAACTTATCTGTAAATACAATTTACAATTATCTGAAATTCTTTGAAAATGCATGCTTGATTTATCAGGTAAAGCGCGAAGATTTACAGGGTAAAAGAATATTAAAATATGATGAAAAATATTATCTATGTGATTTGGGTTTTAGACAGGCAATAATAGGAAACAATCAACGGGATATCACTCGTGTAATCGAAAATATTGTTTATTTGGAACTTTTAAGAAGAGGATATGAAATCACCATCGGCAAAGTTGATAGCCTGGAAGTGGATTTTGTATGCAAAAAACAAAACAAACTCATTTACATTCAAGTTTCTTATTTATTGGCAAGTGAAGAAACTGTTGAAAGAGAATTTAAACCATTAAAGAGTATTCAAGATAATTATCCAAAATACGTAATAACCATGGATGATGTGGATATGTCTCATGATGGAATAATTCATTTGAATTTAATTGATTTTTTAAGGGATAATGAAGTGATTTAACATCCTGGAAACCATACTCTTTTTAGGAAGTATGTCCTTTGTTAGGGAGTTTTCAACTCTGAGTTGATAAACTCATTTTGGTTTTTAAATAATTATTTTGAAGATAGATAATACTTGTTTTTATTAAATGTAGTAGATAATTCACCTACTTTTCGAGCATTATTTGTTCGTATTCTATCAAACAAAAATCGAAAAAGTAGTAGATAATTTGAATTGTATTATGCCAACAGCAACATAAAGCTGGTCAAAAGGAACCAAAAATTGCATAATCCTGATTCGCCATTGTTGATAGGTGAGGTTAAAGAGGGCGAAACTGTTAAGGAAGTTTCCGAACCAAGTTATATTGATGCTCAAACTAGATTGATGTAGCTATTAGGTTAGGCATTTGATATTTAAAGTTAATCAGATGCATTGAAAATCAATTTTACAGAATTGCGGTATTCTCGTAGTATATGATAAAAATCCAATCCAAAAATTTAATCGTTGGGAAAGCAAATATAAACTCATGTTCATGTTTAAAAGTTAGCATGTAAAAATATTTTTTAAAATTAATTTTTTGGAGGATTAATAAATATGAATGAAAAGGCTAACGAAAATTCTTGGTTTCCCTTAATAGTTGTGGCTTGTGCTTCATTTATTATAGTGTTGGACTCTTTCTTCATGAATGTTAGCATTTCTCGAATTGTTGTTGATTTGAATGCTGATGTTAGTACTATTCAAATGATTGTGTCGTTTTGTACTCTTATCACTGCTGCGTTGATACTGTTCAGTACCAAACTTCAGGACATAGTTGGTAAAAAGAAACTGTTTGTAATTGGTGCTGCACTTTTTGGTATCGGCATATTTGCTGCAGTATTGAGTTCAAGTGTTACAATGTTTTTTGTCGGATGGGCAGCGATTAAAGGTGTTGCTGCGGCATTAATGCTGCCTGCCATAGTTTCAATAATAAGCGGAATATATTCCGGAAGAAAGCGTACAATTGCTTTGGCAACTCTCGGGGTAATGGCAGGACTTGCAGATATTTTAGCTCCACTCCTTGGTGGGCTTATTACAACTTTTTTCAGCTGGAGATACACTTTCGCATGTGAATTAATATTCATTTTATTTATTTTAGTAATGCAAAATAAAATACCTGATTTTAAGCCTACTGAATCTAAAAGCGATCTTGATATTATTGGTGCTATACTTTCCGGTATATGTCTTCTTTTGCTTGTGCTTGGTATTTTGACTCTGACTAAGGATGTTGCTACCAGCATAATTGAGATAATTTTGGGATTGATAGTCTTAGCAATCTTTATATGGTTTGAACTCAAAAGAAAAAGGTCAGGCAAGGTGCCATTGCTTGATGTTGAATTATTTAGAGACAAAAATTTGCGTATAGGTACATCTATTAAGTTATTATATAATATTGTAATATCAGGAACATTTTTTGTAATGGTTCTGTTTTTCCAAACTGTATTGCAGTTAAATCCATTCGATACTGGTTTGGCTTCACTTCCGTTTGTTATGGCTTTGTTTATTTTTTCATTGACCGCTCCAAAACTAATGGGAAAACTGAATCACAAGACACTCATGTCAATAGGATGTATAATATCTATTGTAGGATGTCTGATTTTAAGTTATCAATTTAAATTAAATGTAAACATGCTGGATTTAATTCCAGGACAGTTTTTACTTGGAACAGGTATTGGTTTTATGATGGCTTTAGCAGCGGATGTTGCATTATTTGATGTTCCTGCAGAAGGCCAAAATAATGCATCTGGTATTATTACAACTGGTGAGACATTAGGTTCCTCATTGGGTACAGCAATCATTGGAATAATTCTAATTCTTGGAGTTATGGGCGGTATTAGTACTGCAGTCGATACCTATGCGCCTGATTATTCAGGAGATGAACAATTCCATCAGGAGGTCTATGACTACTTCCAAAAATTAGACACTATAGAGGGACAAGATAGTATTGTTGTGAATACTGCAGATATAATTATTCAGAATGCAATGGCAACCGTAATGTATGGATTAGCCATCGTGTTAGCAGCTATGTTAATTATAACGCTGCGGATAAAAATTGAACTACCTCGACCTTAATGAGGTCGAGGATTCTTACTTCACGGGCTGGTACTTTCCCACGAAAGTAGTTTTACCGTGCTATCCCCCCAGTTCCTGAGGTTCATTTTTGTTTTTTCTTGAAGAA
>NZ_SUTJ01000001.1:6044-302010 GCF_015062915.1 Methanobrevibacter thaueri | reverse complement strand
CCAGTAGTGAAGTCCTTTTGTGTTTTGTTTGTGTACTATGGTTTTCTATGGGAATTTCATTTCGCTGCAAGCTTTCTCTATTACAATTATTTACTTCTATTTTTTTTGACGGTTTTTTTATTACTTAATAGCTCTATTGCAATTTTTTTGGTGATTTTATGAATATTAAGGTTTTGGATACTACTTTACGTGATGGGGAACAGACTCCTGGTGTTTCATTAACTCCTTTGAATAAGTTAAGAATTTCAACTAAACTGGATGAGATTGGTGTTGAATATATTGAGGCAGGTTCAGCGATTACTTCTGAAGGCGAGAGAGAATCCATTAAACAGATTACTGCACAAGGGTTCAATGCTGAAATATTGAGTTTTTCAAGACCTTTAACCATTGACATTGATTATTGTCTTGATTGTGATGTTGATGGGGTTAATCTAGTTGTCCCAACTTCCGAATTGCATATTCATGATAAGTTAAACACCACTTGCGATAAGCTTATAGAGTTATCAAATAATGCCGTGGACTACTGTAAGGACCATGGTTTAATTGTAGAGTTATCTGCAGAAGATGCTTCCAGAAGCAATATTGATTTTTTAAGGAAAGTCTATCTCAATGCAATCGATCATGGTGCCGATAGGGTTTGCGTATGCGATACCGTTGGTATTTTGACTCCTGATTCATCATTTGAGTTATTCTCTAAATTGAATGACTTGTCTGTTCCTGTTGCATGTCATTGTCATAATGACTTTGGACTTGCCGTTGCCAATACCTTATCTGCAATTAAGGGTGGTGCCAGTGAAATCCACACTACAATTAACGGTATTGGTGAGCGTGCTGGAAACACTTCCTTTGAGGAGTGTGTTGTAAGCATTGACAGGTTGTTTCCTCAATTTTCAACAAATATCAAAATCAATGAAATTTATGACATATCCAAACTGGTTGCAAGATCCACTGGAGTTTACATTCAGCCAAACAAGGCAATTGTCGGTGAAAATGCATTTGCCCATGAGTCAGGTATCCACTCCGATGGGGTCATTAAGAACTCCGCCACTTATGAGGCAATGACTCCTGAACTTGTTGGCCGTAAGCGCAAGTTCATCATTGGAAAGCATATGGGCACCCATGGCCTTGACAATAGGCTAAAGGAATGGGGCTTGAATGTCAATGAAAACCAGCTCAAGCAGATTTGTGATGACATCAAGGAGTTGGCGGATAAGGGTAAGACTGTTACTGATGTTGATTTGCAGGTAATTGCGGATAATGTGTTGCAAATCAATCATGAGGATCGCATAAAACTTGATGAGCTTACATGTGTTTCAGGAAATAAGGTCATGCCTACAGCTTCAGTTAAGATAATTATCGATGATAATGAGATTTTGAATGCAGGTGTGGGTTTGGGTCCGGTTGACGCTACCATCAACGCTTTGAAATCATTGGATGTATTTAAGGACATTGACTTGATTGAGTATCATGTAGATGCGATTACCGGAGGTACTGATGCGTTCATTGATGTAATAATCAAGCTTCAAAAGGATGGTCGTGTCGTTTCAGCCAGAGGTACCGAGGCTGACATTATCAATGCAAGTGTTAAAGCATACATTGCCGGTGTTAACAGGCTTTTGAGGGATTAGCATGAAAATGGATAACATTCAAATTTTAGGTTTCAAAGGAATGGTGGATTCTGTCGGGGACACTCTGGACAGGATAAATTCCATAAAAAAGGATGGTGAAATCATCCAGCTTCTAAATGCCGATTCAGTTGCATCAACCAATCATATAATCCATGGCGTTAATCAGGCATTTTTGGCTTTTGAACGTGGAGAGAACCTTGCAAAGGACATCAGTGTTGAAATTGTTTTGAGATGTTCCGCTCAAAGGCAGATTTCAAAGGCATTTGCCATGCTTGGTTTAAAAGATGGGCAGATGAATCTTTGCGCCGTTATGATTAATTGTGATGATTATTCATCCGAATTGGGTGAAATGTTTGAAAGGGATGATGGTGTTCTCAGGGGTGACGATTTAAAGCTGATGGATCTCTATAAAATTAGTGAGAGTGAAACCGACAACATGTCCATTGAAAAGGTCATTATTGACAGGATCACTAAGCTTGCAGTAGATTATTAACTTCATCTATTATAATATTCAATTTCTCTTTTTCAAGACAGTCATAGTCAAGATTTTTTATTTCAATGCATATTGCCTTCTGCTTTATGCGGTTGTAATTGGGGCATGTTGTTATCATGCCGCTTTTGTCTGTGGTGAGTGTCTTTTTCAAGTCCCAACATATTGCCTTTGCATTATCATGAGGAATAATTACATTGATGCCTCTTTTATCTGCATGTAATGTGTTAGGTATGTGTTTTTTTACATGCTCTGTTGCATTTAATGAAAGTTCTAGGTTTTTGCCAACATTATCAATTTCACTATCTATACCGCTGCATATAATTTCATTAGTTTTACTTAACTTTTGCGGCAATGTAGTTTTCTTGAAGATTTCCTCATTGTCTGTTGCAATGAATCCTCCGCTTCCAACATTTATCATTTTGGGTGAACCTGTTGAGGCAAGGATGACGTCACTGTCACGTCCCAATCTTTTTTCAGCATCCCCAATTCCGGCTGAAGCATCTTCAATTGTTAAAATGTTGTTGTTTTTACAGTATTTGGTAATGCTTTTGATGTCCTGTTCGGCGGTGTATCCTGCAAAGCTTGTGAAAATCAATGCGGAGTCATCATTGACATCAAGTTCATCCAGATAATCAGTGTTTATAAGCCCATCATCTGTCTTGACGGTAATGAGGTTTTTTCCTAGAAACTTTGCAATCTGCTTGAATCCGTGCCATCCTCCCTGGTCTGGGATGATCACATCGCCTGTGACTGCTGAAAGTGCAATGAAAATGCTGTTGTTTGCGCTGCTTGTCATTCTCACATGCTCTTTTGTGGTCAAATCTCTGATTTTGTTGATGCAGCTTTCCTCAAAGTTTCCGTCAACATTTCCTTTTGCTACCTCAGACATTATCTCCAAGGTTTTTTGGCTTGGGCTTTTGAATCTAAACATTGTTCTCACTTTTAAAGTACATATCTAATGTGGTCTGCTTTGTGTGAAGCATCTCATTGAGCAGTGTTCCCTGCTTTACATACCTGCTGATAGGTATTCTTAGCTTGTCTCCACTGTATTTAAGTGCATCCTGAAGGGTTTCAAACTCAAGGTATGGTCTAAGCATTGCCTCTTTTATGTTTTCCCTTACGTTGAAAACTCCCAATGGAACATATCCGTCATATGCTTCCCTTAAAATCAGCAGTCCTGATTGCCTTTTGATTTTCATCAGGTAATCCAGCACTGCCATCTTGGCTGTGTAGTAGCATCCTCCAACAATGGAGTACTCCTTTTTGCCTCCGTTGGTTTCATAGTCTGAAAATATCAGTTCCTCGTTTTTCATAAGTTTTATGAATGCCTCATACCATTCGTATTGCCATTCGGTTGGGGTTAAAATGATTATATAATAATTGTTCAATGCACCGAATTCATAGACCCTATAAGTGTCAAGTATCTCATATTTTCTCACTTCCTTTAGAAACTCATCTGCAAGGGTTGAGTCACAAGCAGTGATTGACCAGCGGGTGGGAACAAGTTTACGGTTGTTCTTGGTTCCGATTGCTCCAACTGAAAACGCCTTTTGCATGGCAGTGAACGGAACATCCTTGTTGTGAAGGTTCACCACGGCATCAACCGCCTTGAGGTCAGTGTCGTAGAATGTCTTTTCCAGCTGCCTGTCCCATCTCACTGCATCGATGTCGAACTTCTCTATTGTTGCGCTTGGACCGTGGGGCATGCTGTCCTCTGTAAGCATGGATCCCTGAGGCCTTCTTTTGAATGTTGCCTCACTGTCAATTGATGTGGATGCAAGGGAGATGTCCTGAAGCTTTTCGACAAATGGATTTTCCAAATCATCAATCTTTATCAGTTGTTTTCCCCTTACAAGATTCATACGGTAGTTTATGATTTCATCCTGTGTCTTGTTTTCCCCAATCCAGGATTCGGGGGAGTCCATGATTGATGTGTCACCCATTTGTGAGCTCATCATCGGCCCGGCATACACCTTAGGATATGACCATCTTCCGATGAATACTGATGGTGGTGTTGTTCCCTCAAGGTTTTTCCCAACCTTAACGGATTTCATTTGTATCTGTTCAGTTAATTTGGCAAGATAAGCGTTTTTAGTGGTTTTCATGGTTGATCTAAAAAAAGTAAAAAGAAAAATACTATTAGTTAAAATAGTATTTTAACAGAATTCGATAGTTGCTGGTGGTTTGTCACTGATTGACAGTGCTACGTGTGTAACTTCTGAAATTTCGGAAGTGATTCTTTTTGAAATGGTTTGTATGACTTCCCATGGAAGTTCAGCCACTGATGCGGTCATTGCATCGATGGAATTAACCACTCTGACCACTACAAGGTATCCGAAGTCTCTTTGGTCTCCTTTAACACCAGTCACTTTGGTGTCGGTCAGCACTGCAAAGTATTGCCATACTTCCTTATCGATTCCTGCTGCTTCAATTTCATCGCAAACGATCTTGTTTGCTTTTCTGCAGATTTCAACATTTTCTCTTGTTAATGCTCCAACAACACGTACTCCAAGACCAGGTCCTGGGAAAGGTTGCCTGTACACTGTTGTTGCAGGTAATCCTAATTCATCACCGATTTCCCTTACTTCATCCTTGTAAAGGTCACGGATAGGTTCGCATAATTCTAATACCATACCGCTTGGAAGTGCAAGGTTGTGGTGGGATTTGATTTCGCCTTTGGTTTCAATCCAGTCCGGTGCAATTGTTCCTTGAACAAGGTATTTTGCCTCGTATTTGATTGCTTCTCTTTCAAACACTTCAATGAATATTTTTCCGATTATTTTCCTTTTCTCTTCAGGGTCTTCCACGCCTTCAAGAGCGTCCATGAACTCATCGGAAGCGTCAACAAACTTGAAATTCAACCTGTCCTTGAATGTGTTTGTCACTTGTTCAACTTCACCTTCTCTTAAAAGACCGTGGTCAACGAATATTGCGGTTAGGTTGTCTCCGATAGCTTCCTGTACGAGCACGGAACATACTGAACTGTCCACTCCACCGGAAAGTGCAATGATTGCTTTTTCATCACCGATTTGGTCTTTTATTTTTTGCACTGCATCTTCAATAAATTCTTTTGGGCTTAACATTTTATTCCTCTTCCTCTTCTTCCTCTTCGTAATCTTCAATGATTTGTTTAATCATAGCTTCGAGACCGTTGTCATTGCCTGATTCAATGGCTTCAAAGATATCATCAAATTTGACGTATTTTTCTAATTTAACTGATTTAGCACCAATACCAGATATTCTGAAACCGTATTCTTCATCTCCGATTGGAATGTTCACGTATTGTTTTTTCAAACCAGTCTTGAATTCATTAGCTTTATCTCTTAAATCATCAGCATTATCAATCATAATTAACACCTATTTTTGACAGATTTTATAAAAGTTCTTAAAGATTATTTCGCCTTTTGGAGTATGATGAACTTCTGGATGGAATTGAATTCCATAAACATCCTTATCTTCATGCTTAAAGGATTCAACATCACATAATGTGGAGCTTGCCAGGATTTCAAATTCTTCAGGGATTGTTTTCACCTCGTCCTTGTGTGATGACCAAACATCCATTTCAGGAGCAAGTCCCTCAAACAATCCTTCATCAGCGTTGATGTTTATTTTAACTTGAGCATAGCTTTCAGTGTCGGAAGTTGTGACCTCTCCACCGTATGCCTTTGCAATTAGTTGGTGTCCAAGACATATTCCCAGAATTGGAATTTCAAAGTGCTTTATGTATTCTTCACTGTTGCCTGCACCTTCAAGGGAAGGTCCTCCACCCAGTATCAATCCAATTGGATTTTTAGCTTCAATCTCTTCCACTGTAAGGGTGTTTGAAACTAATTCGGATGGAATATTGAGGTATTGTAAGCTTCTTTGAATTCTGTGATTGTATTGTCCTTTGTTATTGATAACTAATATTGTCATTTTATACTCCATTAAAATATAATGATATTATTTTTGCTTTTTATAATTATTAAATATTATTCTAAAATCTTGATTGATTCTGCAATTCCTGTTATGAATTCCACATCCCCACCCTCAACAATAATGTAATGGGTGTCGTCATGGTATATCACTGCAACGTCAGTGTCCTGTTTTCCGTCAATCATCTGTGTCATGATGCATCTTGTAAGGTTGTCTGAGAGTTTTGTCACATTGTTTTGCTTGCCTTGGGTCATGTTCTCTATTGATGATTTTGTGAAATCCATACTTTCGCCGTGCTGCTGGTAATACTCGTTTTCGATGTATTCCTTATTGAATGAGGTTATTGTCAAATCATTGTTCATGCTTCTGTGACCTTCCTTGATTATGGGGTCGTCAGTGTCCAGATCTGTAAAATTGCTTCCTGAGGGAACCTCAACGGAAAACTCTTCAAATTCCACGGTTTCCTTTAAATCGTTCATTGCAAAGCCAATTGCAATTAAAATGACAATTACAAAAATCAGAATTAAAGTATTTCTATTCTTTCTTTTCATAGATTATTCTTTTGTAAAAAATAGTATATATATTAAAAAAGAGAAGTACCACGAACTTTATATATTACGTTTAATATATTTGAATTACATGGAACTTCAAGATTTGATATTTATTATAATTGCTATATTAATAGCAGTGGTGTTATTGAAAATATTTATGTGGTTATTGCCTGTTATTGTAGTCTTGGTTATAGCATTCTTTATCTACATATTCCTGCAAGACCGCTATAATTATTAACTTATGTCATGGAAGGCTGAAGTTGCAGCGACTGCACCTTCTCCACATGCCACAATCCACTGTTTCAAACCAACACAAACATCACCTATTGCATAAACATAATCAACATTTGTTTTTTGATCCTTATCTATGATTATGTGGCCTGATTCATCCAATTCAACACCCAACTGCTCGGCAAGTTCAGTGTGAGGAACGTAACCTACGCTTATGAAAACACCATCGACAGATAGATCGCTCAATTCACCTGTTTTTGTGTCCTTGAGAGTCACTGATTCAACAAGCATGCTGCCCTTTATCTCCTCGACGGTTGCATTCATTATTGTGTTTATTCTGGCTTCCTTGATCTGGTTCTGCAGGTGCTTTTGTGCCCTGAACTCATCCTTTCTGTGGATCAATGTTACGTGGGCGCCCAGATTGTTAAGGTATAGTGCTTCCTGAAGCGCACTGTTTCCTCCGCCAACCATTATGATGTTGCGGTCCTGGAAGAAGAAACCGTCGCAGGTTGCACAGTAGCTCACGCCTTTTCCAAGAAACTCATCCTCTCCTTTTGCATCAAGATGCCTGTGGGAGCTTCCGGTTGCAAGGATAATGGTCTTTGACTGGTACTCTGCCTTGTTTGTTTTCACGGTAAACCTGTACTCGTCATCGGTTTTTACTATCTCTGTAACGGCTTCCATTTCATGAAGCTCAGTGTTTTTTGTGGCCTGTGCCTTCATCTTTTCAATCAGTTCAAGACCTGAAATGTTGTCAAAGCCAGGATAGTTTTCCATTTCCGGAACTTCACGACCTATTCCTCCTGCAAGGTCACGGTCAATCATAAGGTTCTTTGTTCCCTGACGACCTGCATATATTGCGGCTGTAAGTCCTCCAGGTCCTGCTCCAATGATGATAATGTCATATTTTTCCATTTTGTTAACCTCATTTAATTATTAGGTGCTGATGGTTAAAAAATAGTAAGTTTAAAAAAAATTATTAAGGATTATAATAAATCCTTAACTGCATCTTTAACGTCGCCTAAATCTTCAGTAGGTTCGAATCTGCGAACGACGTTTCCTTCACGGTCAACAAGGAACTTAGTGAAGTTCCATTTGATGTCATTGTTGTCCTTGTAATGTCTGTCTTTTGCTTTTAACATAAGTTTCAATGCTGTTGCACCCTTACCTTTCAAGTCAGTGAATGGCTGTTCGTTTTTAAGGAATTCGAATAATGGGTCAGCATTTTCACCGTTAACATCGATTTTGTCGAAGATTGTGTATGGGACCAACCATTTGCTGCGGCAGACTTCAGTGATTTCCTCGGTTGTTCCAGGAGCCTGTTCACCGAACTGGTTGCATGGGAAATCAAGGATTTCAAAGCCTTGTTCGTTGAATTCTGCGTAGATTTCGTTTAATTCTGTGTATTGTGGGGTAAAACCACATTTGGTTGCTGAGTTTACTATTAAAAGTACTTTGTCTTTGTATTGGCTTAATGAAACAGGGTTTCCGTCACCATCCTTTACTTCAAAATCATAAATTGACATTTTAAAAACCTCGTTTGTTTTAAGACTTAATTAAATTAAGACTTGATATACCTATTGTTATATTATTATTTAAATATTGCCTAAATTCAACATGTATTTAAGTTAGTATAAAAATAGTTTTAACCAGGTGAGTTGATATGGGAGACTTTGGCGAATGGCATGTGGGCGACCCAATAGGGTTTGGTAATGATACCGGTGCACCGGAAGTTCCTTACATGAGCTATGGGCCTCGAGAAGGGGAAGATGGAGATGGCAATGATCAGACTCCTGAAGAAATTGAGGATAACCGCAAAAGGTGGGTTTCAAAAACATTACTCGATGAGGCTTCAAGGTTATATGATGAGGAGAGGTATCCTGAGGCATTGACCCTGATTAATCTTGCGATTGAAAATTATCCTGCCCGTGCAACTAATTGGAATTTAAAGGCATTGATTGTCGAACGTATGGGACAGTTCGATGAGGCATTGTCCTGCTATGATGAGGCATTAAAGAGAAGGCCTTCAGATAAGACAATCAATTGCAATAAGGCAGTATTCTTGACAGATCGTGCATGGGAACAGTTCGAAAGTCACAATATTCATGAGGCATCTAATCTTGTAGGTCAAGCACTTAAGATATACTCGAAAATTGATAATTATGACATTTCAGATTCCATTTTTGATTTAAAAGCAGAAATAGCGCTTGTTAATGAGGATTATGTTGAGGCATTTGATTGCTATAAGCATGCCCTTGAGATTGTCAAGGATGATGATGAGTTAATGGATGAGTATAAAAGAAAACGTGATAATCTGCTTAAATATTTTAATGTTAAAAAGGTAAGGTGCCCAAGATGTGGGAAGAAAGTTCCGATAACTGACAGCTTCTGCATTAGATGCGGAGCCCACATTGAAATCAATAATCTCAAGCAGAAGGATGTCCTGAAAAAGTCGAATTGGGGCGAGGCAACAATTCTCGGGTCTGACGAAGACATTTAATGTAATCAACAATGGGTGAAATAATGACAAAGCAATGCTTCTACTGCAGTTATCCCAACAGGGATGATGCGACACGATGCATCAACTGCGGTCAAAAACTGGAAAAGTACTGGGACAAGTCAGGCGACAGACCAAGGCTTGTCGATGAACGCAAAAAATAACAGTAGGTGGTATGATGGTTCAATGTCCTGAATGCGGTGAAGAAATCGATGATGATGATAAGGAGTTTGATTGTCCTTTCTGCGGATATGAGGATTGGGGTGAAGGATTCTACCAATGCTTCAACTGCGATACCCTATTTGATTGGAAAGGGGATTTGTGGGAATGTGAAAACTGCGGTAATGAAGGTATAGAAATAGTTGAGCGTGAAAGTAGGATATACTATACTGATTATGACGATGATGAGTACTGTGAAGACGGCATTCCGGATGTCAATCAAGGATGGATTGGAGAACATTACGGATAAATTTTTATTTTAAATTTTAAAAAAAAGAGAGATAATCGGTGTTTAAGTGACTAGTTTAAACACCTAATTTCAAGGAAAATTATATATTGGCAGATATTTTTTTTAATTTTCCAACGACTTGCATTGACGTGGTAGAATGTTTTGAAGAAATTCTAAAAATCTGTGATGTTAAACGAAAAAGACATGGGAACTCATCAGTTAGAGTATTACCTTTCAATGGATACACCAAATGTCTAAAATACATCAGAGAACACCATTTAACCTGTAAAGCAGATGAAAAAAGGTTTATTACACACTATAAAAAGGTGCTATCCTAAGAACTTGCTCAAAGACAACACCAATACGATAAGCATTATCACAAGGTCGAATCAGAAGTTAAGTCATTAATGAGTTCTGATCAATGGGAGGTTGTTAAATTCGAGCATATTGATGCACTAGTTGATTATGATGAGGTCAAAGAGAAGGTTGATAAAATTTGTAGCAACACTTTCTTCGGAGATTTCGTGATTAATGAACCGAAAATAATATTGAATAGCTCAGAAAATAGTTTTACAGAGGTCTACGCTTTAAAAATACCCGTTGATATGAAATTAAAGTTAAAGGATTACTATATGGCATGTGCAGGATGGTGTGGCTACATTTACTAGCCTTCACCTTTACTTTTTTTTATCAAGTTTCATTTTCAAATTATTATTTTCTTTATAATGGATATTTATTTATATTTATATTTACAGAGTTTTAATCATATTTTGAATATTTTAAACTGAAAATAACAGTTTACAACAATTATTCAAAAGCCACTATTTTGGGAGGATAATTATGAAGAAGGGAATATTAATTCTAACCTTGCTTATTCTAGCGCTGTTCAGCGTGTCCTGCATATATGCGGCAGATGTGAATGATACACTGGCGGCCAGTGAGGATACAGGAGAAATCGAATTATCACATGATGAAATGAAAAGTACAGATAACAATTTAAAGACAAGCGAAGAACAAATAGTAACACAAACAGATAATGAAGAAAAAATGGGTTATCCTGATGCTGGAACATTCTTGGCATTAGAGTATAAGATTCACCATGCATCTTCTGGGGATACAGTATATTTGGAAAACAATTATTCTGCTGAAGACTCATGGACTCATGAGGAGGGAATTTCTATTTCCACATCCAATTTGGTTATTGATGGTAACGGCCATACAATAGATGCCAAAGGGAAAACAAGAATTTTCTATTTTATTTTTAACGCGGAAAATGTGACCATAAAAAACATCACAGTCATAAATGCTAAAACTGATACTGGTGGTGGTGCTATCTACTGGTCTAATAGTGCTAATGGTAGTGTTTCTGGTTGTAGTTTTGTGAATTGTTCCGCTGACTATGGTGGTGCTATCTACTGGTCTAATAGTGCTAATGGTAGTGTTTCTGGTTGTAGTTTTGTGAATTGTTCCGCTGACTATGGTGGTGCTATCTACTGGTCTAATAGTGCTAATGGTAGTGTTTCTGGTTGTAGTTTTGTGAATTGTGCTGCTGAACTTGGTGGCGGTGGTGCTATCCACTGGCAAATAGGTAGTGCTAATGGTAATATTTCTGATTGTGTTTTCATAAATAACACTGATTCTAATGGAAAAGCTATTCATATAGCTGGTTTTGCTAGTTTGGATCGTAACTGGTTTGGAAATACGGCAGAAAACTACGAAACATCACCTAATGCATATATTTATGGTGCAGGTCTTGGCAATTGGTTGTTTTTAAATGCCACTGTCGGCCCTAATCCAATTTCAATTGCAGAAACCGCAGACATCATCTTCAAATTATATTTATACAACGGAAGCATAACCGATTACACTTCATTGGCTAAAGTTGACTTGACATTGAATTCAAACGGCAAACTCGATAAGAATGTCACTGGTCTTGATGAAAAGGTCACATTCACACCAACAAGTCCTGGAACTGGCAGCGTAACAGCAACAATAGGAGATGTGGCATATACAACAACATTAACAGTCACAGACGGAACAACCTTCTGGGACCTGAACAAAATAATAAACGGCAACACAAACGACACCATTACATTAGATAAGGATTATGCTTTTAATCAAACCACTGATACTGCTTTTAAACAGGGTATTAGGATAACTAGGCCGGTTACAATCAACGGTAACGGCCATACAATAGATGCCAAAGGAAAAAAAAGTGTATTCTATGTTGGGGCAAATAATGTGACAATTAAAAATCTAACCATTAAAAATGCCTACATAAAAAATGGTTATGGAGGTGCTATTTATCTGGGCATGGTAGACGGTTGCATCGTTTCCCAATGTAATTTCATAAACAATACTGCGAAATATGGTGGTGCTATTTGTGGTGAGGGGCCTGAAAACAGCGTCATTTCGCAATGTATTTTCATAAACAACTCCGCCGAATGTGGTGGCGCTATTTACTGGGATTCACAATCTGGCAATGCATATAATTGTGTCTTTTTAAATAACAACGGTAATAAAGGTAGTGCCATTTATATTGTTCCTTATTCTTATTTGACTGCAGATTATTGTTGGTTTGGAAACACCGCAACAGATTATGATGGAGATTTGCCAATATCTGGTTCCTGCACTAATTGGATGTTTTTAAATGCTACTGCTAATCCTGATGCAATCGCTGTTTCAGAGACTTCAGACATTATATTCAAGTTATACCTGTACAATTCAACTTCAGGAAACATAACTGAATACGACAACGCCCCATTCGAAAATCTCAACCTGACAATCGCCTCAACAAACGGCAATGTCAGTAAAAATACCGCCAAACTGGGCGAAATCATAAAATACAATGCAACAAATATCGGAACAGGCAGTGTGACAGCATCGATTGAAAATGTGGCTTATACTATTGAATTAAACATCAAATATCGTCCTGATTTATCAGTTCAATCCAAAGAAGCTGATTATAGCAGCAACACAGTTATAACTCTTGTTTATAATTCCACTGCCACTGGAACAGTCAATATAACATTGAAAGGTAAAAACAGGAATTATACATTTGAAAAAGAGTTGAACGCAACAATCTCCTTGGGAGATATTGGTGCTGATGAATACGAGGTAAATGTCATATATTCAGGAGATAACGTTTTCTGGAATGCAACAGCAACTGGAAAACTGACAATAAACAAGGCCAATTCAACATTGACAATCAATGATAATGTTACCTTTGATTACAACACTAATGGATCCACTACCGTATCCTTTACCGATGCCCTAGGTGTTGTGGCCGAAGTTGTTGGTCAGCCAAATGCAATTGTTGTTGTAAATGATACAACAATCACTGTTTCAGGTTTGAATGCAGGCAACTACACATTAACAGTAACAACAATCCCTGATGATAATCATGCTGAAGTAAGTAAAACAGTCAACATTACAGTAAATAAAGCAGATACCGAAATCACACTTACCAATGAAACTATTTATTTGAAAGCAGGTGATGAGGTTAGTGTTTTGGCGAACTTGACTCCTGCCGATGCAGGTAACTTAACCTACACATCTAGTAATGAATCAGTTGCAATCGTTCAGGACGGAAAAATTATAGCTGCCGGTGTAGGCCAAGCACTTATTACTGTTTCATTTGAAGGAAACGACAACTATAATGCTGCAGAAAACAAAACCATAACAGTTTACGTTTCACTGAAAGATGCCAGTGTAAGCGTTGAAAATGAAACCCTGGATTTGAATGTTGATGATGAATATGAATTTAAACCTACAGTAAACCCTAGTTTACTGCCTGTCTACTATTCCTCCAGCAATGAATCCGTTGCAGTCGTTACAGAGTATGGACTTCTTCGTGCAGTTGGAGAAGGAACAGCAATAATCACATTAACTGTCGGAAATGGCACTACCTATGCCATTAACACAACCAACGTTACTGTCACTGTAAGCAAGATACCTGTTGAAATAAGTATTGCCAATGCGACCGTTGATTTGAAAGTTCTTAATGAAATTGCAATTGGAGCAACATTAACACCTGCAGATGCAGGTAACTTAACCTACACATCCAGTAATGAATCAGTTGCAATCGTTCAGGATGGAAAAATTATAGCTGCCGGTGCAGGCCAGGCGCTTATTACTGTTTCATTTGCAGGTAATGAAATATATGCTGCTGAAAATAAGACAATCACTGTCACTGTAAGCAAGACACCAACTGAAATTGCCTCTTCTGCAGTCACAACAGTCTATAACAATCCAAAGAATCTGATTGTAACCTTAAAGGATGCTGACGGAAAACCAATCAGTGGTGTAAACATAAAAATTGACTTGAACGGCGCCAAAACATACACTACCGACAATAACGGTCAGGTTAAAGTATCCACAAAAGGTTTAGCTGCCAAAACATACACTGCCAAAATAACATTCAACGGCAACACTAACTATGACAAATCCTCTAAGAATGTTAAAGTCACAGTTAAAAAGGCAACACCTAAAATGACTGCTAAAAAGAAAACCTTTAAAACCAGTGTCAAAACCAAAAAGTACACTGTTACCTTAAAAGATAACACTGGTAAGGCAATCAAAAAAGCCAAAGTCACCCTAAAAGTGAAAGGCAAAACCTACAAGGCCACTACAAACAGCAAAGGTAAAGCAGTCTTCAAGATTAAAAACCTAAAGAAAAAAGGTAAATACACTGCGGTCATAAAATTCAAAGGAAACAAATACTACAACAAGGCAACCAAAAAAGCAAAAATAAAAGTCATTGTCACTTTCAAAACTGTTTCCAAAGGAAGCAAGGACAAAGCAACAGTCAAGGAAATCCAACAAGCATTGAAAAACAATGGATATTACCTCACATATGACGGCTATTATCTAAAAATCGATGGAATTTATCACAGCTGCACAGAAAGATCCGTCAAGGAATTCCAACACGACAAAGGACTCAAAGTGACAGGCAAGGTTGACGAGAAGACTGCCAAAAAACTTGGAATAATTTAAATACTATTGTAGGTGCTTTCGCATCTACAACTTTTTTTTATACAAGAATATTCGTCGGTACAAATTAGTACCCTTTTTAAATATTAACTCACATTTTTTTTTAAAATTTGCCAAAAAATTTTTACATGCTCTCTAATTCTTTTAAAAAAATCAACTAAATTTAATATATATTAATTAAAGAAATATATTACAATTAGAATTTACATGAGGCATAAACTATGAATAAAAATAAGGCAATTGCAATCTTTTTAATTTTATTTTCTATTTTATGTTCTCTTTCGGCGGTTGCTGCAAGTGACTTAAACTCGACAGACACTATTGCAAATGATATTGCTGAAGAGAGCATTACTGAAACTGCAGATTTTGATGAAGAACAGGAAAACGTATTGTATGCAACGGATGAAGAACAGGAAAACATATTGGATGATGGCGAATCAGGTGAATGGGGCACATTCTCTGAGTTAAGGAATATACTCACCACATCTGGCTATCAAAATGTCGTTTTGTATAAGAATTATAGATGTGAGGGTCTTAAGGACGCAATAGTCATTGACCACACTATAAACATTAATGGAAAGGGGCATACGATTGACTGTGCAGGAAAATCAAATGGATTCATATTCAGGGATTGTGCGATTAATTTAAAAAATTTGCGAATTACAGGATTTGCCGGCACTTCAAGTTCTAGCTCTTATGCTATATCTGTTGAATCTGTTACTAAGTACGGCATAATCGATAATTGTACTTTTGAAGGCAATTCACATAGCGTATTGTCATTTGCAAAATCCGATAAATGTACGATTTCCAATTGTATTTTTAGAAACAATTCTGCAAGGGGAGCTGAAATTTTTTATGGAACCGGTAATAATGTCATGACTGGATGTATTTTTGAAAATAATGGAAGATTCACATCCAACGAAGGATATGACACCGACAAAATAATTAGTTTAAAAAATGAGTTTCTTGTTGAGAACTGTATCTTTGAGAACAATGTTGCTAAAATGGGAATTGTCTATTTTGAAGACACCATGTATCGTCCTTGTGTTAAAAAATGTTTCTTTGGTGCTGCTCAAACCGATGAGGATTATGGTTTAATTTATTGTGACGGTCCTAATAAAATAGAGGAATCAATTTTTTGCACTCCTGATATAAAAGGAAATGTTAAAAACGGTGATAAATCCGTAGGCTTATCGTATAATCTCTGGCTGGACGGTACAAAATCTAATGAAATCCCTGAGAGATTCGTTGGATCTGGATACGGCTATGAGACCAGATATGAACCGTTTATTGTTACCGGATACGAAACAGTGAGAATATATGGCCCAATTTTTTCTAGGTATATTTATGTCCCGACAATACCTAAAGAAGTGAGGTTGGGTGATACTGTTGAATTAAAAATCATGTTTCTCAAATCCGACGATACTCTTTTAGAAATGCCTCAAGGAAAACCTGTAACATTTCAGGTCCAATTCAGTGACAGTAACCTAAATCCAACAAACATCACATTCACCAATAAAATTTCAACACCGTTTAATTATACGGCATTGGATGGTAAGGAAGGTACTGTATCAATTTTTTATAATGGTGCACTTATTAGCTCCCTTAAAATAACCCATGCCGGAGAGTATGATTCATTAACTCTGCTGAAACATGAGATATCAAAAGCTTCAAATGAGATA
This sequence comes from Methanobrevibacter thaueri, assembly GCF_015062915.1. GTDB lineage: Archaea > Methanobacteriota > Methanobacteria > Methanobacteriales > Methanobacteriaceae > Methanocatella > Methanocatella thaueri_B. Next base: position 285,573 of record NZ_SUTJ01000001.1, on the reverse strand, counting down.
AACCTAACTCATGATTATAAGTTCTACTCCTCCCTCGACGATAGGAATGCAATTACCGTTGATAAAGACCTTACAATAAACGGAAATGGCTATACAATTGACGGATGTAACGGTGTCAACGGCATCTTTAACTTTGCAGGCGGAAGAAACATCACGGTCAAAAATTTAAATATTGTAAACGTGAAGGAAACTGCAATCAGAAGCGAATCTTCCGGCAATGACCAGATTACTTTTATAAACTGTACTTTTGAAAACACAGGGGAGGCAATAAACTCAAATAAGATAACATTCATTTCCGGTTGTGAATTTGAAAACATTAAATCTACTGCTGTTAAGTTATATTCTACCCAAAGCACAGCAAACATTATTGTTAACTCAACATTTGAAAATTGTAAAAGTAAAAATGACGGTGGTGCGGGCTACATCAATTCAAAAACAGTGATTAGAAATTCCAAATTTAAAAATAACTATGCAAGCAATGGTGGAGGATTATACATTGACGCAGAAAATTGTGCTGTCGACAATTGTGAATTCATTGGAAATGAAGCTGATTATGTGGCTGGAGGAGCATATTTCTCAAGTGCAAACTGTAATCTCACCAACAGTGCATTTATAAATAACTCAGCTGCCTCAAATGCTGCATTTTACCTTAAAACAACACCTGTGACTGTGGAAAATAACACAGAAAGCAATAGCACAATAACCAGTAATTCATTTACCCACCTTAATGAGATAATGGCCCAAACCGGAAATGTGCTCATTTTAGAAAATGATTATAAATTCAAATCTAAAGATGATATGAATTTTGCAGACGGCATCTCTATTAAAAAAGACCTGATAATAAACGGTAACGGCCATGCAATTGATGGTGCCGACTATGCCTCAATTTTGATAATCGATGAAGAAACTGCAAACGTAACATTCAATAACGTCAATTTTGTCAATGCATTGGACTATGCTGCAAAAATTAAAAATGCAAAAAGCGTTACTTTCAATAATTGTACTTTTTATTCCTCAAATCATGGTTATTATAATAATGAGGCAGTGATATTTATTGACAACGATGGAGGGTCTGTTAGAGATAGCGTGCTTATCAACAGATGTTCTTTCATTGACAATGATGTCGACAAAATGATTTATGCAAACTCCGGAACATATGTCTTAACCGTTAAAGACAGCATTTTCGCAAACCCAAAATCCACCTATGATGTATACATTCAAAGACATAACAATAACAATCTGGATTACAACTGGTGGGGAAACACTGCAGACAACTTTAACAGCACTCCTAAAGTGAATGCCCAATTAAATAATTGGTACTTCCTGAACACTACATTAAAATCCAACAGGGCGACAATATCACTTAACAACTTATATGATGACAGGGAAAAATCAATTGCAACCGTTACAGATTGCAGCCTCGCTGATGTGGCCGTCGAACTCATTGGAAACGACCTCGTAGTAAACAATCATGCAATCATTAAAAATGGAAACCTCACAGTATCCTATAAAACAATTAAAAAACCTGCATATTTAACTGCAGTCATTTATGGATTTAACTATACCGCCAATACAACAGAAAAAGGACAATTTGATTTGCTACAGGAATTAATTGACAATGCCGAAAACTTTACCCTGAACATGACTCAGGACTACACAATCACAGACGGCATAGACAGCATTGGCGGAATAGTAGTAAACAAAGACAGTTTAACCATTTATGGTAATGGGCACACCATCAATGGACTTGGAATATCTAAATTATTGAACATAGTGGGAAATAACGTTAAATTAATCAATTTAAACCTGATAAACGGATATGATCCAATATCCCAAAAAAGCCCTATCCAGTGGAGCGGAAATTATGGGACTATGGAAAACTGTACCGTTTCCAATAATTTGGCAATGAACGGTGGAGCGATAACATGGACAGGGCCTATGGGCAGCATAAACAATTCCACTTTCATCAATAACCAAGCAAACTTTTATGGAGGTGCAATTTACTTCGATGAAATCCGTGGAGGAATAACCAATTCAAAATTCATTGACAATTCCGCATCTGATGGAGGAGCAGTCTATGCAAATCAAAAATATATTCACATAGACAACTGTGCATTCATAAAAAACGATGCAAATAACGGTGCTGCAGTTTACGTTAATGGAGAAAAAGGAAAAATACACAACAGCTTATTTGAAAACAACACTGCAAGCAGAAGTGGTGGAGCAATCTACTGGAATTATATAACAGGCATCGTCACCACCAGCAACTTCACATTCAATCAAGCAAAATCAGGTGGAGCAATCTACTGGAATCACGAGTACGGTAAAGTGTCCTATTGTGAATTTGCAAACAACACCGCAACTGAGGACGGCGGAGCAATCTGCTGGAATGATGACTATGGAACTGTAGATTCAAGCTACTTTGAAAACAACACCGCAGGCAGTTACGGTGGAGCGATCTTTTGGGATTACGATTACGGAAAGGTTATCGAATCAGTATTCATTAAAAATACAGCCAATGACGGCGGAGCGATCTACTTCCGTGAAGGATTTATATTCAAAAGCAAAAATCAAACAGTTGAAAATTCAACATTCCAGGAAAACCGTGCTGAAAATAATGGGGGCGCAATATATCTCGCCGCAAAACAAAGCAGTATTGTCAACTCCTCATTCATCAAAAACCAAGCCACAAAAGGCGGAGCAATTTACTCAAGTAATGAAGAGGAAACAATCTCAAAATTGGTATTCATAAGCAACACCGCATCAGATAACGGAAGTGCAATATACCTGGAAGAGATATCAAACCCAGTCAATTACTGCATTTTCATAAATAACGGTGGAAATATCATATATTATGACGATACCTCATGGTTTAGCCCTACCACTTTAAATGCAGATTACAACTGGTGGGGAAACAACATAACCGATTTCAATCAGAACTTTGCAGATGTAGCTGAGGATGTGGAAATAAATAACTGGTATGTTTTAAACATGACAATGGCTGATGGAATTGCACATATCACATTAAATAACTTATATGATAAGGCAAATTCCAGAATAATTATTGGACAAACCTGCAAATTGCCGCAGATAACATTAACATTAACAAATGAAAACATAGATGTTGCAGACAATGCAACACTTGATGAAAACGGAATCGCTGAGGCATCTTACATACCTAAAGCAACCCAAACATCCCTCACTGCCCATTTTGAAACAGCAGAAATCACCGTAAACAAAGCATATATTGAAGGCACTGTGACAATTGAGGATATAGATGAATTTGACTATGGAAACGTTACAATTGAATTCAGTGTGGTAAATCCTACAACAGTTGAGGTAATCATAAAAAATGAGGATAATGAAACAGTATTCAGCAATATAACCGATAAAAGAATACTTAACCCTGATTTGGCTGCAGGAACATACACCATTACAGTAACAAACGCTGGAAACGATACCGTTCTTCTAAGCAATGTAACAAAAACATTCACAGTCAACAAGCTAACTCCAATAATAAATGTTGTCACAAATGACGTGACATACCCTGGAAACATAATTGTGAACATTACCAGCGATATAACAGGCAGATACATAGTCAAAATCGCAGATCAGCAAATGGAACTCAACCTGACAGCAAACATTACAGAAACTGTAACATTCACAGGACTGGCAGCAAAAGAATACACAATCAATGTGACTTATGCTGAAACAGAAAACTACACAAGCGCAACAAACGACACAGTCAAGGTAAACATCCTAAAGGTAACACCAACAATAACAGTAAAAGCAGAAAACACAACATATCCTGGAGACTTGATTGTAAACGTTACCAGCAATATTGATGGAAAATACACTATTAAAATAGGTAACAAAGAGCAAAACATTAACTTAACTGCCAATGTAACCAAAGAAGTAACATTCACCGAGTTATCCGCAAGCGAATACACAATTAATGTGACTTATGCTGAAACAGAAAACTACACAAGCGCAACAAACGACACCATAAAAGTAAGCATATTTAAAGCAACACCAACAATAACAGTAAAAGCAGAGAACACAACATATCCTGGGGACTTGATTGTAAATGTTACTGGAGATATTGATGGAAAATACACTATTAAAATTGGTAACAAAGAGCAAAACATTAATTTAACTGCCAATGTAACCAAAGAAGTAATATTCACTGAGTTATCCGCAAATGAATACATAATTAATGTGACTTATGATGAAACAGAAAACTACACAAGCGCAACAAACGACATTATAAAAGTAAGCATATTAAAAGCAACACCAACAATAACAGTAAAAGCAGAGAACACAACATATCCTGGCGATGTAATAATTGCCATTAACACTGATGCTAGTGGTAAATATACTATAACTGTTGGAAATCAAACCAAAGATGAAACATTGACTGCAGGCACAAATACAATAACATTCACAGGAGTTAAAGTTGGAAACTATACAATAACCGTAAAATACGGCGAAACTGAAAACTACACTGGTGCAATGAATGATACAGTTAAAGTTAGTGTGCTGAAAAATGAAACTTTTGAACCTGAGATAACTGCAATAAACACTGCAAATGAAACTGTTATAACATTCACTTTCCCTGAAGATGCTACAGGAAACGTTACAGTTATTGTTGATGGCAAACAATACAACGCAACAGTAGAAAACGGCAAAGCAATAGTAACCATGCCGCTGATACCATTAGACAGTACTGTGGACTTTGAATACACTGGTGATGAAAACTATCCTGCAAAATCCAAGGAAACCAGCATTGCAAATGTCACAGCAATCATAAAAGCAACTGACATGACCAGAGGATACAACAGCGGTGTGGACTATCAGGTAACAGTCGTTGACGGAAACGGAAACCCAATGGTTAAAAAACAGGTCATATTCATCATAAACGGCAACAAATACAATGCCACAACCAATGATGAAGGTATTGCAATACTAAACCTCAAACTGGCCATAGGAACACACACAGTGACAGCTGTAAACCCATTAAACAACGACAATATCACTAAAACCGTTAAAATCACTACCAGAATCACTGGAAACAAGAATGTGAATACATACTATGCCAAAAACTATGCCTACAAGCTTCGCATCATTGGAGATGACGGTCAACCTGTCGGATCAAACGTTGCAGTCAAAGTGACAGTGAACGGTAAAGCACAAACACTGAAAACCGATAAGAACGGCTACATTACCTTGAAATTCACTAAAAACTACCTTCCGAAAACATACACAGTAACCGCCGAATACAAAGGAATCAAAGTGACCAACAAGGTAAAAGTAAAACAGGTCCTAAGCCTCAAAAAGGTTAAAGTCAAAAAATCAGCCAAAAAACTTGTAGTGAAAGCCACATTAAAAGAAGGCAAAAAAGCACTTAAAAACAAAAAAGTGACCTTCAAGTTCAAAGGCAAAAAATACAAGGCAAAAACCAACAAAAAAGGAGTGGCAAAAGTAACCATCAAAAAATCAGTGCTCAAAAAGCTTAAAGTGGGCAAAAAGGTAAAATACCAAGTAACCTACCTAAAAGACACTGTAAAAAGAAGTGTAAAAGTTAAAAAATAATATTTAAAATAAGGATGAAGTTAATCTCCTTATTTTTTTCTTTTCTTTTTTGCACCCTATGTATCAACCTTAAAAATTCATAGCTGAAAGATATCTCTAAAAAAACTATTTCTAAAAAAAGTTTACAAGATAAATATCAGGATATTTACTATAATTTTAAAGCCATTTCTCTAATAGTATACTGTTGATTCAATTTTTATTCTTAATTTTAATGCATCGTGTTTCACATTAACGAAGATTATTTATTTGTGTTTACACAAATATTGGTCGGTACCTGATACTTGTTTTAAGTATGGGGTCAATACTGACTAATAATTGTAGCGGGTTTTAACTAATTTTTTCATTGTAATTTTTGATTTAGGTATTCATGTTGAAATGTTGATATAATCACTATTTTTTCTTTTGATTTGCTTGGTTGTGTTTGACATTAATGGCATTGTTTCGGATTTCAATTTGCAATTTTAATATGATATTAATTAAAGGAATAGTCAGTTCAAAATATCACTTTACCACTAATGTGGAATAATAGAAATATGGAATTAAAAGATTTAAAGAAAAAATAATTTTTCCAATAAACTTATCTATTTTTTTTGACAAAGTATTTACCAGATAATATAATTTTTTTATCAAGTATATTTAAAGGAGTGGTGCAATGAATAAAAATAATGTAATGATAATTTTCTTATTGACAATGGCATTATTCTGTTTGCTTAACGTTGCAGCTGCAAGCGATTTTAATGATACTTCAATAAGCGAGGTTGATGAAGCTGTGCTTGGTGTTAGTGACCTTGAGGCAATTAATGAAAATGCTGTTGAAAGTGCTGTTGAAAGTGAAGTTGATGGTGAGGTACTTGGTGTTAGTGACTTTGATACAATTAATGAAAGTGCTGTTGAAAGTGAAGTTGATGATGATGTGCTTGGTGTTAGTGACATTGAATCGATTGATGAAAGTGGAGACAACGTATTATCTTATTCAAATGATCAAGATGTTCTCTCAACATCTTATGTTGTAAATAATTTTGCTGAATTTGCCAACGCAGTATATCTTGCAGAACGTTGGAGCACTATTTATATAATAAAAGATATTGTAAACTACGATTTGTCTCATGTCAGGTTTGCTACTTATGATGATATTGTTGTTGAGGGTAACGGCCACACCATTGATGGTTATGGATATGGAGGAAGTTTAATTGCAATTTTTCAAAAGGGGATTACTCTTCGTAATATAGTTTTTACTAATTGTACCACTGCTGTTAGTTCAGCATCGGAAAGTACTGGAAACCTTGAACATTGTACATTTAGTAATAGTGTTAATAGATATTATGATAGTTCAATTGTTTATGTTAAATCGTCATTATTCAATATTAAAGATTGTACTTTTGAGAATAACGTGGCATTAAGACATTGTGGATCCGTTTATATTTTAGAAGAAGGGGTTGTAAATATTGAAAATTGTAATTTCAGAAATAATCAAGGAATTTTGGGAGGAGCCATTTATAACGAGGGGTCTCTTAATATTCAAGGCTCAACATTCACAGACAATTATGCAGGAGATAATGGTGGTGCAATTTATTCTGAAACAGAGTTTAAATGTCAAGGAAGTAAATTTTATTCGAATAGTGCAAATAATAAAGGTGGGGCAATATATACTGTAAATAATCTCTCCAATGAAGTTAACGGTTTGGAATTTGCAGACAATTATGCACGTTTTGGAGGGGCAATTTATTGTGAAAAAAATATAAATTTAAAATCAATTAAATTTAGAAACAATCGTGCATTTATGGGTGGAGCAATATATACTAAATCTGGTAAGATTAATTCATCTACTTTTACAAATAATGCCGCTGAACCATATATTAATACAACTGACGGAATTTCCCAATTTACTTTTACATATATCGCAAGGGAAAATTATTTTAATGCAGTATATGCTGAATCGGGAGTACTTGAATTTGATTGTATCAATGATAATGGCGGAACCGGCTGGAATGATAATATAAGTCAGGTTAACTTAAATCGTGTATTGGACCATGATATTCATATAACAATCAAATATGAAAATGATGTGGTTTTAGATGGAATCTACAATACCAGCAAATTGGGTGAAGTTTCCGTAACTAAATTTTTATTCAAAAATGGTTACTATACCTATACAGTAACACAATCCCCAAGTCAGTATTATAAGAGTTATACCAGTCCTAATTCAAATCTTGTCTTTACCGGAACGATTAATGTAAATATTAGTGATTTTGACCGTTTGCAATTTTTAATCGACAGCACTGATGAAAACGCAATAATAAATTTGACAAATGATTATAATTATCTAACTGGAGACAGTGATTTAATTGATGGAATACGCATTGATAAGAACCTGACCATTAACGGGAATTTCTTTACTATTGATGCAGGTAAATCATCAGCTATCTTTAACTTAACTTCAAATAAAGTGATATTCTTTAAAAATATCAATTTAGTTAATTCCAATGGTTCTGCAATTTATTCTGAAGACTCTAAAATCATTGTTGAAAACTCCAATTTCACAAACAATACAGGATGGAATGGTGGGGCAATTTGCAATTCGTATGAAACAATTATTATAAATTCCAATTTCACAAACAATACTGCTCATGCCCCTGAAGGTAATTATGGGTATGACTGTGGTGGAGCGGTATTCGGTGGTAATGCATATATCATGGGGTGCAATTTCATCTCAAACCATGCACTCGAGGGTGGTGCAATATATTTGAATAATTCTAACGTTAATAATTCCCTCTTTGAAAATAATGATGCACAAAGTGTCGGAGCAGCATATGTTCAATTTGAAAGCATCATGTCCAATTCCAGATTTGTAAACAACACGGGCATAGTCACAGGAGCAATGTTATGCAGAGTCCCTAATATGTCCAATATTACATTCATAAATAATCATGCGGCCATGTGGGGTTCGCTTTATATACAATGGTTGGGCCAGGATTTGCTTCAGATGATGGGAATATATTTAGATGATGAGGTTTATCAGGAGTTACAGAGCAGAGATTGCATCGTTAAAGATTGTAAATTCATTAACAATAAACATATCGAAAATGAATATAACCACCAGAGAAACGATATTGCAATCGAGAATCAAACTGTCACAATTACACAGTCAATCTTTTTAAACAATATCGATGGAAGCACTCCTATTTATATTAGAGAAGACTCTGGTGAGGGCAGGGCTAATGTCAATTACTGTTGGTTTGGAAACATCAGTGATACAAGCTCACTGATTAATATAGGATCAATTGACAATTACCTTATCTTAGAAACAACCCCATTAAAGATGACTGAAAATACTATTGAAGTCTATTTTGTGCTCTACAACTCCACCACCGGTGAGTTAATTAACATTACAGAGGTTCCTTCCGATGTTTCATTTAACGCTTCCAGTGAAACAGGAATCTGTGATGACAACGTTTCATTGGTGAATAATAAGGGAGCACTAACTTATATGAACGGGGAATTGTCCAATGATACATTAACATTAACCTATCATGGTTCTGACTTCAAATTTGCAGTGAATTATGATTCCAGAGGATTATTCACTGATTTGTCTAATTTAATAGATAATGCAGATACTTCTTTAGATTTATCATATGATTTTAAATTTAACCCTGTTTATGATATGGATTACTATGATGGAATCAAAATCGGAAAGGTAATTTCCATTATTGGAAATGGTTTCTGTATTGACGGAAATGATGCCAACTCAGTATTTCTAATCAATTCGGATAGTGTATCATTGAATAATTTGACAATTTTAAACTTGCATGTTCCGATTTATTGGACTGGAGATAATGGTACAGTTAAGGATATTTCATTTGAGAATAATACCGGTAATGACCTATTGGTGGTGACTGATTCCCAGAATATGAATATTTTAAAATCCAATTTTACAGACAATAATGTTGGTGACGGATTTGCAGTAAACATTATCAACAGTAGTGCAACAGTTAAAGAGTCATTCTTTAAAAATAATGGAAAATTGGTAAGTATTTTTGCGGATAACAACAGTAAATTATTTTTAAGTAAAAATGAATTGAATGATGAAGCCATAATGGTTTATGGTGAAATCACTTCTGAAACAAGCAGCTATGTCTGTGACAATAAAACATTTACAAATTATTACATGGAGGATAACTTATTAACTGCAAGCATAAAAGATGACAATAACAATACTGTTCTTGTAAATGAACTGTTATTTGTAGATGATAAGAATGAAACCTGCGGATCGTTAAATCAGACCACATATCAACTAAACAGGAAATTTGCTTCAGGAAATTATACTGTCACTGTTAAATCAAAATCACTTCTAAACAATGTGGTTTATAGTGCCAGATACATTATACTTAAATTCAATTCATCAGTCACTATCATGCCAATTCCTATAATAACTTATGGAGAATCATTGATTGTTGATTTAAGTATTGAGAATAAAACATTGTCTGAATACGTCATTTACGATAAAAACGGCAACATTCTTAAAAATGGAAGTGTTGATAATAATCAACTGATAATATCCAATCTGGTTGCAGGAAACCATACAATAAAAATCATTAACTTCGAAAGCGATGCATTTTATGAGGACATCGCCTATGAAATGTTTACAGTCAATAAGGCCAATTCAAAAATAACTGTCAACATCACAGATGTGCGCTATGTCGATTTGACACAAATCAACTTTGATATAGAAAATCGTACTGATGTTTGTGGTGTCATTAGGAATTTGGAAACAAATTCAACAATCGAATTTGAAAATATCACTTCAAATTCCATAAATATATTTTTGGATGTTGGACAATACCTATTGACACTTTCAAATTTAGGAAATGAAAATTATACAAATTGCACCGTAGAGACAGTATTCAATTCACTGAAAGTGAACTCCATAATCAGATTATCTAAACAGGCCATATTCTCATATGGGGACGTTCGCGTTAATTTTGGTGTTGAAAATTTCACTTCCATACGTTTAATAATCATGAATGATGCTGGAGATATAATATTTGATGAAGATGACTTGACTTTTCCTTTTGAACCTGATTTGAATGTTGGAAATTATAATATGACCATTATTAATCAAGAATCAAGATTAGTTGAGCAAAGCATGGATTCAAAAATGATTGAAGTAATTCCGGCTGAAAACAATATTGTAATCAGTGCAGGCACTGTCGAATATGGGTTAAATACAACAATTACAGTAAATGCCGATGCTGACGGCAATTATACGGTTCAAATCAATGATGAAAAAGTAATCATTGAAGTTAAAAACGGTACTGGAAATGCAAGCATCCCACTGGATGTTGGAACTTATACTCCAACCACATTCTTCAGCAATGAAAATTATGATGAGATTATAGAAATCCATAGTTTTAAAGTTCTTAAAGCGAATATTAATTTAGAATTCGATTTAGATGAGATATTTGTAAATAAAAATGTCACTGGAAAAGTTATTTCACAGTTTGATGGATATTACAGTTTGATTTTCAACAATACTGTCCAAATCATTACAGTTGTTAACAATGTCTATGAATTCGATTTGGGTCTATTGGCCGACGGAACATATAATATAACAGTCACATTTAATCAGACAGACAGATATAATGAAAAAACAGTTTCAGCAACATTTAAAACCATGAATGTTGATAAAACAACACCGAATATCAGTGTCGCTAGCAGTAATGTCGTATATCCTAATGAGGTCATTATTAATTTAACAAGCGATGCGGCAGGTAAATACGTCATAAAAATTGCCGATCAGAGTATAATCATTGACTTAAATGCTAATGAAATGAAATCAGTGGTATTCAAAGGCATAAAAGCGGGAATATATTGTATCAATGTAACATTTAATGAAACAGAAAATTACACCAGTGCAGTAAACGATACAGTTAGTGTTAGTGTTTTAAAGGCCACTCCAACTATATCTGTAAGTGCTGAAAGCACAGTTTATCCTGGTGATTTGATTGTGAATGTCACTGGCAATGTTGGAGGCAAGTATACTGTTAAGGTTGGCAATCAGCAAAAAGAGATTGATTTGGTTGCTAATGTTGTTGGAAATGTAGCATTTGCTGGTTTGTCTGCAAAAGAGTACACAATAAATGTTGCATATGCTGAAACTGAAAATTATACTGCAGCATTAAATGACACAGTTAAAGTAAGTGTTTTAAAGGCTACTCCAACTATTAATGTCAGTGCTGAAAATGCAACCTATTCGAGTGATGTTATTATTACCGTTATCACTGATGCTGGCGGTAAATACAATATAACTGTTGGAAACCAAACCAAAGAGGAAATATTGACTGCAAGCACAAATACAATAACATTCACAGGAGTTAAAGTTGGAAACTATACAATAACCGTCAAATACGCTGAAACTGAAAACTACACTTCAGCAATAAATGACACTGTCAAAGTTAGTGTGCTGAAAAATGAAGCTTTCGAACCTGAGATAACCGCAACAAACACTGCAAACGAAACTGTAATAACATTCACTTTCCCTGAAGATGCTACAGGAAACGTTACAGTTATAGTTGACGGCAAAAAATACAACGCAACAGTTGAAAACGGTAAGGCAGTTATAACCATGCCTCTGATACCATTGGACAGTACTGTGGACTTTGAATATAGTGGTGATGAAAACTATCCTGCAAAATCCAAGAAAACCAGCATTAATAATGTCACAGCAATAATAAAAGCTATGGACATGATCAGAGGATACAACAGCGGTGTGGACTATCAGGTAACAGTCGTTGACGGAAACGGAAATCCAATTGTTAAAAAACAGGTAATATTCATCATAAACGGCAACAAATACAATGCCACAACCAATGATAAAGGTATTGCTGTTCTAAACATCAAATTGGCAATTGGAACACACACTGTGACTACCGTAAACCCATTAAACAACGACAATGTCACTAAAACCGTTAAAATCACTACTAGAATCACTGGAAACAAAAATGTGAACACATACTATGGCAAAAACTATGCCTACAAGCTTCGCATCATTGGAGATGACGGCAAACCTGTCGGATCAAACGTTGCGGTAAAAGTGACAGTGAACGGTAAGGCACAAACACTGAAAACTGATAAGAATGGCTACATTACCTTGAAATTCACCAAAACATACCTTCCAAAAACATACACAGTAACCGCCGAATACAAAGGAATCAAAGTGACCAACAAGGTAAACGTAAAACAGATCCTAACCCTCAAAAAGGTTAAAGTCAAAAAATCAGCCAAAAAACTTGTAGTGAAAGCCACATTAAAAGAAGGCAAAAAAGCACTTAAAAACAAAAAAGTGACCTTCAAGTTCAAAGGCAAAAAATACAAGGCAAAAACCAACAAAAAAGGAGTGGCAAAAGTAACCATCAAAAAATCAGTTCTTAAAAAACTCAAAGTAGGCAAAAAGGTAAAATACCAAGTAACCTACCTAAAAGACACTGTAAAAAGAACTGTAAAAGTTAAAAAATAGAGAATCCTAAAATTCTCTATCTTTTTTTATTTATTAATTCCTCATTTTTAACAATTTTTTAAAAAAATTATATTACTTATTAACAAAAGATATTAAAGTAATGAAAATTTAGCTAAATGAGGAATTTAATTCATGAAATACAAGGCTTTGGTAATTTTCACGATTTTATTTGTTACTTTATTCACATTGGCAACGGTTGCCGCAAGTGATGTGAATGATACAGATGCAGTCAGTGAAGTTACAGACGATATTACACAAGATGTTGACATTTTAAAGGCAACAGACACACAGATTGATGAAAACAATAGTATTTTAAACGCTGCAGATGAAGACACATTAAGTGCCGATGAAGGCAGCTTTAGAGATTTGCAGGATTTAATTAACGGTGCTGAAGAGGGTTCTACCATTTATTTGGATAATGATTATGCATTTAAGGATACTGGCACCGTTGAATTTTCTAAGAGTATTACAATTGATGGAAGAGGCCATTATCTTGACGGACTACGTAAAGACAGGATCTTTGATATCGTATTGGCCAAGGATAAACGTGTGGTATTGAAAAACATTACTTTTAAAAATGGTGATGTCTCCTGGACCAGTGGGGGTGCAATAAGATGTATAGGTATAGAAGACAATGAGGGTTCAATATATATTACTAATTGTACTTTTGACAATAACCATGCTGATGACGCTGGTGCAATATATGTTGAATTTACTGGTGCATATATAGAAAATTGCAGATTCACCAATAATGCCGCTGATGACCATGGAGGCGCCATAGTATATTATTCAAGAGGATCCTATATCACAGACAGTTATTTTGAAAATAATAGAGCCGATGACTATGGGGGAGCCATTTATTTTATGGAATGTGATGGATTTCCAAAAGACCAATATGTAAGAGATAATAAGGTTCTCACTTCGACTTTTATAAGTAATAACGGAAATTATGGGGGAGCTATTTACTCAAATGCTCGTCACGAAATAATAAGAAGTTGTACTTTTTACAAAAATAATGCTGATGAAGATGGTGGTGCAATATATGGATTTACAAATGGGAACGGTGAGGATATTATAGAAGATTGTCTTTTTGTAGAAAACAGTGCTGAAGATTATGGAGGTGCAGTTTACTTCTGCGAATATGGTCCGAATATATATTATTCAGTTTTCGATAAGAACACTGCAGAGACCGGTAAAGATCTTTATATTGATTTTTGTTCTGCTTATTTTGATGTTCCTGAGCATGGTCCTATTTGTATAAGTTGTATCTTTTTACAAAGGGATTCCATTTACACTGACCAATTCTCCTTTACCGGGTTCCATGAATGTTGGTTCCCAAATGGACATGATATTCAAAAAGGTGATGAAAAAGATGTCCTTTATATGGATAATGAATTAAATTTAAAATTTGAATATGTTAAGAATGCGGATTCCCCTTCTATTATCACTGGATATTTCACATTCAAGCAAACCTCTCCAGATACTTTCAATGTTCCTTTAAGAGAGTTCACTATTGAAACAACAACAGGTACCATAAATACAAATAAAATAAACATTGGCTTAAACAAGAATTCTTTTGAATATACACCTAATTATGCATTTGATGAAGGTGAAATAAAATTCAAGTATAGGGATTATACATATGTCTTTAAATTTGATCAAACACCTCCTGACATATTCACTGCTCTTCAATCAAATATTAATCAAGCAACAGAATCATTATCATTGGAAAATGATTTTTCATATAGTGAAACCAGAGATTCACACATTGGCAGTGAAGGAATTTTAATTGATAAAAGTCTGACAATAAACGGTAATGGACACACAATAAATGGAAATAACCGTACAGCATTCAAAATAAATAACCCTTCCGCTGACGTTACATTCAATGACATCATTTTTGTCAATTGTTACATCCCGATAAACAGTATAAACGCTCAGAAAGTGACATTTAACAATTGTACATTTGAAGAAAACCATGAAAATATCATAATCAACAGCGATTGTGAATTCAATGATTGTCAATTCATTTATAATGTTGCACAGAATACTTCAATTCTATACATTGCTGGTGATTGTGTTATCAATGGCTGCCAGTTCCTTGATAATATCGCACAGAACAATTCAGTCATAGTCATCGCAGACGATTGTGTTTTGAATAATGCCACATTTGTCAATAACGTCGCTGGCGAAAGCTTAATCCTTTTGAATTCAACTTCAAATGTGGAAATCAACGGTTCATTATTTATTCAAAACGATGCTGACAAAATCATCCATGCCAAAAAAGCCTTGAATAAACTGAATGTTATAAACAATATTATTATCAATTCCAAATCAGAATATGAAATATATGCTGAAAGCCAACCTCATGAATACTATTTGGATTACAACTGGTTAGGAAATACTGCAGACAATTTCAACAGTCTATCCAAAGTTAATCTTGATGCCAATACTTGGTATTTCTTAAACATGACACTTATGCATGACTATGCAAATATTTCCCTAAACAACGTATATGATAATGTCAATAAAAGAATCATTAAGAATAGCGACTATACATTATCAAATATAAGCATTAGATTGGATTTTGTCAACATGTCAAGCAGTCAGGGAAGCATTGATTTCGGTGATGATGGTGAAATCCAAATCAGAGTTTATATGCTTTCCAAACCTGCATTTTTAACAGCAAGTTATGAAAACGTTAATTACACAGTTAATTTCACTCAAAAAGGAGAGTTTGACTTGCTGAATGATTTAATATATGCTACTGCTGACAATTCCATTATTGTCCTTGACAGGGATTATACCTTCACAGAAGGCATTGACAGCGTCGGCGGAATTACCATAAGGGCTACAAATATAACCATTGACGGTAACGGACACTCCATAAACGCCCTCGGCAAATCATTAATATTTACAGTATCCAGTGAAAGAGTAACATTGAAAAATCTCATTCTTGTAAATGGAGGCAATGAAGATGTGGGTGGATACGACGGTCCTGTTGTCTGGAACGGACATGATGGTGTGGTCGACAACTGTACCTTTGAAAACAACACCGGGGCTCTAAACGGAGCAATAACATGGGTTGGACAAAATGGAGTAATAAAAGATTCACTATTTAAAGGTAATGTCGCAGGAGATGGAGGTGCTTTATTCCTCCAAGGCAAAAACATGACAGTTACAAACACAACATTCACCAATAACCGTGCAGGTTCAGGTGGAGCAATATATGTTCATGCCACTGAGGCTACAGTAGAAAACTGTACCTTTAGATACAATACCGCTACTGGAGATGGTGGAGCAGTCTACTGGGATAAAAAGAACGGCAGAATTTCTGATTGTGAATTTTCAAACAACAATGCCGGCAGTGAAGGTGGTGCAATCTTCTGGAATGCTGCAAATGGTGTTGTAGCCAGCAGTAAATTTACATTAAATAATGCGCCAGATGGTGGAGCAGTCTACTGGAATTCACAGGAAGGCAAATTATCTGATTGTGAATTTGCAAACAACACTGCAACCAATGGTGGAGCGGCCTACTGGAATGCAAATTACGGAACCGTAAATTCAAGCTCCTTTGCAAACAACACTGCAACCAATGGTGGTGCAATCTTCTGGCATTATGATTACGGTAAGGTGATAAACTCCACATTCATCAAAAACACTGCAACCAATGACGGTGGAGCAATCTACTTCAACGAGAGAGGATTTTCACTTGATAATGAGCAGGAATCTGTTGAATATTCAACCTTTTTAGAAAATAGTGCTGTAAATAATGGTGGGGCAATATATCTTGCCGCTAAAAAAAGTACTATCGGAAACTCCGAATTTTTACAAAATCATGCGAAAAATGGAGGGGCTATACATATAACTGCAAAAGAAAGCAGAATTGGCAACTCCACATTCATCAAAAACCAAGCGGAATGTGGCGGAGCACTTTATGCCAGTTTTAATGATGGAACAATATCTCAATTGATATTCATAAACAATACAGCATCAGATAAAGGAAGTGCAATATACTCAGATAACGAAAAAACTCCAGTAAATTACTGTATTTTTATAAATAATGGAGAAAGCACTATACATTTCGAAGATGATTCATGGATTATTAGTGATACTTTAAATGCAGATTACAACTGGTTTGGAAACAATATTACCAACTATAATGCTGCACTTCCGGTTTCAGAAGACGTTGAATGCAATTACTGGTATTTCATGGACATGTCCATGGCTGACGGCATTGCAAATATCAAGTTAAACAACATATATGATAAGAAAAATTCCAGAATACTCACCGGACAATCTTACGGATTAGCGCAAATAAATCTGACATTAACAAATGAAAACCTGGATGTTGCAGATAATGTATCCCTTGATGAAAACGGAGTGGCTCAAGTAGCATACATCCCTAAGGCAACTCAAACATCACTTACAGCCCATTATGATGCAGCGCAAATCACTGTGAACAAAAATTATCTGGAGAGCACTGTGACAATTGGAGATAAGGATGAATTCACCTATGGAAACGTTTCAATCGAATTCAGCGTGGAAAATCCAACAACAATTGAAATTATAATCATAAATGAGGATAATGAAACAGTATTCAACACAACAACTGATGAAAGAATAGTTAACCCTGATTTGGCTGCAGGAACATACACAATAACAATAACAAACATTGGAACAGATAACGTTCTTCAAAGCAATGCCACAAAAACATTCACAGTTAACAAGGCGGCCGTAAAAATCAATGTTATTGCAAATGACGTGACTTATCCTGGAAACATTATTGTAAATATTACTAGTAACCTTACAGGCAAGTACACAGTTAAAATTGGAGACCAGAAAGAAGAAATCAACCTAACAGTAAACATTACAAAAACCGTAACATTCGCTGGATTATCAGCAAATGAATACATAATAAATGTAACCTATGCTGAAACAGAAAATTACACTGGTGCAATTAACGACACAGTCAAGGTAAACGTCTTTAAAGCAACACCAACAATTAATGTTAGTGATGAAAATGTAATTTACCCTGGAGACTTGATTGTGAATGTAATTAGTGATGTTGACGGCAGATACACCGTAAAAGTAGGTGACAAAGAACAATATATTGATCTAAGTGCTAATGTTGTTGGAAAAGTAACATTTACCAACTTATCTGCAAAAGAATACATTATTAACGTAACCTATGCTGAAACAGAAAACTACACTGGTGCAATAAACGACACAGTCAAGGTAAACGTCTTTAAAGCAACACCAACAATTAATGTTAGTGCTGAAAATGTAACTTACCCTGGAGACTTGATTGTAAATATAACTAGTGATGTTAGTGGAAAATACACTGTTAAAGTTGGAGATCAACAAAAAGAGGTTGATTTAACCGCAAATACTGTTGAAAGCATTACATTCACTGGTTTATCTGCAAATGAATACATAATTAACATAACTTATGCTGAAACAGAAAACTACACTAGTGCAACTAACAACACAGTCAAGGTAAGTGTTTTAAAAACAATACCAACAATAACAGTAAAATCAGAAAACATAACCTATCCTGGTGATGTAATAATCACCATTAACACTGATGCTAGTGGTAAATACAATATAACTGTTGGAAATCAAACCAAAGAGGAAACATTGACTGCAGGCACAAATACAATAACATTCACAGGTGTTAAAGTTGGAAATTATACTATAACAGTAAAATTCGGTGAAAGTGAAAACTACACTTCAGCAATAAATGACACTGTTAAAGTTAGTGTGCTGAAAAATGAAGCTTTTGAACCTGAGATAACTGCAATAAACACTGCAAACGAAACCGTTATAACATTCACTTTCCCTGAAGATGCTACAGGAAACGTTACAGTCAGTGTTGGCGGCAAACAATACAACGCAACAGTAGAAAACGGTAAAGCAGTTATAACCATGCCTCTGATACCATTAGACAGCACTGTGGACTTTGAATACACTGGTGATGCAAACTATCCTGCAAAATCCAAGAAAACCCGCATTGCTAATGTCACAGCAATCATAAAAGCAGTGGACATGATCAGGGGATACAACAGCGGTGTGGACTATCAAGTAACAGTTGTTGACGGAAATGGGAATCCAATGGCTAAAAAGCAAGTCATATTTATCATAAACGGCAAACAATACAATGCCACAACCAATGATGAGGGTATTGCTGTTCTAAACATCAAATTGGCGATTGGAACATACACTGTGACCACCGTAAATCCATTAAACAACGAAAGTGTTACTAAAACCGTTAAAATCACTACCAGAATCACTGGAAACAAGAATGTGAACACATTCTATGGCAAAAACTACGCCTACAAGCTTCGCATCATTGGAGATGATGGTCAACCTGTCGGATCAAATGTTGCGGTAAAAGTGACAGTGAACGGTAAGGCACAAACACTGAAAACCGATAAGAATGGTTACATTACCTTGAAATTCACTAAAAACTATCTTCCGAAAACATACACAGTAACTGCTGAATACAAAGGAATCAAAGTGACCAACAAGGTAAAAGTAAAACAGATTTTAACCCTTAAAAAGGTTAAAGTCAAAAAATCAGCCAAAAAACTTGTAGTGAAAGCAACCTTAAAAGAAGGCAAAAAAGCACTTAAAAACAAAAAAGTGACCTTCAAGTTCAAAGGCAAAAAATACAAGGCAAAAACCAACAAAAAAGGAGTGGCAAAAGTAACCATCAAAAAATCAGTGCTCAAAAAGCTTAAAGTGGGCAAAAAGGTAAAATACCAAGTAACCTACCTAAAAGACACTGTAAAAAGAAGCGTAAAAGTTAAAAAATAGAGAATCCTAAAATTCTCTACCTTTTTTTTATTTAATAAATTATTTTTTCCTCATTTTTAACAATTTTTTAAAAAAGTTTTATTACTTATTAACAAAAGATATTAAAGTAATGAAAATTTAGCTAAATGAGGAATCAAATTCATGAAAAACAAGGCTTTGGTAATTTTCACGATTTTATTTGTCACTTTATTCACATTGGCAACGGTTGCCGCAAGTGATGTGAATGATACAAATGCAGTCAGTGAAGTTACAGACGATATTACACAAGATGTTGACATTTTAAGGGCAACAGACACAGAGATTGATGAAAACGATAGTATTTTAAACGCTGCTGACGGCGACACATTAAGTGCCGATGAAGGCAGCTTTGGAGATTTGCAGGATTTAATTGACGGTGCTGAAGAGGGTTCTACCATTTATTTGGATAAGGATTATGCCTATAAGGACACTGATACCGTTGAATTTTCTAAAAGCATTACAATTGATGGAAGAGGCCATTATCTTGATGGACAAGGTGAAGACCGTATTTTTGATATAGAATTAGGTAAGCAAAAACATGTGTTCTTGAATAACATTACTTTTAAAAATGGTGATGTCACCTGGACCAGCGGGGGTGCAATAAGATGTGTAAGTGAACAAGGGAATGAAGCTTCATTAGATATTGTTGATTGTACTTTTGACAATAACCATGCTGATGACGGTGGTGCAATATATGTTGAATATGTTAGAACAAATATACTAAATTGCAGATTCACCAATAATTCCGCCGATGACCATGGTGGCGCTATAGAATTTGATGTACGAGAGTCAACCATCAGAAATTGTCATTTTGAAGATAATAAAGCCAAAGACTATGGGGGAGCCATTTATTTCACAGAACATGATGGTGATCCACGGGAGAGATATTCAAGAAGCAATGTAGTTAGGGATTCGACTTTTATCAGTAATCAGGGAGACTATGGCGGAGCAATTTACACAAATGGTTGTCATAATGAAATGATAAACTGTTATTTTTATAAAAATCATGCCAATACTGATGGAGGTGCAATCTATGCATATGCAGGTGTTAACGGTAATGATGGGGTATTTCAATGTGTTTTTCTAGAAAACAGCGCTGAAGATGATGGAGGTGCAATTTACGCCAGGGAATATTACCCAAGAATAAGGTATTCAGTTTTCGATAAGAACACCGCCGAGGTGGGAAAAGATGCTTATATGAAGTATTCCCTTTGCTCATGGGATTATCCTTATAAAGAAACCGATAATCAAGATACATTTGCCAGTTGTATATTTTTTGCAAGGGATTCCATTTATACCTCATTTTATGCCTTAGGTTTCACTGAATGCTGGTTCCCAAATGGACACGACATTAAACAAGATAAAGAATGGCGGAAAATTTATATAAATAATGAAATGAACTTAAAACTTGAATATGTTAAGAATGTAGATTTTCCATATGTTATAACAGGACATTTCACATACGTTCAAACATTATCGTTGTGGTACAATTTCTTTCCAAGAGAGTTCACTATTGAAACAACAACAGGTACCTTAAATACAGACAAGATAAGCTTTGACCTAAACAAACATTCTTTTGAATATACTCCCGATGATTCAATTCAAAATGGGGAAATAACTTTCAAGTTTATGAGTTATGAATATGTTTTTAAATTTGATCAAATATCTCCTGTTTCATTTACTGCGCTTCAATCAAATGTTGCTCAGGCAACAGAATCATTAACCTTGGAGAATGATTTTTCATATAGTGCAGCCGTAGATTCACAAATTGGCAGTGAAGGAATTTTAATTGATAAAAGTCTGACAATAAACGGTAATGGACACACAATAAATGGAAATAACCGTACAGCATTCAAAATAAATAATCCTTCCGCTAACATTACATTCAATAACATTACATTTGTCAACTGTAACATCCCGATAAACGCCATAAATGCTCAGAAAATCACATTTAACAATTGTACATTTGAAGATAACAGTGAAAATATCATTATCGGCTGCAATTGTGAATTCAATGGCTGCCAATTCATTGACAATATCGCAAACAACACTTCAATCCTAAACATTTTGGGAATTTGTGTTTTAAATGATTGCTACTTCCTGGACAATATCGCAAACAACACTTCAATCCTAAACGTTGCAGGCGTTTGCGTTTTAAATAATGCCAAATTTGTCAATAACGTTGGTGGCGAAAGCTTAATTCTTTTGAATTCAACTTCAAATGTGGAAATCAACGGTTCAATTTTTATTCAAAACGATGCTGACAAAATCATTCATGCCAAAAAGACTTTGAATAAACTGAATGTTACAAACAATATTATTATCAATTCCAAATCAGAATATGAAATTTATGCCGAAAGCCAACCCCATGAATGCTACTTGGATTACAACTGGTTAGGAAATACTGCAGACAATTTCAACAGTCCATATAAGGTCAATCTTGATGCCAATACTTGGTATTTCTTAAACATGACACTTATGCATGACTATGCAAATGTTTCCCTAAACAACGTATATGACAATGTCAATAAAAGAGTCATTAGGAATGGTGGATACACTTTACCAGAATTAAGTATTGGTTTATATTTTGTCAACATGTCAGGCAGTCTGGGAAGCATTAATTTCGGTGATGATGGTGAAATCCAAATCAATGTTTATATGCTTTCCAAACCGGCATTTTTAACAGCAAGTTATGAAAACGTTAATTACACAGTTAATTTCACTCAAAAAGGAGAGTTTGACTTGCTGAATGATTTAATATATGCTACTGCTGACAATTCCATTATTGTCCTTGACAGGGATTATACCTTCACAGAAGGCATTGACAGCGTCGGCGGAATTACCATAAGGGCTACAAATATAACCATTGACGGTAACGGACACTCCATAAACGCCCTCGGCAAATCATTAATATTTACAGTATCCAGTGAAAGAGTAACATTGAAAAATCTCATTCTTGTAAATGGAGGCAATGAAGATGTGGGTGGATACGACGGTCCTGTTGTCTGGAACGGACATGATGGTGTGGTCGACAACTGTACCTTTGAAAACAACACCGGGGCTCTAAACGGAGCAATAACATGGGTTGGACAAAATGGAGTAATAAAAGATTCACTATTTAAAGGTAATGTCGCAGGAGATGGAGGTGCTTTATTCCTCCAAGGCAAAAACATGACAGTTACAAACACAACATTCACCAATAACCGTGCAGGTTCAGGTGGAGCAATATATGTTCATGCCACTGAGGCTACAGTAGAAAACTGTACCTTTAGATACAATACCGCTACTGGAGATGGTGGAGCAGTCTACTGGGATAAAAAGAACGGCAGAATTTCTGATTGTGAATTTTCAAACAACAATGCCGGCAGTGAAGGTGGTGCAATCTTCTGGAATGCTGCAAATGGTGTTGTAGCCAGCAGTAAATTTACATTAAATAATGCGCCAGATGGTGGAGCAGTCTACTGGAATTCACAGGAAGGCAAATTATCTGATTGTGAATTTGCAAACAACACTGCAACCAATGGTGGAGCGGCCTACTGGAATGCAAATTACGGAACTGTAAATTCAAGCTCCTTTGAAGACAACACTGCAACCAATGGTGGTGCAATCTTCTGGCATTATGATTATGGTAAGGTGATAAACTCCACATTCATCAAAAACACTGCAACCAATGACGGTGGAGCAATTTACTTCAATGAAAGGGGACCTTTCCTTGATAATGAACAGGAATCTGTTGAATATTCAACCTTTTCAGAAAACAGTGCCGTAAATAACGGAGGAGCAATATATCTCGCCGCAAAAGAAAGCACAATTGGAAACTCCGAATTTTCACAAAATCATGCGAAAAATGGAGGGGCAATACATGTAACTGCAGAGAAAAGCAGTATTGGCAACTCCACATTCATCAAAAACCAAGCGGAAAATGGTGGAGCACTTTATGCAAGTTTTGATGACGGAACAATATCACAACTTGTATTCATAAACAATACAGCATCAGATAAAGGAAGTGCAATATACACAGATGAAGAAACCACTCCGGTTAACTACTGTATTTTCATAAATAATGGAGGAAGCAGCATATATTATGAAGACACTTCCTTGTTTGGGTCTGAATTAAATGTAGATTACAATTGGTTTGGAAACAATATTACCAACTATAATGTTGCACCTTCAGTTTCAGAGGATGTTGTATGCAATTACTGGTATTTCATGGACATGTCAATGGCTGACGGCATTGCAAATATCAAGTTAAACAACATATATGATAAGGAAAATTCCAGAATACTCACTGGACAATCTTACGGATTACCTCTAATAAATCTGACATTAACAAATGAAAACCTGGATGTTGCAGACAACACAACACTTAACGCAAACGGAGAATCTCAAGTGGCATACATCCCTAAGGCAACTCAAACATCCCTCACAGCCCATTATGATGCAGCGCAAATCACTGTGAACAAAAATTATCTGGAGAGCACTGTGACAATTGGAGATAAGGATGAATTCACCTATGGAAACGTTTCAATCGAATTCAGCGTGGAAAATCCAACAACAATTGAAATTATAATCATAAATGAGGATAATGAAACAGTATTCAACACAACAACTGATGAAAGAATAGTTAACCCTGATTTAGCTGTAGGAACATACACAATAACAATAACAAACATTGGAATTGATCATGTTCTTCAAAGCAATGCCACAAAAACATTCACAGTTAACAAATTAACTCCAAAAATAAGTGTTGTTGCAAATGACGTAACATATCCTGGAGATTTAATAGTGAATATTACTAGTGATGTAACTGGAAGATACGCTGTTAAAGTTGGAGATCAACAAAAGGAGATTGATTTAATTGCTAATGTTGTAGGAAATGTTACATTTACCGGTTTATCCGCAAATGAATATATCATTAATGTAACCTATGCTGAAACAGAAAACTACACAAGTGCAACAAACAATACCGTCAAAGTAAACATCCTAAAAGCAACACCAACAATTAGGGTTAGTGCTGAAAGTGTAATTTATCCTGGAGAGTTGCTTGTAAATGTTGTTGGTGATGTTGACGGTAAATACTCTGTTAAAGTTGGAGATCAACAAAAGGAGATTGATTTAATTGCTAATGTTGTAGGAAATGTTACATTTACCGGTTTATCCGCAAATGAATATATCATTAATGTAACCTATGCTGAAACAGAAAACTACACAAGTGCAACAAACAATACCGTCAAAGTAAACATCCTAAAAGCAACACCAACAATTAGGGTTAGTGCTGAAAGTGTAATTTATCCTGGAGAGTTGCTTGTAAATGTTGTTGGTGATGTTGACGGTAAATACTCTGTTAAAGTTGGAGATCAACAAAAGGAGATTGATTTAATTGCTAATGTTGTAGGAAATGTTACATTTACCGGTTTATCCGTAAATGAATATATCATTAATGTAACCTATGCTGAAACAGAAAACCACACTGGTGCAATAAATGACACAGTCGAAGTAAGTGTTTTAAAAGCAACACCAACAATAACAGTAAACGCAGAAAATACAACATATCCTAACGATGTCATAGTTACCATCAACACTAATGCTGAAGGTAAATACAATATAACTGTTGGAAACCAAACCAAAGAGGAAACATTGACTGTAGGCACAAATACAATAACATTTACAGGCGTTAAAGTTGGAAACTATACAATAACCGTAAAATACGGTGAAACAGAAAACTACACTTCAGCAATGAATGACACTGTCAAAGTTAGTGTGCTTAAAAATGAAGCTTTCGAACCTGAAATAAGTGCAATAAACACTGCAAACGAAACCGTTATAACATTCACTTTCCCTGAAGATGCTACAGGAAACGTTACAGTCATTGTTGACGGCAAACAATACAACGCAACAGTAGAAAACGGTAAGGCAGTCATAACCATGCTGCTGATACCTCTGGACAGTACTGTGGACTTTGAATATAGTGGTGATGAAAACTATCCTGCGAAATCCAAGGAAACAGGTATTGCTAATGTCACAGCAATCATAAAAGCAACTGACATGACCAGAGGATACAACAGCGGAGTGGACTACCAAGTAACAGTCGTTGACGGAAACGGAAACCCAATGGCTAAAAAACAGGTCACATTCATCATAAACGGTAACAAATACAATGCCACAACCAATGATGAAGGTATTGCTGTTCTAAACATCAAATTGGCAATTGGAACATATGAAGTGACCACTGTAAACCCATTAAACAATAACAATGTCACTAAAACCGTTAAAATCACTACCAGAATCACCGGAAACAAAAATGTGGACACATACTATGCCAAAAACTATGCATACAAGCTCCTCATAATAGGAGACAACGGTCAGGCTGCAGGATCAAATGTTGCAGTTAAAGTGACAGTAAATGGCAAAGTGCAAACACTGAAAACTGATAAAAACGGTTACATTACCTTGAAATTCACAAAAGCATATCTTCCAAAGACATACACAGTAACTGCCGAATACAAAGGAATTAAAGTAACAAACAAAGTAAAGGTAAAACAGATTTTAACTCTCAAAAAGGTCAAAGTCAAAAAATCCGTCAAAAAACTTACTTTAAAAGCTACTTTAAAAGAAGGCAAAAAAGCACTCAAAAACAAAAAAGTGACCTTCAAATTCAAAGGCAAAAAATACAAGGCGAAAACCAATAAAAAAGGTATAGCAAAAGTAACCATCAAAAAGTCAGTGCTCAAAAAACTCAAAGTAGGTAAAAAGGTTAAATACCAAGCAACTTATGGTAAGATCACCAAGAAAGTAACTGTTAAAGTTAAAAAGTAATTGCTTCGTGCAGTTACTTACTTTTTTCTTTTTTCAACAATCAACACAACTATCATAATTCTTAATTTGACACTTAATTTTTGTACTAGTTCACAGCTTTCAATGTCATTTTATTAATCCTCTTTTTTAGTAAATTATTAGGCCTTCGCGGTTCAAGTTAATTCCACAACTTCATGTAGATGAAGTTCCAGAATTATTGTCGGAAATTGTTATATACATATGATTGACACAGATTATACTGAAAAGATACTGATGAGAACATTTGGGCTTATTGTATTATAAAAGGACACTATAAGTTTCGTTAAATTGATAGTTTTAATAATAACTTTAATAAAAAGAGAGATATTTGGTGTTTAAAGTGACTAGTTTCAAACACCAGAATTAAGGAAAATTATATATTGGCAGATATTTTTTTTAATTTTCCAACGACTTGTTATTCGAGATTAAGTAATACTATATTGGTAGAAAAGTATTACAAATTCGACTTTTTTGGTATGTCTTAACCATAAGACTTGCATTAAATTAGTAAATTGTGAAAAACCTAATTCAACACATTTCTAATTTTGGAGAGTATTAGTTTTGACTAATAATGAGAGTGTTTTAGGTAAACCTAAATTTCTTCTCTACTTAATAGTTTGGTGGCATAGTATATAAAGCTTTCTATTTTTTTAGGTATACCTAAAAAATTGGTGATGGTTTTTTAGGTTAAAATTATTTTCTCTTTTCCAAATCTTCAGCTACCTTTTTGGCCACATATTCTCCTGAAAGCAGCATTCCGCCAAAGATTGGTCCCATACGCTGTGATCCGTGAACTGCATTTGCAGCCATTCCTGTAACATACAATCCAGGATAAACCTCGTTTACATTGTCAAGAATCTTACCTTCGGCACGGTCAGCCCACATGGACTTTTCACCCATGATCTTACCGGTTTTTGTGTTCAATGGTGCTTCCATCTTGTCCTGCACAATCTTGATGATTTCGAGAGGGTGGCCTGTCGCATCAATAACTGCCTTGGATCTGATAGTAAGTGGGTCTATATGTAGACCACTCATTTCAACTGAACTCCAGTTGAGCACCACTCCGTTTATTCCATTTTCACGTACCATTAAATCCTCAATTGACATGAGATTAAACACTTTAAGACCAGCTTGAGTGGCTTTAGATGTAAGTGTTGAAGTGCACTCTATGGAGTCTGCGGTATAGTAGTTATCTTGATATTTCTTGTAGTTGATTCCGAACTCATCAAGGATTCTGCAGCCCTCTTCCTGGACAACAACCTTGTTGAACATCATTCCTCCTCCCCACATTCCACCACCTATGGAGAGTTTCCTTTCAAACAATGCCACTTTATAGCCCATTTTTGCAAGGTAATAACCTGCAGTGATTCCGGATGGACCTCCGCCTCCGATTGCAACGTCAATGTCTGTGTAGTCCAGAAAGTCGTTCATGAATTCTTCAATGATTGCTCTTGATACAATAATGTCATCTAATTTTTCCACATTATCACCAATTTTATCTTTTTATAAAATTTAATATATATTTTTTGTTAATCTGTTCAATCTACATTGAACTAAACTTATAAATATGTCAATAAACAGATATTATCATTGGTTTAGAAAAAAATAGTTTACATCTGTTTTTATAGATTTTTTTGTGATCACTTATGTTTAAAGATAAACTCTACGGAATTATAGTGTGCCTTATCATTGCAATTCCAGCACTAATTGCGGGAAACATGTTCCCCATAATAGGTGGACCAATCATTGCAATAATTTTAGGCATGATAATAGCAGTATTTTGGAAAAGAAGAGAAAACTTTGACGAGGGAATAAGTTTCACCTCAAAATATGTCCTGCAGGCAGCGGTTGTGCTTCTTGGATTTGGCTTGAATCTCAATGTGATTCTGGCTACAGGAATTCAATCCCTTCCGATAATTATCGGCACTATTGCAACCGCTTTGATAGTTGCATATGTAATGAAAAGAATACTCAATATGGAGAAAAATTCAGCAATACTAATCGGTGTGGGTTCATCAATATGTGGCGGATCAGCTATTGCGGCAACAGCTCCGGTAATCAATGCAAATGATGAGGAAGTTGCACAGTCAATATCAGTAATATTCTTCTTCAATGTTTTAGCAGCAATCATATTCCCAATGCTTGGAAAAATGCTTGGATTTTCAACAGTCAGCGGAGATCCGTTCGGAATATTTGCAGGAACCGCAATAAACGACACTTCATCAGTAACTGCAGCTGCAGCAACATGGGACAACATGTGGGGTCTTGGAAGCCAGACACTTGACAAGGCCGCAACCGTAAAGCTAACCCGTACATTAGCAATAATTCCAATAACATTAGCATTATCATTAATCACACAAAGACAGAATAACTTCAACGGTGAAAAATTCAGTCTGAAAAGAGCATTGCCACTGTTTGTGGTGTTATTTGTAGTTGCATCAATAATAACAACAATATGTGTCGGTTTCGGTGTAGATGCTAACCTGTTCATGCCTCTTAAGGAACTGAGCAAATTCTTCATTATCATGGCAATGGCAGCAATCGGACTCAACACAGACATTGTGAAACTTGTAAAATCCGGTGGAAAACCTATAACATTAGGTTTCACATGTTGGATAGCAATAACCGTCGTAAGTTTGCTATTGCAAAAATTCTTAGGAATTTGGTAAAAAAAGAGTTTAAAGGGAAACTCAAGGAGTTTCCTTAAATTAATTTTTGAATTTCTTCACGAACAACCTTATTGACCAGACTACCGTCAGCCTTTCCCTTAAGTTGTTTCATGCACATTCCCATCAAAGGACCCATAGCACCCATTTGACGTTCCTTAACCATTCCCTCATTGTTAGCCACAATTTCAGAAATGATGCTTACAACATCATCCTCACTGAGCATTGTCAAGTTGTTTTTCTCAGCGATTTCAGAGATGTCCATATCAGGAACCTTGATGGTTTCAACAGCTAACTTACGAACACTGTCCTTAGCAATCTTGCCGTCAGCCAATAAAGTGAAAATGCCTTTGAAGTGATCAAGTGTTAAAACGTTAATGTCATGGCCTTCCCTTTTGATTTCCCTTAAATCATATGCGAGAAGTGAAGCGACAGGTGTTGCATCAACATCGACATCAGCCAAAATGGCCTCGAACATGTCCGCCTCTTGCCTTTTGACCAATTGGGTTGCTAAGTCCTCACTTAACTTGTACTCTTCAATGATTCTGGCCTGTTTAACATCAGGCAATTCAGGTAAATTGTTAGCTATTGGTTCAATTCTATCATTGGTAATCTTGAATAGTGGAATGTCTGTTTCAAGGTACATCCTGTTTGCGGTAGGAAGTGGTCTCATGTATTCTGTGTTACCGTCATCAAGAGCTTTTCTTGTCTCTTCAACAACACCTTCAAGACCTAAAACAGCTCTTCTTTTAACTTCTTCCAATGCGGAAACTGCAATGTCCTCATCGTGAGCCACAATGATGAATGCATCCTCTTCACCAATGTCTAGGAAGTCATTGACCTTGTCAACTTCTTCTTGGGTTATTCCGTAAGCAGGCAATTCGTCGGAGTGGAATATTCCTGAAACTCCACGTTTTTTAGCATAACTTGCGATTTCAGTACCGAATCTTCTACCAGGTTGAACTTCACGGCCGATTTGTCCATCAAAACCTTTAAGCACAACTGCCTTGATTGTTTCAGCTGATTTCAATATTTTTGATTCTGTATCAGTGAATAACTCATCAAGATCATGAATCTCTTCAAGCACTTCAGCGTTTCTTTCTTCGAGCTGTTTTTTGATGTCAATCAATTCCAATTGCCTTTGAACTTCACGGTTAACGATTTCAGCCATTAAATCCAAGTCCTGAACCCCTTTGATTTCCACACGTGCACCTTCTGCAATGGAAATGTTCAGGTCCTGTCTGATTGTACCTAATCCTCTTTTAACGTTGGTACTTCTCAATATTTGACCAAGCATGTATGCGACTTCCCTTACCTGATCTGGGTGGTGCATTGAAGGGTCTGTTGTGATTTCAGCTAAAGGAATACCTAACCTGTCCAGTCTGAACTCGGTAAATCCGTCCTTGGTTTCAACTCTTCTTGCTGCATCCTCCTCAAGGCCAAGGCTTTCAATGATTACTTTGCCGTAAGGGGTGTCAAGGTAACCGTCGGTTGCAACCATACCGGTTCTTTGGAAACCACCAGTGTTACTTCCATCAATAACCTGTTTACGCATTGTATGGAATTCATCAACAATGTGCATGTTCATAAGGCATGCGATGGTAATACAAATATCCAATGCTTCTTCGTTTAAGCTGTGAGGTGGTTCATCATCGTTTTCAACAAGACAAGTGTGTTTTTCAAAGTTCTCATACTTGAAATTCAATCCTCTTAGGGATTCCTGTAATGCTGCACGGTCAATTTCACCAAGCTCTGATTGTGTTGGTCTTAATTTTCTTTGAACAAGTTCTGTGAACTCATCGTCAACAAGCTCTGTTTTACATGGGCAGAACAATTTGTGTTGACTGTTCAATTGTTGGTGAATTTCAAGTCCCATTTTCAATCCTAATTTTTCATAATCAAAATCCATGCTATCACCCTAGTTTAAGAAATCCTTGATTGAGGATTTTTCTGAAAATTCACCTGCAATATTGGTTTGCATAATCTCTTTAACTTCACTGTAATCGTCACTTTGACCTAATGCCCAGCATAACTTGACATAAGTGGTTTCAGGAGTCATGTCACGACCGGAGATTACTCCTGCATCCAAGATGTTACGTCCGGTTGAGTAAACGTTCATGTTGACTCTGCCGTAAAGGCACTGGGATGTCATGATGACTGGAATGTTTTCATCTTGAGCTCTTCTGAATGAGTCAATAAGGTCATTTGGAACATGTCCAAGACCGGTTCCTTCAATGACAAGACCTTTGTATCCCTTATCAATATGATATTCAATAAACTCTTCAGATATTCCAGGGAAGCTTTTGATGAATCCTACCTTGTCTTCAATGGAGGTGTTCAATTCAAGTTCATTAGCTCCACGTTTGGTATAATTGTAATCAGGATTAATGTTAACTTTCTTATTTTCGATTTTAGCTATTGGCTGAGCGTTGATGCTTCTGAAAGTGTCCCTTCTTGAAGTGTGCATTTTCCTTACCTTGGTTCCCTTGTGAAGGTAATTGTACTTGTCATTAAGGCTTCCATGCATACAGACGCTGACCTCTGCAATGTCTGATTTTGCAGCAATAACTGAATCGATTAAATTGATGTTTGCGTCACTTGAAGGCCTGTCGGAACTTCTCTGTGCACCGGTAACCACAATAGGAACTGGTGTTTTTAACATGAAGCTCAATGCGGCTGAAGTGTAGTGCATTGTATCAGTACCATGAGCTATTACAACACCATCCGCACCGTCGGAAATGTCGTTAGCTATTTCTTCTGCCGCTTTTACCCAGTATTCAGGTTTCATATCTTCACTTAAGATATTGTATAATGCCTTAACGTTGTAGTTTGCATAATCCAACAGTTCAGGGTTGGCTTTAACAAGATCTGATGCGGTAAATTTAGGGTGAACCGCTCCTGTACGATAATCAATAACAGAGGATACTGTTCCACCGGTGGATATGATGGAAATGTTCTGTTTGGATTCGTCATGAGGAATTTCAGTTTCATCATAACCGATTTTAGGCTTGTCACCCTTTTCAATGAGTTCTGCAGTAGTGCCTTCAATGGCCACACCTATGTTGTATCCGCTTGAGAGCTTGATGACCAGATATCCGTCATCCGCATCTTCCGGCCTGTCAAGTAGGATACCCTTATAGGAGATGTCTTCCTTATTGACCTTAACGGTATCTCCTATACTTAAACCGTAATTTTCTATATATTTTTCAGCATTTTCTTTATATGTCATTAAATCACACTATGAATTGTTTTTAATCCATTCTGCTCCTGCTTTCAATACGTCAATGTTTACATCAATGACTTTTGGTTTGGATGCAAACATTTCACGAATAGCATTTTCATAGGATTCACGTTTTAAAACATCGCCTAATTCAGTTAAAGCTCCTAAAAGTGCTGTGTTTGCTGTTCTAGCGTTTCCATGTTCTTCTGCAATATCAACACAAGGCATTGCAATAACCTTAACGTCACGATCAGTTTCAAAATTGCCGATTTTAGCGTCGTAAAGTATAACTCCTCCTTCCTTGACATCTTGTGAGAACTGTTCAAGTGAAGGTTTGTTTAAAGCGATAAGAATGTCAATGTCATCAACAACAGGTGTACCGATGGTTTCATTTGAGATAACTACTGAACAGTTGGATTTTCCTCCCCTTTGTTCAGGCCCGTAACTTGGATACCATGAAACATGCTTTCCTTCAGCACATGCTGCTTGAGCTATTGTTAAACCTGCACTTAAAACTCCCTGACCACCGAATCCGGAAACCTTGATGCTTACAGGTTCAATATCCTCATCGACATATCCTACATCATCGCCCCTATTCACATTAAAGATTTTATCCAATGATTCAGTTGAAAAATCACTGGCAGGCCTTTGAACAGGTTGTTTAGTGTATAGATTATTTCTGAAGTTTTTAACAGGGAATTCTTTTTCCATTTGTTCTTCAATGAATTTCTGTGCACTTACAACATCCTGTTTTAAGTTGGTTGGGCAAGGTGAGAGAACTTCAACGAATGAATAACCTTTTCCTTCTTTTTGAACAGTCAATGCCTGTTTAATTGCGTATTTTGCAAGTCTGATTTTTAAAGGATTAGCAAGTGAAACCCTTTCGATAAATACCGGTGCTTTAAGAGTGTTGATTAACTCACACATATGTGTAGGGTGTCCTGCATAGTCTGGGTCTCTTCCAGTTTGACATGTAACTGTTTTTTCACCAATCAATGTGGTTGGAGCCATTTGTCCACCGGTCATACCGTAAACGGTGTTGTTTACGAAGAATACTGCAATTTTTTCTCCTCTGTTTGCAGCCTGTAATGTTTCATTCAAACCAATTGAAGCTAAATCTCCATCTCCTTGATAACTCATTACAATGGCATTGTCTTCAGCTCTTGAAATACCTGTTGCCACTGCTGGAGCTCTTCCGTGAGCAGTTTGGAAGTTTCCACAGTTAAAGTAGAAATAAGCATATACGGAACATCCTACAGGGGAAATCATAACACATCTTTCCTGTATTCCAAGTTCATCCATACATTCTGCTATTAATTTATGTAAGATACCGTGTCCACAACCAGCACAGTAGTGAGTAGATTTAATGTTGGTTCCTTTTCTAGGATACTCTTCTAAAAGGGATTGTGGATTTCTACGTATTTGCTCTTCATAATCTTTATTTATTTTTTCACTCATTTTTCCACATCCTTAATCTATAATATTTGGACTAGCTTTCTCTTCACTTCTTTTTGAAGTGTCAATTTCTTCATCGAGTCCTGCGATTTCATAAATCTTAGCGAGGACATGTTTAAGTTCTATGAGGTTTCCACCCATTCTGTTAACGAGATAGGTGTTTTCTCTTCTGAGTGCAGCATATTGAACATCCCTTAACAATTGACCGTTACTCATCTCAACTGAGATAAAACTAACACCTTTATCAGACAATTCCTTAATTCTATCAACTGGGAATGGGTTTAATGTTATAGGTCTTAAAAGTCCAACTTTAACGCCTTTTTCACGAGCTTTATCGACAGCGGATCTTGCAATACGGCTGCTTATACCATATGATACCAAAATGATTTCTGCATCTTCCACTTGATATTCATCAACAATGACTTCTTCAGTATCGATTTTATCGTATTTTTCCTGAAGTTTGTAGTTGAAATCCTCTAACTCATTGAAATCATTAAATATTGATGTGATGAGATTGTCCATTGTTTCAGCATTTCCTTTTACTGCCCAAGGCTTGTCGTTTTTAGGTTCAATCGCCTTTTCAGGGAACACTAATGGTTCAGCCATTTGACCTAATGTTCCATCTGCTAAAACAACAACTGGGTTTCTCCATTTGTCTGCAAGTTCAAATGCCTTCATGGTCAAGTCACACATTTCCTGAACGCTGTTAGGGGCAAGCACTATGTTTTTATAGTTTCCATGACCTCCTCCATGAACAATTTGATTATAATCTCCTTGTTCAGGACCGATATTACCAAGTCCAGGTCCTGCTCTCATGATATCCACAATAACTGCAGGAAGTTCAGCACCAGCGAGGAAAGTAAATCCTTCTTGCATAAGACTGATTCCCGGTCCGGATGATGATGTCATAACCCTGTGACCAGTACCTGATGCACCATAAACCATGTTTATTGATGCTTCTTCACTTTCCGCTTGCACGAAGTTTCTTCCAACCATAGGGAAGTATTTTGAAGCTTCATGTAAAATTTCACTTGCAGGAGTAATTGGGTATCCGAAGAAACAGTCACATCCGGCATACATTGCACCAATGACAACTGCTGTGTTTCCTTTCACCATTTGATTACTCATTTAGTTTCCCTCCTTGTTAGCAACTTTTGCCTTAATCATTTTAGCAACTGAATCGTTAACAATATTTTTTATCTGATGTACTTCAAGAGCTAATGGCTCTGGACAGGTAAAGTAACAGTCCTTACATCCTGTACAGCCATTGCCACTGTAATAAGCATATTGATATCCTGCGTTGTTCATGTCTTCTGATAGTAATATTGCATTTTGAGGACATCCTGTGATGCATCTCATACATCCTTTACAAATTTCCTTATTTATAACTGGATAAGATATTTCCTCTATCATTATATCATCTAAATTCATTGATTATCGTTTTCTCTTATTTCAACTCTTCTTATTTTACCACTGATTGTTTCTGGAATTTCATCTGTGTATTCAATCATTCTTGGGTATTTATAAGGAGCTGTAACTCTTTTAACATGATTTTGTATGTCTTTTGTAAGTTGTTCTGATGGCTCGAAGCCAGGCTGCAATATGATTGTTGCCTTTACGATTTGGCCTCTAACTTCATCAGGATAAGCGGTAATAGCACAGTTTGAAACTGCCTCGTGTGATAGGACTGCACTTTCTACTTCGTACGGTCCGATACGGTAACCTGAGGATTTGATGATGTCGTCGTTTCTTCCAACAAAGTGGACATAACCGTCTTCATCTATCCATGCGGTGTCTCCACAGTGGTAGTATCCGTGATGGATTTGCTTTTTGTATTTTTCATCATCATTTACATAATCCTTAAACAATCCTGGATTAGGTCCGTCTTCTAATTTGAAACAAAGTTCTCCTTCATCACCGATTTCTACTCTTTCATGATTTTCATCAAGCAGTCTTAAATCAAATAATGGGGAAGGTTTTCCAATGGATCCGACTTTTGCATCCAACCATATGAATGTTCCAATTGATAATGTGGTTTCTGTCTGACCGAATCCTTCCTTAATTCTCAAGCCTGAGATGTCATAGAATCTTTCTGAAACCTCTGGAGGAAGTGGTTCCCCTGCAGTGGTTACATAGGTCATGTTTGAAAAGTCATATCCTTGGATATTTTCCTTAATCAGGAATCTGTATACTGTTGGCGGTGCACAGAAAGTGTTCACCTTGTATTTAATAACATTCTCCAATAATTTTATTCCATTGAATCTGTCGTAATCGTAAATGAATATTGAGGTTCCAGCAATCCATTGACCATAAAGGTTTCCCCAAACAGCTTTTCCCCAACCGGTATCAGCAGCGGTATGGTGGATTCCGTCCTCTACAACATTATGCCAATATTTTGCAGTTGGAATGTGTCCTAATGAGTAGGTATGCTTATGGGATACCATTTTTGGAAGTCCACTTGTTCCGGATGTAAAGTAGATTAAAAAGATTTCTTCCGCATAGGTTTTGTCTTCTCCGGTAGGTCTTTCAAACACTGGGCTTTCTTCCATCATTGCCTTGTTGAAATTGATCCATCCGTCCCTTTCGGTTTCGATAACCAATTTAGGTATGTCAATGCCCAGAGATTTTTCCGCTTCTTCATAATCTGGCAGTAATGTGTCCTCTTCAATTGAGACAACCATTTTCACATTTGCCTCTTTTAGCCTGAAGTCAAGGTCATGAAGCTTAAGCATGTGTGTTCCCGGGATTGGTATAGCACCGATCTTGTGGAGTGCAACCATACAGAACCACCATTCATACCTGTTTTTAAGGGTGAGCATTACACAGTCTCCCTTCTTAATTCCTAATTTTTTAAAGAGGTTTGCTGTTCTGTTGGAATATTCTTTCATGTCCTTAAATGTGAAAGTGTGTTCCTCGTCGTGGTCATTCACCCAGATTAATGCAATCTTTTCCGGGTCGATTTCAGCGTATTTGTCGACTACATCAAATCCGAAGTTGTAGTCATCTTCGTAAGTAAGTTTGAAATTTTTAAAAAAGTCTTCGTAAGAGTCAAAGTCAACTCTCTCTACAAAATCTCCTATAACTGAGGTCATTTAATTATCTCCTATAAATATTATATTATTACTGCTAAAAATTTAGCGGGTTTGTCGTTTAGCGCAACCATTGCGTGTCTATGTGCGGAATCAAAGAATATTGAATCTCCTTCGTTAAGCACGATTTCGTTATTGTGGATATATATTTTTAAGGAACCTTCCAGGACATAGTTGAATTCCTGTCCAGGGTGTGAATTCAGTGAAGGCACAGGGTTCTTTTCCGGATCAACCACTACGATAAAGGTTTCAGCCTTTTTGTGAATGAAATTAGAACATAGGTTTTGGTGAGTATATTCTTTTCTTCTGTCAACTGAAACACCCTTATCTGCACGGGTTACGTCAAAGATGCTCATTCTGCTTTCTTCACCGGTTAATAATAATCCTAAATCAACTTTGAAAATGTGTGCAAGTTCATATAAGAAACTTGCTGGAATGTCTACTTCAGCGTTTTCATATTGGATGTAAGTTTCTTCTGTAATGTTCAAGTCATCTGCAATTTCTTTAATAGTAATGTCTGATAGTTCTCTCAACTCTCTAATTCTATTTCCAATATCTTTGTTGTATTCATTCATTTATATACACCTATTTTTCTAATTGATTTTTTATATTATAATAAATATTATAACATATAGTAACTTTTGATTTTGTAAATATTTAAATCTTAGTAAAAATCATTAAAATTCCGCCTAAAATCATTGAACAAAACTTTTTTTAATTGCATAAATTTGTGACATTTTTGGAAAGTTTTATATAGTTCAAACAATAATTCTAATTTAATAATATTAAGGAGATTATAAAATGTCATCTAATGATATCGGTACTAATGTAATTTTCAAAAAACAATTAGGCCTTAACTATGAAATAGACCAAAAATACGTTGGTTTAAAAATGAAGGAAAATAACATTTTATCTTTCAATTTCAGAGTGCCTGGAGCGTTAATCAATGAAATTGAAGCTTACTTTAAAAGATTCAAATTAGGTGAACCGATCCTTGTGGATATTGGCGGTACTGGAGATATCAAATGTGATTTCAAAGGCATTTCACCGATACTTAAAAATAAGGATGAATTTGACCAATACTTTATCTCAGCCACTTTGCAGGAAGATAAACAATATGATCCTTTAGAAGAAGAGAAATGTGAAACTTGTAGTGGATGCGGATTCCACTAACTTTTAACTTTTTTTTAACTATACTGCTTTTTAAGATTTCCTGTTTCCTTGATAATATATTTTGCCAACAGGTATGTTCCGATTAGTGTAATGACTAATGAAGGGACAATCCAAGGAAGTTGTGCCATTGCAATGTCTATTCCACTTGTCTCAACGACTGTTGCAAAGACATTGTTTAGGAAATGAACTGCCATTGGAATCAGGATATTATCTGTTTTCAGGTATAGGATACACATGCAGATTCCGAAAAGAAACGCGCTTGTGATGCCTCCGAAATCATGTCCGATTGCAAACAGGAATGATGATATAATCATTGCAGGCACGATTCCGGTTCTTATTTTAAGCCTGTTGAACAACACGCCTCTGAATGTCAATTCCTCAACAATAGGTGCGAAGATTATTGCTGCAACTGAGTCAAGGATTAGTGCCCCTGAATCAATGTCCACTGTATCGATGTCCCACATTGAAATCCAGTTGGGATCTCCAAATCCTATGATGATATCCAGCGCGGAAATCAGAAACATAAAAAGGCATGCAAACAGGAAATTGATTATGAATATATAAAGTATCTCCTTTTTAACGTCATCTTTAAATAATCCTTCAAAATTGCTTCCAAGTCCTTTTGTGCCTCTCAATGCCCATGCGTAAAGCAGAACTGCAATTAATAAAAATAGAATCATGAACATGTCATCTTCATCTAAAAATGGGAATGGAATTATCAAAACGCCGGTTAGTATGATGGAGATTATGACTCCAATGATTAAATCCCTGATTCTTATTGTCCTTAAGCGAACATTGAAATCAGTAACGCTCTTATCCATATTATCACCTAAAGTATTATCCTGAACCATTCAACAGTTTCAATTATCTGTTTTTCAAAGTCATCTGAATTGATTTTTAAATTAATCTTTTCAAGATTGCTGATGTCTGCCTGTGAGTGTTTTATGTCTCCCGGACGTTCCGGCTGATAATCAGGTTCCATGTCACTTCCAAGTGTGGTTTTGATGATTTCATATAGCTGGTTGATTGTCAATTTCTTGCCGGAGGCAACATTTAACGGGCCATTGTAATCGGATTTGCATGCGGCAATGTTTGCACGAACAACGTCATCAACATAAACAAAGTCCCTTGTCTGTTCACCGTCACCGTAAATTATTGGCTTTTCACCATCAAGAATTGCTGAGATGAAATTGGGAATCACCGCACCATACTCGGAGTTCTTGTCCTGTTTGATTCCAAACACATTGAAATATCTCAATGCTACATAGCTTAACCCATAATCTTCATGAAATGCATCTAAGTATTGTTCACATCCTGCCTTGGATGCTGCATACGGGGAAGCAGGCATCAGTGCTTCTGTTTCCTTCAATGGAATGTTTTCATTGTTTCCGTAAACTGAGCATGATGATGAGAAAATTACCTTCTTAACATTGTTTTTCACCGCTGAGCTGAGAAGCCTTACAGTCGCATCAAGGTTCACCTCATTGCATCTGACAGGGTTTCCAATACTTAACGGAACATTTGCCATGGCTGCAAGGTGGAAAATATAATCAATATCCACGGTTAACTTGTCAAAATTAACTTTGCAAATGTCTTCTATCACTATTTTTAAATTTGGGTGAGTAGAATCATTTAAATTTTTAATATTTCCAGTGGACAAATTATCAACAATAATAATCTTATTATCGTTAATTAACTCATTAACGATGTGAGATCCGATAAAACCAAGTCCTCCAGTTATTAAAATCTTTTTATTTTTCATTAAACCACTTATGTCAATGTTAAGTTATTATTGAACAATTATATATTATTTTTAAGTAACAATATTTATATATTTTTATATAAATAATTATATTATTAAGAGGAGTCTAATAATATGTTTGATTTGATGGATAGTACCATATTCTTTGCTTCCTATGGTAATTTTCTAGGGCTTAGCAATATAACAATCAGTTCATTTGACCTGGTATTAGCTTATATTGTAACTATCATCTGCGCAATAGCAGTTGCATTAGTTTTAAGAATCCCATTATTACCAAGCAAACCATATAGGTATTCTTTTGATGTTAGTGCACTATATCCGACTCCAATAATAGCTATTGGTGTTTTATCATTATTTTTTGTTTTAAATTATACTTTCATGTATAACGGTTTGGTTTTAGCTATTGTCATTGGTGTTTTATCTGCATTGTTTGTGAAATACCTGTTCGATTTCGTATTTCCAAAGCCTCTGGATGAAACTGCGGGAGAGGATATTGATGAATGAGGTAATTGGAATAATAATTGCCGCAATTCTTTGTTGGTTGAATTTTGTAATTGTGGATACATATTTCGGACTTCCCGAGCAGCCTGGCGTAAGAGGAGCCAGCATTATTGGTAAAGATATTGAGAAAAGAGGGGGAGATATTGCTGGTGGATACTTCCAGGGAAACGTCTTATGTTCTCCTGACGCATCTGCTGGTACTTTATTAGCTTCTATTGGATACTTGCTTTTAGGAATTCCAGGTGGAATCATCGCAGCATTCCTTGTATTTATAGGAAACAGGTTATGCGCTGATCCTGGGTATGCCGGAACTGTTGGAAGTTTGACTGCAACAGCAATCATATTCATAGCATCATTCATCGGTTTGACACCGGAAATGTTCATTGTGGGTATGGTTATAGCTATATTGACCATTATGGGCATTGACCAGACCAAAGCTTCAATAGTTTTAGGTAAAATTGCCGAAAAGTTCAATAGGCATGCTAGAGAGTGATTATATGTATGTTGAAATTATTGGAGTTATAGTCATATTCGTAGCATTAAGAGCTTTGATAACTCAAAATAGAGCTGAAAAATTATTATATTTGAATGTTATTGGGTTTGGAGTTTCTGCAATCATTGCATTGGTAATCAATACTCCATTTGCTCTTATAGTTGCAGCAGCATTCTTCATTTGCTCAACAATAAGTGCAAACGCTATTGCCTATACATTGAAAAGACTTGATGAGGAAATACTGCTGGAGTGATTTGAATGGAGTTTTTCGTATCAATTATTGCAATAGCATTGATGGTTATCGGTGCATTCGGTATAATATTTTTAAAAAGGCCGTTGGATAAGGTCATAATGTTTTCCATACTTGATGCAGGATTTGTTTTAACTGTTGTATTATTTAAATATTTGGATGTTGCACTGTTTGCAGCTCTAGCCGGCCCATTATCAACATTAGTATTTATTTTATCCATTGTTAAGATTAAGGAAATCAGAACAAGGAAAATCGCAAGTGGTGATGTGGAATGATCGACGTTACATTGTTTTTCTATTTCGGTATTATCCTGGCGATTGTCGGAAGCATCGCTACAGCTTGGGGTCCTGGAGTCAATGACCCAATCGTAAGGACCTTCAATACGGAAGTTGCATCAATCGGTGTTTGTCTGGTATTGTTATGCTACAATCATGTTTTAGCATTGTTGACTTTGCTTGCAACAACCGTTATTATCAGTTTAATCTTATTTAGAGCTATTATTCGTTTAGAAGAAATGGGGGCTGACGTATGAGGATTGGAGTTTTATGGAACAAACTGGCTGACCCTAAAAACATTCC
The DNA here is from genome assembly GCF_015062915.1 of Methanobrevibacter thaueri. GTDB lineage: Archaea > Methanobacteriota > Methanobacteria > Methanobacteriales > Methanobacteriaceae > Methanocatella > Methanocatella thaueri_B. Next base: position 243,610 of record NZ_SUTJ01000001.1, on the reverse strand, counting down.
ACGCCTGTTCGCATTCAGCCTTGGAATCATATTGATTGTTGGTTTGATTGTGCCGATGGCATTGAATCCTGACCAATTGTATCCTAGACCTGCTCCACAGGAGCAAATCGATGAGGGACTTGCAATCGCACCTTACGACAGGGGCGGTGAGGTTCTGGTTTCACCTGGTGAGATTGACCCGCAATACCCTGATAATGCGGCAAGCCTAGGAATGATTACAGGTTATATGTCACCTCTGGCCCAATGGATATCATCAATATCACCGTACTTCGGTACATCAATCTACTCATCCCCTGGTGGTTTGATTGATGAGATACTCTATTATACAAGAGGATTCGATACAATACTTGAATCTAGCATTCTGATGATGTCATTCATCATCGCATCATGGTTATCCATTAATTATACAATGAATAGAAAAAATGATGAGGAAGAAATTAAAAAGGACTTCAAAAAAGCCATAACAGATTCAACTCATGTGGCTAATGAAGTCAAGGCAAATGACGCAAAGGCAAGATCAAAACAATTGAGGAGGGATAACTGATGCTTTACGTTCCTCAAGAGTTCATCAGCATGTATCTTCCTGCAATCTATGCGGGATTGATTATCGGTTTCATTGGAACCATGGCAATTGCAATGAAAAGGGAAGAGATACATATCCTCATATTGACTGACATTGTTGGTCTTGCAATGATATTCGTCGTTTCTGCAGTTGGTACAGACCTTGCAGAAGCGTTAATCTTACCAGGTCTGGTAGTCGAGCTGGCCGAAACCTTGGCCATTTCAGAAATACTGATTACTCGTGAAATGCGCAAGATTGAACAGGATCCAAGAGCTAACTTAACCAAATCAAGCTCAATGTTCCCTCAGGCATTCTCACTTGACATGGAGATAATGACTACCGCACCTAATTTCATAGCATTGGTATTGATAGCTTACGGTATATTCCTCACTGGTTTTACTGGAGGAGCAGTAGCTGGTGGAGGAATCGTTTTGTATGCAATTTCTAAAAAGGCAAGAGGACTACCTGTATTGATGCTTGACGGCATTGCAGGAGTTTCCGGAATTGCATGGTGCATATGGATAATCGGTTTCCTATTATTCTTTGTGGCACCTCAATACTGGTTATTAAGTTTATTCTTGGCAGCATGTGGATTATTACTAAAAGTAGCTTCCAAAGTAGGTCTTATCGGCCTGCTTATGAGAGAGGACATTGATAAGGAGTAGATAATATGGATTTCGTTACACTTGGAGGAAATTTACTTGGAACAATTCCGCTTGGAGACATCGTATTATACTTAACTCCGTTCAACCTGTTCCTTTTTGCAGTTTTATTAGGTTTCACAGCGTTGATTGCTATCAGTAAACCTGAAACTCAAGTTGAAGCATCAAAATTCAATACATTAGGTGTTGCCGAAGTTAAAGTTGATGAAAAAGAATTTAAACAGAGAAGATTTTTATCTGTAATCTGTGGAATAGCTTCCGCTGGAGCAATGATTACTGGAGATTTATTCAATTTCACATTGTTCATGGCTTTGGTGGGAATATTAAATATTGGTATTGTATCTGCCGTTAAACAGACTAGCGTTTTAAACTCAGCGTTCAATTATGGTCTTATCGCCATGATGTGCAGTCTTCCGTTGTTTGGTGGAGCTGCAATCATCCTTGCGGCAACCGGTACACTGTCCCTTGCGGTATTGTCCCAAATGCCTGCAAGTCCGATGGTAGTGTTCGGTGCAATATTGATGCTTATCGGTATATTGGGTGAAAGTGGAGTGGCACCGTTCTTTGCAAGCAAGGCGGAAATGTTCAGAACCCCTGGTTCTCCATTCATCGTCATTATTCACTTAAGCTCACTGTTTATTATTGTAAGAGCTGTTGAAATTTTATTATTGGTACTGTGGTAAGTGGTTTGTATGGTTAGTCAAAAGATTATAAGTATTATAGTATTGGTTTTATCAACAATAGCCATTTTAGCATGTTTGGTAATAAACTTCGATGCATGGATTGTCTACACAGTTGCAATGTTCGCAATTCCGGCATGGGTTTTATCTTTAGGTTTATTGACTATGGCCAAACCGAAACCTGAAGACGAAGAAGGAAGGTTAAAGGAGCCATTTACTGGATATTAGGGTGGTATTATGAATTTAATGGCAGAAATTTTAATTCAAGTTGTTATAGCATTTTTGGCAGGAAGCCTTCTTTTAGGTTTGCACAGGAAGGTCATGGCCCGTGTACAGAGACGTCCTGGACCACCTATCATTCAGCATCTGTTGCATTCATTGAAATTCTTCTTTAAGGAAACAGGATTTCCAAAAACTGTATCCAAACCGTTTTATATTGGAATCACATTCATATTGGCATTGATTTGGATTGTGGGGGTAATTGCAGGTCCTGTGGCTCATGATTCCCTACTGATATTGTTCGGTGTTTATGCTGTCTACAAGATTGTTGAGCACAACTCTGGATCAAGCTCAGGTTCACCTTACGGTAAGCTGAGCTGCGTAAGGGCAGTATTGTCTGCGGCCACCGAATTGCCATTGTTTGCGGCAATAATATTCGTCTATCTGGTGACCGGCACCATGAACATTGGAGAAATCATAACATACCAGTCAGTTCATGGCCCGTTGATATACACAATTCCGCTTGCGGCACTGATGTTCTTCATGCTCATCATTACAAAATCCCCTTACTCTCCGTTTGCAATCACAAAGGACAAGGCTTTGATTTCAGGTTTTGAAACCGAGCATTACGGATTGTTAAGAGGATTCATGCACTTTTCAGAATCAATTGCATGGTATGTGATGCTTTGGGTGTTCCTGACAATATTCTTCGGTCCGTTGAATGCCGTTGGATATCTTATCGGAATGATTGTAATAACATTCATCACAGGTTTCATTAACGCTGCAACACCGTTACTCAGTCCGAACCATTCAGTGATGACCCAGATTACAATCGGAGCTATATGCTTCTTTGGAACAGTGATAATGATATTTTCAGGAGTGGTAGCATGAACAGTGAAGATGTAATCGTTTATTTCACAGCATTGGTTGCAATTGGCGTGATAATTGTGGGACTGCTTGCAACATTCCTGCACTCAACAACACTTGCACCGATAGTTGTAATCGGAATTGTCCTTGCAGCTTTCGCGCTTCTTTCAAGAGGCAATTTTTCACACAAGATTGAAAGTATCGAGAAATTATGTTTTGTAATTACATTCATAGCAATTATTTGCTCATTTATATTACTTTATAAACCTATGTAGGAGATTATTATGTTAGATTATATGATTTACATACTTGCATTTGTTGTGGGATCCATTCTAGGATTGCTTTACAGCTACAAGCAGCATGGTGAAGCATATGTTGCCGTAACTGAAATCAACACCGTTGCATTGGTTCTTGCAATTGTCGGATGGTTTTTGGCATTCAATGCAGGAAACGTTATTTTATCAGCTATCGGTTTTCTCCTCGCAGGATTTGTAATGGGAGAAAGACCAGGTTATGGAAGAAAGGAAACCGCAATCGGATTGGCAATATCCGTGATTGTGTATTTGGTAATGCCGATAATTTAGGTGATTTGCATGGATGATGAATCTAAAATGAAATTGATGAAGGAAAGAATACTTGGAAGTTATGCATGGCAAAGAGACATTATAAATCCACTTTCAAAGGATTTTGAATGCACACCTGAAGAATTGAAGGAAGTATTTTTCAAGTTATTTGGTATGGACACTTTAGAGGCATTCCATGGAACATTCGATGTTGCCAACAGGTTATGCCTTGAGAAGAAATTCCATGCGGATTTAAGATTATGCTGGTTTATCGGTTATTTGGAAGTCTTGAGTGATGAGGAAGGAGATAAACTGAAAAAGAAACTAGTTGACGAGGTCCTGTCCGGAAGGGATTATGATGAAGTATTGAAGGAAGGTCAACTGGAATTATTTGAAATATTAAAGGAAAAATCAGAATATTAACGTTTATAAATTTATTGAAATAAGAGGGAGTACAATGTTAGATGCTATTAAGGATGTTGTGAGGAAAAGCTCTATTCACGTCTGTATCGTAAATTGTGGCGGATGTAATGGATGTGACGTTGAATGCGTTGCCCTATTATCTCCAAGATACGACCTGGAGCAGTTCGGTATTTATGTTCACAATAATCCTCGTGAAGCTGATGTTCTATTGTTAACCGGTGCTGTCACCGAACAATGGAAAGATAACTTAAAGAGAATTTATGATAAAGCTCCTGAACCAAAAATAGCTGTAGCTGTTGGAAACTGCCCAATATCAGGGGATGTGTTTGCACAGGAAGGTGGTCATGTAAATGCCCCTGCTTCAAATTTCATTCCGGTTGCGGCTGAAATTCCAGGATGCCCTCCAAGGCCTAGCGAAATATTGGAAGCTATCCTTGCAGTGGGTCCTCAAGCTATTGCTGATCGTGGGAGGGAACAAAAATGATAGTGCCTATTGGTCCAATTCACCCTGCTTTAAAGGAACCTATCAGATTAAGACTTCAAACTGAAGGAGAAAGGGTTGTTAAAGCTGAAATTGAATATGGTTATGTTCACAGGGGAATTGAAAAGATAATTGAAGGAAAAACCTGGCAGAAAGGAATCTATCTGTCTGAAAGGGTATGTGGAATCTGTTCATATGAGCACACACAAACCTTTGCAGAGACAATTGAACAGATTTCTGATGTTGACGTGCCTGTTAGAGCCCAATTCTTAAGAACAATTACAAATGAATTGGACAGGATTCAAAGTCACTTGCTTGGAAACTCAACGTTCTTCAAGTCAATGGACCATGAGACCCTGTTCATGCATGTTCTGGAGTTAAGGGAATATGCAATGGATTCAATTGAACTGTTAACTGGAAACAGGGTTAATATGGGTTGGAATGTTGTTGGTGGTGTCCGGATGGATGCCGATGAGCGCCATTTCAATGAAATTCTTAAAAACCTTGATAAAATTGAAGAGGGCTTTGAAAGAACCCGTCAGCTCTTTGCAGAAGGTCCAGCATTAGCCTTAAGATGTAAAGGAATAGGCGTAATGACCAAAAAAGAGGCCATTAAAGGAAGAGCAGTCGGACCTATCGGAAGAGCATCAGGAATTAAAAGAGATTTCCGTAACGGCCATTACACTTATGATGATTACTTTGACTTCAAGGTCATCAGAAGAACCGAAGGAGACAATTACGCAAGAACATTAACAAGATTTGATGAAATACCTGAATCAATAAGCATAATCAGACAAGCAATCGAAAACATACCGAAAGGTGAAGTACGTACTCCTGTAGATTTGAAATCTGGTTATGCAATGCGTCAAAACGAGGCTCCTCGTGGTGAAGTGACCTATATGATTGAAACCAACGGTCATCTGATTAAGAACATTTCAATCAGAACCCCAAGTATTGCGAACATGGATGCCTGTGCAAAATACATGATTCGTGATGTGCCGACAGTTGCAGATGCTGTTGCTACTTATGCTACAAGTGACCCTTGTGTTGCATGTGCAGAAAGGGTGGCAATAACAAACGAGGCTGGAAAAACAGCCATCAAACGCTTTGATGAGGTGATATAAGTGTCATCTCTGATATGGTACATTTACGATTTTGCAAGAAAGGCATGGGTTGACACTTTCACCAATGCAAAAAACGACCCGGAAATATCCGAAAAGCCTGAACGTTTCAGGGATTTCCCAAAGGTCAATAAGGAATACTGTATTGGCTGTGGAGCATGTACAGTGTCTTGCCCTTCACCAAATGCAATCAAGCTTGTTCGTGATGAGGACTCTGAAGAGGGAGCCGGTTTGACTTACCCAGTAATCAAGCCGGGAGCATGTATTCGCTGCGGATTCTGTGCGGAAGTCTGTCCGACCGACCCGAAAACATTGGAATGCGGTTTGAATCATTTAATCTTGCCGGAATTCAATATCATTCCATCCAAAAGGCAATACATTGTTGACGATTATTTATGTATTAAATGTAAGAAATGTTTGAAGAAATGCCCTGTTGAGGCAATAAGCGAAGTTGACGGTAAAGTGGTTGTAGACCAGCTCACCTGTATTTCCTGTGGTGAATGCCTTGACGTCTGTCCGGTAAACGGTGCAATGAAGGCAGTGTTTGTTGACAATCTCCAGGACCAAAAGGACCTCATTGTTTTGTGTGTTGATTACCTTGAGGAATACATCAACTCCAAGGAGGATGATTTGAGGTCATTGGAGAAAAATGGTCTGTTGCAGTATGACGTTTCCCTATCAGCGATATGGGACAAGGCTTTAAAAATCATTCCTGATGAGGAAATTGCACGGGAAATCATTACCAATGCGGTCAACAGGCTTAAGGTCAGGATAATCGACTGGGACAAGGACAAATGTAAGAAATGCCAGTTATGTATTCCTGATTGTCCAACCGGATGCATTTCATTTGACGAGAAGAACGATACTATCGTAAGAGATAAGGATAGATGTTTACGTTGCAGTATTTGTTACCAGACATGTCCGTTTTCAGTAATCAAATACTTCATATCCAAGTTTTCACTTGATGACGGTGAAAACATTCACGTTACTGTAAAGGCATCTAATCTGAACGATGATTTGTTTATGGAGTGAGTGTTATGATTGACAGTTATACTAAAACACCAAGACCGTTAAGGCATGTGGATGTCGACTATCTTGTCGACCAGACCAAATGTGCCGAATGTAGCGACAAGCCATGTCTCGAGTCATGTCCGATTGATGCAATATACATTGATGAAACTGATGGACTCATTAAATTGAAAAGCACTTGCTTCGGTTGCGTATTATGCCGCAACGCCTGTCCGTTGGATGCAATATCACTTGATGTCAAGATGGACCCTCCTTTAAAGGAAAACGTTCCAAACATCAACACCAAGCTATGTAAGGCATGCGGTGCATGTGTGCAGGCCTGTAAGAATGGTTCAATTCATATTGTTGCAAACGGCAATGAGGAACCTCACAGCCAAATAGACAAGGACACATGTGTGAGATGCGGGTACTGTTTCAGAGTATGTCCTACCGATGCAATCAAATACGGCGAACTGCTTCCTAAGACAGTCAAGGGAGGTAAGGCAATTGTCGTCAACCAGAAAAACTGTATAGGCTGTATGACATGTACAAGAGTGTGTCCGTCAATGGGAGCAATAAACGTTGGAAGAACCAACAAGCTGCCGTATATCAACCCAGGATACTGTGCAAGATGTGAAGAATGTATGCATTCCTGTCCTTCAGGAGCAATAAGATACTCTTCACGTAAAAAAGCATATAAGATGTACAGTGAAATCCGCTCATTCGATATAGTGTCAAGCATCATAGACCATGACGTTAAAAGATTATCACTTGATTTAATCAGTTTGAACAAGGTTTTAGAGAAAGTGGGCAAATCCATTGCATTGGAATTCAATGACCAGAACTTTGAAAACTTCATCGAATGCAAGGTCAACGACATGATGGAGAGGGAGTTGAAGATAAGTCTCGATTCAAGCATTGAAATAGACAAGTTCACAAAGCTATTCGGATCATACCTGATGGACAGGAACATTGAAGTATATGACAAGAAATGTATCGCCTGTGGCGAGTGCTACAACGTCTGTCCGGTCGATGCAATTGAAGTCAACGGCCCAAATCCAATCACAATCAACGACAATTGTGTATACTGTGGTAAATGTGTGGAAGCATGTCAATTTGATGCAATCGGCGCTTATGACGATTACTTCTACAGCAAGGACAGTGATTTGTACTATGCAAGGTCATATCTCTACCAGCAAAGGCTTGGGGACTTTTCACTTTCCGATGAAAAATGTCAAGCATGCGCAATCTGTGTTAAAAACTGTCCTGTTGAGGCATTGTCCCTGACAGATGATGACAAGATTGAGTATGACAGTGAAAAATGCATCTACTGCAGAAACTGTGAGGCAATATGCCCATTGGATGCAATCAGAATAGTCAATTTTAGGTGAGTCAAGTGTTTGAAAAGTCATACATTACAGACTGCGAAGGGCCATTAACCCTTAATGACAATGCATATGAATTGGCAGACCATTTCATCGAGGATGGAGGGGAACTGTTCAAGACTCTCAGTTTGTATGATGATTATCTTGTGGATGTTGTTCATAAGGAAAATTACAAGGCAGGAAATACATTGAAATTGATCTTGCCGTTCTTTGTGGCTGAAGGCATCAGCAATGATGATATGGTTGAGTTTTCCAGAAAACATATCTACTCAGTCAGCGATTCAAAATTACTATTGGAATACTTGAAGGAAGCCATGAATACTTACATAGTAAGTACCAGTTACGGCCAATATATTGAAGCTGTATCAAATTATATGGAAGTTCCATTTGAGAACACCTTTTACACAAATGTCAATGTAGATGAACTGGAACTTACTGGTGAGGAACGTGAAAAAATCATGGAATTCAAGGCAATGATACTTGAAAACACAGAGGACTATGAGCTTTTCGATGACATATTCTTCAAGCAAATCACACAAATGGGAATCTATGCCAAAATCAAGGATGTGGAAGTCGTTGGAGGCCAAGGCAAGAAACTCGCCATTGACAAGATCATCGAAAGGGATGACATTAACGTAAACGAGATTCTCTACATTGGAGACAGCATAACCGATGTCGAGCCACTGGCGTTTGCACGTGAAAACGATGGAGTGAGCATATCATTCAACGGCAATGAGTACCCTTTAAAGGTTGCTGAAATTGCAATCGTATCTCCAAGTGCAATAGCAACAGCGGTCGTGACCAATGTCTATGCTGAAAATGATAAGGATAAAGTATTGAAATTTATTGATGATTATAACAATTCAAAAGATTACAAAAAACTATTGGATGACTACAATATCGATGAAAACGTAAAAGATAAGTTTTTCTCAGTCTTTAAGCAAGATTATCCATTAATACAGGTCATCACAGATGAGAACTATGATGACATACTGACAGTAAGCAAGCAAATGAGAAACGATATTCGTGGTCAGGACATAGGTGGATTAGGATAGTGTTAATATGAATTATGATAAGGTGGAAGACACATTCTTTGAAGCATTTCAAGGAAAATATGTAAGAGCATTAATCACAGGCCCTACAGAAAAAATAGTTAAAAGGGCTGCATACGATTCAACCTCAACTCCAAGTGCAGTTATAGGAAGAGTTGAAGGAGGAATTGAAGGATTCTTGGATGAATCCGAAACACCGGACGGAAGATTCGGTGCAATCGTGCAATACTGGTTAGGTGGCGACGATGTTGAGAAATTCGCATTTGAACTATCCTACAGGTTAAGGCAGGATGTTCTGGTCAAGCCGTTCACACGCATATTCGACTGGTCAGACAAGGGCAGTGACGAGTACATTGAAATGATGGACATTGTAGGTCACTGCGGTGACGGATATGAGTGGATTGTTGAAGAATACGGCAGAAAAATGATCAACGTCCCAATTGCAGTGCCTGACTTCCAGATTGAGGAAAAATTCAAGATAAACGATGGAACCATGGGTGGAAACTTCTGGTATCTATGCGAAACCCCAGAAGCAGTGCTTGAAGCTGGAGATGCCATTATCGAGGCAATCATGAATGTTGAAGGTGCCACTGCACCATTCGATATCTGTTCAGCGGCATCAAAGCCTGAGACAAACTATCCGGAAATCGGACCGACCACCAATCATGTCTACTGCCCTTCCCTAAAGGAAAGGCTAGGAGATGAGTCCAAGGTTCCTGAAGGTGTCAATTACATTCCTGAAGTGGTGATAAATGCAATTGACGAGAAATCAATGAACGAGGCAGTGAAAGCCGGAATTGATGCAGCATTGGAATTTGACGGTGTTGTGAAAATATCTGCAGGCAATTTCGATGGAAAGCTTGGAGAAAAGAACATTAATTTATTGGATATCTTAAAGTAAGGTTTTAACATGGAAATATTTGACAGTGATTTGAATGCAGAAGTCATAGGGTTCGGAGCATTGAACGTTGACAAGCTCTACTCTGTGGAAAATATTGTTTCCAAGGATGAGGAAAGCTTCATCAAGGATGAAACCGACACTCCAGGAGGCTCTGCAGCTAATACTATGGTTGGATTGTCAAGACTAGGTTGCTCCACATCAATAATTGGAAAGATTGCAGAAGATGAGGACGGAGACCTTATAGAATACAATCTGGCAATCAATGGAATTTACACTAATAATTTGATTTACTCAGAAACAGGTTCTACAGGCAAATGCCTGGGATTTGTCGATAAGGATGGTGAAAGATGTCTTTACATCGACCCAGGGGTCAATGATGAAATCAGGCTCGATGAAATCAATCCGCTGAACATCATGAGATGCAAGATAATGCATTACACCTCATTTGTAGGTGATTCATTCAAAACCCAAATTGAATTATTGGAATTGCTCAACAAGGATTGTGTATTGAGTTTCGATCCTGGAATGCTGTATGTCCAAAAGGGATTGGACGAGCTAAGACCGATACTTGAAAGAACCAATATACTATTGATAAATGAAGCAGAATTAAGATTATTATGTAATAATAATGAATCCTCCCTAAAGGAATTGGCTATTGGATTTTTGGATATGGGAATTGAAACCGTTGTTATAAAGCAGGGCTCAAAAGGAGTGTTTGCAATGAACAATCATGAAACCTGCGAAGTGGAATCCTACAAGTGTGACGTTGTTGACACTACAGGTGCCGGTGACAGTTTCAACAGCGGATTCTTATACTCCTATCTGAAAGGTTATGATTTGGAAAAATCATGTCAAATCGGAAATTGGGTGGCCAGCAAGGCCATTGAAGGATTCGGCATGGAAAAATTCCCTTCCCTGAAAGACTTGGAGGATTTTTTCTAAGATAATATTTATATTAAAAAAATTATTTAGTTGGTATTAAAATGAATGTGTCCTTTATAAAACAGATGAAAAACCTGGAACGTGAAGTTCTTTTGAAATCTGTTGAATTAGATGATGATGGTGACGATTTCCAATTTGAACTGGATAATTTCAGCACAGAAGAGGAAATCATCGCCGTGGCGCCTAGATGCGTAAGATGCAATACCTGTGTTGGTGAATGTCCAGTTAATGCAATCGAACCAGCTAATATTTTCAGAATGGCTAAAATTACTGACAAGTGCGTTAAATGTGAGATATGTGTCCAGACATGTCCTGTTTCAGCAATCAAACTGATCAGTAATTCAGTCGTTTACAATGATGAGGATGAGCGTGAAGTAGTTGAGTATGACTTGGCAAACATCAGATATCCTCATAGAGTAGTTCGTATGAATAGTATTTCAATTGATTATTCAAATGACAATAATTGGGATGATTGTGCAAACCTGTGTCCGACAAATGCATTCACTCTCGAATTCAAGGAGTTCTTTGAGCAAAGAAACATGGATTTGGGAATTGAATTGATAGAGGATGAATTGTATCCATATGTCAATGAAAAGATGTGCATAGGATGCGGTGCTTGTAGAGAAATATCACTAAATAACTTCGCAATTGAATTGGACAGATACATTGGACCGATTCATCATTCAAGGTTCATTGATGTTAACTATGATTCATGTGTGAATTGTTTTTTATGTGAGGAAAATTGCCCGACAGGTGCAATAGAGTTAGTTGACGGTGAAGTTGTTCTAGACAATGACAAATGCATAAGATGCGTTGAATGCACAAACCATTGTCCTGTAGGAGCACTAAAGAGAATAGATATGAAATAATAAAATGGGGTCTGTTTATGAAAGCAAAAGAATTGATGGATAAAAGTTTCGTATATTTAAACTGTGATGACAGTATTATTGACGCTTCAAAAGCGATGGAAGATGTTAGGCGTTTCACTTGCCCGGTTGTAAATGAGAAAAAACAATTGGTTGGGTGGATTACAGCCTTCGATATAACAAAAGGATTAAGGGAAGGAAACGATAAGATTTCCGAAATCATGAGCAGTGCCGAAGAGGTATCAACAGTTCATGAAAACGATCCAGCAAGAAAAGCGGTAATCTTGACCGCAAACAACAAGTTCGTTACCGTGCCTGTTGTAAATGACGATAATCAAGTAATAGGTATGGTTCGCGCATGTGACATTGTGGAATTGTTGTCTGAGCTTTATGATATTAAAGTCGTTAAATTATACAAAGCAATGCAAAATCAGCTCAAGGGCGTAACATGGGAAGAGCTGATGTCAGCATCTGCTTTGGTATCCAAGAAAACAACCGGTAAAAAGATTTCCCCTGAGGAATATGAAGCAAACATTAAGGACTCAACATTTGGGGAAGCCATTTGGGCAACCGGTGGTCTTGAAAAATTCTTTGCAGGTCTGATTTCTGTGGGTGAAATGGTTATTGCCCGTAGAGTCGGAAGGGCAAAGAAATAATCTTGTGAATATGGAAAAACGTGAACATATCGAAAATTCATTGAATATGAGTTTAAAACAAGGCTTTGAGTTTTAAACTCATCTAACCCCATTATTACTACATATTCATAAGATTTTAAACACTTTCCTATTTTTTCATTAATTATTTATATGAACCTAAACAAAATTCTATTATTGATTAGGTGAATATATGCATTTTTACAAAAGACTTTTTATTATTTTAATAGTTTTTATCTTCATTAACATTGCAGTTGTTTCCGCTGAAGATGTGAATTCAACACAAGAAATTGAATTGGCGGATAACAATACATTTGAAGTCAGCGAAGTTGAAAACTCTGCCGTTAATGTTGATGAAACAAATTCAACAGGCAACGACACTGCTGTTGAAAAGACTGCTCCTGAAATTGCCTTGGGGTCAAAAACGGTTGACAGTAAGGATACCTTGGAGATATATCTGACAAACTCCTCAGGCAGTCCATTGAAATCCAAAAAGATAGTTGCCGAGATTAACAACAAGAAATATTCACTTACAACCAACTCAAAGGGCATAGCCAAATTGAACATCAATCTGGACGCAAAAACATATAAGCTCACCATTTCATTTGATGGTGATGATAATTACACTTCATTTTCAAAGGCATTCAGCATTAAGGTGGTCAAGCTCAAAACAAAGATTACCGAATCAGCAAATTTTGTGGTCAGGGGAAACTATCTCTACTTCTATCTCACCGACAGCAATGGAAACGGTGTTTCAGGCAAGAAGATGACCATCAAATACAATGGAAAGACATACACCAAAAAGACAAATAAGTATGGCACTGCCAAAATCAAGATAAAGGGGTCTAAATCAAAATACTCAATCAAGGCCAAGTTCAAATCAGACAAGCAGTACAAGGGATCCTACAGGAACCTTAAGTTTTATGTGACCTCCTCAAGGTCAATCAAGATATCCAATTCAAAATTGCTGACCAATGGATATATGAGAATCTATCTGAAGGTTTCAGGAAAGGCCGTTAAAAAGAAGGTCACATTGACAATTGGCGGTAAGAAAATAGCCAAAAAGGCAAATTCAGAAGGAATAGTCATCATAAAGCCTAAAGTCAAGGCAGGTCATTATACCGTCAAGGCACAGGTCGGCAAGTATTACTCCAAAAAGAACATCAAGTGCTATGATGGCAATGTCAAGGACCCCCTCAAGGAAAGCGTTCCATTAAAAAACGGCCTTCCGGATGTTGACTTGATGCCTGGAAGCTATGTCATGGGTGATGACAACGGTAAATACACCCTTAAGAAATCACAATACCGTGAAGTGTTGAAAAGGGACAGCTATTGTCTGTTTTTAAATGGTAAGCTGACCAAATTCACATTCTTCAAGACAAAATCACATCCTAAACTCAATCACATTATCAAGCGTGAAAAGTGGAACGTGATTGAAAGAGCCATCAATGAAAAGCTTGTTAAAAAGAATAAGAAAGGTTACTGGCCTGGAAAGGTCACAGTTTCCCTTAAGGGAAAATCCTATACCTATCCATATGTCCGGGATGTTCAGGGAACCGCCTACACTTGCGGTCCGACTTCAGCTAGCATGTGCAGCCAGGTTCTCAAGAATTATGTCTGCGAGAAGTATCTGGCCAAGCTTGCAGGGTCAAAGCGTGGCGAGGGAACAAGCTGCAGCGACATGATCAGCGCATTGAAGAAGAACAATTTCATCTGTGAATACTTCTACAAGTCCACATTCAGTTATGCGTTAAATGAGCTTAAAAATGGTGGTTGCGCTTTGATATTCCATGCTAATAATCATTATGTCAGCATCTTAGACATCAGCAGCAACGGCAAGAAGGTATTGGTGAGCAATTCATATGGGGCATATGACAACATCCCGACCAAGTGGGTCAAGGTCAGTTTCATGAAAAAGAAATTCTCTCCGAAATGGGATGAAAGCCTTATTGTCAGGTTAAATTATAAGCTTTCAGATTCTGCTAAAAACAGCATAAGCAGCTATTACCACAGTTTTGGCACTGGTTGGCATAAGCACAGCACTTCCCAGAGTATCGGAAGAATATAATCCTTTTTAAATTTAATTTTATTCTTTTCTCATTTTTATTTTACTTAACTCAAATAAGCTTTATAATTAGTTTTATATACTTTAAGGGTTAAATAATTCTTTATGGATTTAAATTTTGACTTTACTGAAAAAAGAGTAATAATTACTGCATTTTTCTGTATGGCATTTACCATAGCAAACTTAATTACTGTTAAAATTATTAACATAGGATTTTTAGGAATGGAAACTCCTGCTGGAGTGCTAATCTATCCTTTAGTATACATCCTTACAAATGTTATTGCTGATGTTTATGGTGAAAGAACTGCGCGCAGAACCATTATCTTAGGTTTATGTGTTGACGTGTTGTTTGTGTTCATGACAACCTTGATATTGTTCTTGCCTTCTCCTGCAACATACACCGGAGACTCAAGCCTTGCATTTGTATTCACACAAACTCCAAGAATCCTTGTTGCATCATACATTAGTTACTTAATCGGTAACTTTGTAAACGCAAGAATCACAACTATCGTTAACAAAGGAAACGATTATTCAGCTGTTAAAAACTTAGCTGTAATCGCATTCTCTGAATTAATCGACAACTTTGTTTTCATTGGTTTAGCATTCATTGGAGTGTTCCCTGTATGGGAAATCTTAGTGATGATCATTTCTCACTGGATATTAAGTTTAATCTGGAGTGCAATCGCTCAACCGTTCACAGGTATGACTGTAAGATGGGCTGAGAAAGGAAAACCTGCAGAAGCTTAAAATTTTCATGGGAAATTTTTTCCCAACTTTTTTTTATTTTCAAATAAATTTTCAAATGAGAAACTATTTTATACTTTTATTCAGATATATAATATTAATCAGAAATTGGTATAAGTAATTTTAAAGGACATTTAACATTATTTAGATATTTTAAAGGTTATTATTTAATTGTTCAAAATAATTTTTAAAATAATTAATCAATTTATGAGAATATAGGAAAATATTTGTGATATATATGGTGGAAGAGAATAGTAATATGATGCTAGGCACTGGCGATAAGCCAACCACTCTCAGGTGGATTCTGCTTGCAATCCAGCACGTATGTGCAATGTTTGGAGCTACAATTCTGGTTCCTATCGTTGTAAACACCACTGCTGGTGCAGACATCTTGTCAATCCCGGTTGCATTAGTTTCATCAGGTATAGGTACAATCATCTATCTGATCTGTACCCGTAATAGAAGCCCAGTATATCTGGGAAGTTCCTTTGCTTTCATTGCTCCTATGGTTGCAGGTTATGCAATTGGGGGTACTGGAAGCGTATTCACAGCATTAATGATTGTGGGTATTGTATATGTAATCATCTCAATGATTATCCGTATGACCGGCCCTGGATGGATTAACCGGTTGCTCCCTCCAGTTGTTGTGGGTCCAATGATTATGGTTATCGGTTTGTCCCTTGCTCCAACAGCAATTTCATCAATCGGATTGGATATGGCAACAGTGCCATGGCAAAACCTCGTGATTGCATTTGTGGCATTTTTAGTAACTGCACTGGTTGCAGTTCGCGGAAAGGGAATCCTTCAGGTCATTCCATTCCTGGTAGGTATCATTGCAGGTTATATAGTTGCTGCAGCTCTGGGTATGGTTGATTTTGCACCTGCTTTGGCTGCAAATGTGGTGGAAGTTCCTAAATTCTACCTGCCGTTCATGAACTACAACTTAAACTTTGCTGCGGTACTTACAATTGTTCCAATTGCACTTGTTACAATGGTGGAACACGTTGGAGACCACAAGGTGTTAAGTGAAATCATCGGACGTGACCTGATTGAAGACCCTGGTCTTCAAAGAACCCTTCTCGGTGACGGTCTTGCAACATTCATTGCAGCAGTGCTTGGTGGTCCTGCAAACACAACATACGGTGAGAACACTTCCGTTGTCGGTATGACACGTGTAGCATCAACCTATGTAATAGGTCTTGCAGCAGTCATTGCAATAATATTTGCATTCTCAGGACACTTGACAGCACTTTTAACCGCAATTCCAGGTCCTGTTTTAGGAGGTATTTCCGTACTGTTATACGGATTCATCAGTGTTAACGGTTTGAAAATACTCATCCACAACCAAGTGGACTTCACCAACAATAAGAATGTGGTTGTCGCTGCAACAATGCTTGTTTTAGGATTAGGTGGAGCAGCATTATCCTTAGTTTACGGAGACTTATCCATTTCCATTTCAGGAATGTCTCTTGCAGCCATTATTGGTGTAATTTTAAACCTTTGCGTGCCGGAGGAAAAACATGAATGAATATGTGTTGAATCATCCATTAATCACTCATAAACTTGCAATATTGAGAGATGTAAACACAGGAACAAAAGAATTCAGAGAATTGGTAACGGAAATTTCAACAATTCTTGTTTATGAGGCAATGTGGGATGCAAAACTTGAAGAAACAACAATTGAAACTCCATTGGAAAAGCTGGATACAGGAATGCTCAATGAGGACAAATATGCAATCGTGCCAATCCTAAGGGCAGGTATGGGTATGGTTGACGGAGTCCTGAATGTGATTCCAAACGCAAAAATAGGTCATATAGGACTTTACCGTGACGAGGAAACATTCCAGCCGGTCGAATACTACTATAAGATGCCAGAGGGAATCGACAAGAGGGAAGTTCTTGTAGTGGATCCTATGCTTGCAACAGGTGGAAGCGCATCAGCAACCATTTCAAGGCTCAAGCAGGATGGAGTGACAAAAGTAAAATTATTATGTATCGTGGCCGCCCCAGATGGTATCAAATGCATTGAGGAAGACCATCCTGATGTTAAAATCTTCTGTGCAACCGTTGACCGTGAACTCAACGAAAACGCATACATCCTACCTGGTCTTGGAGATGCCGGTGACAGGGTATACGGTACAAAATAGTGAAGCATGACTTCACTACTCTTTTCTTTTTTTAGGTGATATTGTGTTGGATGAATGTCCCATGTGCGGATATCCTTGTGATGTTTTTGAAGCCCATTGTCCAAATTGTGGTTTCATCCCATTAGACCCCGAATCAGGTGATTGACTGTGTGGAACTTGCTTTGGCCAATTTTGATAGTGATATTGTCAAATACGGTCTATAACATTTGCATGAAGTCAATGCCTTCGGATGTCAATCCGTTCGCTGCACTGATGGTTACATATATTGGAGCGGCAATTATCACGGCAGGGATATTTGTTTTCATGGCAAAGCCAGCCAATGTCGCTTTTGAATTGTCAAAGGTCAATTGGACATCAGTGGTATTGGCATTGGTCATAGTTGGTCTTGAAGTTGGATATGTGTTTGTTTATCGCGCTGGCTGGTCTGTAAGCACTGCAAGTGTAGTTGCAAATATTGGTCTGGCATGTGTTCTATTGGTGGTTGGATACTTTTTATATAAGGAAAACGTTTCCATGCAGCAGATTTTAGGGATTTTTGTCTGCATGGCAGGTTTGATTTTAATAAATTTGTGAGGTGATGAAATGATTTGTCCTAGATGTGGATCTTGGATTGATGCAGGAGAGCCATACTGTCCTGGATGCGGATATGACGGTTCTGACGATGATGAAGAAGAAGATGATGACTGGTAATGACATAAAATTTTTATAGTATTTTTTTATTAAATAAACATATGAGTAGGCGGGCCTATGTTAACAAGGACATTCCAATAACGGAAATCCGTAGGGTAAAGCGTGATTTGCAGAAATTTGTGGATTTATATGAAAAAGTAACCTTTATTGAAGAGTTATACTGTGATGAAACTGTCAAGTCTGCAATGGAGCGTAGGGGCAAGACTCCTCAGACTGGTTACAAATGGCTGAAAACATGGAATGATGAGGGTTTTGACGGCCTGTTTAGAAAGGAGGGTTCCGGAAGAATTTCCAAATTGTCAGATTATCAGTTGGAGATTCTAAAGAATAACATTACCGTTAAGGGATTGTCAAGCATTTCAGATATTAAAAATGAGATTCAAAACGAGTTTGGTGTCACTTATTCGGAAAGGCACCTTCGCAGGCTGATTTTTGATTTGGGTCTTTTGGATATTATCAATTCTAATAAGATAAAGTGATGATTTACATATACTTTTTTATGTCCTATACTTCTTTTTTAATAATTTTTTTTCACTAAAACATATTTTGCTATATGATATTTCTAGTTGAGCATTAATTAATTGTTTTATTGTTCATTTATTATCTTATTTTATTATTAATTTGTTTTATAAATTAAATTTATATAATATTTTTGATTAATATATGTCTAGAATTATCAGAGTGTGTATTATGAATGAGAACATAGACAGAGGAATGTCAACATTAATTATTTTTATCATTGCAGCGGCCATTTTAAGTGCCGCTCAGAGTGTAGTGACAACAGGTATTGCCGGCATAATGGCTGATTTTCATATTCACTCAACAACAGCACAATGGGTTTACTCTTCATTTCTGCTTGTATTGGGTGTTATGATACCATTATCTGCATTCTTTACCCGTAGATTTAAAGTGAAAACAATACTATTGGCTTCATTATCATTATTTTTAATAGGGTGCATTATAGCATATTTCGCCCCTAACATTGAGGTGCTGATTATAGCAAGGGTGATTCAGGCTTGTGGATCTGGAATATTGCTCCCAATAACTCAAATTGTCTTGTTCAAGGTTATTCCTGAGGAAAAATGGCAGGTTTATATGGGACTTTTCGGTTTCATCATAGGAATCGCACCTGCATTGGCACCAACAGCCGGAGGATTCATAATAGATTCCGTAGGATGGAGATCAATCTTTCTTATATTTGCAATAATGGTTGCAGTACTGATACTGGTTGCATCCGTTGTTGTTAAACTGGAATTCGAAACAGGACATTATCCATTGGACATCAGTTCACTGGTGCTTTGTGTGCTTGCATGTGTCGGAATAATGTTTGGATTTTCAAACATTGCACAAAACGGATTCGATTTGATTTGGGTCATATTGCCTATTGTAATCGGTGCTGTGTCCTTGGTCGTATTTGTTAAAAGACAGTTCGGCATTGACACACCACTTGTTGACTTGCATGCCCTTAAAAACAAGTATTTCTTCTTCGGAACATTATTCTCAGCAATATTGTACTTTACAATGTGTGGATTGAATGTTATCATGCCATTGTTTGCCCAAAGCATAGCAAATCATGACGCAACAACTGCTGGAATCATTCTGCTTCCGGCAACTCTCGTAATGATTGTCTTTAACTTTATTGGTCCTTTAATGGCCAACAAGTTCGGTGTCCGCAAGGTATTGCTCTTATCATGTCTTTTCACCGTTGTGGGATATCTTCTGATGATGACCTATACAAGAACAACAACCGTGGAATACATGATCGTTACTCAAGTGATCCGTGCAATCGGTGCAGGATTAGGACTGATGCCTGCAGTAACATGGACAATTGCAGTTGTATCAGGGGATGTTGAGGATGCAACAGCAATCAACAATACCGTAAGGCAAATCATAGGTGCAATCGGTTCAGCTGTTGCGGTTGTATTGATGGCTGCCTTTGCAGGAGGAAATGTGGGTCACAACCATCTTTCAGTATCTGCATTCGCACAGACCTCTCTTGTAATGTCTGTTTTGGCTATCATTTCTGCTGTGATTGTTGTATTGTACATTAAGGATGAAATTCACGATTTAATGTGAATTCATTTTTATTTTTTTTAATCAATCGATATAAATTAATTTATAATTCAATTTTTACTTTTCTAATAATTTTCATTATTTTAATCATAAACAAACTATATTTTGTTGTTTTTCAGAAATTCTTATTTTAAGTTAAAAAAGTCAATAATATATACTATTAAATATTATATAGTATATTATGAGGATTATTTTACAATAATTATCTCTTACAAATTGAGCATAAAGGAGGTGAAACATGGATAAAAAAACACTGATAATCATATTAACTGTATTTGCTTTACTAACGATGAATGCTTGTGCAGCTCAAGAATCGGATAATTCCACAGCAGACGTTATGGAAATTGCCAGTGATGATGTTCCAACTCTTCAAGTGTCCAATGCAACAGAAACATTGCAGGCGGCGGGAGTTGCCACACACATTGATGTTGAAAGCGACACTGAATTCGATGTGATTGGCGATTACTTTAAGGTGAAACTCTCAGATGAGAACAACAACACCCTTAAAAACACTAAGATGACTTTCACAGTCAACGGCAAGACATATACTCAAAATACCGATTCATCAGGTATCGCTTCACTTCAAATCAGGCTGAATGACGGGACATACAAGATAGTTACAAAATTTGCGGGAAACGCAAATTATAAGGCTTCCAGCCTAACAACAACTATCAAAATGACCAACACTCGTGTGGTTGACAGTGGATTGAGCAACTCTGAGATTCAAAGCATAATAGACAATGCCAAGCCGAACAATGTGATACTGTTCAAGGGATCAAGCTATTTAAACATCAACTTGGTAATAACAAAATCATTGACACTGCAAAGTAATGTGAATACTGTTTTAAAATCAAGTTCAGGACCAGTCATTACAATCAAGGGCAAAGCCGCTTCACTGACAACAGTCAAGGGATTCAATATCCAAAGTGGAGGAGATGGAATCGTCGTTGAGGATGCAGATTATGTGAAAATCTACAACAATGACATCTCCGGCAGCGGCAACGGTATTGTTGCAACCGGAACAAAATACCTCAACATTACAAAAAACGATATCTCCAAGAACTCCAAAAGCGGAATATCCCTGGCCGATTCAACATATGCCTACATATTTGACAATGATATTAAAAGCAATGGTGGTAACGGTATTGAAATAGCCAAATCAAAGAATGTTTACATTCATGGCAACATCATTTCAGGCAACAAGAATGGTGTTTATATGGATAAGAAGGTAAATGGTATCGATTATGGTGAGGAACCAAGCAATATTCAAATAAATAAGAATACTATCACTAAAAATACGAATGATGGTATTTTAGTGCAGCATGCTGGTGACAATATCAAAATCCAATCCAATGAGATAAGTTCAAATAAGGGCAACGGTATTTCATTAGCCCACATTGGAAATAATGTCATAAAATCCAATGTGATTACTGAAAACTATGTTAATGGGATAAAATTCTTTGATAACTATGTAAAACCTAAAAGCCAGGACATCAGTTATAATGCAATATACTTCAATACCCATATGGATGTAGAGGCAAAGGAAACCTATTATCAGGAAACTGGGTCCAGATTGGAATTAGGTGACAACTGGTACACTGACCATGCAGGAATCTGTCCTAAAATCCGTTCTAACAATATCAAGTTTGTTGTTAAGCAAATTGGTCCAAACCAATTCCAGGCAACATTTTTAGATTCAAACGGCAATATTGCAAGTTTATTGCCTGACAGAACATTAACATATAAGGCCAGCAACGGTCAGACTTATAGTATCACTATTAAAGGTGGTTCTGGAGTGTTCACTGTTGATGCTGCTGATGGGGACAAAATTAGAGCCACTGTTGACTACTCAAATAGGGACAATACCTATGACTCCAACACAAAATCCACAAAACCGCTCAATGGACAATCTCCAACATACGATTATCCTTCCATTCCAAATTACCAATTGTATGAAGACATTGGAACAGGTGGAGGAAACGGAAACGGAGACGGTTCAGGTGACGGATCCGGCGGAGACGCAACTCGTGGAAATGGTAAATCATCACAGGACAGCAGTTCCAACGGTAATGCCACCCAAAGTCAAAGGGCAGACCCTTCAAGCAGTGCAAGCAATCCAGTAAATGATGTTTCACAAAGCGCCGATGTTCCTGATGCTGTTTCTCAGGCTGGAGCGTCCGAACCAAGTTCCGGTGATAGTGGAAGTCCTGGTTCACAATCTGTAGTTAAACAAATTTTAATCGATGAAGATGAATTTTTTAAAGTAACTGGCATTTCATTTATTATCTTGTTAATAATTTTAACAGTCGCATGGTATTATCGTGAGGATATATCTGAAATGAAATCTAAAATGTAAAATTCATCTATTTTTCTTCTTTTTTTGCTAATTTAAATAATAAATTATTTAATACATTTTAAATATATTAAATATTATCTTACCTTTGGAGGGATAATATGAATAAAAGTGATTTGAAAAGAGACTATTACATGCTCAAGGGACCACTTGCCAAAAAGGGATATGACTGGTGGTGGCATTCATTAACAGCATATAATAAAAAGACAGGTGAACCTAAACCATTCTTCATTGAATACTTCGTATGCAATCCGGATTTAGCTGAAGAAGAACCTACACTTGGACAATTGCCTGAAAACCAAAAGGCAGGCAAAAGACCATCATACTGTATGATCAAGGCAGGAACATGGGGTAAAAATCCAAAACAGATTCACAATTTTTACTCAATGAAATACTTCAACTGCCCTGATGACGAGCTCAACATCCAAGTCGGGGACTGCAGCCTTACAGAAACACACATGAGCGGTTTTTCAAGAGTGTCTGAAGAGGATGCTGCAAACCACCCTGAATACATGTCCGATGCTGGAGACATGATGTGGGACTTGGACATTGACAAGAAAATCACTTTTAATGTGGGATATGGTGCTAACTCATTTTTCAGGAAATTAAACGCATTTGAAATGTTCTGGCATGCTGAAGGAATCAAGACAGAATACAGCGGAACCATCTGGCTGGATGGAGAGGAATATGAGGTCATTCCTGAAAAATCATATGGTTATGCGGATAAAAATTGGGGAGGAGACTTTACTTCACCATGGCTTTGGATTTCCTCATGTAACATTACAAGTTTAATAACCGGTAAGAAACTGAACAACTCCGCATTTGAAGCTGGTGGAGGAAGGCCAAAGGCTTTCGGTATTGAAATTCCACGTAAGCTATTGATTGGATTCTATTATGAGGGAACCATGTACGAATACAACTTCGCAAGATTCTGGAACCTCGTAAAAATAGACTTTGACTTTGAGGAAGGCGAAGACGTAAACACATGGCACATCAATGCAAGCAATAAGAACTCCAAAATGGAACTGGTATTGTACTGCAAACGTGATGAAATGATGCTTTTCAACTATGAAGCACCTAACGGAACCAAAAGACACAACCGCCTATGGAACGGTGGAAACGGTTGGGGTGAAATAAAATTATACAAGAAAGACGGAACCCTAATTGACCATGTTAAAATCGAAAATGCAGGTTGCGAATACGGGGAGTATGATGACTAATGATATTCTCGGATATCCTTGCATTAATTATCGTATATGTTTATGTTGCTGTCATTTTCGTTGTAGCTGAATTGGTTTTAAAGACACGACCCGAAGTTTCACGTAAATTTTTACACATTATGGTAGGTAACATGATATTTGCCATGCCATTTTTCTCAGATCCATGGGTAATGGTGTGGTTCTTGACACTGCCTATCACAATAGCACTGTTCTTCCTGACAGAATATTCACCTGTCAAAATAGAAAACAGCGTAACCGAATCCGGCCATGCTTTAGGTTTATTTTTCTATGCGGGAATATGGACAATACTGATTGCAGTGTATTCAATGCTTTCACCTGCAAACGATCCTAAATTCTTCATATGGATTGTGGCACTGGCCATTGTTCCAATGGTATACGGTGACGGATTTGCAGCATTAATCGGTCAGAAATTCGGTAAGGTCAAATACACAGTCTTCGGCGGTACAAAATCCCTCGAAGGTTCACTTACAATGTTTGTGGTTACAACCGTCATGAGTGTATTTGTCTGGATGGTTTTCACATCAATCGGATGCACAATGCCTGAATTCAACATTGTCTACATCATAATGATTTCAGCTGTCGCAACATTATGTGAAGCCTTCAGTTACGGTGGAATTGACAACCTGACAGTTCCGGCAATAACATCAATATTATATTACTTAGTGGCTGTATTATAGCCACTAATTTCAATTCTCTTTTATTGCATTTTAATCATCATTTTCTGCATCTCAGCCAACTTGACAATTAGCCCTTTATATATGCTTAAACTAAGTATTATTATCGATTTAAAGGTGATAATGTGACAGATAACTTAAGGGCAAGAGCAGAAGAACGTGTTAATCTCAAAATAAAATTTTATAGAAACTTAAAAGCATATATAATTGTTAATGCAATATTATTTATTATAAACTGGCTGTTTTCACCAAGCTTTTGGTGGGTAATGTTTCCGATAGTTTTCTGGGGAATCGGAGTCATCGCCGACTTTTTAAAGGCATATGTTTTTGTTGATGATTTTGACAGTGAAAGCTACAGGGAACGCAAGATTCAGGAAGAAATGGAAAGGTTAAGGAATTAAACAATGAAGGTAAATTTATTCGTTTCAAGAGATATTGAAAATCCTCATGCCGACATTCACACAAATGAGTTGACAGAAAACATCTCAAAGGCCATAAATATTCTGGAAAGCGAGGATCAAAGCGAGATGCTGGCGGTCAAGAGCGGTTCCGACATCACTCTTCTGGAGCTGAAGGATATCTACATGGTACGCGTTGAGGACAAGAAGGTCATGGTATACGCTGAAAATAATGATTATCTGATTAAAAAGCCTTTATACCAGGTTGAAGAGGGGTTAAATAGTGATTTTGTAAGAATTTCAAAAACCACAATCGTCAATCTCAAAAAGATTAAAAGGGTTGCCCCCTCTCTTAAGGGAATGATGTTCATTGAGCTTAAGAATGGATTGAAGGACAATATCTCAAGAAAATACTTGCCGGATTTCAAAAAGGCATTGGATTTGTAGGTGTTATGATGAAGTTAACAGATATAATAGAAAGTTTGGCATTAGGCGCTTTTGTGGGTTGTTTTATTGGATTGCTTGTTGCAGTTTTAATTTCATATCAGGCAGGTCCTCAAAACATCAGCTTTTCAGGAACAGATATAGTCAATCTATTCTTCGGATGCATTGTGGCTGGTTGGGGATTCTCATTGACAGGATTGATATATGAAAGGGAAGACTTGCCATTGCCGTTCCAGATAATATTCCAGATGGGCATCGGAATGACTGTGCTGTTTTTGATTGCAGCATACTTGAAATGGATGCCGATTGACCTGGGAATCGGACCGATAATCACATGGATTGCCATTGCATGCGTATTTGCAGTTGTATTCTGGTGTGGTTTTTACGTTTACGATTGCCTGCTTGCACGCAATATTAATAAAAAAATAAGTAATTAAGTAAATAGATTAAATCTATTTACTGTTCTTTTTTTCTCTTCTATAACCTATAGCCAATAGTATTAAAACGATTGCAATAATTGCAATGAATACTCCAATATTCAAATTAGCCTGTTTTGCAACTGATCCTCCTTCGGTTTCATTCAACTCATACGCTTTATTATCTTCACCATGAGATGTGGAGTTTCCAATTGCTATTTGACTGTTGGAAGTGAAATTCACCAATCTGGAATCCTTATCCTCACTTTGAGGAGGGGTTGGTATGTTTTTATCAATACTTTTAGCATCCTTGGTTATCTTGCTTCTTATGACGTTTTCAGAAACATTTTCATGATTATTAGTCCTGTGATGAGCATCATCAGTTTCATTGTTTTCAATCTTATAAAACTGGTTTTTAAGATTGTTCATTGAATCTTCAGTGAAAAAATCTTTAAGCAAATCACTATACTTATCTAATAAATCAACATTCAAATGACCGAACAAATCAGATTTTATTGTTTTTGATACCTTACTTCTTGGAGTTACGTTGTTGGGGTCATTGATTGACGGGTCATTAGGGTCCTCATCTCCCCAATCGTTATTGTCGAACTGGGTGTAGAGGTTATATGAATCCCACCATTTAATGAATATTTCCTTACCGTAAGGGGAAGTGTTGTTTGTGATAATGTTATTGTGAACATTTATGACAGTTTTTGTATCATACATTGGTTGTTGAATGTAGAATGATCCTCCGGTTTCTCCACCATCATTATTGACAATAATTGAATCCTCAATATTGATGTTTCCGGAAACCATGACTGCTCCACCGTTTGTTCCAGCGGTATTGTTCATGAAGATGCATCTTTCAATATTGGATTCGCCGGACCAGCTATAGTATGCTCCACCCCATTCATCGGCATGATTGAACATGAATATGCAGTCCTGAACATCCCCATATCCAAATACGCTGACCCTTATTGCTCCGCCGTCACGCACTGCACTGTTATTAATAAATACACAGTTGTAGATGTATGAATCGGCATAACATGTGGTTATAGCTCCACCGTCATGGTCTGCATGATTATTTATGAAGATGGAATTGTTCACCAACAAGTATCCTCTATTCTTCTTGGTACCGTAATTTGAAATTCCGCCCGCATTGGTGTCATCTAATGCGGTGTTGTTTATGAAAATGCAGTTGTCGACAATTGCTCCTCCGGTTTCAATACAGATGGCTCCTCCGAAATTGTTTGTCAAACCGTTGATGAATGTGATGTTTTTGAATGTCACTCTAACATTCGGGTTGCTTATCAGAAAAATGCTGGATTTTTCCTCACCGTCAATGATGATGTCCCTTGCATTTCCGTTTCCCTGAAGTGTGATGCTTTTGGTGAGCTGGATGTTATGAATCTTATAGGTTCCAGGCTCGATTATTATCTCATCACCATCATTGGCAGTATTGATTCTAGTCTCCAAATCACTTGAATCATCGGAAGATAGGCTTTCATTATCTGTAATTTCTACAATATTGTCAATTTCGCTATTCTGCAATTCATCCGTTGCATTTTCATTGTCATGTGCTGAAATTGCTGTGATTGAAATCAGAATGAGGAATATGCTCATTATTGCAATAATGTTTTTGATTTTTATTTCTTTCACCTCCCTTTCGTTGTTCAACGATAAAGTTGCTAATTATAATTTATGTATCTTATTAATATATAAGTGTCTACATATCGATATTTCTAATGTTTTTCTATTTTTCCTTTAATTCTGTCAGATTACCATATAATTTTTTGTATCATGTTAATATTTTGAATTTGTATTTTTAAACTATTTCAATTTATTTTTAACAGTTTTTTCGCGTAATATTCGATTATTTTTCAAAATGCATGATTTTATCATTCAGGTTATTGTTTGCATTGATTTTTAGTATTTTTTTAAAATTAACTTGTAACATGCAATTTTTCTTTGTTAAATTTATCTTTCGCTGATTTATTTTCTAAAATAAAGTTTATATCCCACAGCGATAATAAATATAATTAACAACGATAACTTCAGGAGGGTAATTGTGGATAAAAAAATTTTGACTATAATCTGTATTTTTCTATTCTTCATTATTTTGCCGTCTAGTTTTGCATTAGATAATAATGAAACTTCAGATAATGATTCTCCAGTATTGGAAACTTCCAATTTGGCTGAAGAAGTATTGTCTAGCGATAGTGATTATTATTTCAACGCATCTGCAGACGAGGATGGAATAGGTACTTCAGCAAGCCCATATAAATATCTGACAACAGAACGGATTGTTGACGGTTCCGTTATCCATTTGGCAAATGGGGAATATGAATTGGAAGATGGTAAATATTTCAATTCTCTTTCTATCATTGGAGAGAGTTCTCAAAATGCTATCATAAAGCTTAAGGATAACAATTGTATTCTTACTTCATATGGAAGCTTTACGCTTAAGAATGTCACATTAAAAAGTGCGACTGTAATTAATTATGGAACATTAAACGCTGAAAATACTATTTTTAGAGATGCTGTAGCTTATTCAACATATTCAACATCTACAGACATCGTTGTGAATGCTGCTTCAAATTCGTTTGGAGGCGCAATCTACTGTCCTTACTCTGCTTATTATTCCGCTTATGCATACTTGAACAATTGTATGTTCATAAACAACAGTGGGGAATATGGTGGAGCAATCTATATGGACGGAGGCTATCTGGAAATTATAAACTCAACATTCATGGATAACTATGCTTATAATTATGGTGGAGCAATTGCTTGCGAATATAATTCACAGATAACCATCTCCAAGTCCAAGTTCATTAATTCAACATCATTAAATGATGCTGGAGGTGCAATATATGCAAAATCATCAAAATTGACAGCAGATCATATTAATATAACTGGCTCTCAGGCTACTTTTGGCGGAGCAATCACTGCCTTAAGTTCAACAGTTTCATTAGAGGAGTTATTTGCTGAGAACAACTCTGCCCAATATGAAGGGGGAGCAATTTACCAAATGTATGGCACCATTACAATAAGAAACTCCAATTTTATCAATAATTCAGCATCTAACGGTGGAGCATTATTCATTGACAATACCACAAACATGATACAATATCAGAATGTATTCACCAACAACACAGCTTTCAATAGTGGTGGGGCGATTTATTCTCTTTTAAATGCCAAGTCAAGAATCAATTTAAATGAATATTATAATAATGTCGCTTTAAATGAAAATGACTTATATGAAACATCAAGCATAAGCCTGGATATAGGTGACGGAAATTATGTGATGTATAAGAATAATTCAACATTCATAGGCATTCTTCCAAGCTATTACAGCCTATTGGATGACGGTTATGTCACAAGCGTAAAAGACCAGCAAAGCGGAGGAAACTGTTGGGCTTTTGCTGCAATAGCTGTTTTGGAGTCATGTATTCTAAAGGCATCAGGTGATGACCTTGATTTATCCGAAGAAAACATGAAAAATCTAATTTCATTCTATTCTGATTATGGATGGAGCATGAATACCAATGACGGAGGATATGACGTGATGGGCCTTGCATATTTATTGAGCTGGATGGGTCCTGTTTTTGAGGATGATGATTTAAATGATGATTATTCA
The DNA here is from genome assembly GCF_015062915.1 of Methanobrevibacter thaueri. Taxonomy (GTDB): domain Archaea; phylum Methanobacteriota; class Methanobacteria; order Methanobacteriales; family Methanobacteriaceae; genus Methanocatella; species Methanocatella thaueri_B. The sequence continues at coordinate 214,343 of NZ_SUTJ01000001.1, read as the reverse complement.
ACATTGTCCCCATTATTGGACAGTGTAATGCATGTTCAAAATGTCAAATTCTTCAAAAGAAATTCATTCACTGATAATGATGAGATAAAAAAAGCAATCCTGACTTATGGGGCAGTCGGAACCGGATTTTATTACGACTCATCTTATTACAATAGCCAAACCTACGCATATTACACCTCAGCAACATCCTATTCAAATCATGCCGTTGCAATAGTCGGATGGAATGACACCTATTCACGTGAGAATTTTAATTCAAGACCGAGTGGTGATGGAGCATGGATAGTTAAAAACAGTTGGAATTCCGATTGGGGAGACAATGGGTATTTCTATGTTTCTTATTATGATACCTCATTCGTACCATTAAACCAGGAAGATGCGGCATATACATTCATATTAAATGATACTGTCAAATACGATAAGAATTATCAATATGACATTATCGGCATGACAGATTACTTCATAACAGGCTATAAGAACATTTGGTATCAAAATGTATTCACTGCAACAGGCAATGAATTCTTATCAGCTGTTTCCACATACTTTGAAAAAGCATGCAAGTGGGACTTGACAGTTCATGTCAATGATGTTTTAAAACTCACCAAAAGCGGAATCGGCGAGTGTGGATATTACACCATTGACCTGGGAAATTATATCAGATTGAATCCTGGGGACATATTCAAGGTCACTTTTAAAATAATCGCTAACGATGCAAGTTTCCCAATCAGTGAAAAGATAAGATCAAATAAGGTATTATATTCCGATGGCATTTCATTTTTCAGTACTGACGGTAAAAAATGGATAGATCTATGCGATTATTCAACCACTTATTCATCACACACTTACGATTCACAGGTGGCATGCATTAAAGCATTCACTTTTTATGATGAAATAGCATCATACATGACATTGAATATTTCAAACAAGGGATATAATCCTGTAGACATTGTTGCAAGTGTCTTTAATCAATATGGAAATCTTGTCAGCTGTGGAAATGTCACATTCACCATTGACGGTGAGAATTATACAGTTCCCGTATATAACGGCATTGCTAAATTGACAGTTGACCTGAAAGAAATGGCAACAACCACAATTAATGCAGCATACTCTGCAATAGGATATATCAACTCTTCAAATACTGATTCAGTCAACATTGATAAGTTATACGCACAAATAAACATTGATGTCATTAAAAATATTACAAAAGCAATTGTAAATATTGATGTTTCAAGGGACATCAATGAAGCAATCAACATTACCATTAACAACCAAAGCACTATCGTTAATCTTGAAAACGGAAAGTACACATTAACATTAACAGATCTCGAATGTGGAGATTACACAGTACATGTCAAACTGCTGAATGAGACTTATGTCACCAATTTAGCTGAAAGTAACTTCACAATTAATGTCATAGCATCACAGATAATTGCGGATAATCTCATCGCATATTACAATGGAGGAAATGAATTTTCAGTCACATTGCTGGATGTTAATGGAAATGCAGTAGCAAATCGTGACGTTTTATTCAAGATAAACAACAGAACATTCAAGAAAACCACAGATGACAATGGAATTGCATCTATCAGCATCACTCTACCTGTCGGGGAATATGCGATTGACATCATATTCAATGGGGACAATAACTATATCAATTCCTCAAATACAAAAAATGTCACAGTTAAAACCACAATAATCCAACCTGAAAGTAAAAATTATCTATTGAACACTAAATACAGTGTGATGTTGCTGGATAAGAATGGAAATCCATTAAACAATACTCAAATTACAGTGAATATAGATGGAATCAATCATGAGGCAACAACAGATTCAAACGGTTCAATTGATTTTAATATTAATTTAAAACCTGGAAATTATGACATTTATGTTATAAATCCGATTAATGGTGAAAAACTGACTGATATGATTAATGTAATTCCTAGAATAACTGAAAATAAAAATGTGGTAATGTATTTCCTTAATGGGGCAAGCTATAAGGTTCGCGCTTTTGATGATGATGGAAATCCTGTAGGGGTCGGCGAAACAGTCAATGTGAAAATCAATGGAAAAACTTACAAGGTCAAAACCGATAAGAACGGATACGCATCATACAAGATAACCTTGAAAGCGAAAACATACACTATAACAGCCGAATATAAAGGTTTCACCGTTTCAAATAAAATCACAGTCAAGCCAGTACTGACTGCAAAGAACATTTCCAAGAAAAAAGCTAAGAAAATCAAGTTCACAGCAAAGCTTGTCAATGGAAAAGGCAAACCTTTAAAAGGCAAAAAAATTACTTTCAAAATCAAAGGAAAAACTTATAAAGTGAAAACCAACAAGAAGGGAGTTGCGAAATTAACCTTAAAGAATTTAAAAGTCGGAAAATATAAGATTACAACCAAATATGGAAAATCAACTATAAAGAATACTATCAAAATTAAAAAATAAGGGAGGAAAAATGTTTAATTTAAAGAAACATTCATTATTAATTCTAATAATAATGTTAATTTTTATTCTAGTGCCAATATCATTTGCAGCTGATGTGGATAACGCAACAAATGAAATGGCAATTGATGACAGTTCAGATGTTTTATCTGAAGATGAAGATGAAGCCTGGATCAATCTTGATGAAACAGAATATTCAGTGGATCAGGATGATAGCACATTGATTAAAGGAGACATTTATATTGAAATCATTGACGGTTCATATCCTTTTCTATTGAATGTCGAATGTAAATATGTGGACAGTAACGGAATGACAAGATCATACACTACAGGTTATGACGGTGGCGAATTTGTATTCAGCACTGGAGAATTTGAAGGGCTTAACGCAAGAGACACTCCTTACGCATTGAATTTCACAGTTGTTGAAGACGAGCTGTTTGATGAGTTTGTGGATGGATACTACATTGACAGGATAGCTCCGGCAACTGTTAACTTAACTATCAATCCAGTGACTGATTTAGGACCAACACTTCCAGCATATGAATCATTCACTCCTGTAGGTCAAATATATGTCGAGGAAAGCGGAAGCGACTCTAACAATGGGTCTGAAAGCAGCCCATATGCCACAATTCAAAAGGCATTGGACCAGAATAAGGCATTGGGAGGAAACTATGAGGTCATTGTAAAAAGCGGATGGTATTTCTTCACAAATTCATATGCAATCTCAAATAATGTGAGGATAACCGGAAAAGGAAAAGTGGAAATATTCAACAGTGGCACAAGTGACGGGTACATATTCTTCACAGCAGGAACAAACATAATTGAATTCAACAATTTAACAATGATTGGAGGTACCGCCGGTGCAATTTCCGGAAGTAACACCTACGGTGGAAATGGAAACCTTGGAAAAGTATTGAACATTATCAACTGTACCTTTGAAGACAATACAGGTTATGTCGGTGCAATTGCCACCTATTCAAAAACCACAATCCTGCAGTCAACATTCATAAACAATAACGCTTATGGAACAAGCGGTTTCTTCAGAGGAATAATCAGCGCTCGAGATAACTCATTAACAGTTAATTTCTGTAACTTCATCGGAAACACCCTATCATCTAAAAGTCCTTTAATTTATTCTGAAGTTAAAACAAATGCAAATTATAACTTTTGGGGAACAAACGAGGGTCCTTTAAGCAGTGATATTATTGCAGATAATCTTAAAGCTGATACTTGGATTGTAATAGTTCCGAAATTAGATGAGGAAGCCGTTATTGGAAACAGTTATGATATAAATGCCAAATTCATGTACATCAACTCCACAGTCATTGATAAATTGAATGCGGCAATGCCAAGTTTGAATATTACCTTTAAATCTACATTAGGTCAAATTGATTCTAATGGAGTCATTATGAACAACAATGCCGTTGTAAATTATAACGCAACAACTAAAGGATTGGAAAACATCACAATCTTTGTCAACCATAAATTAATAGGCAGTTTGACCTTTAATGTGGATGTTCCCGAATCAGATAAGATTTATGTCTCACCAACAGGTGATGACACCAATTCAGGAAACAGATCAAGCCCACTAAAAACTATTGGTGCAGCAGTTGAGAAAAACAACTTGATTGGTGGTAATAAGGTCATAATAATTTCTGCAGGCGATTATGAGGAATACAATTTGGAAATTAACAATCCAGTAACCATAATCGGTGAAGAAGGTGTCGTCATTAATGCGGATAAGAAAGGACGCATTTTCATTATTGGTGTGGATGCCGAAATTAGCAATATTATTTTCACTAACGCATTCATGGAATCAGATGATGAAAACGGTTATGGTGGAGCCATTTACCACAGTTCAGGTAATTTGATTATTCATGACAGTGAATTCAATTACAACATTGCTGGTGATTATGGAGGGGCAATCGCATCCCATTCCACTGGAACTTTAGAGATATACAATACTGTATTCAATGGCAATGGAATAAATGAACAGTCAGCAGAATCAAAAGGCTCTGCGATTTATTCCGATTCTGAAACCTTAATAGAAAACTCCCAATTTACAGCTAATGTAATGGGCAATGCAAAAGGATCTATTTATTTAGCAGGCACTGCAACAATTAGAAGCAGTGAATTTATCAATAATGAAGCGGCTTATGGTGGAGCCATTTATGTAAATGGGGATGACCAGGCAATCGTGCTTATTGAAAATAACACTTTCACTTCAAATAAGGCAACAAATGGAGGTGCAATTTACATTTATGGAACCGGTTCTCAAAACACCATTTCAAGCAACATGTTTTCAGGAAACGCTGACGATGCGATTTATGTAAAATCATCACAAGTTGACCTGGAAAACAACACTATTGCAGGAGATGACCCTCAAATCAACATTGATTCAGGAGTCATAGGCAACATAATCATAACTTTCAATGAAAATCAGACATTAAAGCTAAAAGATGGTGAAATTGCACTAAATGCAACTGTAACCGATGACATGGGCAATATCATAAATGGAGGCACAATATCATTTACAAGCAACGGCGATGAAATTGGAACTGCAAATGTCATCAATGGTAAGGCAACATTATTAAAAGAACTTGGCACAGGCAATTATGTAATTTCTGGAACATATTCCGGTTCAAATGATCTTTATCCTCCATTGGATGTTAAGGAGTCATTGGTAAGGATTAATGTTGTGAATTCATGGTTCATTAATGGTGCAGGTTATGAGACACTGCAGGAAGCTATTGATGCGGCAGAGATAAATGATGTCATTCAAGCCATTCCAGGAACATATGATGTGCCAGTTATTCAAATAGGTCACAGAACTCGCCCATCCGAACCATGGGTAATAAATAAGAACATTACAATAACCTCATTGGGAGATGAACCAATAGTTTTAAACGCATCAGAGGGACACATATTCTTCATTGACTATTATTCCAATGTAACATTTAAAAACATAATCTTTACAGGATCCAACAACCCTGAAGGATGGGGTGGAGCAATAGACTCAATGGGTAAAAACACAATAGTCGTTGAAAACTGTACATTTAAGGATAATATTGCCGAAAAAGGTGCAGGAATATTCGGATACGGTAACCTATATGTTAAGGATTCCCTATTCATAAATAACACTGCCACAGTTTATGGAGGAGCAATCGTTAAGGACGGTGACGGTGACTTCATTCTGGAAAATGTCAAGTTCATCAACAACTCCGCATTCACCTACTCCGGTGCTGTTGACTGCAGAGGATATACCGGTGTGGTGCAAGTCTTTAAAAACATCACTTTTGAAGGTAACGACGCAACATGCGCAGGGGCATTATATACTAGCGGTAAAAATGTAACATTTATTGATTGTGTATTCAACAACAACAGGGCGATTGACAAGGAATCAGGATACACTCCAATGGGTGGAGCAGTATACGTTCATTATGGAGCAACCACATTCATAAACACTAAATTCACCAACAATTATGTTGAAGGAACCGGTGGAGCGTTACAATTGGAAAACACAGTTTCATCCGTTGTCGATTCGACTGGAAGGCATATCACAATATATTGGGGAGTTCTTGAAAACTGTTTAATCGAAAACAACACTGCACTAGGCGACGGTGGAGCGATTTATTCTGGAGAAAACTTTAGAGATTACATTAACATTACAGACACTGTAATAAGAAACAACACCGCAGCTAATGGAGCAATATTCGTAAACTTATACGGTTTCTATACTTTAGTCAATGTGACCGCTGAAAATAACAGGAACACTGCCGGAAGCAGTTTAGTATACACTTTCGGAATGTATTCCTTCCCTGAATCATTTTATGCAAACACTACAATAATCAATTCAACATTCAGGAACAATGATGCGGAAAGATTCCTCACAACCACAACAATATATTCAACCGTAAATATCACAAATACTGTATTTGAAAATATGGGAATGATACTCTACAGCTTTGAAGGGTCCATTTGCAATTTAACCAATGTGCGTGAAATCAATCCGGATTCCGATTATTCCATTGACAATACCGGAACTTTATCATTAAGCAATAACACATTAGTGAATCCGATTATCAATAGGGCGACTATCAAAACTCCAACCTATCTCATAATCCTTGATAATCAAACATATGTTCATGAAATCGGAGATACAATTAAATTGGAAGCTATTGTCGTGGATGACAATAACAATGTCATTGTAGGTAATAATCTCGCATTTGTGATTGATGATGTTCAGATAAACGCAACATTTGAAAATAACATTTATGTGGCGGATTATACAGTTGAAAAAGGAATTCATTTAATCAATGCGGTTTATGATGATGTGGGATTGTCCAATTTAACTGTTAAGACAGCCGCTATTGAAGGAAAATCCAATTTGGTAATTGATTCTCCGGACATGGTTGTGTACTACAAAGCCGATAAAATTGAAATTAAAGTAACAGACATTAAAGGAAATCCTGTTTCAGACATTAAACTTTTAGTGAATATTGCTGGAAGCGAGTATGTTGTTGATAGTGATATATCAGGTATCATATTGATTGATTTGGATTTATCTGCAGGAGTTTATCCGGTCAATGTTAAATTTGACGGTGACGGTAAATATAAAGCAGTAAATGCTAATTCCACCATCACAGTTTTACCGACTGTTGCATCACAGGATCTAACAAGAGGATACAACAGCCCATATGATTTCATTGCTACTTTTGTCGATGAAAATGGTAATCCTTTAAACGACACCAATGTTACAATTAAGGTCAATGGTAAGGATTATGCATTCACTACAGATGCACAAGGTTCTATAAAATTAACTAAATTGGCAGTTGGAACATATAGTATCATTTCCGTAAATCCATTAACTTCCGAAAAGGCCACCAATACTGTTGTAATCGTTAAAAGGATTACAAATAATAAGAACCTGGTAATGGATTACAGGGACGGGTCTAAGTTTAAGGTTCGTGTTGTTGGTGATGATGGAAATGTTGTAGGGGCAGGCGAAATAGTTAAATTCACATTTAACGGTAAAAAATACAATGTTAAAACAGATAAGAACGGTTATGCCTCCCTGACCGTTAAGGCAGTTCCGAAAACTTATAAGGTAACTGCTGAATATAAAGGATATAAAGTGTCCAATAAAATTAAAGTAAAATCCGTCATTAAAGCAAAAAATCTCTCAAAGAAAAGAGCTAAAAAGATAAAATATAAGGTAACTTTAAAAACATCAAAAGGAAAAGCTTTAAAAGGTAAAAAAGTCACCTTGAAGATTAAGGGAAAAACATATAAGGCTAAAACCAACAAGAAAGGTGTTGCAAAAGTCACCCTTAAAAACTTAAAGGCTGGTAAATATAAGGTCACTATAAAATATTTATCTTCAAAAGTTAAAAAGACAATAAAAATTAAAAGATAGAAGTTTTCCAAACTTCTATTATTTTTTCTTATTTTTTTTCATTTTTTCTTTTCGATAGGAATGTTATTATTTTCGTCAGTTCATAAATGTCCAGTTTTCCATATAATTATTCTTAGCGATAGATTATAAGCTTATATTTGAAATAAATTAGTTTAATATTAGTTTTACTGATTTAAATCTGTTCAATTACTTTTTATCAAATAATATATTGTAAATTATTTTTTCATATTGGATTTTTTTAGTAATAATTATATACTATTTATTATATAATATATATCGTTATGAATTATAATTCATTTCAATTTTATGGAGGAAAAGAATAATGGTAAATCTGAGAAAACATTCGCTATTAATTTTAATGGCAATGTTGATTTTATTCATAATTCCAATGTCATTTGCAGCTGATGTTGATAACAATGCAACTGCAGATGTAATTGGTGTAGATGATTCTTCTTCAGACATTCAGGCGGTTGACGATTCCGATCAATTGGCTGAAGAAGATGGAGAAGGTTTTATAGATTTTGAAAAAACAAGCATTGAAATCGATGAAGGAGACACAGCTACAATCAATGCTAATGTCTACTGGTATGAAGATTATCAATGCTGGGATGAAGTAAGTTTCCAATACAGCTATAATGATGATACTGGAGCTACAAAAACCGGTACCGTCAAAAATATGGAAGATATGCAGGCTGACTGGGGATTCACTGTACCAATAACTGGCTTAAAAGCAAGTGGCAGTCCATATACTGTGACTTTCACACCGGTTGAAGATGATGATTATGAAACATTCTGTGGTTACAGCGGCGGAATGGATCCTACTAAAATAAATTATGTAACAATAACCGTTAAATCCACCGCACCGGCTGAAGGAAGTGTGAGTGACATTGCTTCTAAGGTTGCTGCCGCTGGTGATGGTGCTGTTATTGATTTAACTGATTATGATGTTTATGATTTTGCTGATGGTTCTTTGACTATTGCTAAGAGTAACATTACTTTGATGGGTAATGGTGATACTGTTATTAAAGGTTATGGTGATGGTAATGGTTTATTCTACATTACTGGTTTTAATGTGACTATTCAAGGTATTCATTTTGTTGACACTAACCCAAATAATAATTTCACTTATGGTGGTTCTGTAAATGGTTGGGGTGTTAACTTTAAAAGTGTTGAAGGTGGATTAGTTAAAGATTGTAACTTCACTGATTTCAACAGTGCGGTTGTGGTTCAAGGTTCCACTGATGTTGTAATTGAAGACAACTTCTTTAATGGTGGTTACACTACTGTGATTGCTAATGACCCTACTGTTAATGTTGAAAAAGGTTCCAAATCTCTTAACATTTACAGACAATCCTCTGATATCACTGTTAGAGGCAACACCTTTGAAGGTCCTATTCTTGATGGTGTTTCCATTGCTCAAGGTAGTGGATCTAATATTGTTGAAAACAACACTTTCATCGGTAACACTTATTCTATTTACTTCGGTGGTTCATCCACTAAAAACTCTGTAATTAGAAACAACAAGTTCATTAACTGTGGTTACTTCAAGGAAGGGGATGTTGAATGGGACAAATTGCCTGTTATCAGCATTCAAAAGGCTTCCAATGATATTGCTATTGAAAACAATAATTTCACAGCTCTCACTAATAGTGTTTTAATTGCTGCTGAGCAAGGTAACGAAGCTCACGGTTTCCCATCATCATTAGGTAACATCAACGTAACAGGTAACCAAGTTGATTTGGCTGCTGATGTAGATGGTAGGTCCGTTGTATTGTTCCATGTTTTATGCAGAGATGATACTGAATTGAACTTATTTGCACCATTAAAAGTTGATGATAACACTTTAGCTAGTGGTGTTCGTGAATATGTGGTTTGGTACACTGCTTGGGGTGAAGAAGTGGCTGTTTTAAATAACACTGCTGCTGATATTCAAGCTGCTATTGATGCTGCTAACCCTGGTGCTGTAATTGATTTAACTGCTGTTCCTAGTTTTGACTTTGGTGATGACGGTATCACAATCGCTAAAGACAACATTACATTAAAAGGTGACAACACCCGTATTATCGGTAACGGTGTTGGAAATGGTTTATTCTATATTACCGGTTCCAATGTAACTATCCAAGGATTTGACTTTGTTGATGTTAACCCTAGCAACATCTTTGTTTATGGTGGTTCTGTAAACGGTTGGGGAGTTAACATGAGAGGTGTAACCGGTGGATTAATCTCTGACTGTACATTTACCAATTTCGGTAGTGCGGTTGTGGTTCAAGGTTCCACTGATGTTGTTATTGAAAACAACAAGTTTACTGGTGGTTATACTACTGTGATTGCTAATGATCCTACTGTTAATGTTGAAAAAGGTTCCAAGTCTCTTAACATTTACAGACAATCTTCCAAGATTACTGTAAGGAACAATACCTTTGAAGGCCCTATTCTTGATGGTGTTTCCATTGCTCAAGGTAGTGGATCTAATATTGTTGAAAACAACACTTTCATCGGTAACACTTATTCTATTTACTTCGGTGGTTCATCCACTAAAAACTCTGTAATTAGAAACAACAAGTTCATTAACTGTGGTTACTTCAAGGAAGGTGACATTGTTTGGACTGAATTGCCTGTAATCAGTATTCAAAAAGCTTCTAACGACATTGCTATTGTAGACAATGATTTTGTTGCTCTTGATAACAGTGTATTGATTGCTGCTGAGCAAGGTAATGAAGCTCATGGTTTCCCATCCTCATTAGGTAACATTAATGTGACTGGTAACAATGTTACTTTGGCTAGCGGTGCTTCCAAAGCATATAATATTGTTTTATTCAGTATTTACTGTAGAAATGGTGATTTAAACCTTTCAGCTCCTATTAATGTTTCTGGTAATGTTTTACCTGATGATGTTAAAGCTGTTACTGTTGAAACCACTGGTGATAAAGTCTTTGATGTTGAAACTCCTGTTGAATTGATTGGTACTGCAATTACTGCTAGTCCTATTACCATTAAGGCTGGTAACAATGGTAATTTGAAAATCACCTTGAAAGATCAGTATGGTAATCCTATTGCTAATGATTTGATTGTTGTTCAGGTTGATGGTGAACCATTGTTCATTGGTCCTACCGATGCTAATGGTGTTGTTAATGTGCCTGTTAAATATGCAAGCGCTACAACTAAATTCGCTTACATTTCATACGTTGACACTACAGGTAAATATGTTTCTTCATTGGAAACTGTTAAAATCACTGTTGTTAAAAAGGCTACTACTTTGACCGCTAAAAAAGCAACCTTAAAAGTTAAGAAGGCTAAAAAGATTAAAGTTACCTTGAAATCTGAAGGCAAGGCTTTAGCTAAAAAACAAGTTACCATTAAAGTTAACGGTAAGACCTTTAAGGCTAAAACCAATGCTAAAGGTGTTGCTACCATTAAGGTTAAAGTGACTAAAAAAGGTACTTTCAAAGCAACAGTTAAGTTTGCTGGTGATGGCGCTTACAAAGCAGTAACCAAAAAAGTAAAAATCAAAGTAAAAAAATAAGATAAAGTAATAATACCCGTTTTATTACTTTTCTTTTTCTTTTTTTAATATATTTCATTCATTTTTAAACTTTTTTGTAACATTCTTTTTTTAGAATACTAATGTTAGACAAATGAATTAATTATTAATAAGTAATTGTTTATTAAAATGATATTTATCGATTAAAAGTTATATTTACTTCATCGACAATATTATAAAAAGAGAAATAAAGAAGAAATTATATTTTTGATTGCATTTCCTTAATATCATCACGATAATAAAATGCAATTGTTAAAAGAATCAATAGCAATATCAATGATATTCCAGTAACTCTTATGATATCTTCTTCATCAATAATAATTTTTTTAACAACACTTGGATTTCCAGCGGCTTGACCTTCACCTGCACTTGGAGCATTTGAAGTTGGTCCAACATTATTTGATGGATTGCTGTTTGAACCTGATTCCTGCATTGAGGTTCCATTTCCAGATGTTGTCTTTTGATGGGTATTTCCAGATTGTGTTGTAGCTCCTTGACCGTTGCCATTTCCATTGCCAGAAATTCCATTGCCATTGGATGTTCCACCATTTCCATTTCCAGGAATTAATCCGCCGTTGCCTCCAGTATTATCATCATTTCCTCCGTCACCAGGTTTATCATCTGTGATATCTTCTAGAAGTCCCGGTCTTGGCAGATTAGGATAAGGTTTTCCGACATCCTCAATAGGCCTTATATAAGGGCTGTATGGAGGATATTCCAGATGCAGGAAACTCGGATCATCTGACTTGTAGACAATGGAATATGTGGACATGTCAACTGAAACATAGATGATATTTCCATCAGAGGCATCCCTTTCAAAAGTTCCGGTTCCGTTGTACAGCACAAAGCTTTTTGATCTTCCATTATTAACCTTATGAGTAACGATTCTTGATGGGAGTTGACTAACAATTTCGTCGTCTGAATTGTAAAAAGTCACATTAAATAAATAAACATCCATTTGCTTGATAGTGATGTTGATATTGCTGGTTCTGACCTTTGGACATAAATTCAAAACTCCTCCGTACCAGTTTTCACCGATATCCAACCTGTTAATCACATGGTCATATATGGTTTCACTTGCATCAATCTCGTTTTGAGGATTGTGTATGATTACGTTAAAGCGAATGTCCTGACCTTTTGGAAGAACATAGTCATAATTAAACTTAATTCCACTGCCTGAATTATAGGAAATAAGATTATAGAATATGCTGTTGCTTCCAATATCTGATATGGAAATTCCATTTTCAAGATTGGTGTTGATGATATTTGAGGTTATGGTAACATTATTTGATGCTTTTGATATGTATATCCCGTCAAATGAATTGCTGTTGATTGTATTTGAGTCAATCACTACATTTTGGCCAACTTTTTCAAATTCTACTCCATTTTTGGCATTGTTGTTGATTTCATTGTTTCCAATATGTAAATTAGTTGCAACATCTCCGTAATAAACACCATCAATTTCGTCTGAAGCGTAAATACCATTCTTTTTGTTCTTGTTGATGTTATTGTAATAGATGTAAATGTTATTAGATTTGGAAAGTGCAATTCCATTTTCTTGATTTGAATAAATTTTGTTATTGATGACATTGCAATCATCTGCAAATGCAAGCACGATTCCGTTAGCTGCATTGTTGTTGATTTCATTGCTGTCAATCTCAAGGTATCTCACATTTTCGGCAACAATTCCATTTCCTTTTGAAGCAATCTTATTGTTGTTTATGGTAACGTAATCGGAATTTTTAACTTTTATTGCATCGCCATCTGAATCCAGATTAAAACCTGAAATTGAAGACAGTGAACTGTTCTTGCCATTTATTTCAAAAATTGCCTCTTTAATGTTGGATTTAATGACAGTGTTGCCATTGCCTATCAATGTTAATCTCTTATCAATTATCAAGTTCACATTCTCATACAAATCTCCCTTGAATAATATTACATTGTTTGCTTTTGCATTGTCCAGGATTGCCTGGATTTCATCGTTGGTTAAGTTTTCACCAATGACTTTTGTGTTGTTCAGATAAAGCAAGGTCTGTTTTGAGCATGGGTTGTACTGAGAATTTCCTTGAAACTGTGTTGTAACCTTGTATTGCCCATCATCCAATCGAATTTGCAGGGATGCTTTACCGTTTGAATCTGTTTTCAATTCATGGCTTTCGCCATCTATTGAAATGATGATTTTGGCATTGGGGATAGCTTTATTTTCCTTGCTTAGCAATGTGACGTCAAAATTCTTCCCGATTACATCATATTCAACTTCATCAGGAGCATCAATATATGTGCCTTGCTTTGCAGTTAGCAAATCATCTGAACTTCGTTCATAAACACTTTGATTATCGATTTGGGAAAGCAGGTTACCGTCCGTTTGATTTGTGCAATTTTCTTCGGCATGGATTACATTAATGCATGATATGAAAAGTATTAAAATAAAAGCAATATTTAACCATCGTTTATTTATATTTTCACCTCCTTTCAATCCGATTTATAACAAATTAATTATTGAAAATTAATCATATAATACTTTATAAATTTTATATTTTATATTATTATTGTTTAAATTGTATTTGGAGGAATATTATTCAAATATATATGAATTTATAGCAATAGTTATAATAAAAAAATATATAAAAACTTATTTTAAAAAATATGTGTAATCAATGTTATATCGATATAATAGTGAGGTTTAAAGTGATGAATTATAACAAAAATATTATTTTTTGCTTGCTGTGCATATTGTTGCTTTCAAGCGTTATGACATGTTCATTTGCAATTGACAGCGACTCTACAAACTTAAATGCTTATAACGGGACTGTACAGTTAAGCGTTGAAGTTGATAATGATACAATAAGTTTAAACGATGATGTTGAAAATGAATATGATATATTATTAAGTGAAGGTGGAGATTCCCCTCTTGGAGACGAATATCAACCGGATTCAAATGGAATATATGTTTCTCCATCAGGAAGTAATTTAGGTGACGGGTCTTACTACAGCCCATACAAATCAATTGACAAGGCAATTTATGTTGCAACAAATGGTAAAACAATATATCTTGCCAATGCAACCTTTAAAATCACTTCCACCCTATCATTAGGTAAGGATTTAACTTTCACTTCATATGATGGTGGAAAACCAGTTATTGACGGACAAAATAACTGTGGAATTCTAAAATTAACTGCGGACTGTTCATTCAGTTTCAATGGCATAACCTTCATTAACGGTAATGCTCAAAATGGTGGTGTTGTCGACTTCCAGAATTATAATCAATATTACGGGTCATTTTACAACTGCACATTCATAAACAACACTGCAACAAATAATGGTGGAGTATTCTATGAAGGCCGTAACGAAAAAATGTTTTCCATGTCAGATAAGTTATATGTAACTAGCTGCATATTCCTGAATAACACTGCAAAACAAGGGAGCATCTATTTTGGCGGGTCCAATACATTCAGTTTCTTATCAATGCAATATTGCATAGCCCTTGGAAATTCCAATTATGCAGTTTATGCAACAAGCAACCGGGACGGATTGATAGCTGAAAACTTCTGGGGAACTAATGAAGGCATAAATAAGATAGTTAACTATAATGGATATGATGTTACAAGTTCAAGACTGGTTATCGTTGCTGACAATGTCAATCCAACTGTTGATGACCAGGTTATTTTGACTGCAAAATTGATTACCAGCGGAGGAGCGGATTTTTCATCACGCATTTATATTCCTGAAATTCCTATAACATTCACATCCTCCTCAGGCAATTTAAGTGATAAAAAAGTCATTTTGACCAATAATAAGGCAAGTTCTGTCTTTACAACTTCTGAACTTGGTGAAGTGCTGGTCACTGCTCAAATGGGTGATTTCATTGTCAATGTGACTTTGAACATTTTACCATCCCCTCAATACGTCTCTGCTAATGCGCAGGACGGCGAAGGTGATGGGTCATTTAACAATCCTTATTCATTAAGTGACGCGATTGATGCCGTCAATAATGGTGCAGTAAACAAAATAGTTCTGTTTGAAGGGGATTATGCATTTCCACAGTCATACACATTGGCATGTGACATGTCCGTTTCAGCATATGCAACTCCATACAAAACAGATTATGTGTCAATCACTTCAAATAATGGTTTTTTAGTGCTTAATGATAATATTAATGTAAACATCACTAATTTAACAATACTAAACTCTCACTCTCAACACAACCCATTATTTGATGTTGGTTCAAATTCAAACTTAACTCTGAAAAATCTCATATTAAGAAACAACACACTGCTCGAAACAGGTGCAGTCATTGCGAATGTGGGAATGGATGCAAGTTTAAACATTGAATATTCACATATTGTCAATAATGACGCATTAATCAAATCCATAGATGAATATGGATATTTATTTAATAATTTAGGCACTGTTGTTGCAAACAATAACTGGTGGGGATCCAATAAAGGAAGTTCATATACTGATTACTTATCATTAGGTAATGAAATAGTAAGCGACTCCTGGTTTATTTTATCCCAAAGCCAGGAAAAACAGGTTTTAAGAACAGAATGGCAATCAGCATTCAGTGTCTGGTTAACTGATAACCTTAACAACACTGTAAATGAGTATCTACCTGAATTGGTGCTTCAAATAACAACCAATACTGGTAATTTAGATGCTTATCATGTTATTTTAAACAAACAAAATGCTTATTCAATTGTAAATAGAATTTCAGAGATTACCGACAACGCTACAGTCATGATCTCAGCGGATAATGAGACATTGAAAACAGTCTTTGAATATGAAATTCCATTAACAGAGATTTTCCTTGCAGTGGACGGAGATGATGAAAACGGTGACGGAAGCATCAATAATCCATTTTTATCAATTGAAAAAGCAATAACCCGTGCAAAGGAATCTGGTGCAACAATATATCTTCTAAAAGGTACTTATGATGTCACTGTAGTCTGTAAGAACCTGTTTTACAATAACACTTATGTCGGATTGAATTACATTAACAATAGGAATCTAACAATCTCTTCTTATAATGGTAAAGTTGTGATTGACAGGACCAAATCATATTTGATATTTGGTTTCGGGTCAAAGACAGTAATTAATCTCATTGGAATTAATTTTGAAAATGGACTGCACACTTCAGGCAGTGAACTTGGAGCGATTCGAAGTTCCGGAATTCTAACAGTCAGAAATTGTTCATTTGCTAATGTTCCTAAAGGAAATAACTTTGCGGAGTTCATTGGCATTTCAAATCCTGGAAAACTGTATGTTTACGATTCAAACTTTACAAATATAGGTGTTGTTGGTCCGCAATATACCAATGGAGCAATACACATTTCAGGATACAATGCATATGCTTACTTGTATAATTGTTACTTTGCAAATAATGGATACTACAAAACTGTAATTGATGGAGTGGAGGTTTATAAATTTGGTAATACCGAATCTGCAGTCAGATGTCAACAAGCGAAAGTTGATTTTGAAAAATGCAGGTTTGAAAATAGTTCAAAGCCAGTAATGATTTATGATTACGCAAAAATGAACTTTAAGGATTGCAGTTTTAAGGATAATGGGGGATTGCCTTGTCTTTATGTAACAAGCAGGGGATCAGGATTTAACGTTGACAACTGCACATTCATAAACAATACTGCAGGGGCAATTGGAATTTCAATGTCATATCTGAATGATAATGAGATAAATGTTTATAATTCCAGATTTATCAACAACACTGCCACTACTGGTGGTGCCATTTCTTTAGCTCAAGCAGGTTCTGTCATAAGCAACTGTTATTTTGAGGGAAATCATGCGGTAAACGGTGGTGCAATCTACAATTATTATGCTTCTTTATTGGTTGAGCATTGTGAGTTCTATAACAACTCTGCAACCGACAAGGGCGGATCCATTTATACAGAAGGAACAGATGATTATATTGATATACAATACAATATATTCTCAAACAGTGCTGCAAATATCGGAGGAGTAATCTATAATAAGGGAATAACCTCTTTATTCTACAATATAATGTCAAACGGAACAGCATCAAACGGTTCTTATATCTATAATGATAATAGGGCGGGGAATATCTATATAAACATTTTAAATAACACTACACACACCGTTTATAAGAATGACTTGACAACAATCTCTGCTTTTGTAAGCGATGATATGGCAAACCCAATCACCGGTGGAGAGGTCGTGTTTAAAGTAAATGGTGAGGAGATTCATGCAACATCCCTTGAAGGAATTGCAAGCATTGATTATGTGTTTGATAAGGAAGGCACATATGAAATCGGCGCCAATTATACTGGAAGCAGGAGATATGTGGTAATTGTTGGAAAAGCCACATTAAATGTGGTTAAAAAATCAACAGTTCTTGAGGTTTCCGATAAATATGTATATTACTCCGTTATAGATAATTTCACAGTTTTACTGAAAGACTGTGAAGGTAATGTCCTTAAAAATGCTGGTATTATAATCACTTTAAACAATGAAAACCATCAGCTGACAACTGATGATAATGGTGCTGCCTCCATTGAGTATTGTCTGCCGTTAGGAAGTTACAGCGCAGTGGTCAGGTTTGATGGGAATGAAAATTATCTTGCCGCTCAATCAAGTGCAATAATTAAAGTATTGTCAACCATTCATGCAAACGACATGACCAGAGGATATAACAGTGGATGCGATTATGAATTTGGATTATTGAATGTTGACAGTAAGCCTTTAAACGATTCTATTATAATATTTAAAGTGAATGGAAAAGAATATTCACTAATTAGTGATGCAAATGGAATTGTTAAGCTTAATAAAAAATTGGCAGTGGGCACATACTCAATCGAATTGACAAATCCAATCAGCAATGAATCAATCACCAAAAAATTCACAATTTCAAAAAGAATAGTTGATAATAAAAATCTGGTAATGGATTACGCCGATGGGTCAAGCTTTAAAGTTCGCATCATAGGTGATGATGGTCGTTATGTTGGAGCCGGACAAACTGTAACATTCTATATCAATAAAGTGAAATACACTTCCAAAACTGATAAGAATGGATATGCATCATTAAAAATTGTTTCTGTTCCAAAAACATACACTATAACTGCCGAATACAAAGGATATAAGACGACCAATAAACTAACAGTAAAACAGGTTATCAAGACATCCAATGTTAAAGTGAAAAAGTCTGCAAAAACCTTTAAAATAAAAGTAACTTTAAAAACTTCTAAGGGAAAGGCAATTAAAAGTAAAAAAATCACTTTGAAATTTAAGGGAAAAACATACAAGGCTAAAACCAATAAAAAAGGAATAGCTACCTTTATGATTAAAAAGAATGTGATTAAAAAACTTAAAGCAGGTAAAAAGTACGCATTCAAAGTTACTTATATTAAAAACACTGTTCAAAAAAGAGTTATTGTTAAAAAATAGTTTAACATTAACTCCAATATTTTTTTTTATTTCACGTGATGATAGTAATTTATAATTCGATAATCCTAATTTTCTTTTATTATAATTTATTTTCACTTATTTTTAATTTTTCTAAATAAATAATATTTAATTTTAAAAATAATCTTTTAAAATTGTTTAATTTGTTATTTAATTGATTATATATCTATAAAATATTTTAGTAATAATTATATATTATATGCAATATAATTATTATCGTTATGAATTCATACTCATAATAGTTTAATATTTATTAATTAAGGAGGAAAAAATAAATGTCAAGTCTCAAAAAGAAGTCACTATTGCTATTGATGGCAATGATTGTTCTTATTGCTATACCAATGTCATTTGCTAGTGATGTTGATGACCAACTTGCTGTTGATGATGATAGTGACATTATTTCTGTAACTGATGATATTGATCAAATTTCAGATGTTGATTCTGAAAACGAATTAGGCAGCACTCCCGTGCCTGATAATGGTGCATTTGTCTATATGGGCACTGATAGCGCCACTATCGATGATGGAACAGGTGTAACAATCTCTGGTGAGATTCGTTATGGATATGGTGCAGGAGGCAGCGATGTAATAACTGGTGGAAACTTCCCAGTAACATGCACTTATGAGGATGCAAGCGGAGATATTCAAACTTACTCCACTACCACCACAACCAATGGTAAATTTACTTTTGATACTTCTACTTTCATTGGATTAAGTGGTAGGGATACTCCTTATTCCTTGACTATTTCCGCTACTGATGACTCATCAGGTACTGCTTCAATGTATAGTGGTAGTTCAACCATCTTATCTGCAACTTATACTTTAACCATCAACGAACCTGAACCTGTTATTCCAGGCATTGATGATGTTGCTTCTAAGGTTGATGCTGCTGGTGATGGTGATGTTATTGATTTAAGTGATTATGATGTTTATGATTTTGTTGATGGTTCTTTGACTATTGCTAAGAGTAACATTACTTTGAAAGGTAATGGTGATACTGTTATTAAGGGTCATGGTGTGGGTAATGGTTTATTCTATATTACTGGTTCTAATGTGACTATTCAAGGAATTCACTTTGTTGACACCAATCCTAATAATAATTTCACTTACGGTGGTTCCACTAATGGTTGGGGTGTTAACTTTAGAAGTGTTGAAGGCGGTTTAGTTAAAGATTGTAATTTCACTGATTTCAACAGTGCTGTTGTTGTTCAAGGTTCCACTGATGTTGTAATTGAAGA
Source organism: Methanobrevibacter thaueri (assembly GCF_015062915.1). Classification (GTDB taxonomy): domain Archaea; phylum Methanobacteriota; class Methanobacteria; order Methanobacteriales; family Methanobacteriaceae; genus Methanocatella; species Methanocatella thaueri_B. The sequence goes on along the minus strand of NZ_SUTJ01000001.1, from coordinate 194,270 downwards.
CAACTTCTTTAATGGTGGTTACACTACTGTGATTGCTAATGATCCTACTGTTAATGTTGAAAAAGGTTCCAAATCTCTTAACATTTACAGACAATCTTCAAAAATCACTGTTAGAGGCAACACCTTTGAAGGCCCTATTCTTGATGGTGTTTCCATTGCTCAAGGTAGTGGTTCCAACATTGTGGAAAACAACACTTTCATCGGTAACACTTACTCTATTTACTTCGGTGGTTCATCCACTAAAAACTCTATAATTAGGAACAATAAGTTCATTAATTGTGGTTACTTCAAGGAAGGGGATGTTGAATGGGACAAATTGCCTGTTATCAGCATTCAAAAGGCTTCCAATGATATTGCTATTGAAAACAATAATTTCACAGCTCTCACTAATAGTGTTTTAATTGCTGCTGAGCAAGGTAACGAAGCTCACGGTTTCCCATCATCATTAGGTAACATCAACGTAACAGGTAACCAAGTTGATTTGGCTGCTGATGTAGATGGTAGGTCCGTTGTATTGTTCCATGTTTTATGCAGAGATGATACTGAATTGAACTTATTTGCACCATTAAAAGTTGATGATAACACTTTAGCTAGTGGTGTTCGTGAATATGTGGTTTGGTACACTGCTTGGGGTGAAGAAGTGGCTGTTTTAAATAACACTGCTGCTGATATTCAAGCTGCTATTGATGCTGCTAACCCTGGTGCTGTAATTGATTTAACTGCTGTTCCTAGTTTTGACTTTGGTGATGACGGTATCACAATCGCTAAAGACAACATTACATTAAAAGGTGACAACACCCGTATTATCGGTAACGGTGTTGGAAATGGTTTATTCTATATTACCGGTTCCAATGTAACTATCCAAGGATTTGACTTTGTTGATGTTAACCCTAGCAACATCTTTGTTTATGGTGGTTCTGTAAACGGTTGGGGAGTTAACATGAGAGGTGTAACCGGTGGATTAATCTCTGACTGTACATTTACCAATTTCGGTAGTGCGGTTGTGGTTCAAGGTTCCACTGATGTTGTTATTGAAAACAACAAGTTTACTGGTGGTTATACTACTGTGATTGCTAATGATCCTACTGTTAATGTTGAAAAAGGTTCCAAGTCTCTTAACATTTACAGACAATCTTCCAAGATTACTGTAAGGAACAATACCTTTGAAGGCCCTATTCTTGATGGTGTTTCCATTGCTCAAGGTAGTGGATCCAACATTGTGGAAAACAACACTTTCATTGGTAACACTTACTCTATTTACTTCGGTGGATCTTCAACTAAAAACTCTGTAATTAGAAACAACAAGTTCATTAACTGTGGTTACTTTGAAGAAGGAACTATTGTTTGGACTGAATTGCCTGTAATCAGTATTCAAAAAGCTGCTAACGACATTTCCATTGTGGACAATGATTTCGTTGCTCTTGATAATAGTGTATTGATTGCTGCTGAGCAAGGTAATGAAGCTCACGGTTTCCCATCTTCATTAGGTAACATCAATGTGACTGGTAACAATGTTACTTTGGCTAACGGTGCTTCCAAAGCATATAATATTGTTTTATTCAGCATCTACTGCAGAAATGGTGATTTAAACCTTTCCGCTCCTATCAATGTTTCAGGTAATGTTTTAGCTGATAATGTTAAAGCTGCTGTTGTTGAAACTACTGGTGATAAAGTCTTTGATGTTGAAACTCCTGTTGAATTGATTGGTACTGCAATTACTGCAAGTCCTATTACAATTAAAGCGGGTAATAATGGTAATTTGAAAATCACCTTGAAAGATCAAAATGGTAATCCTATTGCTAATGATTTGATTGTTGTTCAAGTTGATGGTGAACCATTGTTCATCGGTCCTACCGATGCTAATGGTGTTGTGAACGTGCCTGTTAAATATGCAAGCGCTACAACTAAATTCGCTTACATTTCATATGTTGACACTACCGGTAAGTACTTGTCTTCTTTAGAGACTGTTAAAATCACTGTTGTTAAAAAGGCTACCACTTTAACTGCTAAAAAAGCAACCTTAAAAGTTAAAAAGGCTAAAAAAGTTAAAGTTACCTTAAAATCTGAAGGTAAAGCTTTAGCTAAGAAAGTTGTGACCATTAAAGTTAACAAGAAAACTTTCAAGGCTAAAACCAATGCTAAAGGTGTTGCAACCATTAAGGTTAAAGTGACTAAAAAAGGTAAATTCACCGCAACAGTCAAATTTGCTGGTGACGGCGCTTACAAAGCAGTAACCAAAAAAGTAAAAATCAAAGTAAAAAAATAAGATAAAGTAATAATTCACTTATTACTTTTTTCTTTTCTTTTTTTTGCTTGAAAAATATAACAATAGTTATTTGAGGGAATTTATGAAAATTTATAAGTTTATGATGATGATTTCAATAGCAGTCATTTTCACATTACTCATTGGAGCAATATCCGCCGCAGAAGATTCAAATGACAATACGACTGCAGTTGATGATTCAATAAATGATATTGATACGAATATTCTGGAATCATCAAATGATGATGTTTTATCGGAATCTCCAAAAACTATAGTGGTCCCATTTGACAGGTATAATCCTAATGAGGTATTGCTGCCAAAGATTCAACCTGCAATTGACGGCGCAAATCCTGGAGACACCATAATAATAGAGGGCAATCCGGTTCATTGTCATTTGACCATAAACAAGAGATTGAATATTGTTGCAGGTGAAGGAACAACCATTGACGCATGTCCCCACCATACCCACGAGGGACTGGAGGAATATGGTGTATTTTATATAACTGCTGAGGGCAGCGGCTCAACAATTCAGGGATTCACATTCACCAATAAGGATAAGTCCAAAACCCCATTCAGCATTCTGATAGATGGGGCAAGTGATGTGACAATTAAGGACTGTACAATGGATTATGTTAATGAAAATGCTGATAAGATTACAGGAATTATTGTCAGAAATTCAAACAACATCAAACTATCCAATCTGATTGTCAACAATACAATCAATGGAATTACAATAATCAATTCATCAAACGTTGAAATCACAGATTGTATATTAAGTTATAATGACAATTACGGAGTCACTGTAGTCGGAAACTCCAGAAATGTCAAAATCAACTCTAATTCAATAAGGAATAACGGAAAATCAGGCATTAACCTGACCGTTGCAGATTATGTTTATGTCACTGACAACCTGATTGAAAACAATGGTTTGGAAAATTCTGATAGCGGATCTGGAATATATGTCAATACAAATGTCACAAAACTTGTCGTGACTGGAAATATCTTCATATCCAACGGCCTTCATGCCATAATGTATGATTACCGCGCAAGAAATCTGGACAATAGTGAAGGCGCAGACCAATTGACAATAGTGGACTGCAACTACTTTGAAGGACATTCATCAATGATTCTGCACCACAGAATCTATGTGGAAAGGTCCTACGGAACCATGGCATATGATGAGGCAAACGACATATTCTTCCCATCAGATAATGGAAATTATGTGGAAGGAAAAACATATGTATATATGCAAAGGGCATTCATATATCAGGACGTTCCATGCGGCTTCACATATTACACAACACAGATTCCATGGGCAGTTGAAGCCCCAAACAATAACGGCAAATATGACCTCTCATTAAGGTTAGGCGAAATAAGACAAACCAGCAATGGAGTGTATCAGGTGTCAATTGTTGACTCTAAGGGAAATGTGGCAACTATCTTCAACTCAGGATACGTCACATTCTTCTTAAATGAATATTCCACCATTGAACCTCAAGAGAATAATGTTTACAAGAAGGTTTTAATTCAAAATGGGGTTGCTACAGCAGACTTCAGAAGCTCATATGCATCATTCAAGACTTCTGGAAATGTTGTCACTGCAGCATTTAACGGATTGTCAGATGACGTTGAAAGGAATCCAAATTCCCAGTTTAATGTAAGTGATTCCAACATCCCGATCAGCCCGGCAACTAAGATAATTGCAACCAAGCTGACCACTTTTCCATTGTCCGACAGTTATTTTTCAGCAAAACTTGTTGACAGCAAGGGAAATCCAATCGCTAACCAAAAGGTTTCCATCAAATTCAATGGAAAGACATACAATGTTAAAACTGATGCACAGGGCATTGCCAAGGTAAAGGTTTCTCTAACCACTAAAAAAACATATGCTGTAACAATTGCATATGGTGGCGACGATAATCATAATAGTGCCAAGTTAACATCAAGCATTATTGTCAAAACAGGTTCTAAAAAGTCAAAAATAAAGGCTTCCAGCATCAAGGTTAAGAAGAACAAGAAGAAAACATTCAAGTTAAAATTAACAACCAGTGCCGGCAAGGCCATCAAGAGCCAAAAGATAATTGTCAAGTTGAACGGCAAGACATACACTCTTAAAACCAATAAGAAGGGAATTGCAAAGCTTTCCATTAAACTTAAAAAGGTCAAAACATATAAGGTTTCAATGAAATTCTTAGGAAACGCCAATTTTAAGGCAAGTTCAAAAACCGTGAAAGTGATTGTCAAAAAATAATGCTTTTTCCTTTTTTTCATTTCTTTTTTTTATCAAATCTTTAAATATTATTTTTAATAAATGAATAATTAACGTTTTGCATATTATATCATAACAAAAATAATTAAGTTGAATTTATAAGTTTAATTCTAAATTTATTTGAATTTAATTATTTTTAATTTATATTATTGGTTTATTGGGGGAATAAAAATAAAAAAACTTAAATTTAACATTATTTTGGTGTTTATACTATTTTTTTCGATATTACTAGTCAACACAGTATGTGCGGAAGATGTCGAAATCAATCAAACAATTGATGAAAACAGTTTCGATTCAATTCAAAACATTATTGACAATGCCGAATCAGGCGATTCAATTTACTTGGAAAACAAGACATATACAAGCAATGGTTCTGCAGTAAAGATTAATAAGGACATAACAATCTATGGATCAAGTTCCAAAGCCACAATTCTTGACGCAGATTACAAGTCAAACATATTCATAATTTCAAAAAACGTTAATGTGAACGTTTACGGTTTGACATTCATAAACGGAAAAACTGCCTCTGATGGTGGAGCGATTAGCAACAATGGAAAATTAACAATATTCGATTCAAAATTCATCAATAACGAGGCAACCGACCTTGCATCAGGTGGAGCGATAAGGGGTTCAACCGGTTCCAAACTAAATATACATAACTCTGTATTTGAAGGAAACACTGCAACCTTTGGTGCGGCAATAGACAGTTATTTCTCAGATTCTCAAATCATCAACTGCACATTCATCAACAATGTCGGCCACGAGGGAGGAGCAATATATAACAGATTCAGTAATGTTTATCTAATCAATTCCACTTTCATCAATAATTCCGCAACACGCGGTGGAGGAATCTACAACAATAGAGGATATCTTGTAATCAACGGATCCAAATTCCATTCAAACTCAGCATCTCACTTAGGAGGAGGTGTCAAAAGCTGGGGAGTCTGTGAAATATATAATAGTGACATCAGAAACAACACCGGGGAATTAGGTGGCGGAGCATATATCTCAGAGTATCTGATGACCGTTCGCAACTGCATCTTTGACAACAACAATGCCGTTGAAGGGGGAGGAATAATCGCAGATTCAGATGGTCACTTGGACATCAAAAATTCAACAGTCACCAATAATTTCGCTGAAATCGGAGGAGGAATCGACTGCAGTTGGGGATATCTGACATTGGAGGATTGCCTTATTAAAAACAACTCCGCAAGCGATAATGGCGGAGGATTGGCATGTGTCGTATTCGAATCCGATGTCAAGAATGCCATTATTCTTGACAATTACGCCAAAAATGGTGGAGGATTATACATAGGTAAGAAAATCACTGTGAACTTTTCAAATGTCATAATAGCCAACAATTCCGCAGAGATTGGCGGGGGAGTCTACAATCAGGGAATCGTAACATTAAATAAGTTCACCATAACCAACAATTCCGCATCCAATGGGGCGGGAATTTACAATGAGAACACTTTAGATTTATTTGATTGTAAAATCAACATGAATTCAGCCTCTAACGGGGGTGCAGTTTACAATACCAAAAATCTAAACATCACTGGTGGTGAAATCAATCTCAATCACGCCACTCAGGGTGGAGCAATTTACAACAATGGAAATTTAAACGCAGTGAAAAGCAATTTGGAAAAAAATGATGCAAACAATGGAGGAGTCATCTATAACAATGCTCAGCTTCATGTTACCGATTCCAAACTGAACAATAATAAGGCAAGCAATTATGGTGGTGTTGCTTATAATAAAGGTAATCTGGAACTGATAAATTCAAAATTGGATTCAAATGAGGCACAAATCGGAGGTGTGTTGTACAATTTAGATAAAACAACCTCAATTGATAATTGTGACCTCAAAAACAACAAGGCAAGCAGAGGAGCTGCCATATATAGTGTGTCCCAATTGATTATTGACAACTCAAACTTTGAAAGCAATATTGTCGAGCATACCTATGGAGTTTTAGGAATTCTGTCCGGTAATGTAACAATAACAAGCTCTATATTCAAGTCAAACAAGGGTTCTGATGAGGGTGGAGTCATTTTCAATAGTGGAGCCACTATCTTTATAAACAATTCACAATTCTTGTCCAATAAGGCTATTAGTTATGGTGGTGCCATAGACAATGCAGGCAAGCTGACAATTGAAAACACCATTTTTGACAATAATCAGGCATATGGTGCCGGAGCAATCGACAACGGTGGAGAGATAACTATAATCAAATCCACATTCACAAACAATAAGGCAACTAAGAATGGGGGTGCAATAGACAACAATAATGTCTTAAACATTTACGGAGCCATATTTGAAAACAATGTTGCAGGAGCTCAGGGTGGTGCAATAATCGCAAGAAAGGACATTAACATGACACACTCCGCATTGTTCAATAATCAGGCTTCCCAGGGAAATGCGATTTATGTCAATAATCAAAACAGCAACATGACAGATAACTGGTGGGGATGCAACAATCCTGACTTTGAAAGTCTGCTAAATTTTGCAATTGCTGACAATTTCACTTGGATCATAATGGGCTTTGAATCCACAACCAATTTAATGCAATATGAATCCGCTAATATTGCAGTTTCCCTTAACAAGGTAATGAATAATAAGGGGGAAGTCTCACAATTGCAGAGCACTTCTGATCTGCCAACTCTTAAGGTCAGCTTATCTATAGGTGACACATTAAATGTTGCAAACGGTTACATTTCAAAGTCAATAAGCCTTCCGAAAGTCTCTTCAATTACAGTAAAACTGTATGATGGGTCACTTTCATTGCCTGTTTCAATCAATCCATCAAAAATAACCAACAATAAGGATGTTACCGTTGACTATAATGGTAAAGTCACATTCAAGGTGCGTGTAATCGGAAAAGACGGTAAGGTTGTCGGAAAAGATGTTGTGGTACTCATGAAGGTTAATGGCAAAACATATAACGTGAAAACCGATGCAAAAGGATATGCCACAAAGACATTTGCATTGACTCCAGGAAAATATACCGTAACAACAACCTATAAAGGCTCTACAGTTAAAAACAAGATAATCGTCAAAAACGTTTTGAAGGTAAAGAATAAGGTTGCGAAAAAATCCAAAAAGATCAAATTCACAGCAACCTTAAAGACAAGCAAGGGCAAGGCCATAAAGAATAAGAAAATCACTTTCAAAATCAAGGGCAAAACATATAAGGCCAAAACCAACAAGAAGGGTGTTGCCACAGTCAAGTTTAAGAATCTTAAAGTTGGCAAGTATAAAGTGACTGTAAAGTACCTGAATTATCAGGTTAAGAAAACATTAAAAGTAAAGAAATAGTGTAGGAATCCTACACTTCATTTAATTTTTATTTTCACTGTCTTTTTAGATGCCTTGTATGACTTGTCTCCTTTAAATCTAATCACTGCCTTGAATTTACCTTTTTTCTTCATTTTAAGTTTGAACACACATTTTCCTTTGCTGTTTGTTTTCTTGGTGTAGGTCTTTCCGTTTATTTTCAAGGTCACTTTTTTCTTTTTAAGGACTGTTTTTCCGGATTTTAATGTTATAGTGTATTTTTTAGCTTTCTTTAATTTGAATGTCTTTGATTTTGCATAAATCCTTGTTTTTTTAGCTGCCTTTTTAACTATAACCGTATTGGATTTACCGTTGTCTGTATTGGGTGAGGTTTTGTTTTCAGGCATAGTGTCATTATCCTTGCTCTCCTCCTTTTTAGTGATATTGTTGAATGACACATTGCTTAATGTAGGAGTTGCTGTAGAATAGATTTCACTCTGATAGGATGACTGATCATTGTTGAATGAGGTGTTTTCAATTTTTGCGGATTTTGCAGTGATATATAATGATGCTCCATTAGGGGCGATATTGTGGTTGAATTCACTGTTGATTATTTCAAGTTCATCACTTGTAGCATATACTGCTCCACTCACTTCTGCAGAGTTTTGAGTAAAATTGGAATCATGAACATATCCATTTCCCTTAAAGTATATTGCTCCGGCATATTTTGCTGTATTTTTGAGGAATTCTGAATCCCTGACGATAACCTTGTTTTCTCCGGTTATTGCTCCCCCGTATCCTATTGCATTATTCTTCTGGAAACTGCAATTGCTTATTATGCCGTTGTACTGTAAATAGATTCCTCCACCGTCTCCTGCCTCATTGTTTGTGAATGTGGAATCGGTTATGTTGGCGTTCTGGCTGGTGTATAATCCGCCTCCAAGAAATGTTGCGAAGTTGTCTTCGAATTGGCAGTTGACCGTTTTGCTGTCACTGTCAAAACACACTCCCCCTCCAAAATATGCTGTGTTGCCAATGAATCTTGAATTCATGATGCTTCCAGTGTTCTTGAACAATACTGCACCGCCGCTGTTTGGGGAAATTGAATTTTTAATTGTGGAATTGATTAAAGAACCGTTGTCTCCAGTCCAATAGATTGCACCACCATGGGAGGTTGCATTTCCGTTAATCAGGTTGATGTTTTTTATGATGACGTTTTTGGCTTGAATTTTAAATATTCTTGCCTGTTTATTGGCGTCAATCGTATGTCCCTGTCCGTCAATGATGAAATCGTCGACATTGATTGTTATTCCATCACGATATTGGCTGTCCTTTTGTCCATCATATTGGTAATCTGTAGTCAAATTCAATGATCTTGTTTCTGCATTGCTGATTTCATCTGCAAGGGTTGAAAAATCACCAGGGTTTGCATTCAACACATTTTTGTTTTCATTGCTCAATGTCAAGTTGCTCTCCCCTGCACTTACACAGGATAAAGTAGCGAAAATAATCAGTATCACTGAAAGAATAATTAATCCATTTTTAATATTAAATCCCCCATCTTTTTACAATTGAATAAAGTTTTATAAATATATCTATATGTATTTTTCTTCAAATCACTTTAAACAATTTGTAAAATTTTTCTAATTTATTACAAAAAACCGAAATACATTAATTATATCGATAATATATTTGTATATATTGATGTTTTAAGTCATTGTTATAAAAAAATTAGGGGAGAATATGAAGATTAATAATGCAGTTATATTATTATCTTTTATTTTAGTTGCATTGATTTGCATTGGCTCTGCAGCTGCTGTGGAAGATAATGAAACGGTTGATTCATTAAATCTTGATGATGAATCAGAGGATAGTTTATTAACTAGTCCAAATGATGAACTCTCATTGTCAGCATCTCAAACAATCGATGTGGATAATGTTGGGGAAGACCATAACGAAATGAACGAACATACTATTAGAAATGCAATTAACTCTGCAAACGCCGGTGACACACTCATCATCAACGGTCAAAGCTATGATCATGTACATATCACTATTGATAAGCAATTGACAATCAAAAGTGATGTTGGAACTGTATTGAATCCATGCAGTAGCACTGCAGTTTCAGGCCATAGTGGAATTTTTTACATTACTGCACAGGCCAGCGGAACCATAATTGAAGGTTTTAATTTTAGAAATGATAACGGGAATATTTTCTCATCTGATGATTATGGCATATTGGTGAATGGCGCTTCAAATGTGATAATTAGAAACTGTACATTTTCTACTGATAATAGCGGAGATGCAATAAGGTTAGAAAATACGAATGCAGCAACAATAGACAATGTTTCAATTTCCAATGCGGAAAACGGAATAAGAATTAAGAATTCCCAAAACACTATTGTTAAGAATTCCATCATAAGTGCTTCAAATTATGGTATTGATGATGTTGATTCCACAAAAACAACCATAACCTCTAACAATATCGTTAACAATAAAAAATCAGGTATTTTAGTAGAAGGAACTTCCAGCAATCCTACAATCAGCTTCAACAACATTACAAGCAATGTTAAGGGCATCACCTTGACCTCCAGTGATAATATTAATATCCTGAGCAATTACATTTCCGAACACAGTGACTATGGAGTATATGTTAACTGTCAGGTTATTCAGCTCAACATCATTGGAAACTTCTTTTACATGAATTCATTCCCTGATGGTGGTGGGGAAATCTACAACGGACCAAATGCCCATGGATTCTTCAAGGAAGGTGGAGAAAAGTATTATGTGGTCAACAATAATTATTTCGTTGGAAATAATGTGAGGCCGGTTAACAACGCTAAAAGCGGAGGGGCATTTTTAGGATACACCTTTGAAATCAATGAGAATGTTGCTTGCCCTATTCTTCACTATAAATATGAAACAATATTATGGTCCGATGGAAATTACAGGCTTCAGTTAACTGAAGTGTCCCAATCCAAAAAGGGAATCTACACCATTTCCATTGTTGATGCAAATGGCAATGTGGCAAAGGGATTAAGCTCCATTCCGGTAATATTCTACATGAATAAGAACAACACTTATGTTGCACCTCAAGCAGGGGATGTCTACAAGAAGGTCATGATGGTTGACGGTACCGCAACAGTCAGATTCTATCCGGAAGACTTTAAAGAATCTGGAAACGTGGTGACTGTTGTTCTTCCAGGTACTTCAAACTACATTACCGGGGATGCATATCAGAATGTGAAGACATTCAATGTCGATGACAGCCTCATTCCAGGAAATGTGACAGCAACAAAAATCAGCGTTTCAGACTTGAGCACATATCCTCAATCCAACGCCAATATTGCAGTAACATTGACAGACATCTACAACAATCCGATTATGGGTGAGGAAGTCACATTCACTATCGGCTCCAAAACACTTAAGGCAACAACAGACGCCAACGGTAAGGCCACATTCAAGATCAGTGAAAATGCAGGCACATACAATGTTAAGGCTTCATATGCAGGTGACGATATAGACTATTCAGCATCAACCGCCCAGGCCAAGGTCACAGTCAAAAAGATTTCCACTAAACTCGTGGCATCTAACTATGCAATGTTCATAAAGAAGGCGGATTACTATCAATTGACTTTAAAGGACTCAACCGGAAAAGCATTGGCTGGTCAAAAGGTAACCATCAAGGTCAACAAGAAGACCTACACCAAAAAGACAAACTCCAAGGGAATCATCAAGCTGAAACTCAAACTCAAGAAGGGAAAATACAAGGTTGTGATGAATTACAAGGGCACCGCCAAGTATGCAGCTGCCAAAAAGACCACTAAAATCACTGTTAAACAGGTCTTGAAAACCAAGTTGACTGCCCCTAAGGTTACAACAACCCCTAAAACTTCAACCAAGTACACTGTAACCTTGAAAAATGAGAACGGAAAGGCCTTGAAAAGCCAAAAGGTCACAATCAAGGTTAACGGAAAGACCTACACCAAAAAGACCAACAGCAAAGGACAAGCGACAATCAAGGTCAAATTCTCAAAATTGAAATCATATAAGGTCAAGGCAACCTACAAGAAGACCAAATCCTATAAGAAATCCTCTGCAACAGGCAAGATTACAGTTCAAAAGATAGTGACCAAAATCACTGCCCCTAATATGGAAACAAATCCGAACACTGCAAAAGCTTACACTGTAACCTTGAAAACAAGCACAGGTAAGGCATTGGCCAAGCAAACATTGAAGATTACCATAAACGGCAAGACTTATTCCAAAACAACAGATTCCAATGGTAAGGTAACAATTCAGCCCGTCTTCAGTGTTGAGAATACCTATAAGGCAACCGTGACCTATGCAGGCACCACAATATATAAAAATTCAAATGCTGCAGGAACAATCAAGGTTTCAAGAATGACAACAGACTTGGTGAGCTACAACAGGACATTCTCAAAGGATTCCTCTGAAATGTACTCAATTACATTGAAAGACTCCAAAGGAAACGCAATGGGCAATCAGAATATTGCCTACACATTGAACAATCAAAATTATTCCAAAAGCACTGATGAAAACGGTCAAATTAAGATTGATGTTTCAGGATTGGGTGTGGGAACATATGACATTGTCTCAAGCTATTCCCAAACAAACCAGTACAGGGCTTCTGAGTCCAGAAGCACAATCACAATCTCCGATAAGGTGGGTGTCACATTCATCGATGAGAACCTGCCGGGAGATGAAATCCAGGCCAGATTCAATGAGGCAAGTGGAAAAGTGGAATTTTTAGGAAATAGCTATAATGACGTTAGCCTCACAATCGACAGGTTAGTGGACATTGCTTTCCTTCCAAATACAGTTTTAAATGGTAAAGCAGGAAGCCCTGTCTTGACAATTGCGGTTTCCAACTTCAACATATCAAATCTTACAATCAATGCAAATGAGGGATCTGGAATAGTCATCAGGGATGTGAGAAACGTAAGCATCATTAACAACACAATATCCAATACATTAGACCAGTCCAAGGTTGATGGATATGGTGCAGGTGAGATATTGATTCCTGGAAACGGAATTGAAATAGTGAACGCATCCGACATTCTCGTCTCCAAAAACGATGTTTCATCATTTGAAAATGCAATCTTCCTCAAGGATTCTGATGATTTGGAGATAAGCAACAATACATTGTCATTGAGCAATTACGGAATAACCTATGGTGTAGGAGTTAAAAACACAAACGTTACCAAAAACCTAATTACCAAAAACATCGGCCTGCATGTCATGAATATTCCTGAAGGGCCATTGGGTTACGGTATCTTCTTGAACCAGTCAGCAGTCAATGTTTCCATAACCCACAACAGGATTTTGGACAATTATATGGGAATTTCCGTTGACTCAAACTATTCAACAGGAATTGTCATTACAAGCAACTGGATTTCAGACAATGCGCTTGAGGGCATCAGGTTCAATGCAGGTTATGACCTCGCTGAAAATGCTGTTGAGCCAGACGTTAATGATAATGCAATATACAGGAACGCCAAAGGACCTAGTATGATGATATTGGGAGAGTTAAGCGCTAATCCTGAAGGTATCTATAAGTATGGTCCTGAAGACGACACAAAGAAATTGCAGTTGGGTGCAAACTGGTTCGGTAGGAATGCAAGAGTGACCTGGGACTATGACAAAAATATCACAGGTTACGGTACAATGTGTCCTAGAATCAATGCAACCTATATTTCCACAGGAGATATTGAGGTTGTAAGTCCTGGAACATATTCAATAAAATTCTATAAGCGTGGTGAAGTGGCTTCCAAACTGCCTGAATTTGAAATGTATGCTACATTGAATGACAAGGTTGAATTGAAGTTCTATGTTGTTGGCGGTGTGGGCACATTCACATTCGATTCCGCTAGCTTCGATGCACAATCCAATATAATCAGGGTTTCAATAGGTTCATTGTTTGACCAATACAGGACTTTCGTGGTGCTGGTCAACAAAACATTGGATTCCAGTGAAATTCCAGTTTAAAACATGTTTTAATTAACATATTTCTTCTTTTTTTATTTTTTTTCATAACATTTTCAATTACTCTCTAAAAATATAACAATAGTTAAATATAACGATTGTTAAATTAATACATATTGAGGTAAATTATTTTGGAGACAAATCATGAAAATAAATAAACTTATAATCTTTTCATTAATTCTGCTGGTCGGTTTGACATTCATCGGATCAATATCCGCTCAGGACAGTGATAATGTAACCTTATCCAGTGAAATTGATGACATAATTGAAATAAACGATAATGAAGAAATACTTGATGATTCATGCTGCGAGGATGAAACTGGGCCTAAAACATGGACTGTCGAGCCAGACCCGGAAAATCCTAACCAGGTTCAAAAGCCTACAGTTCAACCTGTAATTGATGCTGCAAACCCTGGAGACACTATTGTTCTTAACGGAACATTCGTCCATTGCCATTTCATGATCAACAAGACACTAAACATAATAGCAACCCCTGGAACAAGTGTTGGAGTATGTCCTCACCACACCCACATGATGAAGTACGGCACAGGCCCTGAGGAAAATGGAATATTCTACATCTCCCCAGAAGCCAACGGAACCGTTTTAAGTGGATTTTCATTTACAAACGACTTTTACTACATTGCAAACAACATCTACAATCCGTTCGGCGTTTATGTTGACGCAGATGATGTTGTATTGGAGAACTTGACATTCAATTGGGTGGGCGTTGCCCAGCAAACATCCAAATACAATCCTGAGGATTTCCAGTTCAATGCCATAATATTGAACAACACCAACAACACCCTAATCAGGAATATTGTTGTGGGCAATGTGAACAGTTTCATAAATTCAATCAACGCTTCAAACATCAATTCCAATAATATTTCAGCAGCTAAGGAGGAAGTCAAGCAACTGTCCCAGTCAAGCATTGCAATTGCCAACTTGAACATTTTGGCTGGAGATGCAGGCAACCTGCAGGTCACATTGAAGGACTCTCAGAACAATCCTCTTTCAAACAGGACTGTTGTTGTCATAATCGATGGAGTTTCAAAGGAAGTTGTAACTGATGGCAGCGGTGTTGCTAAACTTTCAGTTAAGTATTCCTCAGCAGGAACCCATTATGTTACAGTATCCTTTGCGGGGGATGACGACTACAAATCCTCAATTGGATCAAGCAAGATAGTTGTAAGCAAAAAATCAACAACCTTGAAAGCACCAAAAGCTACCTTGAAAGTCAAGAAGGCTAAAAAGATATCAATAACTTTAAAATCTAATGGTAAAGCTATTGCCAATAAGAAAATCACCCTCAAAGTTAATGGAAAAACATTTTCTGCCAAAACCAATTCCAAAGGTGTTGCTTCCATTAAGGTAAAAGTCACCAAAAAGGGATCTTTCAAGTACACTGCAAAATTTGCAGGTGACGGTGCATACAAGGCTGTAAGCAAAACTGGTAAAATTGTTGTTGAAAAATAAATTGATGTAGATTAACTACATCATCTTTTTCTATTTTTAAATTATAATCATTAATATTGTATATAGATGCAATTAAATTATAAGTTATTTTAAAAAAATATCATTTAATTAATTAAATTTTTCATTTAATCAATTTGAAATCCGCACTCGCTGCAGGCTTTTGTTTGGAATTTCACAACACCGCCACATTCCGGACACAACCACTTCTCACGGTCCTGTGCCATCATCTTTCCGATGCCGGTTGTCTTGATTCTTTTGGCGCTGTCTAAAGTATTCAGGTCATGCCTTTTAACATACTTTTTAGAGTGCTTTTTCATCTGTGGGCATGGAAACTCGCTGCAGCGTCCGCAGTAGCTGAAGTTCTTCTTGTCAAAGCAGGTCTTGATCTTGCACTTCAGGCTTGCCTTGCTCTTGCCGTCGTCGCTTATCAGGCAACCTGCACATGGGTTCTGGAATTTTTCGCAGCTTATGCAGTTGATTCCGCATGGGGCAAGTAGTTTTGAATCGAGTTCGCTAGGCATTTTCATAATAATCTGTTTGGCTGAGCAAATTAATAAAGTTATTTAATGATATCCATTATAAAAATATTTTTAACGATTAAAATTATTATTTTTCATAAATAATTAATATTTAACATTTTTTATTAATTATTATACATATATTTTCTTAAATTTATTTTTCACATCGTATTAATTAATTTTTGTTTACATTGAATTCAATTAGAAAACTTATTTAATAACTTAGTGAATATATATTCTTATCGAAAACTGTTTTCGGGGTTTATATAATGGAAAAGAAAATTAAAGTGATACTTTTATTATTAGTTGTTTTGGTTGTGGCGGGAGTTGCCACACACATGTTTTTAACACCTTCGACCGTAGAGACAGTAGGGTCTAAAAACGTCACAGACATGATTGGAAGGGATGTTGAAATCCCTGCATCAGTCAGCAATGTCGTTGCGACAAGCCCTCCAATGACTACTGTGCTTTATATGATTGCACCGGACAAGCTGAAGGCGGTCAACTTCCAATGGACAGATGACGAGATGAAATACGTTCCGTCACAGTACCAGAACTTCCCAGTAGTTGGAGGATGGTACGGTACACAGGATGGAAGCTATGAGGAATTCATCGCATCAGAGCCGGACATTGTCATCGAATCAATTGACGAGGGCGGTGACGGTGACGCATCAACAGTCAAGGAACGTCAGGAAAAATTCGGAACAATACCTGTGATTGCGGTTAAGGACACCACAAATGTGGAAACAATAGGCGAGTCCATCACATTCATGGGTGAGATTGTTGGAGCCCAGGACAAGGCAAAGGAACTGAACGACTTCAACGACAGGTACTTGAAAATAGTTAAGGACAAGTCATCCAAGCTATCAGACAGTGATAAAAGGACTGTTTACTATGCACAGGGCGATGACGGGCTTCAGACAAACCCTTCACACTCAACACACGGACAATTGATTGATCTTGTGGGTGGTGTCAATGTGGCTGACTCACTGAACCAGGGAAACACCACCAGCGGAATCCAGGTGTCAATCGAACAGGTAATTACATGGAATCCTGATGTAATAATAACAAATGATCCGGAATTCTATGCAAGTGTCTATGACAATCCTAACTGGGCAAAGCTTGATGCAGTCAAGAACAAGGAAGTTTACCTTTCACCTCAATCCCCATTCAAATGGTTCGACAGGCCAGTTGGGGCAAACATGATTATAGGTGTTCCATGGACTGCAAAAGTGATTTATCCTGATGACTACAAGGACATCAACATGGTTGATGCCACAAAAGAGTTCTACTCAAGCTTCTACCACTTCGACTTGAGTGATGATGAGGCAAAACAGATTCTGCTTGATTCAGGATTGAAGGAGTCAAACCTATAGGGATTCAAATGGATAGGGAAACAAAAGAGATTATAAGTATCATACTTCTAATCTTTTTTCCAATAGTCTTATTTTTCGCATCATTCCTGATTGGAAGATACCCGATCAGTCCAATTGATGTGATAAACACATTGCTATCACCAGTGTTCCCACAGCTTGAGGTTTCACCCACAATAACCACAATAGTATTTGAGATAAGGCTTCCAAGAATCATCGGAGCAATTGTGGTTGGTGCATGCCTTGCGATTTCAGGTGCCGCTTTCCAGTCAATATTCAAGAACCCACTGGTATCCTCTGATTTGCTTGGTGTGTCAAACGGTGCAGGATTCGGTGCCGCTTTGGGAATTCTTTTAAGCGGAGCCAACATCATAACCCAGATTTTCGCATTCGTTTTCGGGTTGATTTCAGTGTCTGCAACATACTTGATATCAAAATCATACAAGGCAGGAGGAATACTGGTCCTTGTGCTTTCAGGGGTTGCAATATCAGCATTCTTCAACTCACTGATATCCGCAATAAAGTTCATAGCAGACCCTGACGACAAGCTCCCCGAAATAGTTTACTGGCTCATGGGCTCATTGGCTTCAATAAATGCGGACAAGCTATTGATGATTGCAATACCAGTCATTATCGGCCTTGTCGTGCTTTTGGCATTGAGATGGCAAATGAACCTTCTTGCGATGGGTGATGAGGAGGCACAATCCTTGGGATTGAACCCGTCAAGAACAAGATTGCTGATCATTGCAGGATGCACCCTTTTAACCTCCGCTGCAGTTTCAATAAGCGGTATTGTCGGATGGATTGGACTGATCATTCCCCACATGTCCCGTATGGTTGTTGGACCCGACAACAGGGTACTGCTTCCCGCTTCACTGAGCCTTGGCGCAAGCTTTCTATTGCTGATTGACAACATTTCACGTGCAGTGATAGCAATCGAGATACCGATAGGAATACTTACAGCAATAATTGGAGTGCCGATTTTCCTATACTTACTTAAGAGGGGTTATTCAGAATGGTCATAGAAGACAAGCTATTTGAAGTCAAAAACATTTCCTTTGACTATGACGGCGAGGAGATATTCTCCAATATCAGCTTTTCCATTGAAAAGGGTGACGTATTGTGCATTCTCGGGCCAAACGGAACCGGAAAGACAACACTGATTAAATGCCTCAACGGACTTCATGAGATAAACTCAGGCGAGATACTGATTAACGGTGAAAACATCAGGAAACTGTCATTCAAGCAAATCTCAAAGCATATTGGCTACATTCCACAGGCACATGTTCCATCATTCCCTTTCAAGGTGTTTGATGTGGTCCTGATGGGAAGGGCACCATACCTGAACCTTACGGATTCCCCGAAAGAGGAGGATAAGAAAATCGCCCTTGAAGCCCTCAAGACTCTTGGTATTGAGGATTTGAAGGACAAGGAATACACTAACCTGAGCGGAGGGGAAAGGCAGCTCGTTTTCCTGGCAAGGGTATTGTGCCAAAAGCCGGACATACTAATATTGGACGAGCCGACATCCCATTTGGATTTTGGAAATCAGATTAAGCTATTGGAGATAATCGACAATCTCTCAAAAAGCGGGCTGTCCATTATAATGTCATCACACTTCCCTGATCACGCTTTCTTAAGCTCAACAAAAGTGGCAATCATGAAAGACAAGAAATTCATTGATTTCGGAACTCCTGATGATGTGGTTACAGAGGATAATTTGAGAAAAGCATATTCCATTGACGTTAAGCTGATGGAACTGGATGATGAGAGAAAGGTATGTGTACCTTTAAAGACAAACTTAAAATTAGATTTATAGGTGATAATTATGAATGAAAAGGATTATGATGAGCAACTGGCTAAGGCCGCTGAGTTTCACGGACACATCTGTGGTGGAATAGCCATTGGAACAAAGCTTGCAATGTACGGATTAGAGCTTTTGGGAATGGAACTTAACCAAAGGCACAAGAACCTTATCGTCTTTTTGGAAATCGACAGGTGCATGTCCGATGCAGTGCAGTCAGTGACAGGATGCTCCATGGGTAAAAGAACCCTGAAACAAATGTATTACGGCAAGTTTGCAGCAACATTCATGAACCAGGACACTGGTGAGGCATTAAGGATAACTGATGCTGATGCCAACAAGAAATTCAAGGATGAGGAAACAAAAGAGGAAATGATTGCAAGATTCAGAAGAACACCTCCTGAAGAGCTTTTCAAGGTCGATAAGGTAAAAATTGAATTGGGTCCGGGGGACATGCCGGGCAAGCCTTACACCACGGCGTTCTGTTCAGTTTGCGGTGAAAAGGTTTCTGACGGAAGGCATAGGCTCATCGGTGGAAAGCCAGTTTGCAAGTCCTGTGCCGAAGGGTCTTATTACGAGTTAATTGAAGAGTAATTTATATTGTATTTTATTTTTCTTTTAATTTTCATTTTTTTATATTTTAAATCAAAATTCTTCATCTATTTTTATATTTTTTAATCTATAATTTTTATTTAACTATTTAAATTGATATTTGCTCTTTATTTTATTTTTAATTAATTCATTTCGATATGCTTATATATTCATGTTGTCTAATATTAAATTAGATAACGAGTATGAAAAGGTTAAATGATGGATTTGATTGGAGGATATCTGTTAATCATTCTGGTGTTGTTTGCGGCAAATGTCGCACTGATGCTTGGAAATTATAAGCTGAATAATGTAAAGGTAATAGTGCTGGCATTGGCATGTGCCGCAGTCACTTTTGCATTGATGAGCATTTCAGTTTATCTGAATGCTCCATTGTCATTTCTATTGTATAATTTCAGCTATCTGTTTTTAATCATCACAATAGTAATCTTTGCATCTATCGTGTACTACATCAAGAGGGATGATTTCAGATTGCCGTTTTATGCAATCCTCGTGACATCTGCGGTTTCAACAATATTGTTCTCCTCCCAGACAAGTCTTGACATTTTATCAATGATTTTATATTCATTATTCGTTTTCATAATATTATTTGTTGTTTATCAACTCACAAAATTATTGCATCATGCAAAAAGACAATATCCTGTAATAATCGGCGAGTACATGAGCCTGTTTTCAATATTGATGTTCATTTTCGCATTGACATACAATTCCACAATGGCCCTGGACTACACCAAATTCAGTCCTTTTTTAATATTGACTCCAACCTATCAGCTGATTTACGTTGTTATAGGAATCATTGTTGTCTTGGTTGCTGGTGTCCTTATAAATGATACAAGGGGGAAATAAATGATTATTCAAGGAACTGAAACATTGACCTCACTGATTCACATAATCTCCGAAAGCCTATTGACACCGGTTGTCATACTGCTTGTAATATCAATCGTCATAGTTATCCTGGCATTCGGAGGGCTGATCAATGAGTTCATTTCAAGAAAGGCCATATCCTCTGCAAACCTGGAGGATCTGGTGAGACGCGTTTCATTCTCAACTAATGTAGGTCAAATGAAAGAGGAAATATCCAATAGTGATCTGTTTGACTATCAAAAGGAGATACTGACAAGAATTGCAGACAACCATGACATTGGTCCTGAAGCAAGAAAGGCACTTGCAAGCGAACTCATCTCAGCACATGAGACAAGACTGATTAAAAAGACCAACAAGACAGACATTCTTGTTCGTGTAGGGCCTATCCTTGGGCTTTTGGGAACATTGATACCATTGGGTCCTGGTCTTGCAGCACTTGGAACAGGGGACATTGCAACCCTTGCACAATCTCTGACAATAGCATTCGACACTACCGTTACAGGTTTGACCGTCGGGGCTGTTGCATTCCTGATTTCCAAATATAAAAAGCAATGGTATGAGTCCGAACTGATTGATGTTGAAACCGTTGCGGAAGCGGAACTTGAAACAATAAACAAATGGTGATTTGATGCTTAGGAAAAAAAGAAGAATTTCGGAATCTGTTGACGATGACCCGATGGGAGGATTGAACAACCTTTCGGATGCAATGCTCGTGTTGGCCTTGGGCTTTCTGATTTTTGCAATTATGGCTTTATCGGCCAATCCTGATATGATTACACAATCTCAATCCACACAGGATGTTTCAACAGCGGACACTTTCACCCAGAACTACACTGATGCTGGCGGACTCGAGGACAGCGGATACAGTGAAGTCGGAAAGGTCTATGAGGACCCGACCACCGGTGAGCTGGTGATGGTATCGGGTTAAATCAGGAGTTAACGCTCCTTTTTTTTCTATTTTTTTTCATTACAATATTGCTTTAACCTTGTAAAATTGCTATTTTTTGAAACTGATTGTTTTATATGTTTTTAAGATATATATTAAAAATGAGGAGTAGCTTAAAATGCTTTTTAATCAAGACAATTTGGACATATTTGGATATCCTGTTAGTGATTTTGACCCTCGTATGAAAAAGGATTGGTTATTAAATCATATTGATGAGGCTATGGAGGAAGTTTCCAAATGGGATTCAAATCCTCGTGAAGATCTTATTAATTTAAATAAGGAATTAGGCATTGACTTTGATTTTGATAAATTTCTTCGATTAGATGAGTAATTGTTTAATTCTTTTTTTTGGTTTTGTATTAAATTTCATGATAGTGTCTATTAACGATACCTTTATAAATAAATAAAATGAAATATTTTATTACTGTTATTTTATGACAGTGATAATTACTTTTTTTGGGATAAGTTCCCAATTGGATGTGGCCCTCGTGGCTGAACAAAAAGGTGTTATTTATGTACAAATATATTAGAGACGCATGGAAAAACCCAGATGAGTCCTACGTACGTGAACTCATGTGGCAAAGAGCCCCTAAATGGGCAAAACAAGGCGCAGTTCAAAGAATTGAAAGACCTACCAGACTCGACAGAGCTAGAAGTTTAGGTTACAGAGCTAAAAAAGGTTTCATTGTAGTAAGAACCAGAGTAAGACGTGGTGGAAGAAGGAAAACCCGTCGTTTCAATGGTCGTAAACCTAAAAGAATGGGTGTAAACAAAATTACCCAAGCTAAATCCATTCAAAGAATTGCAGAAGAACGTGTAGCTAAAAAATACCCTAACATGGAAGTTTTAAACTCTTACTGGGTATGGTCTACAGGAAAACATAAATATTATGAAGTAATTTTAGTTGATCCTAACAGTCCTTCTATCATTAACGATAAGAAAATCAATTGGATTTGCTCCAAAAAACACACTAACAGAGCTCTCAGAGGCTTAACCAGTGCTGGTAACAAAGGACGTGGAATCAAATCTAAAGGAAAAGGCTCAGAACAAGCTAGAAGAAGAGATTTATAATCCTTCTTTTCCTTTTTTTATTTTTTTGATATAAAATGATTCATAATATCAAATTCAGGGCTTTCGTCTATGAGGATGAGGATGTAGACGAGATCTCACAAGCTATTTTAAACATACTTCCTGAAGCTGAAATCGAGGCCGAAGAGGCTGAAGGTATGCTTGAGGACAGGATACTTATTTTATCAGGTGTTGTTTCAAAGAAAAGATACACAAAGGCTTTTTTCAACACACTTCTTGAAAGCGTTGACTTGGATAAGCTCAATGATGACTTGGAACGCAAGATGGATGAGAAAGGTAACTGGTTTTTACGCTTAGACAAAACCGATGCATTAGACGAGAAATGGACTATTCTCGACAAGGGCGATGCGATACACTTAAAGGTTAAGGTTGCTGCATTTCCAGCTAAAAAAGAGATTGCTGTTGACAAGGTTCGCGAGGCCATTTTAGATAGATGACTTTTTTTAGTTGTAACAATAAACAAACTTTTATAATAAGGTTGCATATAATATTATTAAACCGTTCCATTTTGTACTTATGGAGTGTATAATCGGATTGTCATGAAGAATAATATTAAAATTTTAAGGAAAGCCAAGGGGATTACCCAAGAAGAGCTGGCAAAAGAGGTGGGCATTTCACGCCAGGCCATGAACGCCATTGAAAACAATCGTATGAGTCCTAATTTGATTCATGCATTCAAGATAACGTTTTGCCTTAATCAGAAATATATTGAAGATGTATTTCTATATGAGGATTAGTCAAAAATTTATTCCACAAATTTTAAATAATTAGTAAACATAAGTTTACATAACAGTTGAAATTCGTTCACTTTTTGAACAATTCTAAAAAATTTCAATTGTTGTGTGATATGATGATACTTGATATACTATACGACTCATTGAAATATTCATTTTCCAATCCTAAAAATATTTTAAAGTTGGGATTGTTTGAGCTTTTCTCCATATTTTTCATACCTTCGTTTTTCGTTTCAGGATATCAATATAAAATCATCAAGCATTCCCTTAATCTCATGATCCATGAAAATACCCAAATGGTGGAATTAAATGGGTTTAAGGAGCTTTTCATCAATGGAATTAAATTATATTTTGTAAAATTTGTTTATTTGATTATTCCATTATTTTTAATGTTGTTGCTTCGATTGGATATTATTCAGGGATTATCCTATCTGTCACTGTTTACAGTATTGTTTGTCGTGATGTATTGCTATTCATATGTTGCAATTGCCCATATGATCAGGCACGATTCCGTAAGAAAGGCCTTCAATCTTAAAGAAATAACCAACATAATCTTAAACGGAATTGGAGTTAGGGTGTTGGTCGGCATTCTAATCGGTTTCATAATAATTTATGGGGGATGCGGATTATTCATAGATGACTTTGCATATTATCTGGGTGTTATAATCAATGTTCGCTTTGTAATTTTTTCCCATACGCTTAGCTTAACCAGTGTGGTTCTGTTTTTGATAACAGCGTTGTTTTTCCAACCGTTCTTCCACATCATGGTTGCAAGAATATCAGGCATGGCATATACGGATTTGTAGTTAAATTAATTTCCAGAATTGATTATGGTGTTTTTATTTTTTTGGATGGATTTAAATAAATGATTCATTGAAAAAAACTTCCTGTAGTACTTGAAGTTGCGTTTATTAATTTTAAGTGTGAATTCTTTGTCTTTTTCAATCAAGAATGGTTCAATGCCTGGAAATTAATTTCAATGGTTAGATTTAAAAGGGAGATATGATTTTATTGAGTTGAAATTTAACTAATAATATCAAAAATCTAACCAGTTATGTAAATATATATTTACATATTTGTTATTTTATTGCATTATATTATATAAATATTTTGGTAAACTATTTTTTAAAAATTATTAATTATCTTTATTTCTTGTTTTAAATGTTTATAATTTCTTTTTTATTTTGTAAATCTATATTTACATATGACCAATAACTTTATTTTGATATATTTTCAAATATAATTCCAGGGGATATTGTGGAAAGGCAAAGCAAGTACTTAATAATTCTATTGGTGGCATTGGTAATATGTATAGGAGTGTTCTGGTTCCAGTTCAACAATAACGTTTCAACATTCATAATAGTCAATGAGACAGAGGTTGCCGAGAACGGATCATTTTCAGGCATGCTTATGGATGCATACAGCTATGGCGTTGCAAACAAGACAATAACTTACCACAAGCCTGGCCATGATATGGGAACAATTGTGGATACGACAACCGATGAGAATGGTGAGTTCACGATTGAAAACGCAGAATATCTTCCGGATGCAGGGGATGACAATTACTATGGCAATTTCACATTCGCCGGTGACGGCAAGTATGTTGGCTGCACATATGAGGGTAAAGTCACTGTAAATCCGAACTGATATTGTTTTCATTACCTTTTTAAATGATGAAATCAAACATACTAATGTTAAAAATATATTTCATTTTTTAAGGTAATCATATGATGAACAATATTAGACAGTTAAGGGAACAGTTAGATATCTCTCAAGAGCAATTGGCAAGCCTTGCAGACATATCTGTTGAGGAATTGGATGATATAGAAAACAATAGGACAATTCCCTCTTTAATCACTGCCAACAACATTAAAAATGCGCTGAATGAGGATTTCATCGCAAATGTCTTTATCTTTGATGATTAAGACACACTTTTTTTAATTTAATATTCATTCTATTTTGAAAAAATTGAATGATGTCCATAATTTTTACAAGTTTGTCTAAATGTTTATATCAATATAAACTAAATTATTGAACCTCTCCAGCTTGTAGAAGCTGGAGATTCTTAGGCCATACCTATTGTTTTGTCAAGGCCTTTCCATTCGTAATAATATTCGAATTTGCCTTGACCAATTGGTATGAAATCTACTAAGCATAGCACCATTGAACCAGTGGCGCGTAGAGCTTCGTCTAAAATATTTTTTGCAGCATTAACATCTCTTTGAAGTATGCTATGGCAGCGTGGACATTCCCATTCTCTTTCATCACGACCTAAACCATGATTTATTTCACCACAAACATTGCATCTTTTACTGGAAGGGAACCATCGATCGATTTGTACGAATTCACGTCCGTACCATTCTGATTTGTATCGTATCATTTCAATGAGTTTTCCCCAGCCTATTTCATGAATGCTTCTGCTTAAACTTCTTGCTCGTATCATTCCTCGTATGTTTAATGTTTCCATTGCTATGAATTCGCAGTGTTTTACAATATTGTAGGATATTTTATGATAATAGTCGTTGACGACATTGTTTTTCTTGTTTATCCATTTGTGGAGTTTTTTTAGTGTTTTTTTCCAGTTGGATCCACCTTCTTTTTGGCGTGCTAGTTTTTGTTGGTAATATTGTATTCTACGGTTTATTTTTTTTAAATCGGGTTTGTGTATGACTTTTCCGTTGGAAAATGTTAGGAAGTCTGTTAATCCCAAATCTATGCCTACATATAAAGAAGGGCCGGAAAATGTTTCCCGTGGTTGTATTTTTTCTACTTCATATGTTATGCAGACGAACCATTTTCCGTTTTCTTTTAGGATTGTGGCTTCTTTGATTTTGCCGTCGATGTCTCTTTTATGTTTGACTTCAATGTATCCTAGTTTGTTTAAGCGTAGTTTGTTATCTTCCCACCTTATTGAGGCTTTTATTCCGTTTTTAGTTTTATATTCGTTGTTTCTGAGTGTGATGGATTTTACTGGATTTTTTTTAAGGGATTTGAATTTAGGGTGTCCAGTTCTTCCATCATAGAATCCTTCGTATGCTTTTATTAAGCGGTCGGTGGATGCTTGTATGCAGGTGGATTCTGCTTTTTTTAGGAATGGTTTTTGTTTTTTTAGAGTTCTTACGATTTTTTGTGTGTAAGTGCGGTTGATTTTACATGTTTTTCCTATTCCAAATTCTTTGACTAGGTTTTCACGGTAAATGCTGTATTCTAATGTTTTGTTGAATACATAACCGGTTGCCCGTAAATTGAAATTTAATTCCCCTTCTAAATCCTCATCAGGGATAAACTCAATTTTATCGGTCAAAATAAAAGTTTTATCAACCATAAATAAATGCTCCCCACACTTTATTCTTTTTTTAGACAAAGATGTCATTAATTTTATTTGTATACTCGAAAAAAAAAACATGGATTTTAATTTTTTTTGATTAATCATCAAAAAAAGAATATGTTTTCTTTTTCTTATAACAACTTATATACCTTTATAATAAATAGAGTTTATCTAAGAGCATTTGGAAAGTAATATGCATATTTTTTTTTGCAAAAAAAATTCTAAAAATTCAACATCTCTCTTAAAAGTGCAATTCATCTCCCGGCTTAAAGAAGCCGGAGAATTCTTGCACAATAATGTTAAAATCGAATTGCCGATGCACAATCTAAACAGAATGGTCATTGCAACAAAAAGATAATCGGATATCATGGCATGAGGGAAATTTTTCAAATCTTAAAGGAAATGCCCAAGGTTGGCACCTATGAGGAAAACTCAGTTTCTAATTAATTATATATAATTTAAAATGTAAATTAGTATTAATTAATAGTTGAGATGGTTATATGAAAGGAGAAGTATTTTACGGCAAAGGAATTCGTGAACTTGAAGGGGAATACCCTGAATTGTACGAATTGGTCAAAGACATTAACGAAACCGTTTGGACAGGTAAGGTTCTTGATTACAGGACTCAAAAATTGATAGCTATTGGAATCACAGCTTCCCGTGCAGATCCAAGAGCCACCAAAAAGCAAATAAAAAGCGCAATCCATGAGTTTGGAATGACCAAGGATGAGATTGTGGATGTTTTGAGGGTAGTGCTTTTGACCTCCGGAATGCCTGCATTTTCAAAATCACTTCAGATTCTAAACAGCGTCATTGCAACAATGGATGAGGAATAATCCAATCCATTGCCTTTTTTCTTTTTTTGTATGTAGATGGCATCACTCTAATGTTTGTAAATAACACAATAACTCATTTTACTTTGAAACATGTCTGTTTAAATTGAAGCTATTTTTCACACACTCATTTTAATTAATTGCTTTCTTAATTATTCGTGGGTCACATTACCATTTGCCTTATCATTTCGAATATGAAGAATGCCACAAAGCATATCATTCCTGGATTCATGAACATTGTTGTGTATTTATATTCAAGTTCGATTTCTGTTTTCTTGCCGTTGAACTTGGCCTTTTTGTATCTGCTTAGTCCAATTATGCCCAGCACTATGAAAATGATAAACAATATCATGTATGCCACGATTATGGTCAAATCGGTTGTGCTTATGGACTGCTGCAGGTTCATCATTGCCTGTGAAATTACCTGGCTCACCACAGACCCCATGAAGTTCACGATTGCGTGAAGCACTATAGGGTATATGATCTTTCCGGTTTTGATGTAGACGTATGCGAAAAATCCACCCATCAGGAATGCATAAAAGAACTGGTTCAGATTTCCGTGAAACAGTCCGAAAAGGAGTGCCGAAAGGATTATTGACACTTTTGCCCCGTATCTTATTGTCTTGTCAATGAGCATTTTCCTAAAGAAGAACTCCTCGAAAATAGGTGCGAGGATGCTTACAATCACTATGTTGAACCAGATGTTGGTGCTGTTGATGAGTTGCTGCACCGGATTTGTTATGTCGTTTTGTATTGCCCCTCCAAGAAGGAATGTTATTGCAAGCCCAATGAGGTTTCCAATCCACATAAGGGTCATTGTTATTCCAATGTAAAGTATGAATGTCCAGATGCCCACCTTTTCCTTTTTCATTTTACGGCTTTCAATCCTTTTCATCAGCCAATAGAATATCGGCAATGGTATGAGATAGTTGCACATGGCGGATATGATGTATATCAGGTTAACGTCGCTCAATGCGTTTGGATTTGTGTTTGCAATGATATTGGTTATGATTATCTGGATTATCACTGCAACCAGTCCCAATATAAGGTAGTTGACTCCTATTTTTGAGAAGAATTTTTCATGAGCATTCAATTTTACACCTGCTTTTTGTTTTAACATTATTTTATCAATTTTTCCTATTTAACATTAACTGAAAAAATTTAGGTATTCCAAAATATTTATATAGAATCAGCAATAAATTTAGTTATACCTAAAAAGTGAAGGTGATTGTATTTGAGGCATCGTGGAGGACATTCGTCAATAGGTTTGGAACTGGGAATGCATTTGTTTACTGAATTTTTAATGTCATCTCATAAGTCAAGGTGGAGAATTGGAAACGATATCCAAAGATGCACCCTATGCGGCAGATGCCAGGCAGTATGTCCGGTAAATGCGATAACAGTCAGTGTCCACAACAAGACCTGGACACTGAACAACAGGCGCTGCACACAGTGCCTGGGATGTGTGATCAGATGCCCTCCAAGCTGTCTTACACAAGTCAAGCTATAGGTTTAAAGCATCTGAAATCTCTTTTCTTTTTTATATCATTAACTCTTTGTTTTATCGCTGTCGAGATTAATGTATTTTTTGCATGTTATTTTTTAACTTTTAAGTATGGTTAAATTTATTTTACCATAATACTGATTTTCATTACTATTTTTAGGCATAACTCAATTTATAATCGTTTAATTTAAATATTATGATTGAGTAATTAATTAATGGTATAATCAAAATTTATACCGTAAAGGCTTTTTAAATTTGAATTAGCTACTTCATGTTTTAGCATGATTTTACCTCAAGTACACACCTTTGCTTTTTTAAATTTAATTGCCTTTATTGTTTAGTCTTTTTTTTTGAAATTTAATAAGTAAGGATGTTATTCAAAGCAATTTTAGTGTGTTTGGGATGGTTGTAAGGTAAAACTCACTTAATTATTCTTCATCATTATCTTTTAGGGATTCAAGATATGCTTCACGGATTTCATCTGCAAATTCATCGTTTCCCTCTACAATTGGTCCGGTGTAATCACAATCCCTGCAAATGCACTGGGACCAGTTTTGAGGAATAATCCAATCAACATTTTTGGATCCGCATCTTGGACAAAGTTTATGCATCTTCATTTTTAATCACCTTTAATTCATGTTAGGATTACTTGATGTTTTCAATTATATCATATATGAATATTTTGTTCATTATTTTTTTGGAGGGACTAAAAATTATTTTGATGCACATAAATTATTTTTTAGTTTAACTAAATATTTATTCTTAGATTAGCCTAAAAAAGCCTTAAAAACCGATTGATTTATATATAATGAATTATTTAACATATATTGTCAGATGGCTTATGCAAATCCATTATTGTTTTTAGGTTTGCATAAGTTTTGAGATCAGGTTCAAAATATCTTCTAGGCTGAGCGGAAGAGTCTTTGTTTCCAGCAATAAAAAAGAAATATTTTAGGCATTCCTAAAATATTAATATTAAAAAAACTAAAAGTATATTGTTGAAGTATAAACTTCAAGAAAATAACTAAAAAAATTAACTAAAAAGGATGGTATTATAATGAGACGTGAAGATATTATTAACACTTGTGTAGAACATAAACATGCATTAATTTTTGCAGCAGGAGTTGCAACAGCTCTAATCGGAGCTAAAGTTGTAAAATCCCAAGCATTCAAAGACACCACCACCAAAGGTATGGCTGCAGTAATGTCCGCTAAAAAAGATGCTGAAGCATGCTTCCAAGACATGAAAGAAAACGCAGAAGACATCGTAGTTGACGCAAACGCTGATACCAAAAAAGAAATCTACGTTGAATCAAAAGAATAAATTCATTTTTTAAAAAAGGGATTTATATGAAATATCAAGTAATGCATGATAGCGGGTCCCGCTTAAGGGTCCGTGCCGGCCAATGGGCCTTCACCAAGGAGGAAGGTTACGGCCTCGCTTCATTACTTTTAGACCAAAGCTTTATCCATGAGGTATTCACATCCCATAGGAACGGTAGCATATTAATTTACTATGATGGAAGCATTGAAAGCAAGCAAAAGATTTTTGACATTCTTGATTCAATCACCATGGATGACCTGTTTGAAGCCGAACCTACTCAAACTCAGGTTTCAAAGGAAATCAGTGAAGACTTCTATCTCAGATTGACAAAAATGATATTGCATAGAGGAGTATATAAGCTATTCCTTCCAATGCCTATCAGAAATGCTTTAACAATTTACCATGCTCTGGAATATGTCTGGCACGGATTGGACAGTCTGACCAGTTTCCGTGTTGATGTGGCCTTACTTGATGGTGCAGCAGTTGCTGGTGCATTATTACATAAACAATATCAACCGGCAAGTTCAATGATGTTCTTATTGTCCATCTCCGACGCTTTAGAAGACTATACAATACAAAAAGCCAAAAGCACATTAAAAGACAGTTTGGCCTTAAACATTGACACAGTCTGGGTAGTCGGAGAAGATGGTGAGGAAAAACAATGCCCTGCTGTAGACATCGACAAAGGGGATAAAATCAAGGTTCACATGGGTGATGTGATCCCTGTGGACGGTAAAGTAATTGAAGGAGACGGAATGGTTAATGAGGCTTCAATGACAGGAGAACCATTGGCTATCCATAAGAGTCCAGGTAAAACAGTTCACGCAGGAACCGTTATAGAGGAAGGTAATCTAATCATTGAAGTTTACTCAATGAACAAGGAAACAAGATTGAACAAAATCATTGATCTTATTGAGAATTCAGAAGAATTGAAGGCTGAAACTCAAAGCAAGGCTGAAAAGCTGGCTGATTCAATCGTTCCATACAGTTTCATTGCAACAGCATTGACATATCTGATTACAAGAAACCCAACCAAGGCACTGTCCGTCCTGATGGTTGACTTCTCATGTGCAATCAAGTTGACAACTCCATTGTCAATCATCTCTGCAATGCGCGAAGCATCAGACAACAGGATGATGATTAAGGGTGGAAAATTCCTTGAAAGCTATGCAAATGCCGACACAATCGTATTCGACAAGACTGGAACACTGACCAATGCAACTCCAAAGGTTGTGGAGGTCATTCCAATGTCAAAAAGATACGATAGGGATGAAATCCTGAGAATGGCAGCATGTATTGAGGAGCACTTCGCACACAGTATCGCAACAGCCATCGTAAAACAGGCTGAAGAGGAAGGCCTCAAACATGAAGAGGACCACAGTGAAGTGCAATATATCGTTGCTCATGGTATTGTAACCGAGTATGACGGCAAGCGTGCAGTAATCGGATCCAAGCACTTCCTGTTCGATGACGAGAAAGTCAAGATGACCAAGACTCAAGAGAAGAAGGTCGAAAAAGAGGCAAAAGAACACTCTGTTGTTTACCTTGCGATTGACGGAAAACTTGAAGGACTCATCTGCATCGATGACCCTGTGCGTGAAGAGGCAAAATACGTCATCGAGGAGCTCAAGAGTTTAGGCATTGAAAATGTCATAATGCTGACTGGTGACAGTGAAAGCGGTGCTAAGGCTGGAGCTAAGGCATTAGGAATCACTGAATACAGGTCACAAGTGCTTCCTGAAGACAAATCAAGAATTGTTGAAGAGCTTAAGGCAGAAGGCAAAACCGTAATCATGGTCGGAGACGGTATCAATGATTCACCTGCACTTGCAGCTGCTGATGTGTCAGTTTCCATGAAAAACTCATCAGACATTGCACGTGAAGTTGCAGACATATCACTCCTATCCGATGACTTGTACGATCTTGTAACCTTAAGAAAACTAAGTACTGGAATGCTTGACAAGATTAACTCCAACTACCGCAATATTGTGGCAGTCAACGGTTCACTTTTAGTGCTTGGTGTTGTTGGTGCAATTTCCCCGTCAACATCCTCAATGATACATAACTTGTCTACAATGCTGTTTGGTGCATTGAGTACAAGATCAGTTCTTAAGGACTCAGATTACAGTAAAGGTATTGAAGTAGAGGCTATTGAAGTAGCTGACGCTTCATAATTTTTCTTTTTTTTAACATTTTTTTTAAAGTTTTTATACTATGATTGTAATATTTATATATGTATAAAATTTCAATTAAGTGATTTAATGTTAGATGATTATAAAAATAAATTTATTCCATTAATTCTACCGATTTGCATAATAATCTTCTGGTACTTGATTACAGAAGGATTGGGACTTGTAAATCCATACATCTTGCCGGGACCAATCACAGTATGCCAATCCGCTTGGGAATTGATACTGAATGGAAAGCTTCTTGCAAATACATTAGACACATTATATAAAGTGTTTGGAGGTTTAATATTAGCTTCTGTTGTAGCCATTCCTCTTGGAATCATTCTTGGAAGCTATAAGACCCTGGAAGACATTGCCACATTGGTGATAAGTATCTTAAGGCCAATTCCTCCGGTTGCATGGATTCCATTTTCAATCTTATGGTTTGGAATCGGAATGTTTCCAGCAGTATTCATCATATTCATGGGTTGTGTATTCCCAATTCTAGTTTATACAATTGATGGGGTTAAAAGAACTGATAAGGTTTTAATAGAATCAGCTCAGACACTTGGTGCAAGCGATTGGAATGTATTGAAAAGGGTAATCTTGCCTTCCACAGTTCCATATATTGTATCAGGTCTTAAGGTCGGAATAGGTATTGCGTTAATGTGTACCATTTCCGCTGAAATGGTTGGTTCAAGCAGTGGTTTAGGTTATATGATTTTGACAGCAACTAGTTTATTTGATCCAGGAACAACAGTTGTTGGTATGTTAGATATCGGGCTGATTGGTATCATATTTGATTATGTATTCACCAAGGCTCAAGACAGGATATTCTGGTAGGTGTTAAAGTGTCAATTGAAGTGAAAAATATTAACAAATCATTCAAAAGCAAGAAAAATGACCAATTATCAGTTTTAAGTGACGTGAACTTAACCATCGATGACGGTGAACTGGTATGTCTTTTAGGCCCGTCAGGTTGTGGAAAAACCACTCTCTTGAGATTAATCGCAGGTCTTGACCAGCCTACCTCCGGTGAAATCATTGCCAATGGCGAAAAGGTTGAAAAGCCATCCGGTGACAGGGCAGTGATTTTCCAGCAGTATTCACTGTTCCCATGGCTCACAGTATTGCAGAACGTAACCTTCGGTCTTGAGATGACCAACAAGGGCTCAAAGGAAGAGAACATTGAAACTGCCGAAAGGTATCTCACAAGAGTAGGTCTTATTGACTTCAAGGATAGCTATCCGCATGAACTTTCAGGTGGTATGAAGCAGAGGGTTGCAATTATCAGATCATTGCTTAACCATTCACCTATCCTTCTTATGGATGAGCCGTTTTCTGCATTGGATATGCAAAATAGGCACAAGCTTCAGGAACAGCTTATTGGCGTTTGGAAAAGGTTCGAAAACACAATTGTTTTCGTGACCCACGATGTTGATGAGGCGGTTTATCTGGCTGATAAGATAGTTATCATGGACAAGAATCCTGGAAGGATTGCATACGTCGTTGATGTTGATATCGAAAGGCCTAGAAAAAGAGATTCCAAAGAGTTCATAGCTCTTCAGGAAAGAATAGTTGAAGACTTGGATATGGGAGATTAGCTACTGGCTAATTCTCATTAAATTTCTTTTTTTATATTTAAAATTTCATTTTTAATTATCTCAACGCATTTTTCATCATTATCGTTGATTCTAACGGTGCATTGAGCTTTCATATTATTCTTTTTCAATAATTCAGAAACGTTTAGATTATACTCAACTGTCGCATCCTTGGTTTTCAGGATATTTTCAGGACAGCAGTTATCACAGCCGTTCACTGCAATCACATTATTGTTTTTTGCAAGGTCAATGAACTTCTTATAATCTCCGCCGCTTGCAACGATGCAGCAGTATTCAATGTCATCGTATTCAACACTTAAATCATAAACGCTAACCCTTGCCACTTCTCCACGAGGATTCATTCCGCTGCAAGCGCATAGTACTGTTTTATCACTCATATTATCACAATTTAGCTATTAGAGTTCCATGATCGCCGTTTTCTATTCCATCATACACATAATCCAATGCGTTTAGAATGGAAGTGTGCAAATCATTGCCCTTTGCCAGGTAGGCGGTAATTGCTGCTGAGAGATTGCAGCCGGTTCCATGGAGATTGTCGGTTTCAATAAGTTCCTGCTTTACAATGGATGTTTCACCGTCAATGTTAATGGTGTTTATTCCATCCAAGTGGCCTCCTGTAATCAGGCTGTCGCATTTGATCTTTTCAGTGGCTCTGATTGCATCATCCTTGGTGCTGATTTTTAAACCGGTCAGCTTTTCAGCTTCTGAGATGTTTGGTGTTGTTAAAATTGATTTTGGAAGAAGATACTTGTTGAAAGCCTTTGCAATGTCTTCCCTTGTAAGGTCTCCGCCGGATGTGGCAACCATCACTGGGTCAACAACGGCCTTCAAATTGTATTCGGTAATCTTTTCAGATACAAGTTTGATTATTTCAGGTGAATAAAGCATTCCAGTCTTTATATATTCCACTTCATAGGCATCCATTACAGAATCGATCTGCTCGGATATGTAATCCTCACTGACTGGCAATGTTGAGAAGAACTTATATGGATTTTGTGCTGTAAGAGCAGTTACAATGCCTGTTCCATAAACGCCAACTGCCTGAAATGTCTTCAGGTCTGCAAAAACACCTGCACCGGCTGATGGGTCAACGCCTGCAATGCTCATTACAATCATAAAATCATCCTCTTGTAACCTTAATCCTTTCACTGCCCCTGTAAGGCTCAAATTTGACCTTCAATTCTTTAAGGTATTGTCTGGTATGGGTTTTCTCCCCATGAATCATGATTTCGCCCAAGTCTTCAGTGGTGTTGACGTCAAGTGCCATGAAGAATGAGTCATGAACCTGCGGATTCAATTTTTTCTTTTCGGCGGCATTGACATGCTCCTTGTAGCTGAAGCCCTCAAATCTAGTATGGATTGCCATCGGTTTCATGATTATCATGTTTGTTCCGCCACCCTTGGCTGGAACTATGATGAAATCCAGGTTTTTGGATGCGTCAATCAGCATCTGGATGTTTGTCTTTCCAATCAGCGGAATGTCTGACGGCACGATTATGACTTTTCTTGCCTTTCCCTTGCAGAGTTTCATTGCCTGGGTCAGTGCCTTGTTGAGGTTTGAGTTCTCATTTTCATGGATTGTGTTGACATTAAGGCTTTCAGCATAGCTTAAAACGTCCTCGTCACGGCTAATGATGAAAATCTTGTCAACATGCTTTTTCAATGTGTCTGTCACGTCCTGAAGCATTACCTTTAGGAGCTTTTCCCTTTCATCTTCTGATAGGAAGGGTGATAAACGGGTTTTTGCGTTTTTGAACTTTGTCACAGGAATTATTGCGTATATGTCATCCATATTATCACTAGTATGTTTTAGCAATCAATGCAATGTATTTGGCGTCTTTTCCACTGGCTATGCATTTTCCTTCGGACACTTCTTCCTGAATTCCTAAAACGTCATAACCGGTTTTCTCTTCGATTTCGTGTCCGACTTCCTCTTCTCCGCACCAGTAGAATCTAACAACGTTTCCGGCTTCGATAAGTTCAGGAATTTCATCAAGGTTTTCTGCGAACTTGACGTGTTCTTCCTGGAAGTCCCATGATTGCTTGGATAGGCTTTCGGATGATTTGTCTAGCAAGTCAATCACATTATCTGCGAGATTGTCATCCAATGGGAGTTCAATCTTCTCTTCAATGTCCCTTTGCATTGCTATTGTAATGTTGTTTTCAAGATCCCTTGGTCCAAGTTCCAGCTTGATTGGTGTTCCCTTGAGCTCCCAATCATTGAATTTCTTGCCCGGTCTGATGTCACGGTCGTCGATGTTGACTCTCAATCCTTTTGCTTCTAATTGCTCCTTGATTTCAGCGCATTTGCCAAGAACTTCCTCTTTTCCTTTCTTGAAGAGGATTGGAATAATGGTTACCTGATTAGGTGATACTTTTGGTGGAAGGCGTAAACCCTTATCGTCCCCATGCATTCCAATGACTGATGCGATTACCCTGTCGGACAGTCCTGCACAAGTCTGGTAAACGAGCTTGTGCTCACCGTCCTTGTCCTCAAAGGTTATGTCGAATGTTTTTGCGAATGTCTGGCCAAGGTTGTGGATTGTACCAATCTGGAGGGTCTTTCCGTTTGGCATTATGACGTCAAATGCCATTGTGTAGTCGGCGCCTGGGAACTTGTCCCATTCAGGCCTTTTTGAAATGAGGTAGGCCAATCCCAAATCATCAAAGAATTCCTTGTACATTTCAACGAAATCCTCAACCTGCTCATCGGACTCTTCCTTGGTTGCATGGGCAGTGTGTGCTTCCTTGAATGTTGTAATCTCCCTTACCCTTATTAACGGTCTTGTGTGTTTTGTCTCGTATCTGAAAGTGTTCACGATTTGATACATTTTGATTGGAAGGTCAATGTGTGTCCTGATCCATAATGAATACATTGGATATATTGCTGTTTCACTGGTAGGCCTTAATGCGAGCTGTTCGTTGAGGTCCCTTTGACCTCCTTTTGTAACCCAGTAAACCTCATCCTCAAATCCTTTAACGTGTATTCCTTCCTTTGCAAGTTCGCTTTCAGGAACAAGCATTGGGAAGAGAACCTCATCATGATCCTTATCCAATAAGTTTTTGATTATGTTCATGGAATGTTTTCTTATCTGAAAACCGTAAGGCCTCCAAACTGCCATTCCCTTAATAGGATATCTTGAATCAGTAATGTCTGCTTGTTCTAAAATGTCATGAAACCATTCGTCAAAATTTTCCACCATATCACCTAAAATAATTTTTTATAATATTAAATTATCTGTTTTTAATGAGTATTAAATTTAATTATGTAAATTTAAATGGGAAATTGGTTATGTTGGGTGAATCATTTTTATGAGTTTGTTGAATTGAAAAGTTATTTATAATTATTTCATACATATATATTAATGTATAATTTATTTTAGGAGATAATATGAGCAACAGGAAAATACAGATGCCACGTGAAGTCTACATTGATCCGGGTATCATAAAGGATACTGGTGACATTTGCAAGTCTTTGCATTTGGATAAAAAGATTTTAATCGTTACAGGTGACCATACATATGATGTTGGTGCAGTTCCTGTAATGGAAAGCCTTGAAAAGCAGGATATTGAATGGGATGTCATAAAAGTCAAGAGGGCAACCTATGAATCAATATCAGAAGTTGAGGAATTAATCACTCCAGACACCACAGTTCTTGGAATCGGTGGGGGAAAGGTGATTGATGTTGCAAAACTGTCCTCACATAATCAGGGTGTTTACTTCGTATCCATGCCGACAACCGCTTCACATGATGGTATCGTATCTCCTTTGGCTTCAATTAAAAATCCCAATACATCAACATCCGCTAAGGCACAGTCACCTATAGCGGTCATTGCAGACACTGAAATCATTGCACAGTCTCCATTCAGACTGCTTGCGGCAGGTTGTGCGGATTTGATTTCCAACTTCACAGCAATCAAGGATTGGGAATTGGCTCACAGACTCAAGCATGAACCTATAAGCGAATCAGCCGCTGCACTGTCAATAATGTCAGCACATCTCATAACCGACAATGTGGCTAACATCAAGCCTAATCTTGAGGCAAGTGCGCGCATAGTCATGAAATCCCTATTCAGCGGAGGAATGGCGATAAGCATTGCAGGTTCATCCCGTCCAGCAAGCGGATCAGAGCATCTCTTCTCACATGCCCTTGACAAGATTCTTGACAAGCCTGCCTTGCATGGAGAGCAATGTGGAATAGGTACCATACTGATGATGTACCTTCATGGAGGGGACTGGAAGGCAATAAGAAACGCCCTTAAGGCGGTTCAGGCACCAACCACTGCAGCTGAAATCGGCATTGCCGATGAGGATGTGATTGAAGCATTGATGATGGCTCATACTATCAGACCTGAAAGATACACCATACTTGGAGACAATGGAATTTCAAAAGAGGCGGCCTACGAGCTTGCCTATAAAACAGAGGTGATTTAGATGATAACATTGATTGGTAAGGATTTGGCTAAAAAAGGACAGGAATTCGTTTTCCTTGGGCCTGCTGATGAATGCGAAACATGCAGATTCAAATCATCCTGTGTTGGAAACCTTGAACTGAACAGAAAATATGTTGTTGTTGATGTTAAGGAAAACGAACAAAAATGTCCAATACATGCAGAGGGTATTGTTATTCCTGTTGAAGTCGACAGAGCTAAAATAGACCTATTAACCACTTCTAAAAGTATTTTTGAAGGATCAACATTCACATATAATGCTCCAGATTGTGACGAGAAATGTGATTACCATGACTTATGTTTCCCTGACGGCTTGGCTGAAAACGACAAGTGCATCGTTTTGGAAAGCGATGGAAAACATAAAGGGGAATGTAAGAAAGGATATAAACTTAATAAACTCACTTTAGGATTTGTGATATAAATGAAAGATACCAGTAGTAATAGTTCTGCCAAAAAGAATGCAGGATACAAGGCAGCTGAATATGTTGAGGATGGAATGGTTTTAGGACTTGGAACAGGTTCAACCACACACTTTTTCATTGAAAAGGTGGGAATGAGAATCAAGGAAGAAGGAATCAAGGTTTTAGGAATTCCGACATCATTCCAGTCACTTTTGATTGCAAAACAATGGAACATACCTATAACCACCCTTGAAGAGCATGACATCGATTTATCTGTTGATGGTGCCGATGAGGTGGACTCTGAATTTAACTTGATAAAAGGTGGAGGAGCAGCACACACCAAGGAAAAGATTGTAGATTATGCTGCAGACAAGTTCATAGTGATTGTTGACGAATCCAAGGTTGTAGAATCCTTAGGAGCATTTCCAGTGCCTGTTGAGGTATTGCCTGATGCATCTCGTATGGTAATTAAAGCCCTTGAGGACATGGGTGCTACTTGTGAGATTAGGATGGCTCAAAGAAAGGACGGTCCTGTAATCACTGATAACGGCAACTTCGTCATTGATGCCAAGTTTGATGAGATAGAATCTCCTGCACACTTGGAAATTGATTTAAATTCAATTCCAGGGGTCGTTGAAAACGGTATATTCTCACAGATGGTTGACAAGGTCATAATCGGAACCGACGACGGCACAAAAGAGTTATAGTGATAACATGCCAATGTTTGACATTCCGGATATCAGGGATCTTCTCTATAAGATAGCTATCGTATTCGGTGCAATAATAGTGATTTACGGTGTCTTATGGTTGCTGGTTAACCTGGGAATAATTCCTGCAATCATCGCAGCAATATTTCCACAGCTAGTGCTGATAATCATAGGATTATTCATCATTTACGCTGCAATCGATAGAAAAAACAAATATTATTAATTATTTTTTTAAAAAAAAGAAAATTTAAGAAGAGAATCAATCTCTTCTATTTTTTAACTGTTATTTTTACTTTTTTACTTACTTTGTTAAAGTACTTGTTACCTGCAAATGTGACTGTGGCTTTGTGTTTGCCTTTTTTAGTCAATTTGGTAATTTTAAAGGTTGCCTTACCTTTAGCATTGGTTTTTGCAGTGTATTTTTTGCCTTTAACTTTGATGGTAACTTTTGCTTTTGAAATCGCTTTACCAGATTTGGATTTCAAGGTAACTGTGTACTTTTTGGTTTTGGTTTTAGCCTTGAAAGTTTTCTTTTTAGCAGTCAATTTGGAAGCCTCCTTGGTGACTTTAACAGTAGCGGTTTTGCTTGCTGCCTTGTATGTGTCATCACCAGCGAATTTGACTGTTGCCCTTAAAGATCCGGTTTTTGTAGCTTTTAAAGTAACTGTAGCAACACCGTTTGCATTGGTTGTTGCCTTGTAGGTTTTGCCGTTGAAACTGACAAGTATTTCTTTTCCAGCTATTGCTTTTCCGTTTGCATCCTTGAGGGTTACTTGGTATTTGCTGCCTTTAGCAATCGCTTGCAAGTAAACGTTTTTGTTCGCTGCGGTTAATGCAGTAGTGATTTTATTGATTGTCACGGAAGCATTTGAAGTTGCAGCTGCATAGTTGTCGCTTCCCGCAAAGCTAATTTCTGCT
Organism: Methanobrevibacter thaueri; assembly: GCF_015062915.1. Lineage (GTDB taxonomy): Archaea > Methanobacteriota > Methanobacteria > Methanobacteriales > Methanobacteriaceae > Methanocatella > Methanocatella thaueri_B. Next base: position 153,795 of record NZ_SUTJ01000001.1, on the reverse strand, counting down.
GTAAATGTTCCTACTGGCAAATCAATAGGAAGAGTTGCAATACCTTTCTCATCAGTTGTCACATTATAAGTTACATTATTGAGTTTAACTGAAACTGCTTTTCCAGCCATTACTTTATTGTTTTGGTCAATTAATGTAATGGTCAATGCACTGTCCTGATTTAATTCAGAGGTTACATCAGGAGCGTTGATTGTAATGGTTTCCTTATCTGAGTAAGTTCTCATAACTCCATTAGCGCTTTGGTACTTGTTGTCTGCTCTTGCAAGGTAAGTAACAAAAGTAGGTGGGAATGGCAAGTAATCTAATGTATATGAGTTTTCACCGATTGTCACGTTGTAGTATCCTCCACCAAGTAAAATGCCAATTCTGCTTCCGGAAATTGTGTTGTTGAATATAGCTTCGTTTCCAGATCCGTATGCAGTAATTCCACTTATTTTACAGTCTTTCACTGTGTTGTTGTAGACACTGTGGCCTTTGGAGTGCATGAGATATATTCCTTCTTTTGCACCTGCAATGGTGTTGAATGCGATTGTTACATTAGGTCCGGTTCCGTGTCTGGTGTCAATACCATGGTTGACCGCATTTGTGATTGTGTTTTCAACAATGATTGCATTTGGGGAACCGAAGTTCATGATACCGGTAGTGTAGATGTCATGCACTGTATTTTTACTGATGATGCTGTTTGAAGAGTATTCTCCGAAAATACCCCATGATGCACCGGTAATGTCACATCCGGTAATTACCATGTTTTTATTTCCTGTTGCATAGATTCCGGCTGTTTTATATTCATCAGTAGTTGTTGTTACTTTTGTAGTGTCATATCCTGTGTATTGAGCCTTGATATTCAGGTCACTGACTACTGCTCCAGTACTGTTCACTACATATAATACTGCACGGTATGCAATAGCATATCCTCCATTTTCAGTTGAGTTTCTAATTTTTTCAGGTAAATTGTTAATGTCAATGTTAGTGAGTCCGATTAATGTAGCATTATTTCCGAATATTTTAATGTTTTTATCGGTGTAGATGCAAATGTCATTATAAACTGCATTTTCAGCAAAGCTTAAGGAGTCGCCATCGCTCATGCCATCGATAATGGCTTGAATTTGTGAACTTGTGTATCCTTCAGGAACCTCATGTACAGTTCCGGTTTTTGTCAAGATAGTGTCATAGTCAATTGCAATGTCTTTAGGAGCATCAATTCCTGTGAATGCGATGTAATTTGGTGAATAACTTGACATATCGCTAAATGTACCCATCATTTTGGTAGCGCTTTGATAATCTACTTTTGCTTCAGCAACATAGTAAACAAAGGTTGGTGGGAATGGCAGGTTATCTAAAGAGAAGGTGTTTTCCCCAACAGTGATGTTCTTGTATCCTCCGCCTAATAATATTCCAATTCTTGATTTTTGCATTTTGTTTCCTTTGATGTTGATGTTGGATGATCCGTAACATGAAATTGAACTGATAGTACAGTTAATAAGTGTATTGTTTGCTGCGGTGTGGCCTTGTGAGTGCATGAGATAGATTCCTTCTTTAGAACCTATTACTGTGTTGTTTATCACTTGAACATTTGGTCCGGTTCCGTGTCTAACGTCAATACCATGGTTTTTAGCATTGATGATTTTATTATTTTCTATTTGGGTTCTAGCTGAACCGAAGTTTAAAAATCCGGTAACTGCTTGGTCTTTAATTGTATTTCCCTTAACAATTCCATCACTACACATTTGGAAGTATAATCCCCATGATGATCCGTCAATGATGTTGTTGGTTAATGTTATGTTTTTAGCCTGATATGCATAGACCACTGCATTGGAGTAAGTTTGAGCACTGTTTGCACCTCCAACTATGGTCAATCCGTTTATTGTAACTCCGGTTGTTTTTAGTATGTATAATGTTGCGAAGTTTCCAATTGCATATCCGCTTTCATTTGTTGGTTTCCAAATTAGGTCTGGAGTGTTGTCTTTTGAAGGAGTGTCATATCCTATCAACTTTGCGCCATTACCGTTTACTGTAATGTTCTTGTCAATGTAGATACAGATGTCGCTATAGTCTCCAGCCTCGAAGTTCAAAGTGTCCCCATCGGACATTTGATTGATCTTTTCCTGTATTTGTTCGCTAGTTGAACCAGCGGTAATTGTCTGTTCTGATGATAATTTATCATCGTCAGTTTCTTCAATTACTATATCGTCATTTTGTTGTAGTTGAGTATCGTCTGTAATCTCTTCAGCAAATACAGAACTTGAACTCATTATTACAACAAATAGAAGAAGTATAGCAAGTATTAAACTCTTTTTTTTCATTTTTTTCTCCCTTTTTAATTTTTTTGTATTCGTGTATTGCTTTAACAAATCGATAAGCAAGACAATTTATATTGTATTTTTTATCATATTTAAATTTAAATATCTTTAATTAATGATATAACATTGTTAATAATGTATGTAAGCAGTATAAAGCGTGCATATGCTTTATTTTCCATAGTTTTCAACAAAGTTTATATACTAATATGGAATAAATATTTTATTATATAGTCAATATTAAAGTTAATATAATTCGTTGCTCTTTAAAAGCAACAGGTCCATTTTAACTACATATTATCAATCAATAGTAAAATAATTTCACATGATTGGTAATATATTGATTATAAGTATATACCGGAGAGACAGATATGAATAAAAGATTTTCAAGTATTTTATTCATATGCTTAATCGGTTTATTCCTGGTGACTGCCGTTAGTGCGGCTGAAGAAAATCAAACAGACAACACTCTTGCGGGAGTGAATTATCAGATCACCTCTGATTTGTCAAATGAAGATATTCAGGGAATGCTTGATGGAGCCAGTGATGGAGATACGTTTGAATTTACAGACAAAACATATAATAATGTTTCTTTGGTTGTGGATAAAAAATTGAATATTATATCCAAAACCAACTCCAAGGTTTACACTTCAAGCCAATTAAACACTAAGGCAAAAAGCCTGGGAATAACTGACACTTTCGGATTTTACTTTACATCAAATAGCGCAGGCAGTGTTCTATCTGGAATAACAATTATTGCATCCAATAGTGATTATGGAATAATTGTCGACTCATCAAGCAAGGTGACAATTGACAAGAACGTAATCACCGGCGGTAAAAATTGTGTTTTAGTAAGGAATTCTGATAATATTGCATTGACAAACAACAATATTTCAAAGGCAACTTCAAATGGAATTCAACTGAAGAATGTTAAAAATTCAGTGATTTCAAAAAACATTGTCTCATACAACAAGAGATCAGGAATTGAAACTTCCAATATATATTATTGTAACATAACCAACAATACGGTTCATCACAATAATTTCAATGGAATTTCATTGTTCAATATCTCTAAAGGAAATATCATAAAGCATAATCAGGCTTATGAGAATCCAAATGGAATTTATATTGATTCACAGTCCAAAAATGATGTGATTAATGCGAATTCATTCACTTATAACCGTAGAGACACTAGTTATGAATTGGGGGCTTTTGAATCCGGTAACGGTTTGCTGTTTGGTGCGGATTTCAGGACTGCTGAGGAAGGGGATCCTTCAAGATTAGAAGTCAAGTACAATGTTCTGGCTCATAATGAAGGATATCAGGCCAAAAACAATCCTGAATTGCCAACATTCAAGCTCGGTGACAATTGGTTTGACTCCACTGATGACGAAAACACATTCGTCTGCCCAATGCTTCTTGCAGGAATCATGAAAATGGGTACAATATCAGTCAAGAACGGTATTGGCCTTCAGATGTATGACACAAGCGGTCAGGCCGTAAAGGAATTCGGAACCTTTGACACTACAGTCAACATTAACGGAAACCGCTACACTGCGAAGTTTGTCAATGGTAAGGCTACTATTGATGCCACTCTTGATCCTGATAAGGAATATGATGTGGAAGTCATGATTGGTGGAAAGCCGGTGACCTACAAGTATAAGGCTGCCTCAGGTGATGAGGGGGACAACAAGGACTCCCAGACATCACAGTCAACAGACGGCAAAACTGGTGCTCAGGGTTCTAGTTCACAGACTTCAACCAGTGCAAGCACTGGCGTTGCTAAAGGAAACGGAGAAAATGGAACTTCAAACAGTGCCCATTATGCAAATTCCAATAAGTCAGGTGTTTACGGTACCAATGCATCAGGGTCATTTAAGGATTCCTCAGATAACGGTGAAAGCGCATTGACTAATGGTAACATTAATGCCGGTGATGCCAGTGAAGGTGAAGTGTCCGAAGAGGGTAAAGCATATGAAATTGTACCTCCAAGCAAGATTTCAAAAGAAATCACTGATACATCCGGTCTTGTAGTGTTAAGCATTCTTTCCGTTATGGGAATGCTGATCTATGGGTACTGGCGTAGAGAAGATTTTGAATAAAATTTTCTTTTCTTTTTTTTCTTTTATTTATACTATTAATTACTAATTATTATTAATGAAAATCAAAACTCATTCTTTTAAAATCAACACTAACAAGAACTTTGAAATCATCGATATCACATCAAGAATCAATGATTTAATCGATGTCGAAAACGGAATAGTCTCAATCTTTTCAAGACACTCAACTTCAGCAATTGTTGTCAATGAAAATGAGTCTGGTCTTTTAAGCGATTTGGAATTCACATTGGACAATTTGATTGATGAAAAGTTCTCATATGAGCATGACAGGATTGACAATAACGCACGTTCACACTTGAAATCATTCCTGCTTTCATCAAGCGAGTGTCTGCCAATTAAAAACAGCAGGTTGGATTTGGGCACATGGCAGTCAGTGTTTTTCGTCGAACTTGACGGGCCAAGGCATGGAAGAACAATAAGTTTAACAATAATAGGGAAATAATATATTACTAAGATGTGAATATTATGGATGATGAAACATTAAAAACCTACGGTTATGTAATAAGTTCCTCTTATAGGGAAAGGTCTGTAAAGTCATTGAACGAATCCAATAAGATCCCGACAGACTTGGCGGAGGATATTGGAATCAGGTCAAACCACATTTCAAAGGTTCTTCGCGAACTCAAGGAATGCGGTGTTGCCGAATGCATCAATGAGGAAAAGAGAAAAAACAGAATATACAGATTAACACCAAAGGGCGAAGATATTGCAGACCTTATAGGTTAAGCTATTTAAAAAAATAAATCTTGATGATGGATGGTATTTAATTGAGAAAATGGACAATAATCTTGATAGTTATAATTATATTATTGTTAATTTTCATACTTGTTTTTAATAATTATGATGTCTCTCCTAGCGTGAGCAATTACTCCCAGATGGAGACTCAAATGAGAAAATTGTGGTATTGAAAAGAATCTATTTGTTAATAAATTCTATTTCAAACGCAATTACAGGATACTCCAAGGTGAAGTTGGTAATCACTTCAGGTGAAACCTCACCGAAGAATCCTTTAATGAATCCTTTTTCAGACTCACCTTTAACGTCAGCCACTCTTCCTTCAATGAAGGTCTTGTTTTCACTGTCAGCTATTTCCATAGTGTATCCGAGGTTTGCAAGAACGCTGGTCATCACGGACTTGATTTCAGTGAAGTTTGCTGTTGAATGGCAAATCAATGCAGCTAATTTCTTAGATGAGACTGTCTTGTTTTCCTTGGTTTCATCAAGGTATAAAACATCACCGATTTCGAAAATCTTTTGAGGCAAGTCCTCGTGCTTGTTGTCCTCTAAAAATTCCATGAGGCTGTTGATGAGACTAGTCCTGATCATGGTCCTGTCGATAGTGATTGGTTTTGCCACTTGAACATGAGGTTTTTCTTCCTGGTTCATTTTTGTGTAGTGTGCGTCTTCGCTTGTAAGCATGAGGCTCATTATTTCCTGGAATCCTAAACCAACCATGACTTCACGAATTTTTGATTCAGCTCTGAACCAGTCGTTTTCATAAGCTACAGTGTTGATTTCAGGCAATTTAGCTTCAACGGCATTGATGTGGTATTGCACTGCAATGTTTTCAACGATATCCACTTCGTGTAAAATGTCAACCCTGTATGCTGGAATGATTGCTTTTACTTCATTGTCGCTTAGTATTTCAGCGTCAAAACGTGCCTTTTCAAGCAATCCCTTGATGTCTTCAGCAGTCAGGCTGGTTCCTCCAATCAATTCGTTTGCTGTGTCAACATGAACGTTCATCTCTTGAGGAGTCAAGTCAGGGCTTACCACAGTGTGGTCTTCGTATTTGACTTCCATTGACTTGATTTGGCCGCCCACTTCAGCAAATGATGAGCATATGATGTTTAATGCTTGATTGACTGCCCGTTCATCGGTACCTGTAACGTCAACAATGATGTTGTGGGTGTCTTCCTTGATTTTGGTTAGCTCACCGTTGATGATAGGTGGCATGGACAATACCTGGTCGTCCTTATCAAGGATTAACGGATACTTGTCAAAGTTTTCAATCAAATGAGCGTAATCCTTTCCTTTGTCATGTTCAGTCAAGATTTCATCAGGAGTCATTTCAGTGTCTTTTTCTAATGGAACGAATGCATTTGCATCCTTTGGGGTTGCAATGTATTTAAATGGAGCGTTTACAACATCTGCATTGTGGATACCGATAGCCACTTTTTTCCTGTCCCTTCCGATAACCCAGTGAAGGTTTTCCTGGAAATCCATAATGTATTTCAGTTTATCGCCAGTAAAGTCAACATTATCGATTTTTGCAAAGGCAATGTACGGTCTGATGGCTGCAACTTCAGCTTCAACGATAACTTCCTCATTGGATGGCACAACAGGATAGTCAGGAAGTCCTGTTTCCTGACCGATGAATCCCTTAAATGATCTTGCCACTCCTTCAACGGAGAGGTTGTCCGGACGGTTTGGGAAGAATTCCACCTTGATTTCCTCATCGTCAAAGTCCTCGATGTCGCTGGACATCATAGGAAGGGTGTCTATCAGTTCATCTTTTTCCATATCTATTCCTAAATCTTTCAAGTCTTCGTATTTGAATGTTATAACTGGCATTTAATAACTCCATTTAATTTATAATCCATAAATAAGCATGAAAAATAGAGATTCAATAACGAAATGAAGAGCTCTATGTTCCAACTCACCCATATCCCTTATTAGGATGGTGTGAGTCACATCAATCACAAAATGAATCAGGGCTGCTAGGATACCGACAACAGGGTTTAAGAACACTATTGATATAACTATGAAATGAAATCCTGCTTCCATTGTCTCATGTGCTAGCCATGTCTGCCATGTGGAATGAGTGGATTGCTGAATTAATCCTCCCAACACTATGTAGAAGTTGTTGAAGACCTTCCACATTAATGTGGTGTGCAATACATCGCTTATAGCCAAAACAACGGCCACGTAAAACCATAATAAATTCATTTTTATACACAGTCCTAATTTTTGATAATATTAATAATTTGATTTTTTTATATAATATATTTAACTATTAATCTATTTTATTTTGCAAAAGATTTGAAATTCAATTACTTTTTTAAATAATAAATTACATAATTAATAATATTATTTTTACTTACATTAACTAGGAGAAAATACATGTCAAAAGAAGAAATTCCTAAAGACTATGACTTTAAAAAAGAAAAGGTTTGGGAGCAAAAATGGGAAGATGAAGACATCTACAAATACATTGGAGATGGCTCTCGTCCTAGATACATCATTGACACTCCCCCACCATACCCAACAGGTTCCATTCACTTGGGACACGTATTGAATTGGGTTTACATTGATATGAACGCAAGATACAGAAGACAAAAAGGCAATGACGTATTGTTCACCCAGGGATGGGACTGCCACGGTCTTCCAACTGAAGTTAAGGTTGAAGAAACTCATGGAATCAAGAAAAATGACGTTTCAAGAGCTAAATTCAGAGAACTTTGTGTTGACTTAACCACTGATAATATTGCTAAAATGAAATCACAGATGCGTGCAATGGGTTATTCACAGGATTGGACTAGAGAGTTCGTTACAATGACTCCTGAATACATGAGAAAGACCCAGTATTCATTTTTAAAAATGTATGAGGAAGGTTTGATCTATCAGGGAAAACACCCTGTAAACTGGTGTCCTCGCTGTCAAACAGCTATCGCTTTTGCGGAAGTTGAATACTCAGACAACACTACATTCTTAAACTATGTCAATTTCCCACCTGCTGTGGAAGATTCATATGAAGACATTGCATCATCACAGGAATCAGGAAAACAGGCTGACCCTAAAGATGAGGGAATCTTGATTGCAACCACCCGTCCTGAACTGATGGCTGCATGTGTGGCAGTTGTAATTCACCCCGAAGATGAAAGATACACTCACCTTTTAGGAAAATATGTTGAAGTTCCTCTTTCACATCAAAAAGTTAAAATCATTGCAGATGAAGAGGTTGATCCGGAATTCGGTACCGGTGCAGTAATGATTTGTACCTTCGGGGACAAGACTGACGTAAGTTGGGTTCAAAAATATGACCTTGAAGTAATCGATATCATGGATGATTCAGGCATATTGACCTCAGCAGCTGGAAGATATGAAGGAATGGACCTTCAAAGCTGTAAAAAACAGACAATTGAAGATTTAGATGCTGAAGGCTATCTTTTAAAACAGGAAGAAGTTGACCAAAATGTAGGTCAATGCTGGAGATGTAAAACTCCTGTTGAAATTCTTCTCAAAGAGCAATGGTTTGTTGCGGTGCGTGACTTAATCGAAAAAACCAAAGTTGCAGCAGATGAAATGAAATGGGTGCCTGAACACATGAAATCCCGTATGGTCAACTGGGCAGATTCCATGGAATGGGACTGGTGTATCTCCAGGCAAAGGATATTTGCAACCCCAATACCTGTATGGTACTGTAAGGACTGTGGTAAAGTAATTTTACCTGACGCTGAAGACTTGCCAATTGATCCTACAGTGGACAAGCCTAAACATGCATGTGAATGCGGTTGTGAGGAATTCATTCCTGAAGTGGATGTTTTAGACACTTGGATGGACTCATCAATTTCACCGTTATCCATTGCAGGATGGCCTGATGAGGATTACGTAAATCATTTTCCATCTAGCATTCGTCCGCAAGGACACGACATCATCCGTACATGGGCATTCTACACCACTTTAAGATGCATTGCCTTAACCGGCAAAAAACCATTCGATGACATTGTAATCAACGGTATGGTGTTCGGTGAGGATGGAAACAAGATGAGTAAATCACGTCCTGAATTCGTTGTCGGACCGGAAGAGGTAATTGAAAAATACGGTGCAGACTCCTTAAGGACATGGGCAGCTAACAGCGTACCAGGGTCTGACGTAATATTCGACTGGAAAGACATCAAGCACGGTTACCGTTTCTTAAGAAAATTCTGGAACGCATTCAGATTCATAAGCATGCAAATCTTCGATGAGGAAGTAACATATGATGAAGTTAAAGACAATTTAGGGCCATTGGACTTATGGATTCTTTCAAAATTAAACAACTTAAACAAGATTGTTGACACTGCATTTGCAGAATATAACTTCGCACAGACAATCACTCCAATCGAAAGGTTCTTCTGGCATGACTTCTGTGACGAGTACATCGAGGCTGTAAAATACAGATTATACACTGATGTTTCAGACGAATCAAGAAGAGCAGCAAAATACACTTTAAGAACTGTTGTTGAGACTTCATTAAAATTGATGGCTCCAATCGCACCGTTCTTCACAGAAGAGGTTTACCAATACTTCTCAGACGAGTCAATCCACACTACCTTATGGCCTGAAGTCTATGAGGAATTAATCAGTGAGGAAATGGAAAGCAAAGGTGAAACCACCGTTGAGCTTATTGACGAGGTCAGAAGATTCAAGTCAGCTTCAAAAATCCCATTGAATGCAGAACTTGCGGAAGTCAACGTATACACTTCCGATGAGGAATTGGTTGACATTTTCAACCAGTTTGATGAAGACATCAAGGGAACATTGAAAATCACTGATTTGGAAATCAGCTCAGGAAAACCTGAAGTGCATGAAAAAATCATTGAAGTTGAACCTGAAATGTCAAAAATCGGACCAACATTCAAAGGCGATGCAGGTAAAATCATTGGTTATCTCAAATCAACCGATATCGATGAAATCGGTGCTGCCTTAGAGGAAAACCATGAATTGACCATCGGAGATATTGTTGTTCCTGAAGACATGCTTAACATCAAAAAGGATATTGTTGGAGCATCCGGTAAGAAAGTGGATATTCTCCAATCCGAAAACTTAGATATGATTGTGGAAGTAATCAGATGATTACTTTTCCATTAACTTTTTTTAAGATTAAAGCTATTGCATAGGTAATGGCTAAAATAACGACAGTCCACATTATCGAATGGATTACCGGCTGATTATAGACCAACAGGAACGGGTAAGGCCCTTCCACTATTTTTAAGATATTTAAAACAATCATGATTATGGCATATATTATTGTGAAGCATAATCCATGAATTGCATTTAATTTATCGTATTTTTCAATTGAAAATGCAAAAATTGCTAAAACCGGACAAAGCGTGTGATGATACAGCATGGACCCTCCGAATAAGAGATGATGCAATCCCAAATCTGTTGTCCATGACAATACGGTCAATACGATTATCAGTGTCAATGTTGTTGAGACAATTGCAGCAAATCTTAAGGACTTGAACCATGATGGAGGTTCCTCATTTTTCAGCAGTAATATTAGAAATATTGAAGATGAAATTAAAAGCAGCAAATTGCTGTCCTCAGTGTAATATTCCAATGAAGCAATTCCAAGCTCGTTAAAAACCAGTAGGAATCCAATGATTTCCAAAATAATAATTAATAGGTTTATTGCAATATTAATGTTTCTTGAATTCATGTTATTTTTTAGTCCAAATCATTTTCAATTTCTTTTACTACTCTTGCAGGAACGCCCACTGCAAGGGAATTGTCTGGAATGTCCTTTGTCACAACAGCTCCGGCTCCAACTACCACATTGTCTCCAATGGTCACGCCAGGCAATATTGTCACATTGGCGCCCAACCAGACATCATTGCCGATTCTAATTTCACTGGCCTGTCCCATATGTTCCCTTCTTTTTTTAGGTGATAATGGGTGGCCAACGGTTGTTATTGTAGTGTTTGGACCGATCATGACATTGTCTCCAATATGAACCTCGTTAATGTCAAGTATTGTCAAATTGAAGTTTCCAGTAAAGTTGTTTCCGATATGGATGTTTTTGCCATAGTCAAAGCAGAATCTCTTTGCAATCCATACCTTTTCACCCACTGAACCTAAAATTTCACTCAATACCTCATGTTGCTTGTCCAAATCGTCCTCGGGAAGTGAATTGAATATGTTTGCGTTTTCAATGGCGTGCAATTTCATTAAGGATATTTCCTCTTCGTCATAACAGTACTCAAGACCTGCCAGCATTTTGTCAAATTCCTTCATAGGTAAGTATTTATTGAATTTTAATTAAAAATATTATTGATAAAATGATTCTTAAGGTAAAAAATATTTCAGAAATCGGTGGGGTCGTCAAGGCACCACCATCAAAAAGCTATTCCCACAGAGCAGTAATTCTGGCCAGTCTGGCTAATGGAACCTCAAAACTTTATGACATGCTATACTCAGAAGATACCTTAGCTTCCATTAGGGTGTGTGAAGCTTTAGGTGCTGAAATTACCAAAAAAGATGATTATTTGGAGGTAATCGGTACCGGTGGAAAGTTGCACAATTCATCAGACGAACCGATTGACCTTGCCAACTCAGGAACTACCTTAAGACTCATGACAAGCGTTTCTGCGTTAAGCGACAATGAAGTCATATTGACCGGTGACGATTCGCTTCAAACCCGTCCGATGGGACTTCTTATGGATGCCCTTTGGCCGTTAGGTGTTGAAACCGAATCATTGAATGACAATGAGAAGGCACCGATTTTAATCAAGCCGGGTTATCTTGGCGGTGAAACCAACATCATGGGTAATGTGAGCTCACAGTTCATCTCATCAATCATTATCTCTTCACCTTTGTCTGAAAAGGGCGGAACATTATATGTGCTGCCTGAATTCAAGTCAAAGCCTTATGTGAACATGACTGTGGATATAATGAGGAAATTCGGAGTCAAGGTCCTTAAGGGATATTACCTGAAGCATGACTCCTGCGACAAGGAGCATCAAAGCTGCAGGATTGATGAGTATAAGGTTTTAAAGCAGGATTATGTTGCCTGTGACTACACTGTCGAGGGAGATTACTCCTCAGCATCATATTTATTAGCATTGATTGCAATCAATGGTGGAAAGGCTAAAATCAGGAACCTGTTCTTTGACTCCAAGCAGGGGGACAAGTACATATTGGACATTCTCCAGGATATGGGCGCCACAATAGTTCGTGGAGAGGATTATGTTGAGATAGTCTCTGACGGCAATCTGAAAGCCATTGACGTTAACTTATCCAATGCGCCGGATTTGCTGATAACTGTTGCGGTATTGGCTGCAATGGCAGAGGGAACAACCAATATAACTGGTGTGGCTCATGCAAGGGTTAAGGAAACCGACAGAATTGACACCACCTGCAGGGAACTTGAAAAACTGGGCTGCAGGCTGGAAGAGCATGAGGACGGCATGAGCATCACAGGTGGCGTGACATCAGGTGTTGTTGACTCTCATGGTGATCATCGTTTGGCCATGGCATTCAGCCTCATTGGCCTCAAGCATGACATTAAAATTACAAATGGGGAAGTGTTTGACGTGTCCTTCCCAAATTTCATTGAAAGCATGGCTGAATTAGGATTTGAACTGGAGTTAGAGGATGAATAAGGAAGAAAGAGTTATCAAGTTGATTGAAGAGTTGGAAGGAGTATTTACAATCAGAACCTTCCTTGACCATGACCCTTATAAGGTCTTAATCAGAACAATACTGTCCCAAAGGACAAGGGATGAGAATACAGATCAGGCCACTAATAACCTGTTTGAAAAGTATCCTGACATTTACGCAGTTGTGGATGCACCTATTGAGGATGTCAAGGAGCTGATTAGGCCTGCTGGTTTTTACAATGTGAAGGCTGCCCGTATTCAGGAGGTTTCACAAATCCTTATTGACCAGTATGGCGGAGAGGTCCCGGATACCGTTGAGGAAATGATTAAGCTTCCAGGAGTCGGCAGGAAAACCGCAAATTGCGTGATGGTTTTTGCTTTTGAGCTTCCGGCTATTCCGGTTGACACTCATGTTCATAGGATTTCAAACCGTTTGGGCTTGGTTGATACTAAAAATCCTGAGGATACTGAACTTGAACTGTGCAAGATTGCTCCTGAGGATTTGTGGATTAAGCTGAATGACCTGATGGTGCAGTTTGGCCAGAATATCTGCAAGCCAATTGGCCCGCAATGTGAGATTTGTCCATGCACAGATATCTGCGATTACTTTGCAGGTAATGTGTGATTTTTCTATTTTTTCCAAAACATTTATAAAGTAAAACAATGTTATATAACAATAGTTATTATAACGAATGTTATATTAACGTTTAAATTAACCCTTTTAATATACCAGTAAAAACAATTAATAAATAAGGAGAAAAAATTATGGTAAACGTTCCAAAATTAAAAAGAGGAGTACTTGATAGTGTTGTAGACGCAATTGGAAACACTCCGATTGTAAGATTGAACAACCTAACAAAAGATTTAGAAGCAGAAGTCGACGTTAAAATCGAATCATTCAACCCTACTGGTAGTGTAAAAGACAGAGTTGCAGTTGCAATGATTGAGGATGCAGAGGAAAAAGGCCTTCTCAAGCCGGGTGCAACAATCATCGAGCCAACCAGTGGAAACACCGGTATAGGACTTGCATTTGCAGCGGCTGCCAAAGGCTACAAGCTGATATTGACCATGCCTGAAACCATGTCCATCGAAAGGAGAAAATTCCTAAGCATATTGGGTGCAGAATTGGTATTGACTCCAGGTGCCGATGGAATGGGCGGAGCCATTGCAAGGGCAAATGAACTCAATGAGGAAACTCCTGACTCAATTATTTTAGGCCAATTCGACAACCCTGCAAATGTAAAGATTCATGCTGAAACCACAGCTCAGGAAATCTTAAGGGACACTGAAGGAAACGTGGATATTGTCATTGCAGGTGTTGGAACCGGAGGAACAATCACCGGAATCGGTAAGGTATTGAAAGAGGAAGTTCCTGATGTCAAAATCGTTGCCGTTGAACCTAAGGATTCACAGACCTTGGCAAAAGGCGAAAAAGGACCTCACAAGATCCAAGGTATCGGTGCAGGATTTGTGCCTTCAATCTATGACGCTGAGGTGATTGATGAAATCATTCCGGTTGAAAATGAGGATGCCGGAAACACTTTGCTTGCTCTTGCTAAGGAGGAAGGTATATTTTCCGGAATTTCATCAGGTGCAGCAACATGGGCAGCATTGGAATTGGCTAAAAAAGAAGAAAATAAAGGCAAAAGAATAATAGCAATCTTACCGGATAACGGTGAGAGATATCTCTCTGTAGACTGGTTATTTGATTAAGTAAAATTATATATACCATATGTTATATAAAATTAAAGTATAACATCACTGAGGGGTATAATGTTCAATGGGTTAAGGGCTGAAATACAAGCTATTAAAGATAAGGATCCTGCAGCAAGGTCTACGTTAGAGATATTCTTATGCTATCCGGGATTTTATGCATTATTATTTCATAGAGTGAGTCACTGGTTATGGAATCATTCTTTAAAGTTGCTTGCTCGTATGAATTCCAATCTAGCTAGGTTCTTAACCGGAATTGAAATTCACCCCGGTGCAACATTTGGCAAACGCGTATTTATCGACCATGGTATGGGAGTCGTTGTTGGGGAAACCGCCATTGTTGGCGATGATGTCCTAATCTATCAGGGAGTGATTCTTGGAGGTACAAGTACAGAAAAAACAAAAAGACACCCTACAATTGAAAAGGGAGTGATTATTGGAGCTGGTGCTAAGGTAATGGGTAATATTACCATAGGTGAATACTCAAAAATTGGTACAGGCGCTGTAGTGCTCAAGGATGTTCCTCCTCAATCAACATGTGTTGGTGTTCCTGGCCGTATCGTAAGGCGCAAAGGAGTGCGTCCGGAAAAAGTCGACCTTGACCACAATAAACTTCCAGACCCTGTCGCTGATGCAATCAGGATACTCGAAAAACATCTTCAAGAAAACGATAAAAGATTTGAGATTTTATTTGAAAAGCATGAACTATGCTTAACTGAAGATATTCGAGATGAACAAGAAGATTTAGAGGATTTGTTTAAAAAATAGAAGGGATTTTTATGAAACCACCTTGTGAAATCGTAGTATGGTATGTAATACCTGCAATCAGATCTGAACTAGCAAAAGAACTTTTGAACTTAGGAATGAAACAGAAGGATGTTTCCGAACTCATGGACATTACCCAGCCTGCAGTTTCCCAGTACATAACTGATAAAAGAGGCAGTGGAATTAAGCTTGATGATAATGTAAGGGCAAAGATTCATGAATTTGCTCGCCAATTGTCTGAAGGGGAAGCTACAAAAGCTGACTTGATTCCAAGGACATGTGCAATATGCAAGAATGTTAAAACAGTAGATGTTTTAGAGCAACTTAACATTAATAAGGATGAGCTTGGCGAAGATTGTCAATCTTGCTTGGGTTCCGAAGCGGAATAGGAAAATATTGGGAAAAATAGTAAACTATATAAACTATTAATCACCAATATTTTATTATCCTATATATGTTGATGGCAAGTTTACCGAGTGGCTTAGGTGTGTGGCTGCAGACCATAATACGGGGGTTCAAATCCCTCACTTGCCTTTTACAATTACTTTTTTTCGAGGTTTATTTTTATGGAAATTTATTCAACTTTAACTCGCAGTAAAGAGGATTTTGTAACAATTAACGATAACAGAGTTAACCTATTTGTATGCGGTCCGACAGTTTATGATGACGCACATATTGGGCACGGAAGAACATACATTTCATTCGACACAATAAAAAGATACTTGGAATATAAGGGATATGCAGTATTCTATATCCAAAACGTAACCGATGTTGATGATAAAATAATCAACAGGTCAAAGGAAAGCGGAATACCTGCCGGCGAATTGGCACGCAAGTTTGAAAAACGCTACCGTGAAGACATGGCCAAACTGAATGTCAACGGGGTCAACCTATTCGCAAGGGCAACCGATCACATGCCTGAAATCATCGACCAGATCCAAAGGCTGATTGATAAGGGATTCGCTTATGAAACCGAAGATGGAGTATACTTTGAAATAGACACCTTTGAGGAATTCGGAAAACTCTCAAACAGGAATGTTGAAGAGCTTGAATCCCACAGGGAAATTGCAGAAACCACAAAGAAAAACCATCAGGATTTTGCGCTATGGAAAAAACGTGAAGGCGTCGACGAGCCAACATGGCCGTCCCCATGGGGAGACGGAAGACCTGGATGGCACATTGAAGACACTGCAATAACTGAATACTACTTCGGAGAGCAATACGATGTCCACGGTGGAGGACTTGACCTGATATTCCCTCATCACGAAGCGGAAATCACACAGATGGAAGCGGTATCAGGAAAATCCCCAATGGTAAGATACTGGTTGCACACAGGATTCTTAAACGTTAATGGAGAAAAGATGTCAAAATCACTCCATAACTTCATCACAATCCGTGAACTGCTTGAAAGCTATGAACCGGACACTTTCAGATTCTTCGTGCTTTCAACCCATTACAGAAGCCCGATTGACTTTTCCAAGGATTCACTTCACCAATCAGAAAGAAGCCTTGACAGAATCAGGAAATACTACGAGCAACTTGACGTTGAAGTCGGAGATGAAAAATTCGAATGTGATGCATTGGCACCTCACATGAAGGAATTCTTCGACAGCATGGATGATGACTTCAACACTCCAAAGGCAATCGCTGCAATATTCGGATTGATCAATGACACCAAAAACGAGTTGGACAGCTACTCAGATGAGGACAAGATTGCAATAAAGGCATTCCTTGATGATGTTGCTCATATTTTGGGAGTCAGCTTTGAGACTGAAGAGGTCAATGCAGGTTCCGATGACCTTCTTAACTTGATTTCAGAAGTAAGATCAGAGTTAAGAGCCAACAAGCAATATGACCTTTCCGATAAAATACGTGATAGCCTACAAGAGTTAGGCTATGAAATCAACGATTAAGGGAAAATCATTTTCTCTTTTCTTTTTTTATTAATTCTTTTTTTATTTCATTATTTTTCTAATTTTACCATGTAAGTAAGCGCTTGCATGCGAAAAACTTTATATATGCTGTTTTTAATAAGTTTAACCATAAATTACATATTTTTTTTGGAAGGGACAGAAAAAGTGACATACTTTCTAAGATGGGTGATTATCATGCAGCAATTAATTTAATGGATCGGTGTCTTGATTTAAATCCTGGCAATTTGTCATATCAAATTTCCAGATGTTGTTTATTAGTTTCGATTGGAAGTTTTGAAGGGGCAGTCATAGGTTTTGAAAAAGTTTATGACACTTATTTTGATGATTATAATTTAGTTAAGTTATTCTATTTAAAATATGGTCAGGCTTTACAGAGGATGGGAAAGTATGATGATGCATTAGAACTGTATGATGAGTATTTAATTAAATATGAGGAATTTCCTAAAGTTGAAATTCAAAATGAAAAGAATAGGTTGATTTTAATTAAATAGTTTTTTTTATAATTTCATTGATGAAAGTCATGGAGGGGATTGTTAAAAATAATGTTAATACATATTTAATCTAGTATTTGTTCAATACTGATTGTTTCATTCATATTATCTCCAGATATTGCAAATAAAATATTGCCTTTTGAATTAAAAGGAGTAATGGGTTAAAAAATTTTTGATAATTGGAATACTACTTATGGCAATGATGGGGTACTATTTATGATGGTAATTTAAAGTAAAATGGTTGCTGATTACTATTGGAGGTGTATTTTTGTTTACTAATTTAAATATCATTAGATCTAAAGGGTGGATTAATTTAAATAAGGATGAGCTGAAAGTTTATTCAATTTATTTATTTTTTTACACGGAAGTTTTAGGTTTATTTTTGTGTTTATTATTATATTTTTTCCTTCATATTGATTTTGTTTTGTCATTATTGGGAATAACTATTCTTGGAGTGATGTTTTCAATATTGATATATAAGAGGGATTTTTTAGATGAGAAATACGATTTGATTTCTGGAAGGTTTCCGGGGATGTCTTATCAGGGTGTAGTGATTATACTCTTTCCATTAACATTTGCTGTGTCCTGGTTTATTGCATTGCTTGCATTTACTTTTGAAGGATTGGGCAGTGCCGTTGCTTTTGGACTAGCGATGTATTTTCCATTTGTGTTCATGTTTTTAAGATTGAATGTTTTTCGTGATGAAAATTGCCGTTTAGTGTCTGGCAAGCAGGTTATCGGTTATCATCCGGTATTTTTTCTTCTTCTTGGTTTCATGTTAGGAAGGGGTCCATTAGGCATTTCGTTATTGTGGATTATAAAAGATGTATTAGGTTACTCTAATTCATTTAATCATGATATTATTGCATTGGCAGTTTCATTATTATGCGGCGGTTTAATTTTATCTCCAGATATTATGAATAAAATGCTGCCGTTTGAAATAAAGACTTTTGATGGTTTGTTGAAATATTGCTTATTTGCTGTTATCTTGATAAGTGTAGTATTATTTATTATTAACTTTATTTAGAATTATAAACATGAATTTATAATTGGCGTAATGATTATGGCAATGATGGGGTACTTATTTATAATAAGGTAACTAAAAATGTAAAATAAGTAAAATGAGGTTTATAAATGTCTTTTTTGAAGCTGATGATCCTATCCTATTTTGTTTTCAGTCTAATAGTCTATTTCATATATAAAATCCGTGGAATTGATAAGTGGGATGGATTTTTTTATAAAATCATCATAATTGATACAATATTGTTATGCATTCTTATTATTTTGGATAAATATAATCTATTTGGGTGATTTTAAATGAAATGTGACAATATTCATGTTTTGTATTTGTATATTATTTTTTTAAGTGTCTTCATTGTATTCGGTTATTTTATCATTGCTTATCATTCAGTTGAGAGCTTCATTGCCATGGTTTTGATTTCGGATGGAATTTTACTTCTGTTTTATGATTATTTGTCGAATAATTGTTATGTTCTTTTAAATCGTGAATTGAATTTCAAATCGTTCTTTTTAACATGGGCTGTATTCTTTTTAATATATTCCTATGTTCTTTTCCCAAAAAACGATTTAAACAGGTATTTATAGTATGGGTGATGATAAATTATCATATTTAACAATGAGAGTCAGAGCCATGTTTGTGAAAAAGGTTAATGGTCGTCAATTGGCAAGATGCATCGCTTATTTTTATTTTATTTTATGGATTCTATTCATAATATTTATGATATCAAGATTTGGTTTGAATGTATATTTAGATATTGATTTGCTGATACCTTTGATTGTTACAACGATTATTGACATATCGTTGGCTTTTATTATTTATGTATCTTCATATAAAATTGAAAATGATAATCATCTATGCATTTTATATGGGATTATTTGTGTATTATCGGTTTTATGGTACTTTAATTGGTTTGGATTGATTTTTCTTGTATTATTTATACTTGCAATATTTATTATCAAATTTGGGCAAGATACTTGATTTCATTTCTCATGAGCTTTGTTTATTGAATCAAGAGGTTAAATCAAATGTTTAAAAAACGTATGTCTAATAATTTACTTAAAAAAGCAGAATATTATTCTGATAGGTTTGAAAATGAAAAGGCAATTAATTATCTTGATAAACTTCTAATCATTGATGGAAATAATATTGATGGTTGGTTGTTGAAGGGTTTGTGCCATGCATTTCTATTTCAAAAGGAAGAGTCGTTCAGATGCTTTGATAAGGCCTTAAAAATAGATTCCAATAATTTGAATGTTTATCTCAAAAGAGGTGTGGCATGTTATCATATGGGGGAATATGAATTGGCAATCGATTCGTTCAATCAGATAATTGAACATATTCCGGATGAAACTTTCTCATTGAATAAAATAGGGTCATGTTACCTCTATTTGGAAAAGTATGATTTGGCTTTGAGCTATTTCAATAAGGTTTTGGAGATTGACAGTGAAGATTCTGACGCTTTGCTTAATATGGGATTATATTACAATGATTTGGAAATGTATGATGATGCATTAATCTACTTGGATAAATGTATTGAAATCCAACCGAATGACGGAGCCGCATTATTGCAGATGGCAAACATCTATAAAAACAAACAGGATTATCATAATGCATTGAGATATGTCAATCAGGCTCTTGGCCAAAATCCTAATGATTTGATGCTTCAATTAACAAGAAATCTGCTATTGTCCAATATTGGCGAATTTGAAGAATCAGTAAATGGATTTAAAAGTATTTCACTAGAAGGCATTGATAATTATGGTTTAATAAGCATGTACTATATTTATTATGGCCAAGCTTTACAGACAATGGGAAAGAATGATGAGGCATTAGAACTGTATGATGAGTATTTGATTAAATATGATGGGTTTCCTAAAGATGAAATTCAAGATGAAAAGGATAGGTTATTGATTTTAATTAAATAGTTGAAACAGAGTGTTTAAATGAGTTTTTTAAAAGATATTAGTTTAAAAAATAAAAAGGAATATCATAAAGCACAGAATTTTTTAGAAATGGGCAACTATGCTGAAGCTTTAGATATTTTTAATACATTATTGGAAAAAAATTTTCATGTATTTTATGTGTTGTCTAACTTGATTATCATTCATAAAGAATTGAATTCATTAAATGTTCTTTTAGATAAAATCAACGACTTGATGAATGATAAACAATATAATCGTGAAGAATTATTAATACAAAAAGGATATGTATTATATCTTTTGAAAGATTATGACAATGCCATTGAATGCTTTGATGAAGTTTTAAATAATGATTCTGATAATTTATGGGCATGTTTCTATAAATTCAAAGTTTTAAAAGATATGAATGTTGATGCGAATTTTAATTTATTGTTTTTAAAAATAAAGGAATGTGATCCTGATTATTATTTATCATTGTCTCTCGGCGAGTTTTTTTTAGAATTGGGATTAATGGAGGAGTCTTTATTCTGTTTTGATTTGAGTTTAAAAAAGAATTCTAAAAATTGCAATGCTTTAATATATAAAGGTTTATGCTTAAAGGAAATGGGGATGTATGACAAATCATTAAATACATTGGATACTTGTTTGGAATTAGACCCTAACAATCTTATTGCATGGAATTATAAAGGAACCATTTATAATTTGATGGGCAAATATCATGATGCATTGGAATGTTTTGATAAATGTTTGTCCATTGACTCAAATAGTGTTCCGGCCATTGTTAATAAGGCAACTTCATATTTTCATCTTGGAAATATTGATGTTTCATTAAAATGCTGTGAATTTGCATTGAAATTAGATTCAACAAATTGTCCTGTCTGGGACAATTATGCCACATTCTTGTTTCATGCAAATCGATTGGATGAGTCATTAAATGCATATGACCATGCATTAGAGTTATGTCCTAAAAATATAAACTTATTGAAAAATAAATTAATATTATTGTTTAATATGGGTAAATGGGAAGAGGTTTTTATTTTTGCTGATGAAATATTAAATTTTGACAATGAATTGGATTGGGTTGAGGATTACAAAAGATTGGCATTAGAGGAATTAAATAAAAGCAATTAATTTTACTTTTTGTAGTATATTAAATAAGATTATGAGGATTTTTCATGAAATTTTTATCGTTTATAAATAATTCATTTTTAAAATGGGAAAGTCATTGGCTTTAAGAGTGTAATATCAAAAAAACTTATGATGTGATTTGTTTTCGATTTTTCTTTGAAAATATAACAATGTTTATATACTAAAAATAACAGATGTTATATCTGTATAACATAGGTTATAATTTATTTTTTACATGATGTTTTTAGGCTGACGAAAACATTTATATATAAAAAATAACTATTGTTATATAGTAATATAACACGTGATATATTTACTAAAATTTCAAAAAAATAAAGGTGATAAAAAATGACTAATAAAGATTATGGATTAGCAACATTAGGCGTCCGTGCAGGACAGCAACCAGACCCCGTAACAGGAGCTCAAGCAGTTCCTATTTACCAGACAACATCATACGTATTCAAAGACTCAGATGAAGCTGCAAGGAGATTCGCCCTTCAAGAGTTCGGACAAATTTACTCCAGACTCACAAACCCTACCAGTGATGTATTTGAAGCAAGAATTGCCGCAATCGAAGGCGGTAACTCAGGAATTTCAACATCAAGTGGTCTTGCAGCAATCTCATACGCAATACTAAATGTAACAGAACCTGGAGACAACATCGTATCAGCAGACAACCTCTACGGAGGAACATATCAACTGTTCAACTACACATTCAAGGACCTTGCAAGAGACGTAAAATTCGTCGACTCACAGGATCTTGAAGCATTTGAAGCGGCAATCGATGAAAAGACCAAGGCAATATATGTTGAATCAATAGGAAACCCAAAACTCGACGTGCCTGACTTTGAGGCATTAGCTGAAATCGCACACTCACACGACATACCATTGATAGTGGACAACACTGTAGGTGTAGGACTTGTAAGGCCATTGGAACATGGTGCAGATGTCATCGCAGCATCAGCTACAAAATATGTCGGCGGACACGGTACAGCAGTCGGAGGATACATTGTTGACTCAGGTAAATTCAACTGGGGAAACGGAAAATTCCCTAACTTCTCCAAACCAGATCCAAGCTACCACGGACTAGTATTCTGGGATGCATTCGGAGACGTGCCTGAACTTGGAAACCTTGCATTCACAGTAAGGATAAGAGCAAGACTCTTAAGAGATCTTGGAGCAACCCAGGCACCAGTGCACAGCTTCCTATTCCTACAAGGATTGGAAAGCCTTGACGTGCGTATAAAAAGACACTCTGAAAACGCACTCAAAGTGGCTAAATTTTTAGAATCACATCCTAAAGTCAAATGGGTGAACTACCCTGGACTTGAATCCCACCCAACATATGAAATCAACAAGAAATACCTGAAAGATCACTTCGCAGGAATTTTAGGTTTCGGTGTTGAAGGCGGAGAGGAAGCAGGACGCAAAGTAATCGAAAAGCTTGAACTCTTCTCAATACTTGCAAACATCGGAGATGCAAAAAGCCTTGCAATCCACCCTGCAAGTACCACACATCAACAGCTAAGCCCTGAAGAGCAGGAGGCAACAGGAGTTACACCTGACTTCATCCGTCTGTCAATCGGATTGGAGGATGTTGATGATTTAATCGCAGACTTAACTCAAGCATTAGATAGTATATAATTTACTATCTAAATCATTTTAAATTTAAATTAAAGACAATTGGGAGATAAAGAAAATGTATTTGGACAACTCAGCAACCACTCAAGTTAGTGAAGAAGTTTTTAAAGAAATGGAACCATATTTCATCGAGGAGTTTGGAAACCCTTCAACCCTTTATGGAATAGGTCGTGAATCCAAAAAGGCATTGGATCTTGCCCGCCAAAGAGTGGCAGATTCAATAAATGCAAAACCTGAAGAGATAATCTTTACAAGCGGTGGGTCAGAATCCGACAACCTTGCAATCAAGGGAGTTGCATTCAAGCTAGCTAAAAAAGGCAAACACATTATTACCACCAATATCGAACACCCTGCCGTTAAAAACACTCTCGGATTTTTGGAATCCCTGGACTTTAAGGTAACCTACCTTCCGATTAATGAGGATGGAGTAATCGAAATCGACGACCTGAAAGAGGCAATTACAGACGAGACAATTCTAATCACTGTAATGCATGCCAACAATGAATTGGGTACTATCCAGCCAATCGAGGAGATAGGTAAGATTGCACGTGAAAAAGGCATTAAATTCCACGTTGATGCAGTGCAAAGCTTCGGTAAGATTGAAGTGGATGTTGAGAAGCTAAACATTGACTTGCTCTCTTTATCTTCCCATAAAATCAACGGACCGAAAGGTGTCGGGGCACTCTACATCAGAAAGGGAACCCGTGTCGTGCCATTAATCCATGGTGGAGGACAGGAAAGAGGCATCAGAGGAGGAACCGAAAACGTTCCTGGAATCGTCGGATTCGGAAAGGCATGCGAAATCGCAACAGAAAAGCTTGATGAACACTACAAGAAACTCTCCTCAATCCGTGACGAGCTAATCGACAAGGTATTGAGCACAATCCCTGAAGCATACCTCAACGGTGGAATTGAAAACAGATTACCTAACCTTGTGAACTTCCGTTTCAAGGCTATTGAAGGTGAATCATTGATTCTTCTTTTGGACGCTAAGGGATATCAGGCATCAACAGGTTCAGCATGCTCATCAAACACTCTTGAGGCATCACCTGTCCTTACCGCTTTAGGCCTTGACCCGGTGGACGTGCATGGATCTTTAAGAATATCACTTGCACCTGAAAGCGATGCATTTGACGTTGACGAATTTGTTGAAACCATAGCAGAATCTGTCAAAAGACTAAGGCAAATGTCACCATTGTGGAATCAAGAATTGGATTATGACAATATAATGTGTAGAAAACATGAAGACAACTGTAGGAAGTGTTAAAAATGGATTATTCAGAAAAAGTAATGGATCACTTTGCAAACCCTAGAAACTGTAGAATGATGGAAGACGCCAATGGTGTCGGAACCGTGGGAAACCCGACCTGTGGGGATTTGATGACAATTTATATCAAGGTCAATGATGATGAAGTCATTGAGGACATTTCATTCCAGACCTTCGGTTGCGGAGCAGCTATTGCAACAAGCAGCATGATTACTGAAATTGCAGTGGGCAAAACCCTTGAAGAAGCATTGAAAATCTCACGTAACGATGTGGCAGATGAATTGGACGGTCTTCCACCAATCAAGATGCACTGTTCCAACCTTGCGGCAGACGGTCTTCAGGCAGCCATTGAAAACTATTATGAAAACAATCAATAATAATAAATACTTTGACTAATAAATTATCTTTAACCTATTAAGGAGATGTTTATTATGGCAAAAATATTAAAATGTAATGAATGCGGAAGTATCATTCAAGTTTTAGCTGAAGGCGACGAAAACGTCTGCAACGACCACATGCTTGAATTCCCAGTCCAAACCGAAGGAGAAAAAGCTCCTAAACACAAACCTGTAGTTGAAATCGATGGTGACAAAGTAACCGTTAAAGTCGGTGAAGCAGCTCACCCAATGGACGATGACCACTACATCCAATTTGTTATCGTTGAAGCAGGAGCTGAACAATACGCAAAATGCTTTAAACCTGGAGATGTTGCAGAAGCAACCTTCACAGTCAACTCAACCGATGACGTTAAAGCATTAGCATTCTGTAATTTACACGGACTCTGGTCCAGCGAATAAGTTTAAAATATTTTATTTTAAACTTTCTTTTTTTCTTTAATTTTTTTATGACAAATTTTAATAATATCCTAAGATATAATTAAATAATGTGTCCAGTTATATAAAATTAATAATTTTTATTGTAGTTCTGCTTTTAATATCCGCAGCTATCGTTTTTATCGATAGTTCAATGGACAATATCAATGAATCAATGCCATCAATCAGTGACAGTATTGTTCAGGGGGATGAGGATTACAATGAATCCGTTGAATTATTGAACAGTCGAAATTTTGACCAAGCCAGTGATAAGGCAAAATCTGCCGGAGACAATTATAATGACAGTTTGGAAAGGCTTGAAGGAATTAGGGATAAGTTTGACAAGGACCTGAACGAGGTTCACAAGGACTATCTAGACACAACAATAAAAGAATTGCAATTTAAGCTCAAGGCAGTTGACGAGCTTAAGGAATCAATATATTATCTGGAAAACTATTACAATTACACCGGATCAACTCACGGAACCGAGGCAAATGAGCTGATGTATGATGCGGTAAAGTATCAGGACGAGAGAAACAGCATTGTCAGTGAGAATCCGGAATTATTCAATTAGATAGAGGTTTTAAATTGAAAACAAAATGTCCGAAATGTAAAGGAAGAGGTTCCGTTGTAGTGGACTATAAGGAATGCGATGCATGTGGCGGAACCGGTTATGAAGATGATGCCTTTAATGTAGGAAGCCATTTTAAGGGCATAAACAGCAAGGCAAGAGACAAGTTCGACCTTGGAGGAGAAGAGGATATTCCATGCGAAGCATGTAATGGAAAAGGCCAGGTCGAAGTGTTCGAGGAATGTCCACAATGCCATGGAACAGGTCAGATAAACGTATGCAGGGACTGTGGAAAGCCCCTTGATGAGAAATATGATATCTGCCATGAATGCGGTGAGAAAAGAAAGGCTGAAAAGGCAAAGCACGAGGAATTCGAGGCAAGAAGAAAAGCCGCACGTGATGTTTACGTCTTGGATGCAATCTGCAACATGCGCGACATTGACAAGGACAAATTATACAAAGGTAAGATTACAAGAATTGAAAGATATGGTGCATTCGTAAGCCTTAACAATAACGTTTGGGGACTTATGAGAGGAGATGTCTCCGAGTACAATGTTGGAGATGAAATCATTGTATTTGTCACATCAATCAAGTCAAGAGAAGGAAAAATAGACTTTGCACCGGCTTATGTTGACTCATATAACCTTAAAAGATTAACAAAATCAATTCCAAGAACTTTAATCGGTCAGCTTGAAGAGAAGAAAGGTAAAATCGTTAGAATCGATGGTAAGGTTCAGCAAATTCAGCAGACTTCCGGACCGACAATTTTCATCATCAGCGATGAGAGTGGAACCACTGAAATCGCCGCTTTCGACAAGGCTGGCGAGAGGTCATATCCTGAAATCGAACTTGACGATGCGGTTCAGGTCATAGGTGAAGTTAACGAACATGGCGGAAAAACCCAAATTGAGTCATCATCAATGATAAAACTTGATGAAGAAAGCACAAAGCAATTAAATAAATTGATTGACGATGCATTAAATGCCAAGGCCAAACCTGAAGAGGTCGATTTCTTGGTCAAAAGTGATGTTTTAAACAGACTTAAACCTAAGATGTATGAGGCTGCCCAAAGAATCAGAAGGGCAATACTTGACGGAAGGACCATACTTCTAAGACACCACAATGATGCCGACGGAATCGTGTCAGGAGTTGCAATGGAAAAGGCTATTGTTCCACTGATCCAGGAAATTAACCCAAGTAATGACGCTGAATACTATTACTTCAAACGTTCACCAAGTAAGGCTCCATTCTATGAGCTAGAGGATGTTGTAAAAGACTTGTCATTCGCACTCGAAGACCAGGAAAGGCACGGTCAGAAATTGCCGTTAATAGTATTGCTTGACAACGGTTCAACCGAAGAGGATATCGTTGCGTTAATGCAGGCCAAAATCTATGATATCGAGGTTGTAGTTATAGACCACCACTCACCAGGAGAGCTTCTGACAAAAATAGAGGAAGACGGTGAAATATACGGCGCTACCGTTGCAGTGGATGAGTATGTGGATTGTCATGTCAACCCTTACCTTGTCGGAGGGGACTCACAGCTGACAGCAGGATGCCTTGCAACAGAAGTGGCTCACATTATCAATCCTGATGTTAAAAGATTGATTCAGCACCTTCCGGCCATTGCTGCACTTGGAGATCGTGCGGAATGCGGTGAGGTATACCAATACCTGAAACTTGCATCACAAAAGGGTTTCACACAGGAACACCTTGCAAAAGTGGCTGAATGTGTAGACTTTGAAGCTTATTTCCTAAGATTTATGAACGGTAGGGGAATAATGGACACAATCCTCGCCGTTGACAATATTGACAAGCACAAGAAAATGATTGAGGCATTATATAAGGAGTATCAAAAAAGAATCGATACACAGCTCAGGGCAGCATTGCCGAACATCAAAAGAACACAGCTTGACAACGGAATCTACTTCAACCTATTGGATGTTGAGAAGTTCGCACACAAGTTCACATTCCCTGCACCAGGTAAAACCTGCGGTTTCGTGCATGATCACGTGATAAAGGAACTGGGCGAAGACAAGCCTATTGTAACTTTAGGTCACGGGCCTGATTTCGGAGTGTTCAGGGCAACTGATGCAGTTAACGAACAGTATGGATTCAATGTAAATGAAATTGTAGCTGAAATGATTGAAAAGGTACCTCAAGCAGGTATTGACGGAGGAGGCCATGAATGTGCCGGATCCATCAAATACATTGAGGGACTCGGTCAGGAAGTATTATATAAGGTTGTGGAAGAAATCCAATCCTTAACCAAAAACTGATAAAAATGCATGCGGGAAATTACTGTAAGGTTTGTGGACACAGAATCCTTCCAAATGAGCCATACTGCACTGGATGCGGTGCCAAGACAGGTAATGATGCAAGCAATGAAACCTGTATTTTAACACCTCCAATCCATAACATTGGCTTTTTCAATTTCCCAATCGATTTTTCACCATATATCATTACCAATAGTGATTTTAAATATGATATTTGCTCATGCGGATATCTCAACGATATCGATAATGAGTTCTGCTACATGTGCGGGGCCAAAAGGTCCGAGAGCAAGCTGTCAAGAATATTTAAAAGAAAATCAAAACCCAAATTCTCAATTGATAATGTCCTATGCGAATGCGGAGCCGTAAACTCAAAGGAAAACGTATACTGTGAAATGTGCGGAAAGCAATTGAAGGACGATACAGTCAAAAAGGACAATTACAGCAATTTCAATCTTGAATTTAAGGATTCCATATTCTGCTATTGCGGTGAGGAAAATGAGAAGTTCTCAATGTTTTGCAGAAACTGCGGAAGACCACTTAGAAATTACGGATCATTGAATGACATTGCAATCCTATGCACATGCTCAACCCTTAATGAAATCACATCTGACTTTTGCATTGAATGCGGAACCAACCTCAAAAGGGAGGACAAAAAGATTGTCTGCGTTTGCGGCCATCACAATTCCCCAAATTTGAGGTTTTGCGAAGACTGCGACAGGCCATTGAACCCTCAAAGGAATGTCAAGACAAAAATAGTGTGTTCCTGCGGTGAAATTCTTGACTGGGATAGTGATTACTGTCCGAATTGCGGAAAGAATGTCAAGATGAGAATCATACATAAGAATTCAGTCAAGTCAACTGTCAGAAGCCTCAAGGATATGTTCAAAGAGGGATTGAAATGATTACCTGTGACATTTGCGGAACACGAAACTTCAAGGAAAATAATTATTGCACCCATTGCGGCAATAGGTTGATACTGGAACGTGTCTGTCCCATTTGCGGTGAAATCAATAATGATGACGCTACCAACTGCGTCAAATGCCAAAACCAGTTGAACCCAATCAGCATTGATGATTTTGACATATTGTTCAGTGAATTCAACCAGAACCTCATGGCCAATGCTGAAATCAGTGACGAGAGGTATATGGAATTGCTGTCCAACATTTTCATAAAGGCAGATTACATTGACGTTTGGGGTGAAAACACAAAAAACAAGATTTTAAACCTGGCCAGCATATTCACAGAGTGCAAGCCAAAGGCAAGGGGATATGAGAGAGGATTCATATTCCTTGGAACATGCATATTTTACGATGACAGGCTTGCCGATTCTGTTCAGATAGCAACAATCATCCATGAGCTTGCCCATTACTTTTTATTCCATATAATTGAAACTTTAATGTGCGATATACTAAAAGTCAGGTCATCTTCAACAATTCAAAGCTTTGTCTGGTATTTCCTCAACCTTCTGGAGTTCAAGATCATGGGTGAGTACTGTGCCCATACTGTTGAGGGAAGATTCATACCATTCGGCTATCAGAATTACGGTTCATACAACAGTCTGATTGAAAATTCAGGATTTGACAGTGAAACTCTTGATGTGGCGGTTAAGCTGGGCAATTCATTTGCATCAGAAATCATAGTCTATCTGGAAAAGTATATAAATGACGCTTTGAGAAATGAGATAAAGCTTCAGTACAGAAAGGACTTGACTGCTCCGACTAATCAGTCACTCCTTCTGGAAACTGAGGATATTTTCAGTTTAAATGTAAAAAACAAGTATTTCATCAATATGTTGTGTGATGTTTTAAAAGAAGTTTCTAATGATATTGACGCTCGAAAAGAATTAGAAATTATTAAAGAAGGGATAGAATTAAGTTAAGTCTATTCTTTGCTTTCTTTTTCTTTAATAGTTTCCAGTACGTCCTTACCGGTATCGGTTAAACGATATAGTCTTCCTTTACGAGCTTCTTCATTTATACATTCAACTATTTCTTTACTTTTTAATTCGCTTAGAACTTTTGAAATATGATTTGTTCTAATTCCACTGTCTTTTGCGATGTTAGTTGGTATTTTAACTTCGTCTCCAATGGATTTCAAGGTCTTTTCTCTATACTTTGAAATTTGAACATATGAAGTTAATTTCAAAAGCTCATCACTCTCTTTAACCATGTAATTTATTATATTAGTTATACTATAAAATGTTTTATAACAGTGTATAATTATTTTAAACACCATTTAAATTATTTTAGATTAATGGGTAACTAGTTATATAAGTTGTGTACAATATTATTATAGATAACATGAAATGTAGTAAATGTGGTTTTGAAAACAAGGACAAGGCAAAGTTTTGCACTAAATGTGGAACTCCATTGAATGAGCCGGCTCCGGGACCAACTTCTGCAAGTTCCAATAACAACACCAAATATATCATAATAGCCCTGATTGCGGTTATAATAATTTTGGTTGGAACAATTGGATTTTTCGCTATGAACAACGGTTCCGATTCAGTTCAAAGCAATGACAATTCACAAAGTGCCGCTTCCCAAGAGGATGATTCAGTGGATGATTCCGATGATGATGCTAAAACAGAATCAGTATCCTCATCCAAAAAGACTACTGAATCACAGGATAAGAAATCGTGGGAATCTATTGGAAGCTATTCCGGTTCAGGATCTGGTTCTGAGACCATTAGCGTTCCTGAAGGTAAAATCATGGTAAAATTGTCTGCATACCCTATCAAGAACTATGCAACAAACCATTTATATGTCTCAGGCTCAAACGGTGAGTCAGGTGGAGTCGATTGGGGTTCAAAAAGTAGTGTTGAAACAAGATCAGACTCATTCACATACACTTCCAGTTCCGAAGAGACATTCACAATAGATTACTATGAAACCGTAAGCTGGGAAGTTGAATTCTTCAGATATCAATAAGTGATTATTCCAATCACTTTTTCTATTTTTTTTTTTAAGATAATTATTAATATATAAAGTTATAAAGTAATTACTATGTTTTTTGATTTGAATATTAAAGGAGCCAGCTTGGAAAATAACATTAAACTGGCTGTTCAAGCTTCCGAATACGGATGGGAGCATATTAATTTTTCATATAATCAAAATGATTTCAAGGATGCCCTAAGCATAAAAAACGATTTATCTGATTCTCTTGAAGGTATCATTGACTTTGACTATACTCTTGAAATCAAATCAACAAACATTAATGAAATCAGAAAGTACGTGAACAATTTCCGCTCAAGGGCTTCATGCATAAGCGTCATCGGAGGAGACTTGAAGGTCAATCGTGCCGTTGTTGAAAACATCAAGATAGATGCATTGTCAAGGCCATACTTAAACAGGTTCGATTCCGGATTGAACCATGTGCTGGCAAAGGAGGCAGTTCGAAACAATGTGGCGATTGAAGTGTGCTTCAAGGATATTCTAAGGACATACCTCACTCCAAGGGCAAAGGTCATCTCCAACATTCGCGACATATGTGCATTGCATCACAAATTCGACTTTCCAATGATTATTTCATCAAGGGCAGAGTCAATAATGGATATCAGGACAACTCATGATTTCTGTGAGGTTTTCAGGCAATGCGGCTTGAGCGATGAGGATATAGATAAGTCATTCGAATCTGCCAAATCCATACTGGAGTATAATAAAGACCGCAAGAACATGATTTTCAAAGGTGTCAGGAGGGTTAGCGATGAAGCTTAAGGTATTGCCCCCTACACTTAGAAAGAACAATCACTATCTTACACTTGACATAAAGATAGCATCCCAAATCGACAAGGATGATCTTGTAAACATAATTTGGGACGCATGCATTCGCTTCAAGGGAGAATGTGGAACATCCAATTATAACCTATGGGTCATGAAATTCTATGAATTTGAAAACATCGATGATTACCATCACTATAAGGCAATAGTCAGATGTCAGAGGGATTTTGTAGGTGAGGTCAGGTCATCCCTTGCACTTGCAACAAGGTACAATTCAAGCGAAATGGCAATCTCCACAATTGGAGTGTCAGGCACCATAAAGGCATCACAGAAATATATTTAATTACTTTTTGTAACTTTAAAATAGAAAACTTTATAAATTACTATATTTATAAATAACAATTGGATTTATGGAAAAAAGAATAAAAAACAATTTTAATATTCCACTCCGTGGGGATTAAAATTAAAAATTTGCCTTTTCATGGAAGATT
The DNA here is from genome assembly GCF_015062915.1 of Methanobrevibacter thaueri. GTDB lineage: Archaea > Methanobacteriota > Methanobacteria > Methanobacteriales > Methanobacteriaceae > Methanocatella > Methanocatella thaueri_B. The sequence goes on along the minus strand of NZ_SUTJ01000001.1, from coordinate 121,267 downwards.
TGGTTTTATTTTTTTATGTAGTCGAATTAAATTTATATTTATAAAAAATATGAGGTATTAATATGCAACCTTTACAAAGTGCTGGATATGATAGGGCTATTACTGTCTTTAGCCCAGATGGAAGACTTTTCCAAGTAGAATATGCAAGAGAAGCTGTTAAAAGAGGAACCACTTCAATTGGTGTAAAAAGTTCCGAAGGTATTGTATTAGCTGTAGACAAAAGAACCACTTCTAAATTGGTTGAAGCATCATCTATCGAAAAGATATTCAAGATAGATGAACACATTGGTGCCGCCACTTCCGGTCTTGTTGCAGATGCAAGGGCTTTAGTGGAAAGAGCAAGAGTAGAGGCACAAATCAATAAAATTACCTACAGCGAACCAATTCGCGTAACCAGCTTGTCTAAAAAATTATGTGACATGCTACAGTTATACACCCAAAACGGTGGAGTAAGACCATTCGGTTCAGCTCTAATCATCGGTGGAGTGTACAACGGCAAATGCAAACTCTTCGAAACCGACCCAAGTGGTGCATTAATTGAATACAAGGCAACTGCAATCGGTTCCGGAAGAAACGCTGCAATGGACATCTTCGAAGAAAAATACGAAGACGACTTAACCTTGGATGGTGCAATTGAATTGGCATTAACCGCAATCAATGAAGCAACAGACCATGACACCACATCCAACAATGTTGAAATTGCAGTAATCAAGATTGAAGATGAAAAATACGTGAAACTTCCTCAAGATGAAGTGCAAGCATACATTGACAAAGTGCTTCCAGCAGAAGAAGAGGAAGAAGAAGCAGAATCCGAAGAAGATTCTGAAGAAACTGAAGAATAATTATTATTCTTAAATTACTAGTTAGGGGATGCTTTGATGGTAAATGTTGATGAAGCTATTATTGCCAAATACGAATACATGGGTGAACACTTTGAGATATTGGTTGACCCTGATTTAGCGGCAGATTATCGTAATCCTGATGGCCCAGATGTTGCCATCGAGGATCTTTTAGCTGTTGAAGAAATATTTAAAGACTCCAAAAAAGGAGATAAGGCTTCCGAAGAAGCCATGAATAAGATTTTTGAAACTACTGACCCAATAGAAGTTTCCAAAATCATCCTTGAAAAAGGTACTGTTCAATTAACTGCGGATCAAAAAAGGAAGATGCAAGAGGACAAGAGAAAACTTGTCATCAACAAGATTGCCAAAGAGGCAATCAACCCTCAAAACGGATTGCCGCATCCTGTTCAAAGAATCGAGAACGCATGTGATGAGGCGAAAGTCAAGTTTGATCCATTTACTTCAGTTGACCAACAAGTCCAATCAGCCCTAAAAGCTATCAAACCGTTAATTCCAATCAGGTTTGAAAAGGTTAAAGTTGCTGTCAGACTCCCAGGTTCTGCAGCGGGAAGCGCCTATAATGTGATTCATGGATTTGGAGAAATAGTAAATGAGGAATGGCAACAGGACGGTTCATGGATTGCCGTTATTGAAATGCCAGGTGGTCTTCAAAACAATTTCGCTGCAAAAATGGCTGAAATTTCAAGTGGAGAAGCAGAAACTAGAACTATTAAATAATTGAATTTCATACTTATGGGATTATTATGATATATGTGGAGAATAAAGATTTAGTTATTCCAGGTCAAATCTTGGCCGATGACGAATACTATTCAGGAAGAGGTACCTTCAAAGAAAACGGTAAAGTCTGCTCTTCTTTAATGGGACGCGTTTCCTTGAGGAATAAGAAACTCAGAGTTATTCCTCTCAAAAGCAAATACGTTCCTAAAAAAGGAGATGTTGTAATAGGTAAAATCAATGATGTCAGATTCTCAATGTGGGATGTGGATATCAATTCACCTTATTCTGGAATTTTACCTGCTTTTGAAGTGTTTGGTCGTGAGAAAAAAGAGCTCAACAAAGTGTATGATGTTGGGGATGTGCTATTTTTAAGAGTTGTCGACGTTGATGAAATCAAGAAGGCAAAACTCGGTTTGAAAGGAAGAGGAATGGGTAAATTCAAGGGAGGAATAATTGTAGATATTGCTCCAACCAAAGTTCCAAGACTAATCGGTAAAAAAGGTTCCATGATTAACATGATCAAGGATAAGACCAAATGTAAAATCGTTGTTGGTCAAAACGGTCTCGTTTGGGTAAAAGGAGACGAGGACATGGAACAGCTTACCCGTGAAGTTATTCACTTGATTGAGGAAGAGGCTCATACTTCTGGTTTAACAAACAAAATCAAGAACAAATTATACTTAGCAATCGACGGTGAATTGCCACCTGAAGAAGTTGAAGAGGCTGAGGAAGAGTTTGTATTGGAAAAACCTAAACTTCAAAACTTTAAAGAAGAATTAGAACAAGAAGAAAGAGAAGCTGAAGAGAAAAAAGAGAAAAGCGATAAACCAGATATTGGTGAAGTTATAGAAGAATTCAAAAGGAAAAATAAAAGCAAGGACAATTCCTTGTCATTAAGTGATAACTCTAATAATTCTTTTATATTGAATAATAAATGATTTCAGAGTGTGAGGTTGAAATATGTCAGATTTAATAAGAGATGATGGTAGGAAATTTGATGAATTACGTCCTATTAAAATTGAAGCGGGAGTTCTTGAAAGAGCGGACGGTTCAGCTTACCTTGAAGTTGGAGGAAACAAGATCCTTGTAGCTGTATACGGTCCTAGAGAATCCTATATCAGAAGATTGCTTGAGCCAAATACTGGTGTAATCAGATGCAGATACAACATGGCTCCATTCTCAGTGGACGACAGGAAAAGACCAGGTCCTGACAGAAGGTCTTCTGAAATTTCAAAAATCACTGCTGATGCTTTAAGGCCAGCATTGATGCTCGAGAATTATCCTCGTTCAATGATTGATATTTACATAGAAGTAATCGAAGCGGAAGGAGGAACCCGTTGTGCAGGAATCACAGCAGCTTCCGTTGCATTAGTTGATGCAGGAGTGCCTATGAAGGATATTGTAGTGGGCTGTGCTGCAGGTAAGGTTTATGATGAAATCGTTCTTGACTTATCCGAAAAAGAGGATAAGGAAGGACAAGCTGATGTTCCAATAGCTATGATGCCAAGAACCGGTGAAATCACATTGCTTCAAAGTGACGGTGACTTGACCGAAGAAGAATTTGCAAAAGCAATCGATTTAGCTATGGAAGGATGTCGTAAAGTAAACGAAATCCAAAAAGAAGCTTTAATGAAAAAATATTCTATTGAATAAGTGGGTGGATTAATATGGAGATAGTACCGGAAATTACAAGAAAAAGTATAACAAGCCTTGTCATGAATGATAAAAGAGAAGACGGCAGGGCCCTTGATGAATATAGGGACATTTCTATTGAAACTAATGTTATTTCAAAAGCAGAAGGATCCGCTCGTGTAAAACTTGGTAAGACTCAGGTCATTGTAGGTATCAAACCTACTCTCGGAAGTCCATTCCCAGACACTCCTGACTTAGGAGTATTGATGACCAACTGTGAAATGTTGCCAATGGCTGACCCTACCTTTGAACCAGGTCCACCTAGCGACGATTCAATAGAACTTGCACGTGTAGTTGACAGAGGAATTCGTGAAAGTGAATTGGTTGAACTCGACAAGTTATGTGTAGAGGAAGGAAAACACGTTTGGATGCTTTTCATTGACCTTCACATCATCGACAACTGCGGAAACCTTTTCGACGCATGTGAACTTGCGGTTATGGCAGCACTCAAAACAATGAAATTGCCAGTCGCAACCATTGAAGATGAAGAAGTAGTCATCAGCGAAACCGAAACCATTGATTTACCGATCAACAATGAACTTGCTTTATGCACATTCGTTAAAATCGGTGACAAGATGGTAATTGACCCAACATTAACCGAAGAAAAAGTGGCTAGCGCCCGTTTGAATGTTGGTGTTACAAAAGACGGTCACATCTGCTCCATGCAGAAAGGTGGTAAACAACCATTGACCAAAGATGACATTCTTTTCGCTGTCAACATGGCAGTTACAAAAACAAAAGAGTTAATAGAACATCTTTAAATGTCCGTTGGACGATTAAGATTTCTAAATTCTTTTTTTTCTATTTTTTTATTATCAATAAATACAAATTTCGAATCTATTTTTTCTATGAGCCCCTTTATGTGCAGAATATCCTCGTTTAGAAGATCTTCAATTACAGGGATTATGTTCCTATTGTAGATTGAATGCAATGGCTCTGATGTCTTTAATTTATTGGACTCATCATGATACGGCACGATGGCCTGATAATTTTCATTAATCTCTTCAAAAATAGTGTTTATATAGTTTGCGGAAACATAAGGGCTGTCGCAAGGCAATACCAGGGCATAGTCGCTTCCGATTTCACCAAGCCCAGTCATGATTCCAGGCAATGGGCCCTTGTTTTTGATTTCATCCTCCACAAAGGCAAGTTTATAGTCATAATCTTCAGGGTCGATGAATTTGCCATATCTGGCAATCCTGTCCTGGTCATTTAAAACGATTATGACTTCATTTATATGATGGTTTAAAGTAGAAAGAATATGTTTAATCATAGGTTTGTCTTGAATAATCATTGAACCCTTGTCCTGACCCATTCTGCTACTTTTACCTCCACATAAAATAATGCAGGATTTAATATTTTCACTACTTTTATCTTCATTACTCATATTAAATCTCTCCGAAATTATTCTTTCACGTAAACGTCCGCAGTCTCATCGAATGGATTGGTACGGACAATCAATGCAATCATGTATGGGTAATGCTTGTAAAGGTATTTCAAGTAGTAAACCCATTCATAGACAAGCTTGTTGTAAACCCTTTGCATGTCTCCATTCAAGTGACCAAAATCAGCGTCATTGACCAATGCCAAATCGGTCCTGTGCTCCAATTCCTCATCCAAGTGGAGAATGGCATTCATCAATTCAGTGAATTCCTCTTTTTCAAGCAGATTAGGATTGTTAATCAGATTGATAATGAAATCCCGTTTGCCTGCAAGTAATGCCCTTAAGTTTTCAAGGAACTCTTCACGCTCTTCAGGTGAAACGTCAGCGCTGAAGTCAAGGGATGAGCCCTTAAGCTCAGCCAGCTTATTGTCAAAGTCATTTTCATCCCAATTCTTGATTGATTTGAGGTTTTCAGTGCTTGCTTTGTATTTGTTTGCATGGCTCAATTGGCTGATCAATTCATTTCCAACTTCAGAGAAGAATGTGCTCATAAGCATGTCCAATTTCTCAAGCATTGCTTCTTTCTCTTTTCTTTCGATAATTTCGTCAAGCAGGAATGCCACAATAAGTATATCAACAGGAATGAAACCTAAATGGGTCCATATGTATGATATGATATGCTCGGCATCGCCTAAAACAAGATAGTTTGAACCATAAATGATAATTATCAGGATAACCATCAATATGGAAAATTTAGCTTTCCAGCTTAATCGTTCACTCATTATATAATCTCCAGTATTTTCTATCGTTTTTTAGCAGTAATGATAGCTATTGGGTTTTCACTAATCATCAGAACTCCACGATCAAGAATTCTTCCGTTTGAAACGTTAACTTCCATCAGTTTTGGATTGTACCCTAAATCCTTAAGCTTGTTGACTGCTTCAACCTTAGTGTCAACCAGGATAGCTGTAATTAAAATTCTTCCTTTTGAATTTAGTTTTTCATCAACAATTTCAAGGATATTCTCAAGCTGCTTGCCGCTGCCCCCTACAATGGCAATGTCAATGCCGTCAATATCCTTAAGGGCATTTGCCCCATCATCGTTAATAAGGGTGACATTGTCTCCAAGTCCGAATTTCTTGAGGTTTCTTGAAGTCACTTCAATCGCTTCGGGGTTTGTGTCGATGGAAATCACTTCGCCGGCTCTCTGTGAGAACTCACAGGTGATTCCGCCGGTTCCGCATCCGCAATCGACAACCTTGTCAGTTGAGCTAACTTCAGACTTATAAAGCAATATTGCTCTTATGGCCTCTTTTGTAGGTCCTGGAACGTCACAGGATTTAATGAAATCCTTATCTTCTAACATTTACTCCCACCTTTTAAATAGATTGTTTTCAATTTTCAAGGAGTCCAATATTTTGCCGACTATGAAATTCACCTGGTCGTCAACGGTATCATGTGTTGAGTAGAAACCGGGCATTGCAGGCAATATTATTGCTCCCTCTTGTGATAATGTTAGCATGTTCTGTAAGTGAATGCTCCTGAGTGGAGTTTCACGTGGCACAATAACAGTTGGTCTTCTTTCCTTTAAACTCACGTCTGCCACTCTTGTTATTGTGTTTGCACCATAGCCGTTGGCTATTGATGACAATGTCTTCATGGAGCATGGCACGATTGCAAGTGCATCGGCCTTGAATGATCCGCTGTTGATGGATGCGGTCAGGTCATTGAAGTCATAGTATTTATCCGCCAGTCCTATTACATCATCCACTTTGTAGTCGGTTTCTGATTCTATGACTATCCTGGCGGTGTCGCTTATCACCAATGCGTTTTCAATATCCAATTCCTTCAGTGCCTCAAGGAGTCTTATTCCATATATTACTCCACTGGCTCCTGTTATTCCAACAACAATCATTTTATTCTCCTAAAACAGTTTAATTTGGTCATAATGAATTCCATGGAATTTTTCCCTGTCGATTTCAGGTAAATCCAGGTAATTTTCAAGCTTGAACTTATCGAATTTTATCTTTTCCTCTTCGGGAACATAGACGCTGATGTCTGGTATGTTGAATCTCGCCTTGCTCAATGCCCCAATGATGTTTGATATTTCAGTCAATGGGTAAAGCTTACCGTCCACGCTGACTTGGGTTTTCATCTCGTCAAAGCGAGGGTATTCGGCAATGTTGATGAATACGTAATCCTTATTTATATCATAATCCTCGGCTATTTCCTCTTCAGCCTTTCTAAGTTCACTTGCTTTAATCTTATACATTTTTTCAGGTATCTTGAAATTGTCAAGCCTTATTGTCTTTACCCTTTTCGGGATTATCCTGTTGTCGAGCCTGTTCATGATGTCTCTTGCAAACTCGTCCTCGCAATTCCTGAAAATTGATATGATGTCTGTGTCATCGTACTTGTAGATGTCGTTTTCATCGATGATTTCATTATCTATTATTCTTTTAAGCGCTCGTCTGAACATTGTGTTGACGATTCTGGTTGTGTGGTGCTGATAGACGCTTGGGTACATGAAGTATCTTGACACCAATGCCCCTTCAGCTGCCTGAACTCCCTTGATGTCCAAAATCAATCCGTCATCCAATGTGAGATTTGAAATCAGTCTTTCATAATCAATCTTACCGTATGAAACGCCGGTGTTATGGGAGTCCCTTAAAAGATAGTCCATCCTGTCGACGTCAAGCTCGCCTGAAACGATTGGGCCGAGATGCCCCTTACCGTTTATGATGTCGACGATTTCATTGACATCGAATTTCTCTTCAAGCAAATCCCTCATTGATGTTTGGGTTATCACGAATTTTGACAATTCCTCATGGGGAACTGATAGGACTCCTTCGGATACATGGGAAAATGGTCCGTGACCTACGTCATGCAGGAGCGCTGATGCTCTGATGAGGTCTATTTCATCGCTGTTCAGGTCCAGCTCCTCGGACAGTTTTGATCCAAGATGCATTGTTCCGACACAATGCTCGAATCTTGTGTGTGTGGCGCCAGGGTAAATCAAGCTGATTAGACCTAACTGCTTGATTCTTCTTAAACGTTGAAACTGGGGCATGTCCATTATTCTTATTTCAAATTCATTTAAGCGAATATCTCCATATACGCTGTCTCTGATAAACTTCTTTTTTTCACTCATCATACCAGTCCTCGTATACGTCTTCCCAATCATCATAGCTAGTATTCCAATCCTCGTCAGTATCATTTGTGTAGGTTACATTCTCTATGGTGTTATTTGTTGTGTTAGTGTTATTCTTTGGCTTGATTGTTGGCACATAGTTGATTTCATCAGGCTCGAATGAGTCATTGTCAAGTGATATCAATTTGTATGAGTCGTTGTCCTCATGGATTGTCAGGCTTGCAAAAGCTGAGCTAATGCAAAATGCAGCGACTGCAATTATTAAAAATATAATCAAATTTGCTTTTACTGACCCTTTCATAATAACACCAATATTTATTTCGATTAAGAATATAAACTATACTATTGTTATTTTTTTAAAAGCTATTATTTATAGTTGCTTAAAAAATAACGATTTTTAGCTATTTTTTTTCACAATTTTGATGTGGCCTGCAAAAACTTTATATATGATTGTGTTCTATCATTATATATCGGAAGTATACTTCCGACATATTATTGCCGACTAAATGGCAATTGTTCAAATTAAATATAATAGAGTATGATAAGATGGTTATGTTTAGTGCTGGCGACACCGCATGGGTGCTTGTATGTACCTTACTGGTACTGATTATGAGCATTCCTGCAGTCGCATTTTTTTATGGAGGATTAAGTAAACGAAAAAACGTATTAAATACAATATTTCTGACTTTCATTGCATTTTCAATAATCAGTGTAATCTGGGTAATATTTGGCTATCAATTCGCATTCGGAGCCGATATTAACGGACTGATTGGTGCACCAACCAATTTCTTCCTGCAGGGAATCGGATTGGAAGACCTTAACGGAACAATCCCGACATTGCTCTTTGTGATGTTCCAGTGCGCATTTGCAGGACTTACATGTGCAATCATGTCAGGTGCACTTGTTGGAAGGATGAGAACAAAAGCATGGGTAATCTTCGTTCCGCTATGGGCATGTCTCGTATATGTCCCAATTGCCCACTGGGTATGGGGCGGAGGATGGTTAATGCAAATGGGAGCGTTAGACTTTGCAGGAGGAGCAGTAGTACACATAAACTCAGGAATCTCCGCACTAGCAGTAGCATTGGTATTAGGAAAAAGACAGGACACATCACTGATTCCGCACAACCTCGGATATGCAGTTCTCGGCGCAGCATTGCTGTGGTTCGGATGGATGGGATTCAACGGAGGATCAGGCCTAGCAGCTGACGGGCTTGCAGCAAATGCAATTATCGTCTCAAACGTTGCAGCAGCAATGGGACTGATTGTCTGGACCGTGATAGATACATATGTGGTTGGAAAACCGACAGTGCTCGGTGCAATATCCGGAGCGGTTGCAGGTCTTGTGGGAATCACTCCTGCAGCAGGTTTCGTGGATGTTCCGGGAGCACTTGTAATTGGTGCGGTCGCTCCAATAATCTCATACTTCGCAATCTATTACCTCAAACCGAAACTCGGATACGACGATGCATTGGATGTATGGGGCATTCACGGAATGTCTGGAGTATGGGGAGCAATAGCAACAGGAATCTTTGCAGTGCCAACAATCGGAGGAGTTGCAGGACTGATTGCAGGAAACCCTGAACAGGTAGTAATTCAGATAATAAGCGTAATAGCAACAATGATCTATTCATTTGCAATCAGCTACGTACTGGCCAAAGTCCTTGACAAGGCAATGGGAGGCATAAGAGTTGAAAGCCATGAAGAGGTCGGTGGACTTGACTCCAATCTCCACAAGGAATCCGCATATAACTTTAATTAGAGGTGATGTTTATGAAATGTATAGTTGCAATAGTGAGACAGGAAAAGTTCGAGGATGTTAAAAGGGCCCTGGTTGAAGTGGGATGCGACGGAATGACAGTTTCTGAAGTGAAAGGAAGAGGAAGCCAAAAAGGAGTAAAGGAATCCTACAGAGGTTCAAGCTACTGCATTGACCTTTTGCCAAAAACACGTGTTGAAATCGTTGTAAAAGACGAAAAACTCGACATCTTTGTAGAGGCCATCAAGAAAGGAGCCTACACCGGAAACATAGGTGACGGAAAAATATTCATACAGCCTATTGAAAACGTAATAAGAATCAGGACTGGTGAGGAAGGTGATAAGGTAGTTTAAATTATAATAACACTAAGTGGGAAATATCCAAAATATTTCCCATTTCTCCCTTCTAGTAATCTATAACCACACCAGAAATGTCTGAAATGTCAACCCAAGTGGTGACACCCTTGATTTCGTAAAGCCCACCATTAATGAACTCGTATGAGACTTCCTTATTGTCGCTTATGAGATGAACATCACTGCCGTTGATTTGATCAACCCTTTTTATGATGCCTCCGTATTCGCTTGAATTGGCAACTACGATATCTCCGACATGTACGTCATGGGTCTTGTTCAAAAGCACGGTCTGGCCGTCCTTAAGGGTCGGAAGCATTGATGTTCCGTCAACATGGATACTGACTGGGATCTGATTGGGTCCTAAACTTGAATCAATGTTTACTGTAGGATTGTTCAACCCATACCTATTGCATATCTTTTCAATGCCGTCATGAAGTCCTGTGGCGTTGGTTGTGGTGTCATCCATTACTGATGTAGTGTAGTTGCAGATTTCATGGTTCATTCTGTCTATGTCCACATTGCTCATGCTTCGTGTCTCAACGCTTACGTTTTCACCGTCAATGTAAACGTCAACAGTGTCATTATTAATCATCAGCAATGCTCCAAAAGCTATAAAAATAAGTATTATTAAAGCTAAAATAAGTTTTTTAGCCATCACAATCACTCGTCCATGATGTTCAAGTCCATATTGAGCAGTGCGCGCATTGTCTCAATGTCAATCTGGCCGGGAGCGGTAACGTCGGTTCCTGCCGCAAATGTGATTGGTGAGTCGAATTTTGATGCCATCACGCGAGTGTAACTTCCCAAATCTCCCATGGATATGGCTATGGTGTTTTCACAATGTGAAAGAACTGCCAAAATGGTTAATGTGTCCTCCAAATCCTGAGGCATGAATGCGACCTTGGCAATGTCGCCCAATTCCTGTTCCTTTTCGACAATGTACATTATCTCATTCAAGTCAGGAGTCTTTTCAAAATCATGATATGAAACGATGGTCTTGACTCCTGTATCATGGATCTGTTTGATGTATTCGTCGCTGCTTTGAAGCTCAATGTCAACATAATCGACCAAGTCACAGCATTCATAAAGAATATTGAACCTTTCCTCTTCAGATCCCTTGAATGCGCCTCCTTCAGTACTGATTCTGTTTGTTGCAATCATAGGGAAATTAATTTCACGGATTGTATCCTTGATTTCACTGATATCAGGGTTTTTAAGAGCATCTATCCTGAACTCCAATACGTCAGCGCCCTTTCTAATACAATCCTCTGCTACAGCGATTACGTCCTCGCACTTTTCCTGAAAGATAGGAATTGCAATTTTTGTTTGGGAATACATTATTATATAATATAATTGTTACCATTAATTAAATTTTCTTATAAACTTTATATAAATTGAAAAACATAATATATACCAATAAAATTTAAAAATTTTATTATTTATTTAATTAATTATACAAGGTGTTAATTTGAAAATTACAGCTATAGGAGCAGACATATCAAAAAATGATGTGTCATGCAGTTCTAAGCTAGTAGAAACTATTGAGAATAATCTTCATACAGTATTGGACGCAGGAGCAAAGGATGTTGCATTGACAAATGTGACAGGAGATGACGTTGTCATCAGCGCATTTGTCGAGGATGACCTGCATGAGGCTGTCAATGAAGCTATCGTTAATGTTTTACGTATGAGTGCAGAGAACTTGGGCGACGTATCCGGAATTTCCGACAATCCTGAAGATGCAGGAGAAGGAGTTTCATACGCCGAAGCGAATATCAGGCCAGACAGATTCCCTGACGCTATTGTTTTAGGTTTTGATACATACGGTGGTGAACCGTTTGTTGCAGATGTTGCAAACTCAGCCATTGAGGCTGCAAGAGGAATGGCAAACTGTACAGATGTGTCAGATTTGATTGAACCGAAAACAAGAAAGATACCTGGTGTGGGTTATGTGTCACCTGAAACAGACGATCCAGTGGTTGTCGCCACAGTCGAGAATATAGAGTCTGTCGGAGTGATTGCAGGAGCCATGATTGGAGCTGCACTTGGAAATAAGAACGTTTATTTAGTTAAAAGAGGAACAACTTGTAATGTATTGCCCGGTAGCGTTATTTTTTCAGCTACCGCTTTTATGAATGGAAATGTGATAGATTTAGCTGTTCCATTCGAAAATAAAACTAGGATATTAAGATAAGGGGGTTTATTAATGATTTTATTGAATGAAGATACAAAATGTCTAGTTCAGGGAATAACCGGTAAGCAAGGTTCATTCCACACTGAACAAATGTTAAATTATAATACTAATATTGTTGCAGGACTGACTCCTGGAAAAGGAGGCCAGGACTTCATGGGAGTGCCTATATTCAACTCCATGGAAGAGGCTGTTGAAGAAGTTGACGTGAACGCTTCCATAATTTTCGTGCCTGCAAGATTTGCAAAAGACGCCGCTTTCGAGGCAATCAGACACTTGGATTTAGTTGTAATCATCTCAGAACATATTCCAGTCCATGACAGTATGAAAATCATGGCATATGCAAAACAGATGAACACTACAATCATCGGACCTAACACTCCGGGAATCATCTCTCCGGGCGTTGGAAAGTTAGGTATCATGCCTACTCACATCTTTTCAGAAGGAAACGTTGGAGTAATCTCAAGAAGCGGAACATTAACTTATGAAATTGCTAGTGAACTCACCAATGCAGGAATCGGTCAAAGTACAGCAGTGGGAATCGGTGGAGACCCAGTGACCGGTGACAATTACGTTGACATATTAAAAAGATTCGAAAAAGATGACCAAACAGACGCAGTGGTTTTAATCGGTGAAATCGGAGGAACTGCAGAGGAAAGAGCCGGTAAATACATTGCAGAAGAAATGTCAAAACCGGTTGTATCATACATTGCAGGAAGAACCGCACCACCAGGCAAAAGAATGGGTCACGCAGGAGCTATCATTCAAGGATCATCTGGTACTGTTGCAAGTAAAACCAAAGCCTTAAATGAAGCTGGTGTTGAAGTGGCTGTAAAACCATCAGAAATCGTAGATTTACTCAAAAAGGTAATGTAGATGTCAAATCAGGAAATTATTGATAAATTATTAAACGGCGAAATGAAGCTTTACCAAGTGGACAAGGAAGTTTCAGCTCGCGAAGCAACTGACATTAGAAGAGAATTTTTAGAGCAGAAATATGACTTGGACTTGTCCAACATCTCCAACTACACCCTTGACATGGAAAGGGCATCTGCAAGAAACATTGAAAACTCAATTGGAGTATTGCAACTCCCTATGGGTATTGCAGGACCAATGAAAATCAATGGTGAATATTGTCAAAGGGAAGTATTCATTCCACTTGCAACCTCCGAGGGAGCACTGGTTGCATCCATCAACCGTGGAGCATCAACAATAACCGCTTCAGGAGGAGCAAACGCAAGAGTCGTATCAGACATCATGACCCGTGCGCCTGCAATAAAATGCGATGGCGTCAACGATGCAATTGAAGTCAAACAATGGTTTATTGATAATTTCGATGAATTAAAAAGCATTGCCGAAAGCACAACATCTCACGGTAAACTAATTAAAATAGACCCTATATTAATCGTGGGAAGCTATGTATACCCAAGATTTGTATTCTCAACAGGAGACAGTATGGGAATGAACATGGTTACAATAGCTTCCGAAAAAATCTTAGACAAACTTGCAGAGGAAACCTCTGCAACACACATTGCCCTAAGCGGTAACGTATGCGTTGACAAAAAGCCTGCTGCTATAAACATTGTTGAAGGAAGAGGAAAAAGCGTTATAGCAGATATCCTGATACCAAAAGACATTGTTGCCAAAAAGCTCAAGACAACTGCCGAAGCAATTGTTGAGGTAAACACAGCAAAGAACCTTATCGGTTCAGCCGCAAGCGGATCCATGGCATTCAATGCCCATTATGCAAACATGGTTGCAGCAATATTTCTGGCAACCGGTCAGGATGCGGCACATGTTGTTGAAGGATCATTAGGAATCACAACCGCTGAAAACCGCAACGGCGATTTATATTTCTCAGTTAACCTGCCTGACCTGCCAGTGGCAACAGTCGGTGGAGGAACAAGCCTTGAAGTTGCACAGGAAGGATTGAACATCCTTGGAGTTGCAGGTTCAAATCATGCAAAGGAATTTGCTGAAATTGTGGCATGTACCGTTCTTGCTGGAGAGCTTTCTCTTGTAGGCGCATTGGCTGCTGGACACCTTGCCAGGGCTCATCAGGAACTCGGAAGAGGATAAAATGGATGATCTTTTAGAGGATTTATATCCTGAAATCACCCTTGAAACAGATGATTTGATAATGCAGATATCTGTTAAAAAGGATTACTCCCAAATTAAAGATTTAGATGAAAGAAAAAAAGAATTCATCAATGATTTAAATGAGTTCATTAAGGAATTTAGTGAAACTCCCGAATCAAAGGAATTCATGGCTTTTTTTGATTAAATTGGAGTCATACAATTATTGTATGATTTCCAATCAACTCATGTAAACTATATTTTTCAATAATATTAAATTGGGATAAACTATATGAAATATACAACGAGTTTAGTTTTCATTATAATGGGAGGTTTTTAAAATGGAACATAAAAATATAATAATTATACTGCTTGTTGTAATTGTTATATTGGCATTTGTGGCGGGCATAATGTTTTTACAGCAAAACACATCTGAACCAAAAAATGTTGACAATAACCAAGATGAAGTGGATGAGGTCGATGAATCTTCACCTTCACCAGACACCATAACTGTGAAATTGCCTGAATTTGACAAGACTTACACAGAAACTGCAGGAGATTATGCTGTTGATGCACAAAAGTGGATGGGAGGATCTGTTGGTGGATTTGAAATTCATTTATATAAAAACGGCAAATCAGTTGACAAAGATTCTTATTTGACTAGAGCTTATTTCTACATGGATGGTGAGTGGAAATGGAGTGAATGGGGTAATGGTGAAGATGATTATGAATTATGTCATAGATACCCTGTAAGCAACGGAGTTGAAATCCAAAAAGTTGAAGTTAAATTTTAAGGATTTTGGATACTAGTATTTGGAATCCAGTTTTTCAAATACTTTTTTAACATTGACCTTGGTTTCAAAGCAACCGGTCTTTTCAAGCAAAACCCCTTGAGGGTAAAAATCAGACAGTAACATCATCATCTGGTTTAGGTCCTCATGACAGGCAACGCCAAGAACAGTCTGGAACTTGTTTTCCATAACTATCTTTTTAACGAAACTGGAACCTGGAACGATGTACATTTTATATCCTAAAGGTTCTGCTTTTTTCTTTATTACACCGATTGAGCATAATCCACATTCAGTGCAGTTCAATCCTTCCTTTTGAAGTGTTGCAGGACAATCCTTATGCCTGAGACAATGTGGTAGGAATATCAATGTCTTTTCAGCAGGGATTCTGTTGTACTGTTCCTTATTGAGATCGTTTCTCACCTTGATTGCAATGTCGTCGATGAGATTGTCGTCAAGTTTTAGAAAATGAGCTATTGTTTTTAATGGTGAGTAGAGAAGGTCAACTATGTATAATAGGAATCTTGGAAACTTTATCTGGTTTTTCTTGGCTATCAAAAGGCCCAGTATCAGGAATATAATCAGCAATATTATGATAATGCCCACTATAAGCACTACCAACTGGCCTAAGAACATGTAAAAAGAATCAATGAACAACATTATTTCAACCTAAAACTCTTCAATGGTGTAATTGTCAAATTCCCTGTTCAGTCTAACTCCGGTTGGTGTTTTTACAATTTCTAGTCCTGACAGACTGTCGCATGAACACAAAACGTTCTGTTCGGGATGGGTTCCTGGAGTGATGTTGCAATTGAGGTTCACCTCGTCACCAATTGATATGACGGTTTCCAATCGTTTGGTTGATGGATGATCCTTATTTAAAATAACCAATGGTGAGGACTCTTCACGGGAAAGGTAAGCCTGTGATCTTATGGCGCGCTTGTCCTTTTTGAAGTTTGACACGGCTATGATGTCATCTGATTCTAAAAACTGGACTATTTCCTCATTGTCCTGTGTTGCAATGAAAAGCATCTTGTCATCATATGCAACCTTAACAACACCCACCATTCCTGTTTCGCCTTCAAGAAATAGTATCTCATCATTTTTAAAATCAATATTCATGTTATCACAAAAAATAAAAAAAGAGAGTAAATATTGAATTTACTCTGCAACTTCCACATTGTCACTTTGACAAGATGGACAAACAACTTTCTTTCCAAGTCCTTTAAAGGAATTTCCACAGTCTTTACAATGATATTTTTTTGTTTTCAATTTTTTCAAATCGATATCGGCCATTGGCCCTCCGCTAGAGCACATTTTAAATCACCTGTTATATTATATATAATATATATTATTAATAAGTTTAGTTTTGAAGTTTCTCACGTGTCTCATTAATCTTACTTAGTGTTTCCTCATCCCTTGTCAGGTCAAACTTAAGCTCCAGGAAATACATTAACTGATTATATAGCTTATTTGCCTCATATTCCTTGATGAATTCGTCAAGGGTTTCAAGAATAAACGGATTCACGCCCAATTGAATATTCTTATTGCCTATTATTTCAATGCATTCCTCAAGTGAAAGTTCCATATTGTCGTTTTTGGACTGGATGGACTTGATTTCAGCATATGCAAGAGGGCTTGGCTCAAACTCCATGCTGTAGATGTAAAGCGCCAGGGCTGTTTTCATGTCATTTTCCTCAACATAGTAATATCCGAGGTTCCTGTAGCATCTTGCAATGTCCTGCGGATAATAGGAGTATTTGAGTGCATCGCATGTTCTGATGAAGCTTTCATTTAACGTGTAGGTGTGAACTTTATAGATTTCGGTCAGCTCAAGGATTATCCTTGCTGAAACAGGATCGATCTTTATTGCCTTTTTCAGGTACTCCTCTGCCTTGTCATATTCCTTGTTTTCCAAAAGCAGAAATCCGTATACATAGTACAAATCAAGCAGTGGCTGGTTGTCGGGAATGTATCTGAGCTGCTTTTCAGCACCGACATATTTCCTGAAAATCAACTCTTCCAATGGGTTTGTGAAATAATGGTACTCGCTTACCTTGTCGTCCTCAAACATTCCCGGAAAAGTTTTCATGAAGTCATTGAGCTTTTTTAAGGGCTCATCATAGTTTCCGTTCTCAATCTCATAGAAAATGTCATTTAATACATCAATTATAGGATTTTCCCTTTCGGATATCTCTATGAATTCCTGTTTCTCGTCATCGCTCAGGCAATCCCACATTAGACGTGAAATCTCCTTGATGATTTCCTTGTTGTAGGGATGGTCCTTGTAAACCTCAATCTGTGAGGAAAGGTACTTCCTGTTCAAATCCGGGTTTTCACCCAGGTTAGCCTTAATCTCTTTTATTATCTCTTCGTACATTAACACACCTAAAGTTAGTTTAATGGGTAATGTTTTTATATTACTTCTTACCTATCTAAATATGTATAAAAACTTAGTTTTATATTTTTATTAAAAAATTTTTAGGTGATTATTAAATGGCAAATCAACCAATATTTATCCTTCCTGAAGGAACTGAAAGATATTCAAAAAGAGATGCTTTAAGAATGAATATCACTGCCGCTAAAGTATTGGCAGGTATTGTAAGAACTACATTAGGTCCTAAAGGTATGGACAAAATGTTAACAAGCTCATTAGGTGACGTAACCGTAACCAATGACGGTGCAACCATTATGAGAGAAATGGAAATCAACCAACCTGCAGCTAGAATGCTCGTTGAAACAGCTAAAAAACAAGAAGAAATCGTTGGAGATGGAACCACTTCTGTTGTTGTTATTGCAGGTGAATTATTAGCTAAAGCTGAAGAATTATTAGATGACGGCATTGCAACTTCCGTAGTTGTTAAAGGATTCAGAAACGCTACTGCAAAAGCTGTTGAATTATTAAAAGAAATTGCAATTGACGCTGACGATGAAGAAACCCTTAAAAAAGTGGCTGTAACTGCTATGAGTGGTAAAGGTTCAGACTATGCAAAAGAACACTTAGCAGACCTTGTTGTAAAAGCAGCTTTAAGAATTGAGGAAGACGGAAAATCCGATATTGACAACATCAACATCCAAAGGGTTTCCGGAGACTCCGTGGAAGATTCATTCCTTGCTGAAGGAATCATCATCGACAAGGCATCAGTATCCAAAAACATGCCTAAAGATGTTGAAGACGCTAAAATCGCAATAATGAAATATCCAATTGAGCTTAAAAGCATCAATACCGATTCTAAAATTGACATAACCAGTCCTGATCAATTTGAAATCTTCCTCCAACAGGAAGAAACCATGATAAAAGAGTTAGTTCAAAAAATCATCGATTCCGGAGCAAACGTATTATTCTGTCAAAAAGGAATTGACGACATGGCAGAACACTACCTTAAAAAAGCAGGAATCATGGCTTTCAAACGTGTCAAAAAATCTGATATGGACAGAATCGCAAAAGCAACCGGTGCTAAACTCGTAACTGACATTGAAGATTTATCCGAAGAAAAATTAGGTAAAGCAGGTCATGTATACCTTGACAAAATCTTTGACCACGAGTTAACCTTAATCGAAGAATGTGACAATCCGAAAGCATCTTCAATCGTATTAAGAGGAAGTACCCGTTACGTTACCGAACAAATCGCAAGAGCACTTGACGACGCATTAGGCGTAGTTGCTGCAACCATTGAAGAAGGAAAAGTTCTCATCGGTGGAGGAGCTTGTGAAATCGATTTGGTAAAACAATTAAGAGAATATGGTGAATCCGTAAGCGGAAGGGAACAATTAGCTATTTTAAAATATGCTGAAGCATTGGAAGTAATCCCTAGAACCTTAATTGAAAATGCAGGTTTAGACACCATCAACTTGATTGCTGACTTGAAAGCTGCTCACGAAGACTCTCCATTCATTGGAATCAATGTATTTGAAGGTAAAGTTGTTGACATGAAAGAAGCTGGCGTTATTGAACCTTTAAGAGTTAAAATACAAGCTCTCCAATCCGCTGGCGAAGCTGCAGAAATGATCTTACGTATCGATGACATGATTGCAGCAAGAAATGCACTCAACTCCACCGGACCTGATGAGTCTGGAAACGATGCAAGCGGCATGCCACCAATGCCTGGTGCAGGCGGTATGGGCGGAATGCCTCCAATGATGTAAAATTAAAAATTTTACACATTTTTCTTTTTTTTATTATTTTTGCTTATTTTTTAATATTCTTTGTTAAACTTATTGTTTTTAATTATAACTTGACTTATCTTTATGGTTATAGCTTAAATAACTTTAAATCATGCCCTATTTTATCTAAAAAGCTTTAACATTACTGTTCTTATTTTTGTTTTATTAAGTCACTTTAAAAAATGTTTCATCATGTAATATTCTTTTAAAGCTTAATTCAAAGATATTTTTACTTCTTTGTTTATTTTCATAAAGTTTTAGACTTAATTTTAAAAATTAAACTCATTTAATTGGATTTAGCAAATACAAAGCTTTATATAAGATATTTGCAATAAATATTTGTACGATGAGAAAATATTCTCATTAATTTTTAAAAATTTTGTTAAGGAGGTAAAATATTTTGAACAAAAAAATATTACTCACTTTAGTGGTATTGTTCACGGCTGTGTTATCGCTCAGCGCAATATCAGCAAGTGATGTTAATGTTACAGATTCATATGCTACTAGCTTAGTAGATGACACATCAGATGTATCAGTCCCACTGGAGAAAACTGCTGATTCATCAGAAATTTCTGTATCAAGTGTTTCAAATGTTGATAATGATTCATCTAAAGTTTCTCTATCAAGTGAAGAAGTTTTAGAATCTGAAAATTCAAATACTTTATCAACTAACTCGGATAGTGACTATCTCTTGAATAGTGAAAATGGGATTGCCAGCCTATCAGCTTCATCCGACAATGAGCTGTTAAGTGCAGAAGGCAATGTTTCTTCAAAAATCGATGTATCAAAGACTATTCAGGCAAAGGATATCACTAAATATTATAAGGGAACTGCACAATACACAGCTACCTTTTTGGATGAGTACGGAAATCCTCTGGCGAACACCAATGTCAAGATCACTGCCAATGGAGTGACATACACCAAAAAGACCAATGCGAAAGGTGTGGCTTCTTTAAGCATAAATCTTAAACCTGGAACCTACAAGGTGATTGCACAAAACCCTGTTACAGGTTATAAGTTGACTACAACCTTCAAGGTACTGTCAACAATCACTGCAAGTGACATCTCTAAGGTGTACACTGATGGCAGAAAATTCACTGCTAAATTCCTTAAAAGCAACGGTAAGGCTCTAGCTAAAAAGACAGTTAAGTTTAAGATTAACGGAAAAACATATAAGGTAAAAACAGATGCTAATGGTGTTGCTAGTTTATCATTGACCACCCTTAAAAAGGGAACCTATAAGATAATCTCTTATAACACTGATGGTTTGACAAAAACCAACACTGTTAAGGTAGTTAGGTCTACTACTTCATCATTAACTGCAAGCAATTACGTTTTCCTTAATACTGACACTAAGAAAATTAAAGTCAAATTGTTAAACAAGTTCGGATACGCTCCGGGCAAAGGAAAAGTAGTTAAATTTACTATCAATGGAAAAACATATTCTAGAACAACAAATGCCAATGGTATTGCTTCACTTAATCTTCCTTCATTGGCGAAAGGGGTTTATACAGTAAAATATAAATTTGAAGGGAATAGTTTCTATAAGGCATCAAGTACAACAAGTAAAGTAACTATCATTACTACTAAAACTCCTACATTTACTGTAAAAAGCGGAACCAGCTTCACTTATGGTAAAAGCAACACATTTAAGGTTGCTGTAACTGCAGCTGGCGTTCCATTAATAAGCAAAAAGATCACATTCAATGTGGACGGTAAAACATATACTAAAACCACTGACAGCAATGGTATCGCATCGTTACCGATTGATTTGGTGATAGGTAAGCACACAATTAAGTATTCAATAGCTAAGGACTCCAAGATAAACGCTAAAACTGCGTCAAGTACAGTTACAATCAAGGAAAAGACTGTAACAACACATAATGCATATTGGTTGTACGGTTCAGACATGAAAAGCGTGAACCTTAAGACTCTTGCTTCAAAAGGAGTTACAGATATTCTATTGAACTTCAAGGCTTACGAATTATACGGTAAATCAGGTGTTGAATCATGGATTGCTAGTGCGTCTGAAGTCGGAATCGATGTTCACATGTGGGTTCAGGCATTCTACTCAGGCAGCACAGGTTGGGTAAATCCAGTTAAAGACGGCAAGGAATATACATCATATTTCACAACTAAAATAAATGAAATAAAAACTTATGCGGCTTTAAAAGGTCTTTCAGGTATCCACTTGGATTATTTAAGATATCCTGGAACCGCTTATAAGACTACTGGAGGAACCGAAGCAATAACATCATTTGTAAAGCAGGTTAAGACTGCTGTTGATTCAATTAACAGTAATTTGGTCCTATCCTGTGCATTGATGCCTGAAACTACAAGCAGCGCATATTATTATGGACAGGATTATGACTCATTAAGTAAGTACATGGATGTAGTAATCCCTATGGTCTATAAGGGAAATTATAACAAGGACACTACATGGATTGCTT
Organism: Methanobrevibacter thaueri; assembly: GCF_015062915.1. Taxonomy (GTDB): domain Archaea; phylum Methanobacteriota; class Methanobacteria; order Methanobacteriales; family Methanobacteriaceae; genus Methanocatella; species Methanocatella thaueri_B. The sequence continues at coordinate 99,680 of NZ_SUTJ01000001.1, read as the reverse complement.
CAGCAACCAAATGGTATGTGGAAAACTCAAAAGGAGCTGATGTATGGACAGGTATTCAAACATACAAGTCCGATGAGGATACAACAAAACTCTCAACATCAGAGCTCAAAACTGACATAGCATCAGCGTTGAAAGGTGGATCAGCCGGTGTCGTATTGTTCAGATACGGTATTTCAAACGATGTGGACTTCAATTCTGTGTCCTCATCATCCTCATCAGTCAAGACAGTATCCATCAAGAATATTGTCACTGGTGCAACCAATCTGAAAAAGTTCTATGACTCCAACGGCAAACTGCCTAATACAGTAACAACCGGAGGATACACATTCACTTTACCGGAATTCCTGTACTTGATGAGTCAAGCAATATATCAAATAAACAGTTCCAATACCAATGACATTATTGTCCTTAGCGGAGTTTCAGTACCAAGCGCTCCTTCCGGAGACACAATAAACTCTAAAAAGTTATACGATTATGTAACTGTCGCAAAGAATGTTGCAGTGTTCATTAGCACAAACAATCATGCTCCGAACTATGCTTCATCCGACGTGGGTAAGATTATCTACTCCGAATTGGTTGACGCATTTTCACGCGTATTGTACTTCTACGATACCGAAAATAGATTGCCTAGCTATGTGACTGTTACTTACGCTTCAAGCTCAAGTTCCAGTTCAGATTCCAGTTCAAGTTCAACAACCGGAACAGGTTCAGGATTGAATGAGAAATGTACTGAAACCAGTTTGGCCAAGTATCTCAAGTCCACAACCAACTGTCAAGTTGGCGCTTCAGCAATTAAATCTATTGTCAATTCAGTTACAAAAGGATTGACCACTGATCTGGCTAAAGCTAAAGCGATATTCAATTACGTCAGGGACCATATATCATATAGTTTCTACTATAACACCAAATATGGTGCTACCGGTACTTTAAGCGCCGGAAAAGGTAATTGTGTTGACCATTCACACCTGTTGGTTGCAATGTTCAGAACCGCAGGTCTTGAGGCAAGATACGTACACGGTACCTGTAAGTTCTCAAGCGGAAGCACATACGGTCACGTATGGACTCAGGTATTGGTTAACGGTCAATGGTATGTTGCTGATGCAACTAGTTCAAGAAACTCTTTAGGATCAGTATCTAATTGGAATACAAACTCATTTACCTTAAACGGTATCTACTCCAGCTTGTCATTCTAATGGATATTCTTTTCTTTTTTTTCTTTTTTTTAAATTCTATTTTTTTATATTTTAGGTTAATCAAAACTTTTTTATACTTTCAATAATAAACATTTAGATTAATTAAAAAATAGGTGACTTTCATGGCAGAGGCTAAAATAAGTGAAAACATTGAAGAATACTTGGAAGTTCTCTACCGTAACGGCAGCAACGGAGAACAGGTTTCAACCACACAATTATCAAAGGACTTAGGTATTGCACCAGGCAGTGTAACCCAAATGCTTAAAAAACTAGAAGATTTAGGTTATATTGGATATACTCCTTACAAAGGAGCAACCTTAACTGACGAGGGCATGAGAATCGCTCAAAAGATTACAAGAAAACATAGGATTTTGGAAAAATTCCTATTGGATATCTTAAAAGTCAAAGAGGAAAATGTCCATGAACAGGCCTGTGAAATGGAACATACCTTGTCTGATGAGGCTGAAAGGGCTTTATGCACTATGATGCACCATCCTGACCTGTGTCCTGATGACCATATCATTCCTGCATGTGATTTTGATTTTGAAAGTTGCCAACAATGCTTTTCTCAAAAAGACTTTGACCAGGTCATCAATAGGAAATTCAATTTATTGTCTGTTTCAGAGTTAAATTCCAATGCGGAAGGTACAATATCATTCATTCGTGGAAACGAAGACCTTCTTGATGAAATCACTGACGCTGGAATTAAGGTCGGTCAACACTTGAAGTATGAATTCAATGAAAACCGCATAGGCAACCACTATCTGGTTACTATTGATGATGTAGAGTTAAACATTCCAACCGAAATGGCCCATAATATCTTTATTAGGGTTTAACTTTACCTTTCTTTTTTTTACAAAAATTTTATATAATATTTATTTCAAACTTATTAGCATTAAATATAATTTATTTCTTTTTACGGTGTTTTAATGCGTGGAAATTTATCAAACGGTATTGTTTCTATAAAGATTGAGGAAGGAAGTAAAAGACCGATTGCCTTGCATGAGAAAAGCAAGTTCGGAAAAATCGAGGCAGATTTTCTTCACCTTTCATTAATTGAGGCATGTTACCTTTCAGAAAAGGGACGCCTGAATATCTATGAGGATGACGTTGAATGCAGCGTGGGCTATCTCATTGACCTTTTAAAGGAACAGGATGTCTACGGCAAGTATGTTGTCTACAGGGACTTGAAGGACAGGGGCTATGTGATAAAGACCGGTTTCAAGTACGGTTCCGAATTCAGGCTCTATGACCGTGGAGGCGGTCCGGGCCAAGGACACTCAGACTACCTGGTAAAGATCATCTTTGAGAATTATGATATCAATGCACGTAATTTTGCAAGCTATGTGAGGGTCTCACACGGAGTCAACAAGAAGTTGCTTCTGGCCATTGTCGATGAGGATTTCGACATAACATACTATAATATAGAATGGACAAGACCATAGTTTAAATCAAAGGAATCATTTATATTTCATAACTTTTATAATAATTTTTAATAATTTTTAATCATGAATTTAATTTAACAGAATTGTTGGTGAAAATATGGCAGATTTAATAGACCCATGGGCATCATTTACCCTAGATTATGACAAATTGGTGAATCAATTCGGTATAGGTAAGATTTCAGAAATTCTAAAAGACGTTAAAAACCCTCAAAGGCTAATGCAAAGAGGAGTCATATTCGGACACAGGGAATTCAATGAAATCAACAACCTGATCAATCAGGACAAGGACTTTGCAGTTGTTACAGGTATGATGCCAAGTGGACAAATGCACATTGGCCACAAGATGGTTGTAGACCAATTGAAATGGTACCAGGACATGGGTGCAATGCTTTCATTGCCGATTGCAGACTTGGAAGCATATGCTGCACGTGGAATGAGCTTTGAAAAGGGTCGTGAAATCGCTGTCAATGAATACCTGACAAACTGGATAGCATTAGGTTTGGACCTTGAAAGGGATAACGTTAACGTTTATCTGCAATCCCAGAATCAGGAATTGCAGACCTTGGCATTCAAGGCAGCCAATAAAACCAATTTCAGCCAGCTCAGGGCAATCTACGGTTTTGAAAACTCAACCAACATTGCTCATGTGCAAGCGCCATTGATGCAGGTTGCAGACATTCTGCTTCCGCAAATCGAGGAATTCGGCGGACCGAAAAAGGTTGTTGTTCCCGTTGGAATCGACCAGGACCCTCACATAAGACTTACAAGGGATATTGCCCACAGGCTTCATGAGGAAACAGGCTTCATCCAGCCGGCATCAACATATCACAGGTTCCTCACAGGCTTAACCGGGGATAAGATGAGCAGTTCAAAGCCAAACACTGCAATATATCTTAATGACGACACAAAAAGTGCAGTCAAAAAGGTCAAGTCCGCAAAAACAGGCGGAAGGGAAACCCTAAAAGAGCAGGAAGAGCTTGGTGGAGAGGTTGACAAGTGCGTAATCTATGAGATGCTATTATACCACTTCATCGATGACGATAAGGAGCTTGAACAAATCAGGCATGACTGTCTGAACGGAACCCTGCGCTGCGGTGACTGTAAGATGAGAACCGCCGAGCTGATGGAAGAGTTCATGGATGACTTGCACGAAAAGCAAGATGAAGCAAGGGAACTTGCAAATACCCTGATATAAATGATTGATTTTAAAAAAGAGATAAGGCAGGCATTCACAGAAAACAAAATGGCCGTTTATGCATCAATAGCCCTCCTTGTCATTTCACTTCTTGCAGGATACTTCCTTGAACCCTACCTGAATTCATTTCTCAACCCTGTTGTCGAAAACATTTCAAACCAGGTTCGCACAGGCAATATCCAGCTGACATTTCAAAGCATATTTTCAAACAATATCAAAATAGTGTTCATAATGTTTATAATGGGAGTTTTATGCTGCTTTTCAGCGGTTATACTTGCATTCAACGGTTTGTTCATTGGATATTTCACTGCAATTCAGGATGACCTGTTAACTACATTGCTGATGCTGGTGCCTCACGGCATTTTCGAGCTGCCATCATGCATCATAGCCTGTGCATCAGGTTTTGTTCTATTCAATTTTATACTGAATTTCTTTAAGACATTCGCAAAGCAGGAAGACGGGCCGATTTCAAGTCAGCTGTACGATTCATATGTTGACAATTTCGACAAGCTAAAACAGGCAATCATTCTGCTAGCTGTATCAACAATACTGATGATAATTGCAGGTTTCGTTGAGGTTTACCTGACACTGCCTATTGCAGAATTCATAACCTCTAATTTTTAGTTAAATTTTATATAAAATAATTTTAAAAAATATATATGTGATTTTTTATGATAAGATGTGTTTCATGTGGAGAAGAATACGACGATGATGAAGTAATCTACACTTGTGAAAAATGTGGATCAGTACTTGAACTCGTCAATGAAATAGATGTTTCTAAAGACATTTTTGACGGTAGAAAAGATAACTTATGGAAATTCAAGGAATGCATTCCAGTTGATGAGACAAAAATAGTCTCCCTTGATGAAGGTGGAACCCCATTCTGCAAATGTGACAAGCTAGGAGATGAGCTTGGAGTAAACTTATACGTTAAGGTAGAAGGATCAAACCCTACCGGAAGTTTCAAGGACAGGGGAATGACTGTCGGAATGACCAAAGCTATGGAATTGGGTGTAAGCACCGTAGGTTGTGCTTCAACCGGTAACACTTCCGCTTCACTTTCAGCATACGCTGCCCGTGCAGGATTACGCTGCATCGTATTTTTACCTTCAGGTAAGGTTGCACTTGGAAAACTTGCTCAGGCAATGTTCCATGGTGCCGAAGTAATGTCTATCAACGGAAACTTCGATGAGGCACTTGAAGCCATGACCGCTCTTGCATTGGAAAAACATCTTTACCTATTAAATTCTATCAACCCTTACAGACTTGAAGGGCAAAAAACCATCGGTTATGAAATCGTCAGAGACTTAGGCTGGCAGGCTCCTGACAGAATAATACTCCCTGTTGGTAATGCCGGTAACATTTCAGCAATATGGAAAGGAGTGAAAGAATTCTACGACGCAGGATTCATCAAGGACTTGCCAATGATGACTGGTATCCAAGCGGAAGGTGCATGTCCTGTAACTAATGCATTCAAGAAAGGTGACAAAAGAGTAGTGCCTGTTGAAAATCCTGAAACTATCGCTACCGCTATACGTATCGGTGCTCCGGTCAGTGACATCAAGGCATTGAATGCAATCTATGATTCAAACGGATATTCCGAAACAGTGAGCGATGAGGAAATCTTAGATGCTCAAAAGTTGCTTGCAAGAACTGAGGGTATCGGTGTCGAACCGGCTTCAGCAGCTTCCATTGCAGGTCTTAAAAAACTTGTTGATGAGGGTGTTGTTGACAAGGGTGAAACAATAACCTGTGTGGTTACCGGACACTTGCTCAAAGATCCTAACACTGCTATTGATGCATGTACCCAACCTACTGAGGTTGATGCGGATATAGACACTTTAAGAGAGATTTTGATGAACAAATAAATTTTGCTTTAAATCTCTTTTACTTTTAATTTTTTCTTTTAATTCTTATTTATTCAAACAAAAGTTACACTTTTTTTATTTCAAGTCATTTGTGAAAAACATTTCACGATATAGTAATGTCACTATTTATGTTAAAATATCATGGTAAGTTATGTTGTAATTATCAAAAATCAACCCTTCATTACCAATAGATTTATATATAAGCAAATTAAAACTATTATTAACAAATTAAATGAGGTGTATAATTATGAGTGAATTACCAATTGCTCCTGTAGGCAGAATCTTAAAAAATGCTGGTGCACAAAGAGTAAGTGATGATGCTAAAATCGCATTAACCGAAGCTATCGAAGACTGCGGTAACGAAATCGCTCAAAAAGCTGTCGGATTTGCTCGCCACGCTGGTAGAAAAACTGTAAAAGCAGAAGACATCAAATTAGCAATCAAATAGATTTGTTAGTTGATCTTTAGATAGTATCCAATACTATCTCTTTTACTATTTTTTTTAATTTTATTTTTTTTTAAAGAATGATTGAAAGTTCTGAAATTACTTATTTTGGCTTATTTTTTGAAAACATTTATATACTATGCTAACTAATTTAATATTGTCTAGTTCTCTAGAATTATTTCATTAATTACTAAATTTTTATTTTTAGTTTTGCTAAAAATTATATGAAATTCAGAAGTATTTGTATTGAAAGTCTAATCCCTCTTATTTTTTTCTCGGGATTGTGGATTTAGTGATATATGAATTATTCAAGAATTAGTATTATTAAAGGCTGTTAGATTACTCTATAGATAAATTAAGGTAATTTAGAAGCCGTAATTAAATAATATTATGATTCAAAATGGATTATAATATCTGCCGATGGATGGCATAGCCAGATGAAAAAGGAGGTATATTTTATGGCAAACATTTATGTAAAATTTGACACACCAGAAGAATTAGCTAAACAAGCTGAAGAAGCATTAGAAACCGCACAAGCTACCGGTAAAGTAGCAAAAGGTACCAACGAAGTAACCAAATTCATCGAAAGAGGAGACGCAGCATTAGTTGTTATCGCAGAAGATGTTGATCCTGCTGAAATCGTTGCTCACATTCCTGTATTAGCAGATGAAAAAGAAATTCCTTACGTTTACTTACCTACCAAAGAACAAGTTGGAATTGCTGCTGGTTTAACTGTTGGAACTGCTTCCGCATGTATTGTTGATGCTGGTGACGCAGAAGCTGCTGTAGCTGAAATCGTAGAAAAAGTTGCTGAATTAAAAGAATAGATAATATTCTTTTAGTGATTTACGGTGATTTAAATGGAAGAAGGAACTCCTGCTGAAGTCATTGAAGTTTTAAAAAGAACTGGTATGACTGGTGAGGTAATGCAAGTTAAATGCAGAATCCTCGATGGTAGAGACAAAGGAAGAATTTTAACAAGAAACATTATGGGTCCTGTAAGACAAGGCGACATCTTAATGTTACTTGATACTATTAGAGAAGCTAAAGAAATTAGAACTCCTTAAGAAGGTGTAAAAGCATGAGAACTTGTTCATTCTGTCATAAAGAAATAGAAGAAGGTACAGGAAAAATGTACGTCAAAAGAGACGGTTCAATTTATTTCTTTTGTAGCAGCAAATGTGAAAAAAATATGATTAAACTCGGAAGAGTTCCAAGAAAAGTTAAATGGGTTAAAGAATGATTCAAAAAAGTTTTGTAATGATGAAACCAGACGCTGTACAAAGACGTCTTATGGGTAAAATATTATCCCGTTTTGAAGAAAAAGGTCTTCAAATCGTGGCTTGTAAATTAATTCACATTGATGAAGATTTAGCAAAAACTCATTATGGAGAACACGCTGAAAAACCATTTTTCCCAAGTTTAGTTGAATACATTACTTCTTCACCATCCCTTGCAATGGTCATTCAAGGAGAAGAAGCAATTACCACTATCAGGAAAATTGTCGGCGCAACCAATCCTTTAGAAGCAGATCTTGGAACAATCAGAGGAGACTTTGGTATGGATACCGGTAGAAACATTATTCATGCTTCAGATGCTCCTGAGTCTGCAGAAAGAGAAATTGCACTTTTCTTTAATGAAGATGAAATTTGTGATTACAAAATCGTCGATAACGATTTAATTTATGAATAGATAAATTTTAGAAATTTTATTATTAAGAAGATATTATGAAAATCAGATCCCCGATTGTATCAGTTTTAGGACATGTAGACCACGGAAAGACTACATTGTTGGATTATATTAGAGGTAGTACCATTGCTGATAAGGAAGCAGGAGGTATTACACAACATATAGGTGCTACAGAGATACCTAACGATACTATTGAAGAAATCTGTGGGAATTTCATATCAAGATTAACTATCAAGGACTTGATTCCTGGATTATTCTTTATTGATACTCCAGGTCACGCAGCTTTCACCAGTTTGAGAAAACGTGGTGGAGCACTTGCAGATTTGGCCGTTTTGATTGTTGATATTAATGATGGTTTCAAACCACAAACATTCGAGGCATTGAATATCCTTAAGATGTATAGGACTCCATTCATAGTTGTCGCCAACAAGATAGACATGTTATTCGGTTGGGAAACACATGAAGGAGCTTCATTCAAGGAATCTTTCGAACAACAAGCTCAAAGTGTCAAACAGGATTTGGACACTAAAATATATGAGATTGTAGGTACACTCCACAAGGAAGGTTTCCAATCCGAAAGATTTGATAGGGTAAGCAATTTCGCTTCACAAATCAGTATCATTCCAATCAGCGCCAGGTCCGGTGAGGGAATCATTGAAGTTTTAGCAATGCTATTAGGACTTGCTCAGGAATACTTAACCGAGCAGCTTGAAATCAATGAGGATGCTCCTGCCAAGGGTACAGTGCTGGAAATCAAGGAAGAAGTTGGTTTAGGTCTTACAATTGATAGTATTATATATGATGGTGTTTTGCGAACTAATGATGAAATCGCTTTAATGACTTCCTCAAATGATGTATTGACAACTAAAATCAGATCCATCTTAAGACCTCTCCCATTGGAGGAAATGAGGGATTCCAAAAAGAAATTCCAAAAGTTCGATGAAGTCGTTGCTGCAGCAGGTATCAAAATCGCTGCTCCAAACTTGGACGATGTCGTTTCCGGTTCACCTCTTAGAGTATTAAACGATAATGAGGATGTGGAAGAGGAACTCTTGAAAGAGATTGAGGACATTACAATAAGTACTGAAGATGAAGGTATTTTAGTTAAAGCGGATACATTAGGTTCTCTTGAAGCGATAGTTAAGCTTTTAAGAGAATTGGAAATCCCTATTCGTGAAGCAGACATCGGTGATGTTAATCGTAGAGATATAATTAATTCATCTATTGCTTTAAATGAAAATGATGCACATGGTGCAATCATCGCTTTCAATGTTAATGTTAATCCGAATTCCCAGGAGGATTTGGAGAATTCAGATGTTAAGCTGTTCAAGGGTGATGTAATCTATCAGATTATTGAGGATTACGAGGCATGGATTGATGAGATGGAACAAGCTAAGAAAAAAGCGTTCTATGATGCCATTATAAAACCTGCAAAATTCATGTCATTGCCTAAATTGGTTTTCCGTCAAAGTAAACCAGCCATTATTGGAATTGAATCCATTAGCGGTACAGTCAAGCAAGGTCAAACCTTGATTAACAAGAATGGTGAATATGTTGGTGTAATAGCAAGTATGGAGGATAAAGGTGAAACATTGCCTTCCATCCCTAGAGGTCAAAGGGTTGCTATGGCCATTAAGGACGCCATTGTCGGAAAGCATTTCGATGAGGGGGATGAGCTATATGTGGATATCCCTGAAAAGCATTACAAGTTCATCGAAAGGGAATTTAAAGATAAGCTAACAGAAGATGAATATGAAACATTATATGAGTTTCTTGAAATTAAACGCAAACAAGATCCGGATTGGGGTAAATTTGGTCTTTTTGAATAATAAATTTAGTATTATAAAATAATTTAAGGAGGAAAAACCATGGCATTCAAAGTTGTTGTGTCTCAAAAAGCTGAAACTCATCAAATTGAAGTGGACGATGCTAAAGCACTCAACGGTTTAGTGATCGGTGATGAATTTGATGGTGGAATTGTTGGCTTAGATGGTTACACTTTAAAAATTACTGGTGGAAGTGACAAAAACGGTTTCACTATGAAAAAAGATGTTTCAGGTACTAGAAGAATCAAAAGCTTATTAACTGGTGGTGTCGGTTATCATCCTAAAGCAGATGGTGTTAAAAGAAGAAAAACCGTAAGAGGAAACACTATTGCTGATGATATCGTACAAATCAACACTGTAGTTACTCAAGCTGGTAGTAAATCAATAGCTGATATTCTTAGTGCTGGTGAAGAAGAGGAAGAATAGTTCTACTATTTTTCTCATTTTACTTTAAGTTGAATTAAAATTATTAAAAAGGTGGTTATCTGTGAACGTACAGTCAGATGTTAACATAGGTTTGGTTGGTCATGTAGACCATGGTAAGACTACTCTTACTAAAGCATTATCAGGAATTTGGACTGATACTCACAGTGAAGAAACAAAAAGAGGTATTTCAATCCGTTTAGGTTATGCGGACATTGAATTCAGAAAATGTCCTGAATGTGATGAGCCTGAATGTTACACTACCTCTGAAAAGTGTGAACACTGTGGAAGCGAAACTGAATTAATCAGAAAAGTGTCTTTTGTAGATGCTCCTGGTCACGAAACTCTTATGGCAACTATGTTATCTGGTGCTGCAATTATGGATGGTGCAGTGTTAGTAATTGCTGCAAATGAGTCTTGTCCACAACCACAAACAAAAGAACATCTCATGGCGCTTGATGTAATCGGCGTTAAGGATGTTATAGTAGTTCAAAACAAAATTGATATTGTTTCAAAAGAAAGAGCTATTGAAAGTTATAATGAAATCAAGGAATTTGTTAAAGGTACTTGTGCAGAAGATGCACTGATAATACCTGTATCTGCTCAACAAGGTGCTAATGTAGATATCCTTATCGAAACTATGCTTAAACAAATCCAGCCACCGGAAAGAAATATTGATGACACTGCATTGATGCATGTAGCTAGGTCATTTGATATTAACAAGCCGGGTTCAGGTGCGGATAAAATCAAAGGCGGAGTAATCGGAGGAACATTGGTTCAAGGTAAATTCAAACTTGGAGACACCATTGAAATCAGACCTGGCCCAACCAACAACGGTAAAAGGGTTACTCTAAAATCAGAGATCATCGGTCTTGAGGCAAATGGTAAGCAAGTTGAAGAAATAGGTCCTGGAGGACTTGTTGGTATTGCAACAAGATTAGACCCATCTTTAACCAAGTCAGATTCTTTATCTGGTACTGTTGCAGGTGAGGAAGGCACTTTGCCTGAAGTATTGGACGCTTTCAGCATGGAAGCTAACTTGCTTGATCGTGTTGTAGGTACTAAAGAAGAACGTGAAGTTGCTCCAATTAAGATTAAAGAACCATTAATGATTAATTGTGGTACTACAACTACTATTGGTGTTGTAACTTCCGCTAAAAAGAATAATGTTGATGTTACTCTTAAATTGCCGGTTTGTGCAAGCCCAGGTGATAGGGTTGCTTTAAGTCGTAGAGTCGGTGCCCGTTGGAGATTAATTGGATATGGTATTATTAAATAGAGGTAAATAAATGGACTCTAAAGAAGTTGTGATCGACACCAATTTTTTTATGGTTCCTTTTCAGTTCAATGTGGATATAATCACTGAACTTGAAAACTTATTACCTTCTTATAAACTAACAACTCCAAGCTTTGTTATCAATGAATTGAAGGGTTTGAAAAATAATAATAAGGGAAAAACAAGGTCGAATGCGAATTTGGCCTTAAAATTAGCTAATTCTTCAAAAGTTGAAATAAAGGATATTTCATTACTTGAAAATGAAACTGTGGATGATGCGTTACTTAGAGTTTCAGAAGTTTTAGCTACTAACGATATTGAACTAAAAAATCGTGCAAAAAATAAAGGAATAACAATCGTATACTTAAGACAAAAAAAATATATTGCTGTTGAAGGTAAAATATAATATTGATTAAACTTATTAAAAGAATGAGGGATTATTTTGTATTATAAAACAAAAATTAAAGATACTGTAAGAATACCACCTTATAGGTTTGAAAATCCTCTCGAAGAAGTTGCTATTCAGACTTTAAACGAAACTTATGAGGGTCGTTTAGATAAGAAACTTGGTTTACTTATTTGTGTTAATGCAATAAACCATATCGGTGAAGGAAAACTTATCATGGGCGATGGTGCTTCTTATCACGATGTTGAATTTGAAGCTATTTTCTTTAAGCCTGAGCAACATGAAATCTTTGATGGTGAAGTAATTGATATAGTTGATTATGGTGCTTTTGTCAGAATTGGACCTATGGATGGTCTGATACACGTTTCACAAGTCACTGACGATTATATTAACTATGATGCTAAAAGAGGAGCTTTAATAGCTAAGGAATCCAACAAGACTTTGGATGTTGGGGACCTGGTTAGAGCCAGAGCAGTTAGCGTTTCCATTAAGGACGAATCTACCAACAATATTGACAATGCAAGGAATTCCAAGATTCCGCTCACAATGAGGCAAAACAATTTAGGTAGATTTGAATGGATTGAAGAAGCAAAACAAAAAAGTAAGAAGGGTAAAGAATGAAAGCTTGTACCGTTTGTAAAATGATTTCAAGTAAAGATCACTGTCCTAGTTGCGGAAATCCAACTTCTGACAATTGGAGCGGTCTTTTGATTATAACTGACCCGGAAGAGTCTAGAGTGGCTAAGGAATTGAACATTGAAATTCCTGGTGAATATTGTTTAAGGGTAAGATAAGGTGTTAATGTGTTACAGCTTGATGCAGAATTAAATGAAGATATAATTATCGAATTGAAAAAGCCATTAGGCAAGTTATATCCTGACTTTGAAGATGCCATTGAGGAAATCAAGTCTTCCGAGTTTTTAATCTCTGTAGGTGATGCAACTTTTGAAAATCTTACCAAATATGAATTATATCCAAATATTGGTATAATTGATAATTTAATTCAAAGAAAAAATCATACTCATGAAGTTATACGTGCTGATCATATATTGAAAGCCGACAATCCTGCTGGATGCATTACTGATGATCTATGGGAAACCATAGGCCAAGCTCTTGAATTATCTAGCAATGGCGAATGCTATGTAATTGAAGTAGCCGGGGAAGAAGATCTTGCAGTTCTTCCTTGCATCATACTGGCAAATCCAGAAACAACCATTTTATATGGTCAACCAAATGAAGGATTAGTGCTTTTGAAAGCTCGTGATTTAAAAAATAAAGCTCAAATGCTTATTGACGGATTTATTGAAATAAATTAAATGAGGTTTTATCATGGAAATCGAATTTATCGAAGAAAAAGAAAACAAATTATTTAACAGAAAAGAAATCAAATTTTACGTTGATTATGATGGAGAAGCAACTCCTAAAGTATTAGACATCAAATCTAAATTAGTTGCTTTATTAAACACTAAAAAAGATTTACTTGTTGTCGACAATGTACAACCTCACTACGGTGAACCTAAAGCATTAGGTTATGCAAAAGTTTACGACACTGTAGATGACTTAAAATACATTGAAACCAAACATGTAATGGCTAAAAACGAAGAACCTGAAGAAGAAGCTCCTGAAGAAGAAGCTGAAGCAGAAGAATAGGTGATTATATGGTAAGAAAATCTGATTTATACGAAGTAGATGGAGACAAAATTGTAAGAAAAAACCAAATTTGTCCTCGTTGTGGTGAAGGTGTATTCATGGCTGACCATGGTGACAGAGTTGCTTGTGGTAAATGCGGATACACTGAAATGAAAAAATAAGATTTTTTAAATCTTTATTTTCTTTTTTTATTTATTTTTAATTTATTTTAATCATTTTTTAGAAGGGATTTTTTTGGATAATATTAGAAATGGTCGTTTTAAAACTGGAATGACTGATGAAGCAGCTGAATACACTTCATCCTTTGATGCTGATAAATTTCTTTTCGAAGCGGATATCAAGACTAATTTTGCACACACTTCCATGCTGAAGCATGAGGGCATTATCGATGCTGAAATTGCAGATAAGATCTTATGCGCTCTTGACAGCCTTAAGGAGGAAGGTTTCGAGGCATTGAAATTCGACGCTTCCGTTGAAGATGTTCATATGGCTATTGAAAATTATGTAACCTCCAAAATCGGACCTGAAGCCGGTTTCATGCATACCGCAAAGTCCCGTAACGATCAGGTTGCATGTGATGTCAGATTGGTATTGCGTGAAATGATTGAAGAGATTCAAATCGGCATTCTTGAATTCATTGAAGGATTGACTGAAATGGCAGGCGAGCACCTTGAAGACGTGTTCATTGGTTTCACTCACCTGCAGCATGCACAGCCAATCACAATCGCTCATCACTTGATGGCTCATGTGCAGGCCCTCAAAAGGGATTATGAACGTTTGGCCGACACTTATAAGCGTGTTAACCTAAACCCATTAGGTTCTGCAGCAATGGCAACCACCAGTTTTCCAATAAACAGGCAATTGACCACTGACTTATTAGGTTTTGACGCTTATCTGGAAAATTCAATGGATGGAGTTTCTGCAAGGGATTTCATCTCAGAAACAGTGTTTGATTTGGTGGCTTTATCATCCACATTGGCTAAAATCTGTGAGGAATTGGTATTGTGGAGCACATATGAATTCGGCGTTATTGAAATGGCCGATGAGTATTCATCAACTTCTTCTATTATGCCTCAAAAGAAAAATCCTGATGTGGCGGAACTCGCTCGTGGTAAGACAAGCATTGCTACAGGGGAGCTCATGACCATCTTGACAATCCTTAAGGCCATTCCATACACTTACAACAGGGACCTGCAGGAAATTACTCCTCATTTATGGAATGCAGTTCAGGTAACCCATGACACATTGTCTATCGTAACCAAAATGATGCTTTCTGTCGAATTCAAGGTTGACAGGTGCGCTGAACTTGCCGGCAAGAACTTTGCAACTGCAACCGATTTGGCTGACATCATGGTTCGCGAAAAGAAGATTCCATTCAGGACAGCACATAAGATTGTGGGAAGAATCGTTAACGAGGCTACTGCAAGTGATATGGCTGAAGAGGACATCACTTCCCAATTTATTGACGACATTGCTGTGGAATTGGGCTTTGATGAGTTGAACTTGGAAGATGAGCTGATCCAAAGGGCTTTAAATCCTCGTGAAAACGTCAGAATCAGAGCGGTTCCAGGTGGACCTGCACCTGAAATGGTTGAAATCGCTCGTGATAATATTAAAGTGTTCTTAAATGATGAGTTTGAAAGGCATGGAATATAACTGGGGATTTTATGAATTTCAATAAAATAATTTTAGCTTTGCTTGTTGTTTTCCTATTGGCTTCAAGCACTTCTATTATTTTTGCTGAAGAGGTTAAGGTTTCAGGCATCTCCTTTGACATTCCTGGAAACTACTCAATCAACAAAACCACTGACGATTCATGTATATTGAAGTATGATGGTTCGGACAATTATACAATTAGCGTCATTCAGGTAGAGTCCTCAAATCCTATCCTGGAGAAAAACAGTCGTTTGTCCTCCGGTTTCACATTCCTGTCTGAGGAAAACTACACTTCAGAAAATGGTTTGGACATTAATCATCAGAATTTCAAGAAAAACGAGTCTTATTTCTCTTTTTACACTTTTGATGAGGGCAATTCATCATACATGATGATTTACACTTTTCCGGTTCATGATAATTTGGACAATCGTACAAATCCTGTTAATGAAATTATTGAATCCATTCAATAATTATATTTTTTTTCAATCAAAAATTGTTTAGGCATACCTAAACTTTATATAGTCTAACGAACAAAATTATAATTGCGGAGGTAATCCTTGATTACTGAAGCATGATGTTGTGAAGTGAGATATTAATAGAAAACTTATTAATTGTTCCTCAATGAATTCAATAAGTAAAGCTCAGCTTCTATTTTTATCTCTACACAACAATCATGACTTTTTTTAAAAAATAAATGTTAAATATTAATTACTTGGTTTTATAAAAACTCCATATTAAGTCAAGTGCCTCGCCGGGTTCCAGTGCTCCTGAACGGGTCTCCCTAAGTATCCTTTGTATGGAGAATTTCTTCATGTATGGGAATTTCCTGTGAACCTCATACAATAGCGGACATCCGAATCCTTTGAATGTCTTTAAATCATAGTTTCCGATTAAGGATTTTATCTCTTGCTTGCCAACACTTAAACTTGCCGGAAGGTTCAATCGATATAATGAATCCTCTTGCAGATTTATGCATTGGCTACCTGTTGCAAGCATATCACCAAAGACAATTATTGGTATTTTGTTATCTTTTGCATATTGCTTAACCAGTTCGGAAGTGTTCTTGGAGCATCTTCCACATGGATGAAGCTTACCTGTAAATGATTCGGAAATAACCTCAGAGTAATCCGCACTGATATACTCATGAGTGATATCAAGAGATTCGGTAATCAACTTGATGTTTTCCTTGAATTGCTTCGGCAGGATGATGGTTCCCGGATCAACTGTAACAGCAACAGGATTGAAACCCAATTTCTTTGCTAAAATAAGTGAAAAACTGCTGTCAACACCACCTGACAGTGCAACAACAGCTTCAGTATCTGAAGATTCTTCAAATTCATTCTTCTTAAAGTAATCATCAAAATTAAAACTGTAAATGTTGTCCAACTTGTTTTCAATGGTTATTTTCAGGTTTTCAAGACCCACTGAATTCAAGTCAAGATTCTCAACAGTCTTTTTAGATAATTTTAATTTATATTCCTTGTTCAGGAAGTCCCCATAGGACTCAACATGTATACTTTCAAGGCCAAGCCTTTCCCTGAGCTTTCCGACAACCCATCCACCCTTTCCGATGATTGCGGATTTGTCGGGACGGTCCTCGGTTATTATCCACAGTTCATTGGTGTCCTCATTGAAGTACATCTCCTCAATGAAAATGTTGACCTTGTCATGGCCAATCTCATCTCTGATTCCGTTGACCTCATCCAGAATGAATTCCTTAGTATACATCAATATTAATTATGGCTCAACTACTTTAAATAATAATCTTTTCAGGAGTTTAACTTCCTCATCAGTCATTTTTGATGTAACGTTTTTCTCCCAATTGCCAATGAATTCAAAAAGCTCATCTGTTTTTTCCATCCCCTTGTCAGTCAACTCAACAATCTTTTTGCGCCTGTTTGATGGATCCTCGCATCTTGTGATGTAACCGTTGTCCTCGAATTTCCTCAATAGTTTGGCGGTGTATCCCTCACTGACCTTGAACAGTTCCACCAGTTCCTTTTGTGTTGTCTTGCCTTTGAATCTGATCCTAATAAGGAATGGAATTTCTGAACGTTTAATATCGGTTTCTTCTAGTTCCTCTTTCAAGTATCTGCCATAATTTGCTATCATTTCCTCAACATAATGGTAGATGAAGATGTTTTCAGTGTTTTCCTGTGTGAATTGAGATGGAAGTGTCATTTTCAAGCCTCAATTTTGTATCTGTTGGTTCTGGTAAATAACAGTATCAAGTCAATAATCATTACTGCAATGGCTGCAAGCATCACATACTGAACGCCCATTCCCGCAACGACCGCTCCGGCAATTGTGGTTCCTAGGGTAACGCCGACATTTCCCATGCTCAGGAATATTCCATTTGCAAATTCAGGTGCATCAGGTGCTGCGGACACCATCCAGTACTGTGAGATATCATTACCGATACCTGCAAGCAATCCCCAGAATACCATTAGAACTATTATTGGTATTTTAATGCCGCTTAAAGTAAACATTCCAATCATCAGTATGGAAAATATTATTGGAAATGTCAAAACGGTAAGGTTTGTTTTACTGTTGAGCAGCTTGGCTCCGGCCCAATTTCCAACGATTGAAGCTACACCATATATGAACAGCACTATGCTCAGCTCTGTTCCAAAAATGCCTGTCATTGTGTTTAAAAACTCGGAAATGTATGAGTATGCGGTGTACATTCCTCCATTTAAAAATATGACTCCCAAAATTGATATTATGAACACTCCTGTTGTTGCCACCTTCACCTGGTTTCCGTAGGATTGCTCTTTTCCAGGTAATGTGGGGAAGAATATTATTGTAGCTATTAAGGCAATGAATGTAACAAGGCTGAACCAGAGCATTGAATACTGGTATCCGAGGTTTGTTGCAACGAATGTGGTGATTGGCACACCAATGATCATTCCTGCGGACACTCCCATGATGACCTTGCTCACAGCATCCTGTGCCTTTTCAGGGGATACGATTTCAGCAGCGACTGTCAATGCCAAACCGCAGTATATAGGATGGAATATTGCAGGGATGACTCTGCAGATTAGTGCAATGTTGAAATCGGTCACGAATGCTCCGATTGTGGAGAATACTGTGAACACTGCCAAAACAAGGATGAAACTTTTCTTTCGGTCGAACCTTGAGAATACCAATGGCATGAATATTCCGCAAATTGCGATTGTAAGTGCGAACAGGCTCACGAAGAGTCCTGCCTGTGTAATGTCAACGTGGAAGTATTGCGCTATTTGGGGAAGTATTCCAACAACTCCCATTTCGGTACTTAATACTCCAAAAGTACCCAACATCATGATGTAAATTATTAAGTTTTCATTTTTCATGTTAATCTCCAAACACTTTCAATAGATAACTCTTTCATAAGGAAAGATTTATATATAGTAATTTTCAATTTATTATTATATAAAACTTTAGGTGAAAATTATGGAATATGTAAAATTATCAAACGGTGTTGAAGTGCCCCAACTTGGATTTGGAGTATTTCAAATACTGCCGAATGAAACCAAGGATGCAGTTTCAAAAGCGATTGAAGAAGGATACAGACACTTTGACACAGCACAGGCATACATGAATGAGGAAGGAGTGGGTCAAGCAATTGCAGAAAGCGGAATTGACCGTGATGAATTCTTCATAACCACAAAGGTATGGCATTCCCATCATGGATATGAGCAAACCAAAAAAGCCTGTGAGGAATCATTGAAGAAATTACAGACAGACTACATTGACTTATATTTAATCCATCAAAACATCGGTGACGTGTTCGGAACATGGAGAGCAATGGAAGAGCTATACGAGGAAGGAAAGGTAAAAGCGATTGGAGTATGCAACTTTACCGAAACCAGATTCACAAACCTTGCCATCCACAGCAAGATAAAACCAATGGTGAATCAAATAGAAATCAACCCATTCTACCAGCAGCAAGGAACAGAAGACTTCCACGCAAAATTTGGAACCCTGATTGAATCATGGGGGCCACTTGCAGAGGGAAGAAACGGAATATTCAAAAACCCACTTTTAGCTGAAATAGGTGAAAAATACGGAAAATCAGTGGCACAGGTAATCATAAGATGGATCATTCAAAGGGGAATAATAGTATTTCCAAAATCCACAAAACCTGAAAGAATGGAAGAGAACTTCAACGTTTTCGATTTTGAACTAAGCGATGAGGACATGGAAAAGATTAAAGAACTTGAAACCGGTGAGCCAATAGCATACATTGACACACCAGAATTTGTAGAATCAATCTCACAATTTGGGGTATAATTATGAATTTCGATTTAAATCACAATAAGGAAGTAGTTGTGCTTTTAGGCGCAGGAGACATGGGACTTGCAATAATCAAAAGAATCTCAGCAGGAAAGAAAATACTGCTTGCAGACATCAACGAGGAAAAGCTGGTGACCCTCAAGCATGACTTGACCTATTCAGGATATGACGTTGAAACACAGGTTACAAATGCAATGGATCTTGACTCAATCAAGGCACTGGCCGAAAAGGCAGCATCACTCGGTCCAGTAATGTATTTCATTGACACAGCAGGAGCATCACCAAACCAGGCAAACCCACAGCACATCATTGACCTGGACTTGATTGGAACATCCTATGCAGTGGATGAGTTCGGAAAAGTGATGGCAAGAGGAGGAGCAGGATTAATCATATCCTCAATGACAGGTTACATGCCGTCTCCTCTCACAAAAGAGGATGAGCATCTTCTCAGGGTAACACCAACCGATGAGCTGAAAGACCTGGATTGTCTAAAAGAGGATGTTATTGTAAACTCTGGAGTGGCATATGTTGTCTCCAAAAGAGCAAACCAATTGAGAGTGCAATACGCTTCAGCAGACTCCTGGGCTGAAAGAGGTGCAAGAATAAACACAATCAGCCCAGGAATCATCGTAACACCATTGGCTTATGATGAATTTGAAGCAAACGGCGAAGGATACCAGGCAATGATTGATGTCTGCGGTGCCAAAAGGGTTGGAACCTCAGATGAAATTGCATTTGCCAGTGAATTCTTATTATCCGAAAAGGCTGGTTTCATCACAGGAATTGACCTTCTCATTGACGGCGGTACAATCGCTGCCATCAACAGTGGAAAAATGGATATTCAAATCCAATAATTTTTCCATTAACTTTTTCTATTTTTAACTATAAATATTATTGTAACATATTTTTTGGAGATTATTTTTATGCAATATCGTGAACTGGGAAACACCGGCATCAAGGTATCAGAAATAGCCTTTGGTGCAGAATTTTTAGTTGAAAGACCTTATGAAGACACTGAGGAACTCATCAAGGCATGTGAAGCTAATGGAATTAACTTTGTGGACTGCTGGATGAGTGAACCTGACGTGCGCTCACACCTGGGCAAGGCCATAAAGCCTAATCGTGAAAACTGGGTCATTCAAGGCCACATCGGTGCCACATGGCAAAACAACCAGTATGTAAGAACCCGTGAAATGGATAAGGTGATTCCAGCCTTTGAAGACTTTATGGAACGTTTCCAGCTGGATGTGCTTGACTTTGGAATGATCCATTATGTCGACCAAATGGAAGACTATGAGGAAATCATGAACGGACCGTTCATTGAATATGTCCGCAAGCTGAAAGAGGAAGGAACAATCGCACACATAGGATTCAGTACACACAATCCTGAAATCGGATTGTTAGCTGCAAAAAATCCCGAAATTGAACTTCTGATGTTTTCAATAAATCCTGCATTTGACATGTTCGGCGTGATGGATGACATTGAGGAGTACAGAAAGGATGATGCATATGATGATGAGTTTTCAAGCTTGAATCCTATCAGGGCGGAATTGTATGAAACCTGTGAGAAAAACGGAACAGCACTCACAGTGATGAAAGGATTTGCAGGAGGTAATCTCCTGTCTGATGAAACCTCACCTTTCGGTGTTGCACTTACTCCCGTTCAATGCATACATTACTGCCTGGAGCAGAAAGGTGTTGACAGCATCTTTGTAGGGGTCAAGACAGTTTCAGAACTGGAGGAATCACTTAAATACTGTGATGCAACCGAAGCCGAAAAGGATTATGCAAGCGTTTTAAGGAATGCTCCAAAACACTCATTTGACGGTCAGTGCACATATTGCGGACACTGCGCACCATGTACCAGTGAAATCGATATTGCAATGGTTAACAAACTATTTGACTTGGCCAAAAATCAGGATGAAGTGCCGGCAAGCATCCAGGAGCATTATAACAATCTAAAATACAATGCTACCGACTGTATAGCATGCGGAGACTGCGAGCCACGCTGTCCATTCAATGTCCATATTGTTGATGTGATGCTTGACGCACAGGACCTGTTCGGGTTTTAGGTGATTAGATGCATTACTTGACTCTGAACAATGGCGTAAAAATGCCGATTTTAGGTTTTGGAACATATCAAATTCCACCAGAGGAAACAAAACAGACAGTTCTGGATGCAATTGATGTTGGATACAGATTAATAGATACTGCTCAAAGCTATTTAAATGAAAAAGAAGTCGGTGAGGCCATTGCAGAGTGTGGCATACCAAGAGAAGAGCTGTTCATCACAACAAAGGTATGGATAGAAAATTACGCTTATGATAAATGCAGGGCTTCCGTTTTAGAGTCCATGGAAAAATTAGGACTGGACTACATTGACCTCGTGTTGCTGCACCAGCCGTTTTCAGATTACTACGGTGCTTACCGTGCTTTAGAGGACTTGTATGAAGAGGGATTAATCAGAGCCATTGGTGTTTCAAACTTTTATCAGGACAGATTAACAGATATCTGCTTATTTGGACGCAAAATAATTCCTGCAGTCAATCAGGTTGAAACCAATCCATTCCATGCACAATACCTCGCTCAGGCGAACATGGAGAAAAACGGTGTTCAAATGTCTGCATGGGCTCCATTTGGAGGGGGAATGCAAGGGATGTTTGCCAACGAAACATTGGTTAAAATTGGTGAAAAGAATAATAAGACTCCCGCACAGGTGATTCTTCGATGGCTTATAGAGAGAAGTGTTGTGGTCCTGTGCAAATCCACTAATAAGGAAAGGATGGCTGAAAATATTGACGTGTTTGACTTTGCATTGGATGAGGAGGATATGCTTGAAATAATGAGCTTGGATAAATCAGAAAGCATGTTCTTTGACCATACTGATCCTGAAATGGTGGAATGGTTTGATGAGGTGGTTGAAGTTAAAAAATCATGAAATATTATAAGGATGGAAAGTTATCAAGGTTCAATTTCATACCTTTTTCATCATATAATGCCTTGATTGCTTCTTTTCCATGTAATAGATTAGGGTCCTTTGCTTGCTTTCTTATTTTATCAATGGCTTTAGGATTTCTTATTTTTTTTCTGCAAGCATACTCAATGTTTTGTTTTGTCATATTTATACTCCGTTTCTCCTAATTGTAATTTTCTTTCCATTGAATTCATCATTAAATGTTATTTTTGGCAAATAGTTTACGGCACTATTATCAATATTTCTATTCTGAAAATATTTCATTCCACTCAATTGGGATGCCCATCATTTTGAATAAATAATAAACTCCTTCTTTTCCGGTGATTATATTGGGGTCATCCATTCTTGCTGCTGCTTTTTTAAATACTTCTGGGTCAGTTATACGTTTTTTACATCCATAGTCAGCAATTTTTTCAGTCATATGAATACTCCCTTTCAGTTAATTGTATTCTACTTTCATTTTTATTATTTATATAATTTTTTAATAAATTTCCGTACTCATTGTCTATTTTATCATTTTTTTCATCTTCTTTTTTGTCTTTATTACTATAATAATCCAATGTCATATTAAATAGTAAGTTTGAGTTGATTTTTAGTTCAAATGTTAATTTTTCATCTTTTATTTTGGCTTTCAGTATCCATAATTTGTTATACCCTGCAATCAACTCATAGTCTTCCCATTCTCTTGAAAAAATTCCAAAATTCTTGTCGGAAGGTGGGGTATACATGTCTTTAGTATGGTTATGGATTGAGGCTATTTTCTTTCCCTTAAATTCATCATCATCAAATGTTATTTTAACATTGATTCCACTGCCTATCGTACATTTGACTATCTCTCCAGTTACATAATCAAAGATGATTAATATTTCATAATCTAAATCAATTGTTTTTCTTATGAATTCATCAACAAGATTAAATGCTTCATCACTGAATTCGGAAGGTAAATCGTCCCTTCTTATAATGGATTTGCATTTAATTTCTAATTCCATGTATTTTCTTAAGTCGGTATTTTGATTTCCATTAATCATGATGGTTAAAAAGTTCAATATCATTAGCACTATTTTTTTAAATTTCATGGATTTAATTTAGTTTTAATATAATATAAATTATTATTTTCAGATTAAATCAATAAATATTTATTTGATGGATTTTTAAAAGCAATTTTATAAGTATATTATAATTTCACATGATTAAAGCAATTTTTCAAGGCCAAGTGAATAGTTTAATATAAGTTTTATAACAAATATCTTACTTGATTATTATGGCGTATGAAATTAAAAACAAAAAGAACATATCAACAATTGGCGTCCATGCCGGTCAAGAGGATGTTGACGAGACCGGTTCAAGGGTGACACCGATTTATCAAACTACTTCTTATGTATTCGACTCTCCTGAACAAGCTGCAAACCGCTTTGCACTTAAAGAGGGAGGAAACATTTACACAAGATTAAACAACCCTACAACTGAAGCCTTTGAAAAAAGAATGGCTGCAATCGAGGGCGGAACCGCCGCATATGCAACCGCATCAGGTATGGCTGCAATCTTTTATGCAATCATCAACCTGACACGAGTGGGAGACAATATCGTTTCAGCTGACAATCTCTATGGTGGAACATATGAGCTTTTTGAAAACACATTGGAAGAGTTGGGACGTACTGTAACATTTGTCGACTCACAGTCACCTGATGAGTTCGAAGCAGCTATTGATGAGAGAACCCGTGCAATCTATGTTGAATCAATTGGAAATCCAAAACTGGACATTCCTGATTTCGATAAACTAGCTGAAATTGCACATTCACATGACATTCCATTGATTGCCGATAACACTGTAGGAATAGGTTCCGTAAGGCCATTTGACCATGGGGCAGACATCATCGCTTCATCAGCAACCAAATACATTGGAGGTCATGGTACCACTCTTGGTGGTATTGTCATTGAAAAGGGAGACTTTGACTGGATGAACGGCAAGTTCCCAACATTGTCCGAACCGGATGAAACCTATAACGGATTGGTATTTGCAGAAACATTCGGCGAAGCCGCATTCACCACAAGGCTCAGGACAGTTGTCGGAAGAGACACAGGTGCAATTCCTTCCCCGTTCGGATCATTCCTGTTACTGCAGGGACTTGAAACCCTCGGATTGAGGATAGAAAGGCACGCTTCAAATGCAATGGCTGTCGCTGAACACCTTGAAGCCCATCCTAAGGTTGCCTGGGTAACATATTCAGGTCTTGAATCCTCACCAAACCATGAAGTTGCTAAAAAATATGCTGAAAAGGGTTATGGTGGAATCGTTTCATTTGGACTTAAGGCAGGTTATGACGGTGCATTGAAATTCATTGAAAACGTTGAGCTGATTTCATTTTTAGCAAACATCGGTGATGCAAAGTCATTGGTGACCCACCCTGCATCCACAACACATTCCCAATTGACTGAGGAGCAGCAACTCTCAACAGGTGTTACTCCTGACCTCATCAGGTTCTCTGTTGGTATTGAGGATATTGAGGACATTCTGGCTGATGTGGACCAGGCTCTGGATAAGATTTAATCAAATCTTATTTTTTTCTTTTTTTCACTTTTATCTAAATGGTGCAAAAATACCATGACCTCTGTCTGGTGTAATCACAGCAACATTGGCTGTTTCGATAGTCATGAAACATATTAATGGTGAATTTGACAGGTTGTAAACTTGGTGAAAAAGAATAAGAAAAATTAGTTAACTATTCTTTTTGCAAATTCTTGAGCGTTTCTCAAGTCCTCATCATTAGGATGTCCTCTGTGGACAAACTTGAAAGCTCCACGGCAATGGAACTCGTTATCGCTCATTTTTAATCCTTGAGCTTCAACTTTTGACTTGACCTGTTTGTAGGTTGACTCGATAAGTGCTGCTGATGAGAAGTTTACGACCTCACCGACATTAACGTTAATGTTTTCAATGAATTCCTCGATTTGTCTGCTGATTCCGGCAGCATAGACTGCGCTTCCTAAAAATAGGATGTCAACGTCTTCGGTTAAAGGTTCATCAACGGTTTTTGCCTCGACATTGATTGCACTGCCGATTGCTTCTGCCAATTTTTTTGTATTTCCAGTTTTAGTGTAATATCTGATTGCTACTTTCATTAAATCACGTCCTTTTAATTAAGTTTAACTTGTTTGAATATAAATCTTTTGTTAGGTAAGGTTTAAGTTACTTATTCCTTTTTATATTATTTTCAACTAATTGTTTCTTATGAAAAGTATTTTTGATAAATGCAAGTTTGGGGATTTAACACTTAAAAGCAGAATAATCCGAACAGGTTTATGGGAATCCCAGCAATGCGATTTGGATGCAATATATGAAAGATATGAAAAAATAGCGTCAAGCGGTGTTGGATTAATCACATCAGAGCTGTATTCACTCTATCCAAAGGATAAGTTCACAGAGCATTCATTCAAGATGGACAACATCAATTTCATGACAATGGCAAGGAAACTGGCTGAAATCACTCACAGCTATGATGTTCCTATTTTGGGTCAGGTCGAGTTCATCAAGTTCAACAGGGGAATAGACCTTGACATTGCTGTCAATGACTTGACAATAGAGGATATCCGCAAGATCCAATCAGACATAATTGAAGCGGCCCAGAAGCTTCAGGTTGCAGGATTTGACGGCATACAATTGTCCGTTGGAAACAACTTTTTCCTCTCAAAGTTCATCAACCCATACTACAACCAAAGGGATGACGATTACGGCGGCAATGTCTTTAACCGCATGAGAATGGTCCTGGAGCTGGTTAAGGTGATGAAGGACAATCTGGACCTGCATGTTTCAGTCAAGGTAAACACATTTGATGAGAGAAAGGACGGTTTTGATGCAAATGAAAGTCTTGAAGCCTGCAAGTTGCTTGAAAAGGTTGGTGTTGATTCAATACAGATTACAAGGCCACTTTCACCATTGTACTTTACAAAGAAACTGTCCGGTGAAGATGAACTGGTCGATTATGCAACAAAACTGATCGATTCTGTTGATGTGCCTGTCATTGTCGGCGGAGGATTTGACAATATGATGCATATGAACGAACTTTTAAACAACACTAACATTGAGTTTCTGTCAATGTACAGGCCATTTGTCTCCCAAGGGGATTTCCTTAAGCAATGGGAAGCTAATGGAGAGGGAGAATCTAGATGCCTGAAGTGCAATAACTGCTATAGGACCAAGACCAGCACATGTTATCACTTTGATTAAAACAAGTAAATATTGTTATTCCATGAATAAAGTATGTTTAATTTTTTATTTTTAGTTTAAATAAAAAGTTGTCCGAAGATATAAAATTGTCCTCATTTCCAAGCGAAATTATTTTAATAATTTGATGTATACTTATTATTAGATATTTCAAAGATTGTGTATTTCTAAAATTAAGAATAATCTAATTAGATGAATTTTAATTGTCATTGTGATTTGTAATTAAATAATTTTGGAATCAGTTTTTGGAATTTAATTAAAAGAAAAAGAGGTTATTAAATGACAATTTGTATATCTGCAATATGCACTGAAAATGAAGAAGAAAATATTGTCTTTGGTGTTGACCATATGATAACTACTGGATTGGGACAATTTGAGCATGACATAACTAAATATAAATTGTTATCACGGAACACTGTTGGAATGATAGCAGGTAACGCTTTGTTGATGGATTATTTTCTTGATGATGATTATTCGCAAAAATCATATTCAGAAATTCAAAATATCCTTGAGGAAAAATTCAAACAGAAAAGATTAGAAAAAATTCAAAAAGAAGTTTTTGATGTGTTTTCTATTGATAAAGAGTTTGTTAAAGAAATTCTCAAAAATCCTATCACTAATGAATATCAAACATTAATTTTAAAAAACATTGCTAAATCTAAACTAAATACTGCAATTCTTTTAATGGGCTTTGAGGATAATAAAGCTAAAATTAGTGAAATAGTCGATACGGGAATTGAAGATTATGGTCAAATTAATTTCAACACTATCTGTTCTGGTTCAATTCAAGCACAGAATACATTATTGTTTCAACATCATTCTAGGCAAGATGATTTAAAAACAACATTGTATAATGTGTATAAGGCAAAAAAGAATGCTGAAGTAATGCAAGGTGTTGGAAAAGAAACAGATATAGGATATTTAAGTCAAAATGGTGTTAGAATGCTTGATGAGAAAAGTATTAATATTCTTGATGAAATATATAATATTGAATTAAATTGTGGCAAACAACATCATATGCTTGATGAATTGAATATTAAATATTGTTAGGTGATAAAATGTATCATGAAGAATTTGAGGATTTAAAATTTACAGGGAATAAAGGAAGGGATGCTTTTATTGAACAAGTATTAAATGTTGTTGATTTTGTTTCAGATAGTGAAAAAAAGGAAATATCTAAGTTATTAGATTAGATTTTTAACTTTATTTCACCTATTTTTTTTAAAATTTTATTTATTATAGGTTATCATGCAGACCAATGACAATATTGACTTGATTACGGGCAATCCAAGAAAAGCCATCAACAAACTGGCTTTTCCAACAATATTTTCAATGCTTCTGATGTTTGTCAATAACCTGATTGACAGCTTTTGGGTTTCAGGCATCAACGCCGATGCCCTTGCGGCACTCGGTTTCATCGCACCACTGTACCTTGTCATCATTGGCCTCGGCAACGGTGTGGGTGCAGGTGCAAATTCCCTGATTTCAAGATATGTCGGAGCCCAAAGAATTGATGAAGCAAATAATGCAATAATACACTCAATAATTTTGACACTTATTGTCTCAGTCATTGTTTTAATAATAGGTATCTTCTTTTTCGATGATTTGATTATTTTATTAGGTGCAGGCAGTGTAAGCACATATTGCCTAAGTTATGGACAAATCATATTTTTGTTAAATATTGTATTTTTAGCACCTAATGTCACTGCCAGCATATTCAGGGCTGAAGGTGATGTGGCAAGGGCTACAAACCCATTGATTTTTACGGCCGTATTGAACATGATAATCGACCCAATCATGATTTACGGACTGAATCTTGGAATATTCGGAGCGGGACTTGCAACGGTAATAGCATCACTTGTAGGATATGTCTGGATGCTTTACTGGATATACATTAAAAAGGACACCTATTTCAAGTTCAGATTTTCATATTACAAACGTAGATTGGAAATCTATAAGGAAATCCTTGTGGTGTCCCTTCCGGCAACAACAGAGGAGATAATCTTTGCATTGGTTGCAATCATCCTCAACTTCCTCATCATGGTCACTGCAGGAGTCAGTGAGGTGGCCTCATTCACCATAGCATGGAGACTGATAACAATCGCATTCATCCCATGCATGGCCATTGGAATTGCAACAATAACAGTCTCCGGTGTGGCATACGGAGCCCGCAACTGGCCAAACTTCAATGAGACAATAATATACTCAACATTGATCAGTCTGGTGATAACATTGGCAATTTGCATATTGTTTTTCATTTTCGCCTATCCGATATGTGACGTATTCAATTTCCAGGCAAACAATCCATTGCTCGTCAAACGTGCAGCGGAAATCCTTCAGTTGATGTCATTCTATAACTGCCTCATTTCATTGGGTGCGACCGCAGCATACACCTATCAGGGAGTGGGGTCAGGTTTCAAGTCACTTTCACTGACAGTTTTAAGGGAACTCATCTTAAGCATGGCATTTGCATATATAATGGGAATCACATTTAACATGGGCGTTTTTGGAGTTTATCTGGGTGCAATAATCGGAATGAACATTGGATCGGTCATCGGATTTGCATTCATATGGGTTTTCAACCTCAAATTCAAAAAAGAAGTGGCATAATTTTTTACACGTTCACATCAATATTGTAAAAAGCTCGTAAAATTCTTGTTTTTATTGGAAAAAGCTTTATATACTTTGAATTTTAGATTTGGAATTGATGAGTCTGAATAGTAGAATATCACAAAAATGGATTGACAATATAAAGAAACTGGACAGTAAATATCAGTTGGCACATGGTGCAATTTATGCAACAGACAGAAGCATTCAGGAATTGAAAATTGACATGAATTCAGTCACGGCCAAGGTTCAGGGTGCACCAGGCAATGTCTATGATGTTGAAATCAAGTTCAGGGAACTTGATGATTGGGATAAGGAACGTATTTCAAGTTTAATTCACGCAAATCCCTTCATATATTCCAAGCTTTTCAACAGGCAGATTTCAGAAGAGCTGATCCATTCAGACATTAAAGTCTTTCCGGATTCACATGGTGATTTTGAAATGTCCTGCACCTGCGGAAAGGGGCCTTTCTGCAAGCATGAGGCTGCGGTATTCCATAGGATTTCAAGTGAAATGGTCAAAAACCCCTTTCTTCTCCTGTCACTCAGGGGATTGGATTTGAATGAAATGACAGACCACAAGCCCAATGATATCAAGGATATCTCAAAAGTCATGAATGATGAATCCGAATATGTGCTGAACGATTCAGGCGACATCAACTATCTGGTCAGGATGAATTTCCTTCTGGATGACTTTCCATCATTCTACCCGTCAAGATCAGTCAATTTCAATGAGGTCATATGTGATACGCTGGCGTCAATGTCAAGATGTATATACCAAATCCACAATTCAAGAGTCAAAAACGAGTTTCAGGAACTGATTATTCTTGGAAACGCATTAAGGGACTTTGAGTTTTTCAAGTCAAAGACAAAGAAAGGCATTATGGATGCCTTTGAGGACAAATGGGAATGCCCTCAAAGATGGGATGAAATAAGCATAGAATTGGACGGAAACTATGAAATCTCAAAAATCAGCACAGGAAAGTTCTCCAACAACTTCTTCAAATCCAATCTCAAATACCCGTTGTTTGCATTCCTTGCGGAAATCGACCAGGTTGACTTGTCATTCTACTGCGATGATATAATATTTCTTCATGACCTGTACATGTTCACCTCAAAGCTCATAAACATGAATGCGTTGGTGCCCGAATTCTTCAGCCTCGAAAACGGTGAGTATCATGTGAGATGGGTTCCGTCATTTGAAAAGTCAATATATGAGGAGCTTGAATACTTTTACATGACTTGTCCGGAAAACATATTGACATTCCGCCAGGGGGAGGTTTCAAGCGAAAGCCAGGTCAATGCCTTGATAAGCCTGATATTCGAGGGGTTCTGCCAGTATTACATTAACAGCTTCATTCCAAGAAACTTGTCATCATTTAAAAACGACGCTTATTTCAGATTGTTTTTCGTCAAAAGCCAGGACTTGAGCAATTACTCCGATAAAAAGGAAATCGAGATTGATGAGTGGCTTTCAGTTCTCTTTTTAAACCAGAAGGATTATGAATACGTCCTTAATACTGAACAGGTTGACTACCATTTCCTCCTGCAGCTTAAAATCAGGATTGACGGTGAAATCCATGATTTCACAGACATTGTGGATTTGGGTCGCAATGACATAATCAGCAACGTTTCAGTCATCCAAAACATATTTTCAAAATCGAATCTCTCGCTGAGTTTCCTGAACGGCAAGACAATGAACATACGCCAATACAGCTATTTCATGGACAACATCGCTCCCGTCTTGAGGGAATGTGGCATTGAGGTTAACCTGCCCGTTGAATTTAGAAACGCCCATGATGCAAAACTGCTGCTGAATGTCAACTCAAGCCAACCCACATCATCGCTTACATTGAATGACCTAGTTGAATTTGACTGGAAAGTGGCAATCGGTGATGAGACATTTTCTCTTGAGGATTTCGAGTCATTCAGCTCAAGCTTTCGTGGACTGGTGAAGGTAAAGGACAGGTATGTCCTTTTGGATGAGGGAAATCTCAACCGGTTGCGGGAGGATATAGCAAGCATCCCCGAAACCGATGACAAGTCTGAGATAATCAGCTACCTTCTCACCATTGATGAGGATAACGTCAAGATGGATGGTAAGCTTGAGGATTTGGTCAACGCCATGATACAGGTTCAAAAGATTGACGTTCCATCATCTCTAAATGGAAAATTGAGGGAGTATCAGGAGATTGGGTTTTCATGGATGGTTCAGAATATGCAGCTGGGGTTCGGATCGATTCTGGCAGATGACATGGGTCTCGGAAAGACCATACAGGTGCTTTCCGTGATATTGCATCTGAAGCAAACCAATCGTCTAAATCATGAAAAGGTATTGATTGTGGCTCCGACAAGCATTCTTACAAACTGGGCAATGGAAATTGAAAAGTTCAGCCCAAGCCTGAATGTTGAGATTTACCATGGTCCGAACAGGTACATTCCCGAAAGTGATTATGATGTTCTTCTGACTTCATATGGTGTTTTGAGAAAGGACATTGACGATTTTTGCCAATCAAAATGGTTTTTGATGGTTGCCGATGAGGCCCAAAACATCAAGAACCCGAATTCCAAAAAGACAAAGGCTGTAAAGGAGGTAAATGCGAAACATCATATAGCATTGTCAGGCACGCCTATAGAAAACCATCTAAGTGAGTACTGGTCAATATTTGACTTTACAAACAGGGGTTATCTTAAAAGCCTCAAGGAATTCAACAAGAGATTCATAAAACCGATTGAAAATCAAAGGGATGGGGAGGTTCTTGAAGAGTTTAAAAAGATTACCTCACCGTTTATCATGAGAAGGCTCAAGACAGATAAGAACATTGTCCAGGAACTGCCTGACAAGATTATCAATGATGTTTACTGCAACCTTTCAATCAAGCAGGCAAGCATGTATGATGAGACCTTGAACCAGCTTATCAATGATGTTGTGAAAAGCGAGGGAATACAGAGAAAGGGTTTGGTGCTTAAACTGATAAACTCCCTAAAGCAAATCTGCAATCACCCGTCACACTTTCTCAAAATCGATGAGGCCAAAATCAATGAATCCGGAAAGATGGAAGTGCTCGTTAATATCCTTGAGACAATCCTTGAATCCGATGAGAAGGTGTTGATATTCACCCAATACGTCCAGATGGGCAAGATCATGAAGAGACTTCTTGAGGAGAGGTTTTCAGAAGAGGTGCTTTTTCTTCATGGGGGAGTTCACAGAAACAGGCGTGATAGGATGATTGATGAGTTCCAGGACGGTGATGCAAAAATATTTATTTTGTCCCTTAAGGCTGGAGGCACAGGGCTTAATCTCACTGCAGCCTCAAATGTCATCCATTATGACTTGTGGTGGAATCCTGCAGTTGAAAACCAGGCGACAGACCGTGCATATAGGATAGGCCAGAGTGAAAACGTTATGGTATATCGGTTCATCACAAAGGGGACACTTGAAGAGAGGATAAATCAGATACTGTTGGAGAAAAAGGAATTGATTGATTTGGCCATTGGTGATGATAAAATGTTTATAACAGAAATGAGCAATGATGAATTGAGAGAGATGCTTAATTTAAGATAATTTAGTATTAAAATGAAAACATGAGTTAACCAATTTGTTTTAGTTCAAATCAATAAAATATTGTCTCACTTCGTAAAAATGTAGTGCTTAAATTTATCATAATCTTTAATAAAGATTAAATAAAAACTACAATATTAAATAATCTATGGAAAATTAATTTCCAGATTTAAATTTAACAATAATGAATAGGTGTTAAAATGGTACATGAAGTCACTCCTACTCCTCTATTTGAGGGAGATGATTTAAAAAAATTACAGGAATATATCAAAAGACCTATGAATGAAAAAGAAAAAGAAATTTCTAAAAGAATTAAAAATAAAAGAAGAGTACCTGTTTTCAGGTAATCTTTATTTTTAATATAAATTATCATCTAAAATCATTTAGAAAACTTTATTGGTCTAATTATTCTTATTTTAACTAAATTCTATACTTTAATTTTAATTTAAAATGTTCTAATCACTTTTATCAAATGAAAACGTTTTTATACTTTAACAAATAACTTACATTTTAGAGGTGAATTCTCATGAAAAAATCAAACGATGAAGAGGACATCAAAGTCAACAAAAGGCGCACCGACAAGGTATATTTTGAATCAACATTGCTTCAACAAATATCAGACGGTATTGACTTTATAAGGGACCAAAGCAAAGAAATCCTATCTGAAATAGACCTTAAGGGACTTGACAATATTGATATTGACGAATTTGGTGAATACACTTTGGATCAAATTTCAGACATTTCAGATGAACTGTCACAATTGAAATCAGAATTATTCGACTCAGATGATTTTCCTACATTCATAAAGGAATACACCCTTGATGCCAAAAGGGCATTGAACAGGGATGACGATTATGTAAGAAGGGCACAAAGAAGACTGGACAGGCACAATTCAGGCGAGCTTGTAAACGTTTACAAAACCAATGCCCGCATAATCGAGCTTTGTGACAAGGCAATAGAAGTCAATTCATCCAATGCAGATGCATACTATGTCAAGGGCCGTGCATTGATGAATCTCGACAAGTATCCTGAAGCCATCGAGGAATTCATTAACTCTCTGGCCATTGAGGATGACATCAAGGTCTGGATAGCCATTGCAAACTCAAATACTCTCAACGGAGACTATGATGATGCAATAGGCATATATGAAAAAATCTTGGAGAGGGATGAAAACTCATTCGATGCAGTTAAGGGCAAGGCATTGACCTATTACGCATCAGGTGACTTTGCAAAGGCAAATGAAGAGTTTAAAAATGCCTCTTCAATGGGCACTCTTGACAGCACATCCAAGGAAATATGGGACGAATGCCTGGAAAACATCTAGGCAAGGTTTTCCTTAAGCTGTGAGTTAAGAGTATTGTAATAATATCCTTTAAGAGCAAGCAATTCCTCGTGGGTTCCTTGCTCAATTATTTCACCATTTTCAATCACTATTATCTTATCCGCATTACGGATAGTTGAAAGCCTATGAGCTATTATAAAACTAGTTTTTCCTTCCATAAGCTTATCCATTGCTTTTTGAATCAGCTTTTCTGTTCTGGTATCAACACTGGAAGTGGCCTCATCCAATATGAGAACCTCCTTTTCGGCAAGAATGGTTCTTGCAATTGTCAAAAGCTGCTTTTGTCCGTGGGAAATGTTGTCCGTATCCTCATTCAGCTCGCTTTCATAGCCATCGGACAGTCTTCTTATGAAATTATCGGCATACACCTGCCTGGCAGCATCAACAATGTCTTCCTCTGAGGATTCAAGGTTTCCATAGCCGATATTGCTTGTTATGGTATCTGAAAAGAGCCATGAATCCTGCAATACCATTCCAATCATTGACCTTAGGCTGTTCTTGTCGTATTCGTCAATGTCTATGCCGTCGATTTTTATGGATCCTGAAGTGATGTCATAGAATCTCATGAGCAGCTTGACGATTGTTGTCTTTCCGGCACCGGTTTCGCCGACAATAGCTATCTTTTCGCCTTTCTTGACGTCAAATGACAGGTTCTTGATGATTTTCTCATTTGGAGTGTATGAGAAGCTTACATTTTCAAAGCTTATTCCATCCTTGATTTCACTTATCTGTCTTGCGGATGGGTTTTCCTCATCATCCAATTCAAGAAACTCGAAAATACGTTCGCTTGCAGCCATTGCAGTTTGAATCTGATTCATGACACGGGTTATCTGCTGGATTGGTCTTGTAAAGCTTTGTGTGTATTGGAAAAATGCCAGAATATCCCCAACTGCAATAACCCTTTGAAGCACGAACACCGCACCCAAAACAGCCACCACAACATATGTGAAGTTGGAGATGAAGTTCATCAAGGGACCGTTAAGGCTTGAATAGAACTGTGATTTCCACTCATGAGTAAACCAGTTCTCATTATCATTTTCAAACCTCTCCATTGAGATGTCTTCCTGGTTGAATGCGCGTATGATGTCATGGCCTGTGAATGTCTCCTCGATTTGGCCGTTAAGAGACCCTTTGAACTCCAATTGTCTTAGGAAATACTTCTGTGAAAACTTTGTCATGAACCTGATGAGTATGAAAGCAATAGGGATGAGAATCACGGTTGCCAGGGTCATCCAGATGTTGATGAAAAGCATCATGATGAACACGCCGACAAGGGTGATTATTGCTGTTGTCAGCTGGATGAATGACTGGGTGATTCCGTTTTGAAGGGAGTCAACATCGTTTGTAACCCTTGAGAGAATGTCTCCTCTCTTGTTTTCCTCAACACTGTCCATCGGAAGGTGCAGTATCTTATCCATTAGTCTTTCCCTTAGGTCATAGCTGATTTTTGTTGTCACTTCAATCAGGAAAATGCTTTGAAGGTATGAAAACACAGAACTTATGATATACAAAACTACAACGATTATTAAGAGATTAATCAATGAGTTGAAATCGATTGTGCCCGTGTGGTTCATAATCCTGCCGATTCCGTCATATATTATTGTTGTGGCCTGACCAATCAGCAATGGAGCTATTATCGTGAATGCGGTTGATATCACGGCACAGATGACTGTCAATGTCAGCTTCCATTTATGGTCCCTTAGGATTGTCAGGATGTTTCTGATTGCCCTTTTATTGTCAACAGGCTTTTCAGGAGGCTTTCTTCTCAAAGGTCTAGGGCTCATGACAATGCCTCCATCTGGTCAATTTGAATGTTTGCGATTTCCCTGTAGATGTCACAGCTTTCAACAAGTCTCTCGTGTGTTCCACGGTCAATGATTTCACCATTGTCAACCACAAGTATCTCATCAGCATCCATGATTGTTGAAATCCTCTGGGAAACGATTAGAATGGAGGAATCCTTAAGTTCCTTCAGGTTATTCTTGATTTTCCTTTCAGTGTTCATGTCAAGCGCTGAAAAGCAGTCGTCAAAAAGATAAAACTCATGCTCGTCAATGATTGCACGGGCTATTGAAAGGCGCTGCTTCTGGCCTCCTGAAAAGTTGGAACCTCCCTGTGTGACTTCTTCCGCCAGATTTTCAACAAAGTCAACCTGTGCAAGATCCAATGCTCTTCTTATTTCCTCATCGCTTGCATCGTTTTTGCCGATTTGCATATTGGACTTCACATCACCCTGGAATAGGATGGCCTTTTGAGGGGTGAAGGATATTTTATCCCTTAAGCTCTTTAAATTATATTCCTTTATGTTGACTCCGTCAATGAGGATTTCACCTGAACTCGGATCCTGAAGACGTGGAATCAAATTCAGTATTGTTGACTTGCCGCTTCCGGTTCCGCCAATGATTGCAGTGGTCTTGCCTGGTTTTAGAGTGAAGTTGATGTCTTTAAGTGTTTCCTTCTCGCTTCCAGGATATTTGTATGAAACGTTTTTGAATTCTATTGTCGGATTTTCAGGGATTTGATTAATTTCACCGTCTTTTATTGTAATTTCAGTGTTTAAAACCTCGCTGATACGCCTTGCTGAGACAAGAAATCTCGGAAGCATTATGAAGAATCCTCCAATCATCAAGAATGATGTGACGATTTGGGTGGCGTATTGTATGAAGGCTATGATGTCACCGGTCAGTATTCCGCTGTTTATTGCATCATATGCTCCAAAATAGAGAATCAGAACAACCATAATGTTCATTATCAATGTCATTAGCGGAAGCATGATAAGCATGGTCTTGAAAACGTAGATGTTGACGTCATAAAACTCCTTGTTCACTTTCCTGAACTTCTCCTCTTCATAATCCTGCCTAACAAAAGCCTTGATGACAGGTATTCCAATCAGGATTTCCCTTGCTGTCTTGTTTATCCTGTCGATTATCTCCTGCACTATCTTGAAGTAGGGAATCACCCTCACCATTACAATAACCATGAGGATTATGATTGCAACGAAATTGACCAGGATAATCCAAGAGAGGTTGGTTTGAAGCTCAAACACCTTGATTATGCTGCCGATACCAAGCAATGGCGCAAAAATGAGTGTTGTGAAAATGAATCCAAGAACTCCCTGAAGCTGGTTAACGTCATTGGTTGTTCGAGTAATCAGTGAAGAGCGTGAAATGTCATTCAGTTCATGATTCGAGAACTTCAAAACCTTATTGTAGATGATTTTCCTTAAATCCTTTGCATATCCTGAGGACACTCTGCTTGAAAAATAGGACACTCCGACAGTTGCAAGAGCAGATATTGCAACCATCACAAGCATTATCATTCCGATATCTATGATGAACTGGAAGTTGGTGTATTGGATTCCGGTATTGACGATATCTGCTGTGTATTGGGGCAAGGTTAAGTCACAGTAAACCTGAATTAGTAGGAAAATGAAAATGAATAAAATCTGAGGGATTTTATTCCTCATCGGTTTCAATAATTTCTTCATATTATTCTTGAATAATTTTTATTTAATATGTTTATTATAATTTTAGTTTCTCGGAAAAAGAGCTTGAGAAGTTGTAATCGCTCTCGATGATAAAAAAATTTCAATTAATCTAAATAATGTTCAGTCATACGAAATTTTCGTATGTCTGAATAATTTCATAATTTTATGTTATATTATTGAAAAATAACTATTTAAATCAAATAAATTTTTTCCACAAGTCAGTCTGAAGAACGCTATTTTCGCTTAATTCCTCAAGTTTCAGGAAAAGTTCCCATGGAACTGACAGTGTCAGATAATCATTTGGGATGAAGTGCTTCATCTTGCTTCTTCCTGCAAAGTCAATCGGTCCAAGAACAGGCTTTGGATCATCGCTGTCAGCTTCTCTAAATGTAAAGCATCCTATTGCCTGACATGCTGATGCCTGTGGAGTAAGTATATATGCCCCGTCAAGCCTGAATGATGAGTTTATCTGAATCAAAGCGGTAAGCTCAATCGGATTTACTGTAAATATCACAGATTCCGGAATCTCACCTTCTTCCAGGTTCTCAATGCCCTTGAAAATCACGTATTGTCCTTCATCATACACTGGCCTGTTTTTGATTCCTGCCTTTGCGGTTTCAAAATCTGAATATATTCTCTCACCGTGCCTGAACATTTCACTGGTGTGCTTTGGCATATGGTTCAGCCTTTCTTCATACGCTTCACGGTTTGGAGCGGATTCCACGCCGCATGAGAGAAATGTTGCCTGGAAATCTATTGCATCCTCATTTGCCCTCCCTGATCCCCATCCGAATCCAACGCTGATTCCTCCGCAGGTAATGTGGTCACGTCCAAAATAGGTTGTTTTTCTATTGGCTATTGTCTGTGCAACAAAACTCATTACACAGCCGCCCTTTTCGCTTTTTGGGCCGATGGCATCTTCCGGTTTGGTATCTGTTTTCAGTAACGCAATTGGCGGAAATTTCATGTTAAGTTCTTTTGATATATTGCTTTGCATACTAACTACCTCTATGTTATTGTTTAACATTTAAAGTATTAATTTTTATCAATTGGTTAGTTTTTCACTTCAAAAAATCGAACGATTGAACAATTTTTAGAATATGGTGTTATATCATTGTATATTTTTTACAATGTTTTTTCAAACTTTACATTATTTAATCACTGTCCAAAAAACTGAAACATTTATATACTACCTCGACTAATTTAAGATAGGAATTCAGTGAGGTGAAAATAATGAGAAAAATTACTATCGCAATATTAGCATTAGTCCTCGTTGGCATGTTGATTCCAACAGGATTTGCAACCGATTCCAATCTTGTAATAACATATGGTGAAAGTACAAATGCAAACAGCAATTATAAATCAATTGTTGATTCATTCTTCACAAGTCAAGCAAATGTAAATTTAGGTGATGTAAACTCAAAAGTAATCACTGCTGATCAGGTTAATCAAATATCAAGCGGTATTACTGGAAAATCATATTCCTCAAATCAAATATACTCATCAGCGCTCCTGGATTTGAATGACAATGACAATCTTCAGGTTAGCGTTGACAAGTCCAAGATAACAACAATAACAGGGGACATGTACATTTCAGCATTGAAATCTGCAGGAATTACAAGCGGCCATGTCTATGTGACAAGTCCAGTGACTGCAACTGGTGAATCCGCTCTTGCAGGAATAATGAACGCTTATGAGCAAGCGACCGATGTTGAAATTCCAGACACTGTCAAGGAAGCTGCAAACAATGAGATCTACACTGAATCACAAATTGTGGAAAACTCCGGTGTCGACCCTAACAGCTTATCACAACTGGTGAATGACGTTAAGGAACAAGTTTCAAGAGAAAATGTCACAGACCACAACACAATTGTGAATATCATTAACAACTATGTTCAAAACAACAACATTAACATAACCAACAGTGATATTGAAAACTTGGCGGGCAGTATCGAGCAAGTGCAAAACGTTCAAGGTGATGTTAACTACTATAAAGATAAAGTAAGTGGTTTTTTAAATGACACCAATTCAACAGGCGGATTTTCACTTGACGGATTGTTTAACTGGATTAAATCCTTTGTAAATGGGATTTAAATCCCATTCTTTTTTTAACCTCCTATAAATTAACCCATTGATGTAATTTATATATGATAAAATCATAATGTTAATTAATGGAGGTGAATTATACTTGAAATATTTTAAAAGCATTTTTAAAATTTCAATAATTCTGTTACTTCTAATAATTGCGGTTGGATCAGTTTCTGCAACAGATGCAGGTGATTCAACAATAACCGATAATCAAAATGATGACTTTGATTTGGATGAAGATTTAGACGATGATTCTGATTATGACTCTGATGACGATTCTGATGAAGATTGGGATGATGATTCTGATGAAGATTGGGATGATGATTCTGATGATGATTCTGATGAAGATTGGGATGATGATTCTGATGATGATTCTGATGATGATTCTGATGATGACGATGATTTAGACGATGACGATTGGGATGATGATTTCAATGAATCAGATATCTACTTATCCGACTATGATTATCTTGAATCCAAAATTCTGGTTTATCTAGAAAAATACGGTAATCTCACAGATGAAAACTGGACAGAATCCGATGCTTTCCTGAATGAATATCAGAAATATCTAAATGATCCATCAAACTACACTCTAAATGAAAGTCTTGAGGGTTATGAAACATATGTTAAAATATTCGATTCAATAACCTCAACATTTGGTGATTATAATCTAACAGAAAACGAGACAGCATATCTTAAATTCCTGATAATATATTATCTTAACAATTATGGTAATGTGAGTGCAAACTACACCTGGAACGAAAGTGATGACTTTTCAAACTTCCATTTAGCATGGATGTTTAAAACAGAAACATTCTACGGATGCGCGTCAGCAGGATGCATGGATATTCTGGATGCATTAGTTCCTATCTCATATTCAAGCTTAAATAACCTATTCAATCCGATAGTAGGCAATTCCACTGAAGGCAATGTGACTTCAGATGATAATGTCACCAGCATTGATGTGCCTCAAAACGGCGACTCATGGTGGAACAACA
The DNA here is from genome assembly GCF_015062915.1 of Methanobrevibacter thaueri. GTDB lineage: Archaea > Methanobacteriota > Methanobacteria > Methanobacteriales > Methanobacteriaceae > Methanocatella > Methanocatella thaueri_B. The sequence goes on along the minus strand of NZ_SUTJ01000001.1, from coordinate 59,050 downwards.
TCATTATCATGGCTTTGGTCTTGATATTGGTTGCTTTAGTGATTATTTAGGTTTTTATTTTTTCTTTTTTTTAACACAATATTTTTAATAATTTAACAACAAATTAACTACATGGTGATTAAATGGTTATAGTTAAGCATTGTCCAAATTGTGGAAATGAGATTACAGATGAAGGGGAATTTTGTACAGAATGTGGATATAACTTATTGGATAATTCTCCTAGGATAATAAGGGCAACAAAAGATGAAAAAGGATTTTTTGATAATCTGGTTGAAAAAACAAGTTTTCCAGTCATGGTATTTGCTTTTGTAATATTTGGAATATTCCTATTTGTTGGCGCTTTGTTTTGGTCTTCATTCATGTCAAACGGATCTTTGGATTTGTTAACTTATCTTATGTTGACCGTTGTGTTTGCAGTATTCTTCGGAGGGATATTTGTCGGATATAAGGGATGTGTGGACAAATCTTATGTAATGCCAAACTTTGCATTATACTCTGGCAGCATTTATGCGGTCGTATTGTGTGGAATAGGGTTGATATTCACATTTTTGATGGGAATCTTGTCAGCTCTCAGTTCAGCATTTTCTTCAATGAGCAGTTCCTCTCCATATGGAAGTTCTTATCAGCCAACAACTCCAAATTATGTTCCTAATATGGACTTAAGCGGTGTTTTTAAAATAATATTGTTTATTTTACTGATTCCTGTAGCTGCTTATTTTGGAGTTTACTTGGGTTATATCTTAAAAGAGAATATTTAATTTATTATTAAATATTATTTTTTTCTTTTTGAAGGCATAATTTATACTATTTTTTACAAAGATACATTTTCAAACCATCTAATATATATACTAATTAACTACATAAATAAACACATTAACTAATTAAATTTAATTAACTGAAGGTTTGATAATATGGTTAAGTTTTCACAAACTCTTGATGATAGGCAACCGAGAAGTCGAGAAAAATCATATGTTCCTCCAAGGGAAAATCAGAATTATTCTCGTCAAGAACCCAATGCCAGTTCCAGGTCTATAGATGACATCATGTACAGCAGATTGCCTAGACCAAACCAGGTTCAAAGAACAGTCTATCAAGAGGAAAACAGGTATTCTGACTATGATGATGAGGTCATCTATGTACAGCATCAAACTGAAAGGGAATCTGTCCAGCCGGATTACAGAAAACCTGAACTTCAGTTCCCTGCTGATCAAAACATCCAATTCGGTGTGGAATACAAGCCAAATTCAAAACCGCCGGTAATAGGAAATAACTACACAATCCGTTCAAACTCAATCATCTACAATGACGTTGTGATTGGGGACAATTTCAGAACAGGACACAACGTGGTTATTCGTGAAAACACCAACATAGGTGATGATGTATTAATCGGTACCAATACTGTCATTGAAGGTGATGTAATCATTGGAAATGATGTCAGCATCCAGTCAAACGTTTACATACCAACCAATTCAGTCATTGAGGACAATGTATTTATCGGACCTTGTGCTTGTTTTACCAATGATAAGTATCCTGTTAGAATTAACTATGAACTTCAAGGACCAAAGGTAAGGCGTGGAGCTTCAATTGGAGGAAACACCACATTCCTGTCAAATGTTGAAGTAGGTGAAGGATCAATTGTGGCTGCCGGAGCTATCGTTATACACTCAGTTCCGCCATTCTATCTGGCAATAGGAACACCGGCACGTATCAAGCCGCTTCCTGACCACTTGAAGGTTCCAAACAGATTTTAAGGAGAATTATAATGGCTCAATATAAATGTAAGATTTGCGGATATGTTTTTGATGAAGATGATATTGAGGAAGGTTTAAACATTCCTGCCGGAACCAAATTCGAGGACCTGCCTGCTTCATTCAAATGTCCAAAATGCAGAATGGCAAAGGGAATGTTTGAAAAAATAGATTAGTTTTATATATTACTAACATATAAAATAGTATTATATCTTAAAAATTTTTAGGAGATTGTTAAATATGGCAAAATTCAAATGTAAATTATGCGGATACGTAACCGAAGAATTCGATGAACTCCCAGAAGACTACAAATGTCCAATGTGTGGCGCAACCGCTGACATGTTCGAAAAAGTAGAATAGGATTGTTTTAAATGGCTTATGTTTGTAAGGTATGTGGATTTGTCTTAGAAGAAGACGAATTACCAGAAGATTACGTATGCCCAGTTTGTGGCGTACCTGCAGCTAATTTTGAAGAACAATAAGTTCTTCTTTTTATATTTTTTCTAAAAATTGCTTATTTTTAAAGTTGACACTTATTTTTCCAGAGTATTTTTCAAATATCATTTCAATGTCACGATTGTCCCTTGACACGACCTGATAACTCACTTTATCTGAATATTCCTTATCTATGGATTCCAGATTGTTGTTTCTCACTTCACCGTCAACTGTTTTAATGTCTGAGTATTCAAAAACAAGTTCAAAAACATCATACTCTTCAATCTCAACGATTTCAGCCTCTCCGATGGCCTCCATAACTGATTTTGAGTATGCCCTTACAAGCCCTCCTGCGCCAAGCTTGATTCCTCCGAAGTATCTGGTAACCACAGCAGTCACATTGTGAAGTTCGTTTTTTCTCAAAACGTTAATCATAGGTTTTCCGGCGGTTCCGCCAGGTTCCCCGTCATCGTCAAATCCTTCCCCGTCACCTGCAATGTATGCTGTGCAGTTGTGAGTGGCATCGCTGTACTGCTGGTTCAAGCGTTGGATGATTTCCTTTGACTCCTTCTTGCTTTTGGTTGGAAACAGTGAGCATATGAACTGTGATTTCTTGACGTTTATCTCAACTTGCACGGGTTTTTTAATAGTTTTCATGTTATCAATATATTTATATATCTCATCAAACATATTAAATTTAATTAATTTTTACAAAGGTGTTAAATTTGGCAAGTAGATCAGCTACAGTTTTGGTTGTTTTTATAGTTGCTGTTCTTGCATTCTGTCTTGCAAGTGTCTTTGCATCTATGACTGGACCAATATCAATTTTACCTAATGAAAGTGAGTCTGGAGGAGTTCTAGATAACCTGTCTGCTATCACTGAAGACGATTCAATCGGTCAGAGCAGCTATAGTTATCAGGATTACAGTGACAATTCCTACAGTGATGATTCATCAAAACATGATTCTTCAAATGTAGAGACAACAACAGATGACTCATCATCTGGTGGTTCAGGTTCCTCAAGTGGAGGTTCCGGTTCATCTAGTAGTGATTCTGGTTCATCTAGTGGTGATTCAGGTTCTTCTGGTGGAAGTTCTGGTGGCAGTTCATCTGGAAGTGGTTCTGGTGGTTCTTCTGGAGGTAGTTCCGATATTGAAACTACCACAGATAAATAACTACTTTTTTTCTTTTTTTTAAAAATCCAATAATTTTTCAACGTCAAATATTACTGAGTTTATGGCGAGATTAAACAGTCTGTGACCGTATTCCTCATCGATGTAGACTCCGTTTTCTTCAACGTCCCTTGCACCCTCTTCAATGTTAGGGTCGTCTTTGCGCGCCTGCTTGAATCCATGCAAGCCCACTTCCTCGTATTCATTGACATTTGCCTGATTTTCAAGCTCTTCCTCATTTACAATGCCCAATACCTTAGCCATTGAAAGCTCGCCGCTTCCGCCGTGAGGTCCTTCGGAGGATATCACCTTGTTGTTGAATGTTATTGCAAGGTCTGTCTTGTCCTCAATGTCCCATAATTCAGCCATCAGAGGTATGTTTCCGCCATGTGCATTTACAATGACAACTTTTTCAATATCGAGGAATTCCTTTGCCTGGTTTAATGTGTTGATGACGTTTTCTTTTAACACGTCAAGGGAAACGTGAACTCCATGATCGATTGTGTCCAATTCGTAGGCGGGAAAGATTATTCCTAAAAACTTGGCTCCTGTCTCAAGGGATGATTGGAATGCGATATGCGCTCCTATTTTGGCGTCTGTGTCAATAGGAAGTGCTGGGCCATGGTTTTCAAGGTGTGACCCAAGTGCAATGATTCCAACCTTGTGAACGCCAGGGTCTCTGATTTTGCCTGCTCTGTATCTCAATTCAGCCATGAAATCACCTTATATCTCGAAGTTCCAGATGTCGTCTCCGACATAGTGTTTGGTTTCAACCGCTTTTCCTGAATCGTTTGCAACCATTTCCTCACCGGTGATTAAACTGACACCGATTGCCAATGGTTTTCCATGGGTTTCATCAATTATCAGTACGATGTCTCCGGCTTCAACGCCTTCAGAAGCATCAACGATTCCAGGACTCATGATGTCTGCACCGTTGCTTACAAAACGAATCGCTCCCATGTCCACGGTCACTGTTTTTGCATCAATCTCATTGGCAAGTGCCGCTTTTAGTGTTGGGAACGGTTTGTCGTCGATTATTATGATGTAAGGTTCGCCGTCTACCAGTATGAATGAATTAGGTTCCGCTTCAAGTATCTCAACATTCTTCTTTCCTTGAAGTAAATTTCCATATTCGCCTAATTCTGATTTTATCTCTTTAATTTTCTTCTTTTTTAGGAAATTTCTTTTTTTAACTTTTATAGCCATGTCTATCCCAATTGTATTTTAATGAATAGTATTATGTTTTCGCAATTAATAAGGTTATTTATTTATCAGGGAATATTTTCTGTCCCTTGAAAACACATACCTGAAATCGATGTCATCTCCAATATCTGCAACAATGATTGGTGAGTCGTGTCTTGCATACCGGGTTATTGTGCTTGCATTGCTGTTGCTTAGCTTGTCTATGGTTCTGTTGATGATTTCCATCTCCTGCTGGCTGAAATGGGGTGTTGGGATTATTGTCGGGAAGTACCTGTGGATCTTTCTTGAGTAGTAATTTTCCTTTCTTAAAAACAGCTGATTATTTGAAATAAGCTCCTGTGTTATCTCAAAGAAATGCTTGGGCTTTATTCCTCGCCTTGACTTTATGTAGGTTTCATCGGTTAAAAGCTCACCGTAAAGTTCATAATATCCGAAATCAATGAAATACATTATGCTGCACAGCACTGTCTTTCCGAAATTCGGCTTATAGGAGCATTGGGATAAAATATACATTATTAGGTCGATATATTTGGTGCGGTTGAAAGTCATGTGATAGCCTGTGATGGTTGAGTGAAGTTAGTTTTGTATTTAATGTATACTTATGGAATGTGGGAGAGCATTTGGAAACTAATATTTATACGATGGGCGTTAATAATAATTATTGTTGCTAGTTTTTCATTATTTTTGCTTAAAATAAGGTAACCTTTATATAGTAGGTTATCTATAATTAATAGTATTAGTTTTAATTAGGTTTTGTCTTATCTTAACTTGATTATATTATGTCTAATACTGAGTGTTTAACTCAATTCATATTAAAAAACTAAAAATTGTAATAATATAAGGTGATATAATGAGCGGACAAAATGTTCAAAGACCACTTGACGCATTAGGAAAATCTGTGGACTCTCCAGTTTTAATAAAACTTAAAGGAGATCGTGAATTTAGAGGTATACTTAAGAGCTTTGATTTACACATGAACTTAGTTCTTAACGATGCAGAAGAGTTACAAGACGGAGAAGTTACTAGAAGACTCGGTGTTGTGCTCATTAGAGGAGACAATATTGTTTATATTTCACCATAAGTATTATTCAATACTTTTCGAGATTACATTTTTACGATAGCTTAAGGAGGTGTATCAATGTCAAAGGGAACTCCATCAATGGGTAAAAAGAATAAAAAGACCCATATCAGATGCAGAAGATGTGGTAGAAACACTTATCACATACGTAAAAAAGTCTGTGCTTCTTGTGGATTTGGTAAATCCAAAAAACTCAGGAGATACAGCTGGCAAAACAAAAAACCAACTACTAGACAAAGATTAGTATAAGTTGGTAACTCTGAAGATTATTTTAATAATCTTCTTTCAAAACTCTTTTTTTCATTAACGTTTACTTTAACAGAACTCTTTTTAGATAACTTTATTAATTACATCGTCAATTAAATTATTTTAGGTATAACTAACTTTTTTAGGAGGTCAAAAATATGACTGAATTGAAAGACATTGCTTTAGAAAACGATGTGGATTTAGAAAACTGTGTGGTTTTCGTAAGAGGAAACGATGACATACTTGCTGTTGACATTACAAACGCCGGAATCAGGCAGAGAAGTGACGATACAATGGGATTCACCTTTTCAATCTCTCCAAAACAGGCATTAAAATTAGAGGAATATTTCAACAGATTCACAACCGGTGAAAAATTCTACTTTAACATTTCACAAACAGGCTACAGGCCGGTGTACTATCGCGGATTGTCTCCAATGACCAAGGAGGTAAGCAAGGAGTACATGCCGAAATTCAACATCACACTATTTGCCCAAAAGGCAATTGTTGAACCTGAAGACTCATACTTCGCACCTGCCTGTGCATGCTGTGAGTTCTGCCATATCGATTAAGGGGTATCATGTTTGGCGATGAGTTTAGCGATATAATCAAAATAACAAAGGGCAACGGACAAAGCATTGAACTTGATCAAAGGAGAATCAAGATTCGTGAAAACAAGAATGGATTGATGGGCATCAGTTATGTTGCTCCAGCTTTTGAATCAATGGACATTGAGGATTTCTTTGAGGGGGTCATCACTTCTGAAGAGGTTTACATGGACATTGGTGGAACTGGTGATTATAAGGTGAGGTTCAGAGGGTTGGTTGAAGGGAAAGGAAAAAATTTCCCTAATAATTTCAATCATAAGATTATTCTTTTGCAGGAACCTACAAATTTGGATCCAAGAGTCAACATTCAAGAAACAGGTTTTTCAAGATTCGTGACTCCTGAGGAACGTTTTGGAGGATTATAATTCTCCTTCAACGGCATCCCATAGGTCAACTGCCCAACCCTGTTTGCCGTCGATTACCATATCGAGCAACCTGACTTTTCCGTCTTTGAATCTGAATAGGCGGTAGTCTAGTTGTGCTTTTTTGGCGGTTCCTTCCTTGTTGCAGTCAAGGTATAATCCTTCACTGTATTCTTCTTCAAAGTCTCCCGCTTGAACAAAATCACCTACAAGGGAGTATCCGTTTTTAACGCTTTTATCTAATTCGTCTACGGTTTTTAACCATCCGCCCTGTGCTCTGAATTTCATGTCAGGGTCGATTTTTGTCATTTCTTCTTTCCAATTTAATATCATATTACCAAATCCTTGATTCAATTTTGGTCCATGTTATATAAATGAAAAGTGCGAGAGAGCATTTGAAAAGTAATAAATATAACAATAGTTATATATTAATAAGTAGTTATATATAATTAGAATTCCATAATTTAATAATGTAACAAAATAAGTTTGGGCTTTAATTATGGATTTATTTGAAAAATTTGGTATAGAAACTGATAACAAACACTTGTATGAAATAGCATTCACACATGCTTCATATTCAACGTATAATGATTTAGATTATACTTATGAAAGATTAGAGTTTCTAGGAGATTCCGTCTTAGGTGTAATAGTATCAGAATATCTCTACAAGAAATATCCTAACTATGAAGAGGGCGAATTGACAAAGATAAGGTCAAATTTCGTATGCCAAAATGCATTAATATACTATTCTCATAAGTTGGGGTTACAGGAATTCCTTAAGGTATCTGTAGAGGAATCTAATCTGACAAAAAATGAAGTATTGTCAATTACTGCGGATTTATTTGAATCATTCCTTGGAGCAATATTCATTGATAAGGGAATGGATTATGCTAAGGAATTCGTAGCAAATGCAATATTCAAATACATCGACCAGAAAAGAGTATTCTTTGAGGACTACAAGTCTTCCATTAAAGAATATGGTGATGCTAATGAGCTTAAGATCACATATGAAGTTCTAAAGGAATACGGTGTTCCTCATGACAAGACATTCATCATGGCCTGTCTGATTGACGGCAAGGAAATGGGTGTCGGAAGAGGAAAGAATAAAAAAGAAGCTGAGCAGGCTGCTGCAAAAGGAGCAATGCGAAAACTACGAATTGGGAGAAAATAAATGAGCAAAGAATCTGTTGGCAATGTAGAGACAAAATATTATAATATTGCCGAACCAATTGATTTGGATAGTGGAAAAACCCTTGAAGAGGTCACAGTGGCATATGAAACATATGGTGAACTCAATAAAGAAAAAACCAATGCTATACTAATCTGTCATGCACTTACCGGTGACGCTCATGCTGCAGGATGGCATGAAGGCGATAAGAAACCTGGCTGGTGGGAAATAGTGATAGGTCCAGGAAAGGCACTGGATACTGAAAAATTCTTCATAATCTGTTCCAACGTATTGGGAGGATGTAAGGGAACAACCGGTCCAAGTTCAATCAATCCAAAAACAGGTAAGGAATATGGATTGGAATTTCCAGTAATAACAATTAAGGACATGGTCAAAGTCCAAAAGAAACTCATCGATTCATTCGGCATAAACCAGTTGTATGCAATAATCGGAGGGTCAATGGGTGGAATGCAGGTTCTTGAATGGCTGGTAACATATCCATCAATGATGAAAAAGGCAGTTCCAATAGCAACAACAGCTTTATCATCTCCGCAGCAAATAGCATTTAACGAAGTTGGTCGTCAGGCAATCTTTTCAGATCCTAACTGGAACAATGGTAACTATTATGAAACAGGCAAGATTCCGGAAAACGGATTGTCACTGGCTCGTATGATTGCTCACATCACCTATTTGAGCGATGAGTCAATGGACATCAAGTTCGGAAGGGATCTTCAGGACAAGGATGAAATCAGCTACGATTTCTCAATCGATTTCCAGGTTGAAAGCTATCTTAAGCATCAAGGGGAAACCTTTGTTAAGCGTTTCGATGCAAACAGTTACCTGTTCATAACAAAGGCAGTGGACCTGTTTGACTTAAGCGTTAACGATTCACTGATTGACGGACTTAAGAATGTGGAATGTAAAATGGAAGTCATTTCAGTAGATTCAGATTGGCTATATCCAACAGAGCAAAGCACAGAGCTTGTAACCGCACTCAACGCAAACAATGTTGAAGTGTCATTTTCAGAGATAAAATCAAATTACGGGCATGATGCATTCCTGCTTGAAATGGGACAGTTAAACCACATACTTTCAAAATTCCTGTCAAGCAGCATTGTTGAGGACATAATGATGGAAAAAATTGCAACAATCAGGGAAACCGCTGACGTGCAGGATGCGGCCAAGCTGATGCTGGACAAGCATGTAACTCACATTCCGGTCGTTACGGAGGATTACAAGCTGATTGGTATCGTGACCAGCTGGGACTTGTCAAAGTCCATTGCAACCAACTCCAATCATCTGAAAGACATCATGACAACAACAGTGAAATACTGCCATGCTGATGATACAATAGAGGACATTGCAGGGAGAATGCGTAAATTCGATATATCATGTCTTCCTGTAGTCGATGAGGATATGAAAGTTTTAGGTTTGATTACAACAGACCAAATCAGTAATTTATTAAGTTAAATTACTTATCTATTTTTTTTAATTAATTTTATAAGGTATTTATTACATAAGTATTATTTTAACTAATTTGGAGTCGTTATTTTGTCGAGGAAAGAAAAATTTATTGAAGGTTGTAAGAAGGGTGTTCCAATTGCCTTTGGTTACGTTCCAATGGGGATTGGTTATGCTGCAATTGCAATAAAGGCAGGAATGACTCCTATTCAAACAATATCAATGTCAGTGCTTGTTTATGCAGGTGCGGGCCAGATCATTGCGGCATCAATGCTTTTAAGTGGTGCCACTGCAATGGCAATAATTCTTACCAATTTTGTTGTAAACCTGAGGTACTTTGTAATGTCAACATGTGTTCTTAATCAGGTTGAGAAATCCAGTTTGCCATTGAACATTCTTGCGGCACATGTGACTGTTGACGAATCATTTGCAATGTTTTCATTAAGTGAGGATTCAAATATCTGGATTTATCTTGGAATTGCAATATTTGCATGGTTGAGCTGGATTCTTGGGGCAGGAATCGGTGTTGTAGTACTTGACTTGCTGCCTGTAATTGTCACTAACAGTTTCAACATATCATTATATGCATTGTTTGTAGCCATTTTGGTTCCATCAATTAAGGAATCCAAGCAAATTGCACTTTTGGTATTGATTACAGCAGTCTTAAATATTGTTTTGGGCCAATTTTTAGGCAATTGGTCACTGATTGTTTCAACATTGGTTGGTGCTGCAGTTGGAATGTATATCGTTGATGATGACTATATTCTAGGGGGAGAGGTATAATGGATTACGTAAACCTTGTCATTTTAGGATGTGCCCTTGTCACTTTCATTCCAAGATTGATTCCGGCACTCTTTATCGATAAGCTGAATTTCCCACCTAAAGCGGAAAAATTCCTGAATCTGATTCCATACACTGCCCTTGCTGCACTGATATGTCCGGGAGTTTTGACTGTGGACAATCAGCTATGGTACATAGGATTGATCGGAGCGATTGTTGCAGCAGGACTTGCATGGAAAAAGGTTCCTCTCGGAGCCATTGTGATTTTGACAGTGGTAATTCTTATTGCAGTATACTCAATAGTGCCATTCTTTTAAGGTGATTTAATGAATATTAATGAAATTTTTTTCTATTATATTAATAATAATTTGCAAAACCCATTCTTTGATGCGGTAATGCCTTTCATTACTGATTTTGGAGGTTTTTTAGGGTTATTCATAATAGTGATTGCAATCATATTGTATGCCAAGCTGAGAAATAGGCAAACACTTAAAAAAATTGCAATCCTTGCATTGATAGCTCTTCTCTTTTCAGACGTGATAGCCTATGGGTTAAAGATAATTGTTCAGGAGCCAAGGCCATTCATGACATTGGATCATGTCCGTTTGTTAATAAGGGAGGATGATTTACTTGCATTTCCTTCAGGTCATGCAACCTCAACATTGGCGGTTGTTTCACTATTCCTTTTAAACATTGAGGATTTGGTCAAAAAACACTATGTGATTGTAAGCATTCTTTTAGTGGTATTTGCAGTTGCGATTCTATTTTCAAGAATTTACTGCGGGGTGCATTATCCGTTTGATGTTCTGGCAGGTGCATTGATAGGAATTGCCGGAGCATTGGTAGTTAACAGGTTTAAGGATAGGATTTTTAGTCTATTGAAATTATAATTACTAAAAATCTTTAATGTATTATAGATGGTGATGTGAGTTTAAATGAAATTGTGGAATCCAATAGCGTTTTTCATTAGTCTTATAATGAGTATTGTCATGCCGTTGATTTTTGCAACACCTATGGGAATGCCCGTAGAGATATGCTTTTTAATGTGGCCGGTAAGATGGGTTGTAGCTTACTTTTTAGTCAATCTGATTGTTCATCCATTGGGATTAAAACTGGCCAATAAGGTGTTTGGATTTAAATTGGGAATGAAAACAGGATTATGGAATCCTTTGGCATTTTTCATAAGTCTGATAATGAGTTTCATAATGCCTTTGATATTCGGAGTCCCTATCGGACAATTGCCTGTGGACATGTTGATTTATTTATGGCCTGTCAGATGGGTTGTGGCTTACTTCATAGTCAGCCAGGCGGTAAATCCATTGGCATTCAAGTTGGCAGGTAAGGTATTCGGATTCAATCCCATGAAGTAATTAAATTTATTAATAAATTTTTCAATATTTTATTTTAGTTGTTAAAATTTGGAGCGTATTGTAATGTGTTCAATTGTTGGTTTGCAGGGTAACGTTAATGCGGAAAGTATAATAAAAATGTTGAAATCCTCAAAAAACAGGGGTCCTGATGCATCAGGCATCTATCTTGATAAGATTTATTCAGATATTGATTTGGATGAGTTTGAAGACGATTCACAATACCCTATTGCTTTTGGCCATAACCTTCTTTCCATTTATGATTTGAATGAAAGGATTTCCAAACCTCAACCGGTAAGCAATGATAATCTCACACTCGTTTTCAATGGGGAACTGTACAATTTCAAAACAATCAGAAACCTTCTCTCCAAGGTGGGGGTTGATGCAGAAGTTAAAAGTGATGCTGAAGCGCTCATGTATCTAATTGATTTTTATAACAAGGGAGATTTAATCAAAGCCATTCAAATGGCTATGAGACTGATTGATGGAGATTATGCATTTGCGGTTTGGGACGGTGAAAACCTTGCGCTTGTTCGTGATCCTTTAGGTGTCAAACCTCTGTTCTATGCTGAAAATGATGATTTGAAAGGATTTGCATCAACAAGAAATGCCTTAAAAGAGGCCGGATTCAATGATATTCATACCCTAAAACCAGAACATATCCTATTTAACTGGGAAGATATAGCTCCGGCACAACCGATATATGAAAAGATCTTTGAAGGTGACGTAAGTAAAATAGACAAGCTGTTAAAGTTAAGTGTTGCCAAAAGAGTTGAAGGATTATATGAGGTCGGGGTAATATTTTCAGGCGGTGTTGACAGTTCATATCTTGCACTGCTTTTGGGTGAAATTGCTGAGAATGTTGCCTTGAAAATAACACTTTATGCTGTGGGAACTGAAAACTCACATGACCTTGAGGCAGCAAAATACGCCGCCAAATACCTCAATCTTGACTTGAAGACATGTGAGGTCACTGAAGACATGGTTAGAGAGGCATTGCCTAGTGTAGTGAATGCAATCGGTGACGATAACCTGATGAAGGTTGGAGTTGGACTTACAACATACTTTGCAACAAAAATGGCTGCAGAAGACGGTATAAAAGTGGCAATATCAGGTCAGGGTGCAGATGAGCTCTTTGGAGGATATAAGCGCTACCTTGAAAGCTTTGTAAATGACACATTGAACTATGACATTCGTGAGGACATGTCAAACATGTACCATGTCAACCTTGAAAGGGACGATGCATGCGCCATGCTAAACTCAGTTGAATTGAGATTGCCGTTTCTGGATGAAAAGCTTGTTGAATTGGCACTGAACATTCAGGACAACAAGAAAATCGTTTCAATGCATGATGAGATGAGAAAAAGCATCTTAAGGAAACTGGCCTTTGAGGAAGGCCTTGACTATGAGATAGCCTACAGGCCAAAGAAGGCTGCCCAGTATGGGACAGGTATCGACAAGATTTTGAGAAAGAAAATCTTAAAAGACACTGATATCTCAAAATTTTTAGAATGATTCTCAAATTTTAATGGCCGACCAGGGCTATTATTTTCTCTTTTTTTAACTTTTTAATCTTTAACTTTATTAATATTGAAAAACATAATAATTATATTATTAATTGTTAGGAGTTTTATAGATGTCAATCGAAAAAGATGCAGAAGAAATTATAGAAAAATTTTCAAAAACATTAGAAAACATTCCAGATTCAGATGAAACCTGGTACATTACTGATAATTTAAATTTAACCCGTGAAGATGAAGCTCACGAAAAAAATCCTGAAAAAATATTAAGAAACGCCAACATTGACAAAGATGGAAATCTTATTGTGAAAAGAGCTGATTGGACTAATTAAGAGGGATTTACATGAGAATAAATTTGGTTCTCGAACTTATGGATACTCCAGGACAACTTGTTAAGGCATTGGAACCTGTAAGCAGTCTTGGTGCAAACCTTGTCACCGTTATCCATAAGAGAGATTATAAAAACGAGAAAGGCAATGTTCCCGTTCAACTCACTATTGAAGGAGAACAAGAAGACCTTAAAAATGTAGTTAACAGATTTGAAGAGTTAGGATTTTCCATAATAGAATTGGATGGTGTAGTCTTAAAGGAAAAAATCACTACCATCCTATTCGGCCACATCGTAGATCAAGATTTAAGAGACACAATGGACAGAATCAATGACCTTGATGAGGTTGAAATCGTGGCATTTGACATAAAATTGAATGGTGAGGAAAAATCCACTGCAGTAATCAATATCGAAGCGGGCGTCGGCAGAAAGCAAGCAGTATTTGATAAGATTGCAGAAATTGCAGAAGAAAAGGAATTACTGGTAATTAATGAAGTTTAAGTGATGATTATTATGGATGAATGTAAAGTCATTATCATGGGATTCGGTTCAGTTGGCCAAGGTGTAGCTAATGCCCTTTCCATGAAAAAAGATTTAATTAAGGATAAAACTGGAATCAGCGTGAAGGTTGTAGCAGCAGCTGATTCATCTTCATCTGCAATCTCACAGGAAGGATTGGATGAAGAATTACTTGTCAAGACAAAAAAAGAAGAAGGAAAACTCTCAGCATATCCTGAATTCGGTTCAGATAAAAGCGGTTTGGATGTTTTAGATGCTGTCGAATACGATTGTCTTATCGAAGCAACTCCTACTAACATCGTTGATGCACAGCCTGCATTATCATTAACATTAAAAGCATTCGAACAGGGAAAAGACGTTGTAACCTCAAACAAAGGACACCTTGCACTCAAATTCAGGGAAGTTGTTAGTGCAGCAGAGGAAGCTGGCGTTGAATTCAAATATGAAGCAAGTGTAGGCGGATCAATGCCTATCATCAATTTCACAAGAGACACACTCGCATCATGTGAAATCAAATCAATCAAAGGTATCCTCAACGGTACCACCAATTATATTCTGTCAAGAATGACTTCTGAAGGTTCAGAATATGAAGTCATCCTCAAGGAATCACAGGAATTAGGTATTGCAGAAACCGACCCAACACAGGATGTTGAAGGTATCGATGCAGCATGTAAGACAGTTATTCTTGCAAACTCACTTTTAGGCATTGATGCAACATACAGTGACGTTAAAGTGGAAGGTATTTCAAAAATCAATTCACAAGCTATTGAACTGGCTAAAAAAGATGATTATCTAATCAAACTGATTGCAGAAGTATCTCCTGACAATCTGCAGGTATCTCCTCGTTTAGTCAAAAGAGGAAGTTCCTATGATGTAAGCGGAACCTTGAACATGGCAACAATCAAGACTGACTTGGCTGATGAGGTTTCCGTAATTGGACTTGGAGCAGGTTCCCTTGAAACCGCTTCAGCAATGTTAACCGATTTAATTAGTATTTTAAAAAATAAAAACTAATTAAATTCTTTATTTTTTTCACTATTTTTACCTAGATGATAATATGAAGTATGTAATTTTTATTCCGGACGGGTCAAGCGATTACCCGGTAGATGAACTAGACGGTAAAACTCCTTTAATGGTGGCCAACACTCCAAACATTGACAAATTGGCAAAAAGAGGATTCGGAGGATTCACAAACAACGTGCCTGAACAGTACACTCCAGGTTCCGATGTGGCTAACATGAGCATTTTCGGATTTAATCCTGCTGACTACTACACTGGACGTGGACCGTTGGAAGCGGGTAGTGAAGGAATTCCAACAAAACCTGAAGACGTAATATTCAGATGCAACACAATATACAGTGAAAGTGATGCAATGGATGATTTCAACGCAGGCCACATTTCCACTGAAGAGGCTGACGAACTGATGAAAGGCCTAAACGAGTATTTCAATGAGAAATACCCTGACTTCAAGGGCAAGTTCTACACTGGCGTAAGCTACAGACATCTTTTCATCTACACCTGTGGCAGCGTGGAAGATGCAGAAATCCTTTCAAGCATCAAGACAATGCCTCCACACGACATTACCGGTGAAAAACTAGTTGATAATCTATTTGGAGACTGCGAGCTAGCAGAAGAATTCCATAAGATAATGTTTGAGGCAAGGGAATACCTCAAGGATCATGAGGTAAACCAGAAAAGGGAAATTCCTGCAAACATGGTATGGCTATGGGGACAAGGCGTAACACCGACCCTGCCTAACTTCGAGGAGACTTACGGAATAACCGCTTCAGTGATTACCGGTGTTGACTTATTGAAAGGTATAGGTAACTTTGCAGGCATGAACATTGTCAATGTGCCTGGTGCAACAGGATACTTTGACACTGACTATAAGCAAAAAGGAGAATATGGAATCGAAGCTTTAAAGGAAACTGATTTATTATTGATTCATATTGAAGCTCCTGATGAAGCAGGTCACGCCCAAAATACTGAAGAAAAGGTAAAAGCTATTGAAAGAATCGATGAGTTCATTGTAGGACCAATCATTGAAAGCCTTGAAGGCGAGGAATTCAGGGGAGCAATATTGCCTGACCATCCAACACCAATCAGCGTTGGAACCCACACCCGTGACAATGTGCCGATTATAATATTTGACTCTGAACGTGAAGGGGATGAATGCGAATCATTTGATGAGGAAGGAGTCAAGAAAGGTTCACTTGAATTTAAAGAAGGTCATTTCCTAGTTCAAAGATTGATTGATGGAGATTATTAAAATGAAAGTATTATTAGTTAATGGAAGTCCTAACCGTAAAGGATGCACTTACACTGCACTCACATATGTCGAAAAGACATTAAATGAGGCAGGAATCGATACAGAAATATTCTGGATTAAAACAAAACCAATAACAGGATGCACTGCATGTGGCATTTGTGGAGAGATAGGCAGATGCACATACAATAATGACAGTGTAAACGAGTTTGTTGAAAAGGCACACGATGCAGATGCATTTGTATTCGGTTCACCGGTTTATTATGCAGGTGCAAACGGGTCAATGACATCCTTTTTGGACAGGGCATTTTATTCAAACTCACATAATCCTGATGGAGATGCATTCAAGCATAAGCCTGGTGCGGTAATATGTTCCGCTAGACGTGGAGGAACAACTGCAACATATGATCAGTTAATCAAATATTTAGGAATATCCCAAATGCCAATTGTATCATCATTCTACTGGAACATGGTTCATGGTAACACTCCTGAAGAGGTTGAACAGGACCTTGAAGGGTTAGCCACCATGAGACAGCTTGGAAGAAACATGGCATATTTCCTTAAATGCATAGAAGCAGGTAAAAAAGAAGGCTTAACTCCTGAAGAGGAACCTAAAATAGCCACTAACTTTATAAGATAAAATTATGAACATTTTCAAAACTCCTGAAGGCTATCTATATTCAAATAGGGCATTGCTCTACCTTTTCCTACCTTTATTGGTGGAGTATGCCTTGGAATTCTTTGTAGGTCTAGCCGATTCCATCATGGTTGCATCACTTGGTGAAGCGGCGATTTCAGGGGTTTCACTTGTTGACTTTCTGATGCAGTTTCTTATTTTTTCATTTTCAGCCCTTGCAACGGGTGGAGCCGTTGTGGCAGGACAATACCTGGGCGATAAGAAGGTGGGTCAAGCTCAAAATGCTGCCACTCAGCTCGTCTGGTTTTCCACAATATCATCAACAGCGTTAATGATTGTTGTAATCATATTGAGACAGTTCCTGATTGGAATTCTTTTCGGTCATATTGAGGCTGACGTATGGTACAATGCGGACATGTACCTGTATATTGTGGCATTGTCAATCCCATTCATTGCAATATACAATGCAGGTGCGGCAATTTTCAGAACAACCAACAAGGCTGCTTTTCCAATGCAGGTAATGCTTGTATGCGATATATTGAATATTGTCGGCAATGCAATCTGCATATATTACCTGGGATGGGACGTTCGTGGCGTTGCAATTCCAACCGTAATCTCACGTATGATGGCGGCGATTTTAATCATGTACTTCGCTGCAACCAAAAATGAAAGGCTATCTATCAAACTGAAATTGAAGCATAAGTTTGATACCATAATCCTTAAAAAGGTGCTGAAGGTTGGAATTCCATATGGTATTGAAAACGGACTGTTCCAGCTGGGAAGAATACTCATTCTAAGTCTGGTTTCAACATTCGGAACAATGGCAATAGCTGCAAACTCAGTCGGTTATGCAATAGGAATATTTTCAGTATTGCCAGGGTTTGCAGTCAATTTAGGATTAACCGCAATAATATCAAATTGTGTCGGTGCAAACGATTATGAGCAGGCCAGATATTACAATAAGAAATGTTTAAGTCTAGTATTTATATCACATATCATAATAAATTTAATCATATTTGCCATGCTTCCGATGGTTTTAGGAATTTACAACTTATCCGCTCAGACAGCTCAAATGGCAACTGAAATGGTGATTTGGCATGGAATATTTGCAATAATCATTTGGCCATTGTCATTTACCATTCCTGCAACATTCAGGGGAGCTGGTGATTCAAAATCAGTAATGTACATTAGCCTTGCGGTAATGTTCACATGCAGAATAGGCCTGTCCTATGTCATAGCCGACTGGATGGGTGTTGGAGTGTTTGGAACATGGATTGCAATGTTCATAGACTGGTACGTGAGGGCAGCGATTTACATTTACAGGTATTTCTCAAACAAATGGACAGAATACAGGGTGGTTTAATGAGACCGGAAATAACATATAAAAATACGCATCATTTTAGTAAAAAGGAACTTCAGGATTTATTCCTATCCGTTGAATGGTCTTCAGGCGAATATCCCGAAAAGCTAGTGATAGCAATGAAAAACTTCGACACAGTATTTTCAGCATGGGACGGCGAGGAGCTTGTCGGATTGATATCAGTGATGGATGATGGGATAATGAATGCATACATCCATTACCTGCTTGTAAAACCGGACTATCAGCTAAAGGGAATTGGAAAGGAACTTGTTGAAAGGGTCAAGAAGCATTATGACGATTATTTAAGGATAGTTGTAATCTGTAAAGATCCTAATGTTAAGTTTTACGAATACTGCGGTTTTGAAAAAGAGGAAGAAAAGAGTGCATTATTCATTACAGAATTGGAGAATTAGGTGTAAATATGGTACTTTTCAGAGGAGACATCAAGTGCAAGAGCCTGCAGAGACGCACATCTATAAGTGTAATACTGCCTGCGGACAATATCCATTTCCTGCAGGACACAGAGGAAATCGTTCCGCAGCCCTATAAAACATTGTATCTGCTTCACGGCCTCTACGGCAGTGACGACATATTTCTTGCAAACACTTCCATTCAGAAGTTTGCAGAGGACAACGGGATAGCTATTGTAATTCCATGTGGCGAGAACAGCTTTTACGTTGACAATCCAAAGGCACATGCCTATTACGGAGAATATGTGGGCCAGGAACTTTTGGACATTACAAGAAACATTTTCCCGTTATCCGATAAGAGGGAGGACACATTCATCGCAGGTTTTTCAATGGGAGGCTATGGTGCACTCCGCAATGGATTGAAATATTATGAGAACTTCTCAAAAATTGGAATGATTTCATCTGCATTGATAACAGATGATATTGTCAGCTATACTGATGACAGCAATGTTTTAAGGTCAAGAGATTTCTACGAGTCAATTTTCGGAAATCTTGATGAAATCGAAGGCTCAGAAAATGATCCAAAACATCTGATTGAGACCTGTCCTGATATTCCTGACATTTATATGGCATGTGGGATTGATGATTTCTTGTTTAGAAAAAACGCTGATTTTTATTTGTATTTGAAAGAAAATGATGTTCCTGCCACTTTTGTCGGTGACGAGGGTGAACACACTTGGGATTTTGCTGACAAGTACGTCAAGGAATTCATGAAAACATTAATAACTGATTAGGTGAATTATTATGAGGGAATGGCAAGTCGGAGATCCAATTGGTGACGGAAATGATTTAGGCGTACCGGATATACCATACATGGGTTATCTGAAGGACAAATCAGATGATGATTCATACGAAGATGATTGGGAGTTCGAAGATGATGACTCATATGATGATGATAGAATCGGATACTCTCCTGCGGAGTATATTGCCAAAGCCAATCAGTTGAAAAACAATGGGGATTATGTCAATGCCATAAAATTATATAATTTGGCATTGGATAAACGACTTGTTGATGAAGCCTTAAAGGGGAAAGCGGAATGTTTGGAAAGTCTGGGAAGAAAAATCGATGCAGCCAATTGGTATTCCGAATTAGGATATTTCAAGCTTTGGATTGGGGACAGGGATATGGAACTTGCCGCAAAATATTATAAAAAGGCGGTTGAACTGAATCCTAATGATGAGAAATCCTTAAAAGAATTGGCTTATGCCTTAAAGCAGTTAGAAAGGTATGATGAATCCTTAAAATATTACAGTCGCATCACAAAAGAGGATGTCAGTTGGCACTTGGCAATGTGTCATATGGGTATGGGTGAATACGACAAGGCCATACCGTTTTTGGATATAGAAATTAATAATCATCCTTATCGAGAGGATCATCTTGATGATAAATGCCAATGTCTAATTAATTTGAACCGTAAAAGCGAAGCAATACAGTGCTATAAGGATTTCATTGATTTTTTAATGTCTAGGGAATGCTATCAAAAGGCAATCGATCGAATAGATTTGCTGTCCGAAATCATACCTGATGACCCTTTCCTGGAGGAGAGGAAAAGCAAATCCCTAAAGAATATGGAAATTCTTTACAAGAGACTTCAAAACGTTTTGAATGCAATAGCAAGTCATCATATGTATAATCCTGACGGTTTGGATGAAAACGATTACATGGGATTCGTAAAGCACATTACTCAAGTGTCCGGTGAGTCAATTGGTGACATATTGAGATGGTATCAGCTTCCGAGGGTTGATTCAGTTGGATTCGCTGATAAATGCGAGGAAATGCTTTTCCATTACCATTGGTCAAGAATCATAGACATGTATGATGACGGTAAGTTAAGGGGGTTGTGATGATTATGAAATGTCCGGAATGTGGAAACCAATTGGATGAGGATAATTACTGCAGTGAATGCTGTGAATTTTTTGAGGATGTGGAAAATCTATGTCCTAACTGCGGTAGCGAGTTGGATGAGGATAATTACTGCAGTGAATGCTGTGAATTCATCAAGGATGATTATGAAGGCAATGCTTTTGAGGAAGTTGATTATGAAGACAATTCTTTTGAAGAACCGGATTATGATTCAATGGTCAACAATGGAGACCAAATCTGTTTAAACTGCACCTACTGGAGTGTAAGTCCATATGGAGCGGCTCATGGAATGGTTTGCAGGAGAGGTTATCTAACCAATGGACCGGGGGATTCCTGCAGTGATTTTGTACAGGCACACAGTTTTGCAAACTATGGTGACAGTGGACAATACCAGTTTGATGAAACATCACGAAACATTTCAAACAGGTTAAATCACTGGAAAAATAACAGATGAAAATCATCTTTATAAAGCAAATTAAATTTTTATATATTAGTAAAAACTAAAATTATAGTATAATTGAATTGGAGAGGATTAATCTGACAAAGTATATTATTATAACTGGTGGGGTAGTTAGTTCCATAGGTAAAGGTATTACCTCAGCATCTATGGGTAGAATTTTAAGATCATATGGTTTAAAGGTTTCAGCTATTAAAATAGACCCTTATTTAAACTGGGATTCTGGAACACTCAATCCATATCAGCACGGTGAGGTATTCGTAACTCACGACGGTATGGAAACAGACTTGGACCTTGGTCACTACGAAAGATTCCTTGATGTTGAGCTTGATGGAATGGCTAACATCACAACCGGTAAAGTTTACGAGTCCGTCATTGCAAAAGAAAGAGAAGGAGGATATCTTGGAGAATGTGTACAGGTAATTCCTCACATCACTAATCGTATCAAAGAAATGATTAGGGCAAACTCCGAAAGCGCAGATTATGACGTGGTTCTCGTTGAGCTCGGTGGTACCGTTGGAGATATTGAAAGCCAACCATTCCTCGAAGCATTAAGACAACTCAGAAACGAGGAAGGAAGAGAAAACGTTATGTTCGTCCATGTTACATTCATTCCCTACCTGAATGCAGCTGGAGAATTCAAAACCAAACCAACCCAACACTCAACAAAAGAATTGAGAAGTGTCGGTATTAATCCTGATGTTATTGTATGCAGATCACAAGTCCACATTGACGATGCGCTGCTTGGAAAGGTCGCTCACTTCTGTGATGTTGACGTTAATGCAGTGGTCAACACTCCTGATGCAGGCACAATCTATGAAGTGCCTTTAGTTCTAGAAGACCGCAATATCGGTCAGTTGATAGTCAATCGTATAGGATTGGACGTTGAAGCGGACACCTCCAAACTCGATGAATGGAGGGAAATCGTAAAATCCCTTAAGACCTCCGACCCTCAAGTTACAATAGGTATTGTTGGTAAATACGTTGAGCTTGAAGATTCATACATCAGTATCCGTGAATCCCTGCTTCACGCAGCAGCAAGCATCGGCGTCAAGGCAAACATCAAGTACCTAAGTTCAGACGTTGAAGAGCTTGACCAGGATGCATTGAAGGAATTTGACGGTATCCTAATACCTGGAGGATTCGGTGAAAGAGGATTTGAAGGTAAATTGGACGCTATCGACTATGCAATTGAAAACAATGTACCATTATTCGGAATATGTCTTGGAATGCAATCCATGGTGACTCAATTCGCCAGAAGAAACGGATACCCTGAAGCAAACAGTTCCGAATTCGGCGATGACATTGCAGACCCTGTAATTGACATGATGGAAGAGCAAAAGAAAATCAAGAACATGGGCGGAACAATGCGTTTAGGTTCATATGACTGTAAAATCATTGAAGGAACCAAGACCCATGAGGCTTATGGCGAAATAGATATTGAAGAGCGCCACAGACACAGATACGAATTCAACAATGACTACAGGGAAGACCTGCAGGAAAAAGGATTGATCATTTCAGGTACAAGCCCTGATGACTTCCTCGTGGAGATTGTTGAACTGCCTGATCACCCTTGGGCTATAGGTTGTCAGTTCCATCCTGAATTCAAGTCAAGACCTAACAGGCCACATCCATTATTCAAATCATTTTTAGAAGCTATATATGAGTATTCTAAAAATTAATTTCTCTTTTTTTTACAAGTTGAAAGCAATTTTGCATGCTTGCTTTCTGCTTAATTTATATTATTTGTTGTAAAATACTATACTTATGAATTTCAGTACTATATTTTTAATTCAGATAGTAATTACAATTTTGTTTTCGGTTTGTGCGACAATTTTTGATGTTCGAAAGGGTTTTGTTCCCAACATGTTATGCTATATCATGATAATTTTCGGATTGGCAACAAACCTGATTTTGTCATTAATTTCAGCTAACATTAAATTCATTCTAGCCTCATTTATTTCGATGGTTGTCACATATTCCATAACTTATATGCTGTGGCAATTGTCAATGTGGGGTGGTGGTGATGTTAGACTGTTTACTGGCATTGCCACAGTAATACCATCGGGACTAAATGTCGACTTCTTGCATGTTTTTCCTGTGATGTCAATATATCCCTTCTCGTTCAGTGTGGTAGTAAACAGCATCCTGGTGTCATTTCCATTCCTCTTGATTTTCGTGGCATATGTGATAATCAAGAAGGATCTCTTCAAAAACAACATAGACATACTCTTCAATGTATTCAGCCCAACCAGCCTGAATTATATCAAGGAGCGGGCGCTCAACAAGAGAATAAAGGTTAGGGACATAAAGGAGGGAAACATTGTCAACAGCTATTATTTCGATGATGAGCATATCTGTGAGCTTATTGAGGAGGCTGACGGAAACCTGAAGGTGTACAAGAACAAGGACGAGGGATGCAAATACTATTTCAAGTCTCTAAGTGCAGGGGGAATAACAAAAAAAGAGGAAAACCTGCTTAAGATAATGAGCGTCCAGGGATTCATTGGCGATGAGATATCCATCAAGATTTCATACCCATTCACCCCTGCCATCGTTGCAGGATTGCTGATAGCGGTGTTTTATGGAGACATAATGATGATCTTTACAAAAAACATTGTGCTGGTGATATGATGGACAGCAACGGACAGGTATCATTGGAATACATGCTAATATTTGCAGTTTCATTGATCCTTTTGATTGCATTCACATTGCCTATGACCGACATGACAATTAGAAACACTCTTGACGTATCTGATTCACTGGATGTGAAATCAGACCTTTCAAAGCTCTCAAATGCGATTGAAAGCGTTTACGGCCAGGGACAGGGTTCAAAACAAAGTGTCAACATAATATCAAAGGATTCACACAGAATCGATGTGTCCGACAGTCATGTATCATGCAGGCTGAAGCTTAATGATGGGGCAAGCAAGCTTGTTAATGTTGACTGCAATTCAAACCTGAAAAGAACATCAATACCAATAGGCAAGGGGACAAATACGATAATCGTCGAATGGCCAGTAGGCAGTGAAAACATGAAAATCTATGAGATATAGCCAAATTTCATACAAAGTTATTTTAAGTATTATCTTTTAATATAAAAGTATAACACTTAAAATTGGTGTGAATTATTATGGATATTATTACAAGCATAATTTACATTGTTTTATTCATTATCATGATGGCATTTGTCTTTTCAATAGGTATGCTAAGGCAATACATGCCAAAGCGCGAGATACTTCTGGTATTGGCTGTGGCATTCTTCATTGGTGCAATCGGAGGAGCATTCTTTTTAGAGCCGATTTATCAGGAATTGCCTGCAATGGCAAGTGCCGTTGAAAGCAATATGCCGAATAATGAAGAAACATTATATTTAGATTTATCTTCATCGATTGATACAAATCAATTGAGAAGCGATTTGTCCTCAATGCAGGGTTTCAAGTCCTTTGATGAAACTTCCATCACGATTCCGATGTGGAGCTTCAACGAACGGGAACATGACTACTTTGCATCCATAGTGGGTAATATAGATTCCCATTACGAGAAATACAATGTAACTTCAAATTCAATCAAGATTGACCTTGCGGAAAACTACACTGCATCCCAAGCGTTAAAATCATTTTCAGATTGGTATAAGCTGGTTTATGACGATACCATCTCATACGCTCAAATCCATGCAGTGCTTGTCATCGATTCATCCAAACTTGATGATTTCGAGCAGGCCCTGCTTGAAAAGGGAGTAGTTGCATCACATATTGAAGGACCAATCCAGGATAGTGTGAACAATACCAACTCATCAATGTTATCAGATCTTGAGTTTACACTTGTTTGCGGTGGAATTGGAGTCATCGTGGCAATAATTGGAATATACATGGACTCTGTTGTTCCTGCATACAGAAGATTCAGAAAGTTCCTCAACACTAAACGTAAAAGATAATTATGGATGTTGCAGTACTATTTTCAGGAGGAAAGGACAGTACCATGGCGGTTTATGCCGCATTGGAAGCGAAGGAAGATGTTAAATATCTTCTTTCGATGAAATCCAAAAATGACGAGTCATACATGTTCCATGTTCCAAACATTCATGTCACCGATTTGCTTGCAGAAGCACTTGACATTCCGATAATGTCAGTCGAAACAGATGGGATTAAGGAAGAGGAACTTGAGGATTTGAGGGCTGCTTTTGAAACTCTTAAAAAATCAGGTGTTCAAGCCATATACACAGGTGCCCTTTACTCAGTTTATCAAAAGTCAAGGATAGAGAAACTTGGTGATGAGGTGGGATTGGAGATTATCTCACCATATTGGCATGTCGATGAGTTGGAATACATGCGAAAAATAGTTTCACTGGGATTTAAGATAATGATTTGCGGTGTGGCAGCATGGGGACTTGACGAGTCATGGCTTGGAAGAGTCATTGATGATGAAACAATTGATGAACTTGTCAAGCTCAACGGGAAGTATCGCCTTGACATTGCCTTTGAAGGCGGTGAAGCCGAAACATTGGCCATTGATGGGCCTATTTTTAAAAAAAGACTTAAAATAATTAAATATAAAAAAGAATGGCATCTTGACAGTGGTGTTTACATTATCGAAGATGCAATTTTAGAGGATAAATGATTATAAGTTGATTTCATCAAAATACTTATTTATCTCTTCAATACAGCTTTCCATGTCACTTTCGTTAATGATGAGCTTATCTGAAAGTGAAATAACTGATCCGATACCGAATTTTAATTCGGTGTAATCTCTTTCTTTAAATACATTGTAGTCGTCGGAATCGTCTTCCCTTTGTCTTAGTTTCAATCTTTCAAATCTTAAGGCAGGATTTGCAAATATTGAAAGAATAATGAAGTTATCAAAGTTTTCCCTGAACATTTCAACTTCAGGAAGGCTTCTTATGCCTTCAACGACAATTGTTTTTTCAACGCCCTCTTCCTGTATTTTTTTAATTTTTTCTATGGTCAATTCAGAAACGATATACTCTCCATGTTCTTTTCTTAGGTTTTTTGCAGTTTCCTTTGAGCTTTCGCCTCTTTTTTTAGCTTCCTCACGGATGATGTCGCCCATGCTAACGATGATTGCACCTCTTTCAGTTGCAATGTCTGAAATAATGCTTTTTCCGGAACCCGGCATACCTGATATTCCCATTACTTTCATTATATTCACTCTTTTAATTTAATTTGTTCCAATGATTCTTTAAGGTTTTCTTCATTATCAAATTCGTTTACTATTTCCATCAATACTTTTTTATCTTGAGTTTTCAAGTCTTCAGCTATTTTTGTCATGAATGGAATTGCTCGAACGATATTGTCCATGATTGAAACGTCAGACATCTTTGATGTTCTTGAAAGGGGGTTCAAGTCTATTGTCAATATGTTCTTGCCACCTTTTTTCAATATTTCAGCCCTGTCACCATCTTCCAATGGCACCAGTACGGTATCGGCACTGTAGATTCCAGTTTTACTTGCACTTGCACGATTATTTTTAATATCGTCAATGTATTCGATATCGTCATCCAATGTGCCCAATATCTTATCATAGCCGAGATCCTTGTAAATCTGTGTGATAATTTTAACTCTCTCGTCTGTCCTGTAGAATAGGTTGATTTCGATTTTTGCATCCACACTGTTTGCCAGCTCGATAATTTCCTCACAGGCCAGTGCGGTTGCGTTTCCATTAACTGAAATGACTGGATTATTTGATAAAAGTAATGCTGCAACGGCAACATACATTGCCCTTTTTGCAGGATAGGTTGTTTTTTCACCAATCAGATAGTCAAAAGCCTCTCCTCTGCCGTGTGCTATCATTGCAGAGTCCGCTAAGTAACCTAGTTTAGAAGCTTTCACCATCTTGTCTCTTAAAAGTAAAGATTCATAACGTGGATGTGATTTTGGTATCATTTATTATTGTCTCCTTATTTTAAATCGATTTTCATTTGCGCTAAATATCCTAAAAATGTAGTAATCAGTAATGTCAGTATTGCCACAGAAAGTACATGCATTGGGAAATTATCAAACATAATGTTTTGTGTGTTTGGCACAACGAAAAATATCATGTCTAGAATGATGTCCACTATAATGAAAATCATCCCGGCCAGTAGGCCTTCAACAACTTCATTTGTCTCAATATTTCGGATGTACAGTATTCCAAAAAATCCTGTGACGACTATGGTAATTAGGGGTATAATAAGGTCAATGTATGGAAGGTTGTCGGTGAATATTGGACCGAGTATTGATGAGAGTATATAGGATAAGACCCATATCACAATTCCGAATATTATTGCTAATTTTAGTTTCATTTTTTAAACCTTATAATTAATAATCAATTATATTTATAGTTTAAAAACATTAAATACTTTTCTAACTTGCAAATGTTTGGTAAAAATTAAAAATAGTTTTTGGGATGGTTAGGTAGAAAATATAATAAATTAACTACCTAACAACTTGTTTTACAAGCTTTAGAGAAATGAATTTTAAATTTGGCTGTTTAATCTATCTCTCAAGGCTACATTGTAGCCTAATGTATTATATGAAATTCACAATATATAAATCTTATTGTTATTTTATAAAAATTCAATTGTACTTTATTAAAAAACTTTATATTGTCAGATTAATAAAGTTAAATTGAATGACTCAAGATGATAATTTTGAAGAGTATTTAAGAAAGATGCTAAGCAACTCCATTAGCTCAGCAAACCCTTCAAGTGAAGCAAAAAGCAAGGCAAGAAAGCTATCTCCATCATATTACAGTGACCTTAAGGAAAAGCTGCTCATGGAATATGAGGGAAAGAATCTGGAGGATGTAATGGACTGCAGGAAATGTGAAGGCTCATTCGGGGAAGTCCTTAAAATCAAGACCTCCCAGAAAATCGATTTCAGCATTGAGGACAACAATTTCAAAAACCAGATGAACCACAATCTCAAGTTGCTTCCAAAAATCGGCGTGAAAACCGAGGAAAACCTTAAAAACAAGGGTTATGACACAATCGAGTCATTGACAGGTCACGACAAGTACTGTGATGTGGCATCAAAATTCCTCTCAAGAATCGAGGATATGGACTACCTTGACATAATGACAGTTCTTGACCAGAACAAGTACACAAAGAAATGCAGGAACAATATACTTAAAAGCATAAGCCTGAAAGACCCTGAAGACTTCAAGTTCATGGATATTGAAACCAAAGGATTATCCAATGTTCCAATAATACTGATTGGGGTTGCTGAGATCAAGGGAAGCAAAATCATATCATCACAATACTTCCTGAGAGACTACACAGAAGAGTCAAGCATAATTGAAGCCTATCTGACACATCTTGATGAGGACTCCGTTCATGTCACATTCAATGGAAAGACTTTTGATGTGCCGTTCATAAAGAATAGGTGCAGATACAACAGGATTGAAGGAAATCTTGACCTTCCGCACCTTGATTTGATGTACTTTGCAAAAAGCCTATGGGGCGATGAGCTGCCGAATTGCCAATTGCAAACAATTGAAAGGGAAATGTTCGGAATCGAGCGTGAGGGAGATGTTCCTGGACAGTATATTCCAGGATATTATGACACTTACCTGGAGAGGAATAACATTGGACCTGTTGTGCCTATTATAGAGCACAACTGCCAGGATATCATTTCACTTGCAAGCTTTTTAGATAAAATGTATAGGGATGTAAATTAAAATGGGATTATTTGACAGATTCAAGAAAGACAACAGCAAAAAGGAAGAGCCTAAAGAGGAGAAGGTCATCCCGGATAATTTGGAAATTGATGAGGATCAACTGATACTTAAAGAAATAGCAACTAATAGCAAGGACCGCTATGAAAGGGCGGCCGCAGCAGACCAAATCACCGACCAGTACGTTGCCCTTGACATGTCAAAGACAATCAAGGACCGTGCAATAAGACTTATAGCAATCAACAAGGTCAAGGATGAAAAATTATTGCGCGATGCGGCTGAAAATTCACCGTTCTTTGATGTGAGGAGTTTTGCATGGGAAAGATTAGGTGAAAACAACAAGTCCATAGCCGAAGTGGTTATAAACACCAAGAAAAATCCCCGTGTAGATGAAATATTTGATAAGGTCACTGATGAGAAGACCCTTGCATGGATTGCAATAGATGCACAGGACAAGAAATACAGAAACAATGCGATTGAAAAAATCAATGACGCTGACATATTGTACGATTTGGTTTTCAAGGCAAAGGACAGTTCAATCAGAAGGGCTGCAGTGCTGAAGGACTCATTTGTCAGTGAGGACATTCTCCAAAAGGTTGTCATTGAGGACAAGGACGAATCAGTCAAGAAAGCTGCTGTCGGCAAAATCCGAAATGAGGACAATCTTGAAAAAATCGCCCTTAACGAGGACAATGCAAAGATAAGGTCAATAATCTTTGATAAAATCCAGGACCCTAAGATACTTGAGGACATTGCACTCAATTCAACCAAGGCGGATGTCAGACTGGACATTGTGAAAAAATTGGATGATGATAAATTATTGTCTCAAATAGCTTTGAATGATGGGGATAAAATTGTTAGAAGTGAAGCCGTTAAGAAAATTACTGATGAGAATGTTCTTCTTGATGTAATCTCCAATGATAATGACCGATTTGTACGCCAGATTGCAGTGAACAATCTTCAAAACCCTAAGGAACTGATAAAGATTGCAATTGAAGATGAGGATCAGTTCGTGAGAAATCATGCAATCAAAAACCCTTCACTAACAGATGAAAGCGATTTCACCTACATTGCGATAAACTCAACCCATGAGGAAATAGCCTCAGAGGCGTTAACCCATATAACAGATGAGAAAAACTTCATAGAAATTCTGAAAACAGCAAAAATAGACTCAGTCAGAAAGGCAACACTTGACAACATCACTGATTTGGAGACATTGATAAGGATAGTCCTGGCCAATGAGGATGAGGAATTCTCACTCAAGGCACTCAACAAGATCAAGGTTGAAAAATGCCTTTTCAAGATATATGAACAGGGAATATCTGAAAACATATCTGTAAGGGCGGTTTCACTAATCAAGGACCAAAAGCTATTGACTGACATTGCTCATAACGCAGAATCATGGAGAGTCCGTGAGGCGGCGGTTAAAAAAATAGTTAGTAAAAAGGTTTTAAGAGACATTTCCATAAACGATGAAAACGAGTACGTTAGAAATGTCGCCAAAAAGAGAAAGAATCTGTAGGTTTTCAAAATCAACTTTCAGCTTCAAACTTCTCTTATATTGTTTGGAAACTTTTTGATGGGTCCTGTTGGACTAAAAAAATATTTTCATAACAGTTTACTTAAATTTATTTTTAACAATAGAAACAATTTAATATTATTAAAATAATAAAAATTATGTGGTGATACGATGGAATTAATGAGAGAACTATCTTTAGCACCGGGTGTATCCGGGTCTGAAGAGGAAATTTCTAAAATTATTACACGTGAATTAAAAGATGTAGCTGATAAAATAGAAACTGACAGTATGGGAAACCTTATTGCTACTAAAAAAGGTCAAAAAAAGGCTCCTACTGTAATGTTAGCTGCTCACATGGATGAAATTGGTTTAATGGTAAGATACATTGACGATAACGGTTTTATTAATTTTTCAACAATAGGCGGTATTAACGATCAAATGCTAATGAACCAAACCGTAACAATCCACTCTTCCGTCGGTGAAGATGTTGTTGGTGTAATAGGTTCAAAACCACCTCATGTAACAACTCCTGAAGAAAGAAACAAAGTTGTTAAAGCAAAAGACATGTTCATTGACATCGGTGCAAAGGACAAGGAAGAAGCAGAAAAGATGGTCAGAATCGGAGACAAAATGACCTTCAACGCATTATTCGAAGAATACCCAAACAACAGAATCATGGGTAAGGCTTTAGACAACCGTGTAGGCTGCTATGTTATGATGGAAGTCTTAAAAAGAGTTGAAACAAGAGCCACCGTCTACGGTGTAGGTACCGTACAGGAAGAAGTTGGTCTTAAAGGAGCAA
Source organism: Methanobrevibacter thaueri (assembly GCF_015062915.1). Taxonomy (GTDB): domain Archaea; phylum Methanobacteriota; class Methanobacteria; order Methanobacteriales; family Methanobacteriaceae; genus Methanocatella; species Methanocatella thaueri_B. Next base: position 28,009 of record NZ_SUTJ01000001.1, on the reverse strand, counting down.
AAACCGCTTCATTCAAGTTAAACCCTGACTTGGCAATTGCACTTGACGTTACATTATCCGGTGACCACCCAGGAATCAAGCCTGATGAGGCACCTGTGGTAATGGGCAAAGGTCCAGCTATCATCTTGGCAGATGCAAGCGGAAGAGGTATCTTAACCCAACAATCCGTTAAGGACATGCTCATCAAGGCCGGTGATGAAAACGACATTCCATACCAATTAGAAGTGAGTGACGGCGGAACCACTGACGGAACTGCAATTCACTTGACCCGTGAAGGAATTCCAACCGGTGTATTATCCGTTCCTACTCGTTACATACACACTCCTGTAAGCGTATGCAGTATGGACGATATTGAATATACTATTCAATTAATTACTGAAGCTATAAACGATTTATAGCTTTACCATTTTCTTTTTTTGATTAAACAAATTCATTTATAAATGTTTCACTTTATCTGACTTAATTGCTTAATTGACTAAAATACAATTAGGTGATTAAATGTCAAGAACAGTAATTCAGTTAACATGTGACAATCCCAAAGACAGTGAAACCGTAATTAAGAATATCTTAAGACAATATAATTATGAACTCAAGGAGAAAGACGGTGAGGAATTCTATCAATGTGGTGTTGGTGCTCTCACAGCTCCGAAGTTCATTAAGTACACATTCAACGGCAACCAGCTGACATTGGAAGGTTGGGTTCGTGCATTTGCATTCGGCGGTGAATCCGAACTTAAGGGATTCATGGCGGGAGTTCCTAAAAGATCATGTAGGAAAACCTTGGATGACATTCAAAATAATATAAACGCTTCTGTTTCAAGCACAGATGTTCAGGTAACCGCTGAAGAGAAAAGCCACACATTGGCTATTGTTTTAGGTGCAGTTTTTGCTTTTTTAATTCCTATAATCGGAATCATTTTCGGAGTATATCTCATGACTAGAAAAGACAGTGAAAAAGCAAAGACATATGGTATTGGAATAATTCTTTTGGCTGTGGTTATTTATGGTGTTTCAAGAATGTTGTTGATGTAAGGGATTGATTTATCCCTTATTTAAATCTGTCGTCTGATTTTTGTGATTTTGCCTTTTGGTGTTTTGTTTCAAACCAACCGATTTTAAGCTCATCGATTGTGTCCTCGTATAATTGCGGCACGTATGGTTTTATGTCAAGTAATGGTGTTCCGTCTAGAATATCCACGTTTTCCACATAAACTGTGTTTCCTTCCACTTTGTTGACTTTAACGACACTCATTCCTATGCGGTTTGGTCTTTTAGGTGATCTTGTGGCAAATACTCCGTGAGTGTTATTGTCCATGAATGGTTTTACTTCAAGCATGTATCCATCAACTTTATGGAGCAGGTATATCAGGTGGATGTGTGAAAATCCGTCAAGGTCCTTTAATCCGTCAGCATATTTGTCCTTGATTTCAATTGTTCCTTCAATCCCTTTTGCCCCTGTTGGTTGAATCGGCATTCCCTCGATTTCTTTAAACTCAGTGTGGATTGTTCCGATTGATTCTAGTTCTACTTTCATAGTTATATGTTTGGTTAATTTTTTTTATATAATTTACTGATGTGAATTAAATGACACTTTGATAAGTTCTTTGGATTTCGTTAATATAATAATATTTTAGATTATTGTTGATATTTAAAATTTAATCAATGGTAATTTTATTAATATTTTTATTATAGTAATTTAAGACTATTATATCTTAAATAAATTAATTTGCATTGTTTTTTTTAAAATTATTTTTTATATTTCTAACGATATGTAATGTTTCAGGTAATCGATTTTAAAATTGTTATTTTCTAAAAAAACGAAATATTTATATACAATTCGATACAATTTATTATTGTAAAAATTAAGGAGATGAAAAAATGGAACTTAGTGCAAGAAATCAATTAAAAGGTAAAATTACTTCTGTAGAAAAAGGAGCTGTAATGGCTAATATTAAAATCGAAATTTCAGAACCTAACACTGTAACAGCAGTAATCACCAAAGAATCCGCTGAAAAATTAGGTTTAACCGAAGGCGATGACGTAACCGCTATCATCAAATCTACTGAAGTAATCATTGGAAAATAAGTATCTTTAAAAATCTGGGGTTGGATTTTTGGGAATTAGATTCCTAAAAATCCTAATAATATCAAAATAACAAAAATAACTACTGCTGCTTTTAATAAAGTTTTCAAGTTCTTTATAATGGCATATATTATAAGGAATAATAATATTAATCTAATAATAAAAAGAAGGGTGCTCATTAATTAGCCCCCTGCAAGAATGATTTTAGTTCCTTCTTTTGAAATTTCTTCTTTTTGGAATTCAACATCATATTTGACTGTTTCGATAACTTCTTTTAGTGCATCAAGGGTTTCTCTCCTGTGTGCTCCAAGAACTGCAACAAGGAACAGCATGTCTCCTGTGTAGAACTCTCCGATGTAGTGGACAACTGAAATCTCATGGACGTTGTATTTTATCTTTGCGTTTTCAACGATCTTTTCGATTTCCTGTTTTGTCTTTTCCTTGTCGGGGGTGGTCAATATCAGCTTTTCAAGGTTCATGTTTTCTTCTTTTCCACGTACAATTCCTTCAAAAGTGAATATTGCACCTGAGTAATCTATTTTTGTGCTTTTCTTTAGTTCAGCTATCAAGTCAGCTGTTGTAACTTTATCTTCTTTTGCTTCGATAACACGTACAACCATGTTTTCATCTCCAAATAATTATTATATCTTTATCTTATATAACTATTGTTATATGTCACTAATTTCCTTAATGGACAAATTCTTCAATCTAGTGGTGCCGTCAATTTCCCTAAGCAACTCAACGGTTGCATCAGGAACAAGTTCCTGCCAGTTATCATCATTAACAATCCTGCGCCTTACCTCTGTTCCGGATAGGTTTAAGCGATCGTATAATGGGGGTTGCCTTACCTCAAAACCTTCCTCTGAAAACAATTGTTTAACAAGAGGATTTCCTGAATAAACAACGGAAAACGGAGGGGTTATCATTTTTACATGTGAAACCCAAAGAGCATTGAAATTGATGTCCTGCATAGGAATGATATAGTACCTAGACGGGTCAATGTCAATTTCAGCAAGGGCCTGGGTCATCATGACTATGCGCTCACCGGCGGTGAACGGATCCTTAATCTCATGGCTTAGCTGTGCGCTTCCAATTCCAATGATGATTTCATCAACTTCATTCAAAATCTTTTTAATGACTTCCATATGTCCATTGTGAACAGGCTGCATACGGCCAATCAAAATTCCACGAACTTTATCCATATTTATCACTACGCATTCAAGCTATCTAAACTGTTAATTAAATTCACTGCGGTCTGATGTTTCTGCACTAATGAGTCAGTGATTGAAGTTTCCATAAGCAATGTGTTTACTCCCTTTTTAGCAAGGGGCTCTGTAACCTTTTCAGGGCTTGTGCCCTCATCGAACTCATAGTCTACAAGATTGACATCATTTGTTATTTTACTTATGTATGAATCGATCTTGTCTGTTCTGTTGGATAGGCTGAATATGAAATTTGAATATTCATAATTAGGGTCGATTTCATGAACATCTACAACAATGAATGGGTCGTCTTTAGCAATTTTCGGCACTATGAACTTATTGGCCAATTCCTCACCTGCAGGACGTGTGTCATCACGTGAGGTTAGATTGTCCTTTGTTTTAACGTAATAAATCACATATTTCTTGGTTAAATTTTGAGTACCGTTTTCCTGAGTAATGTTGTATATTGTATTGTTGATAGCCTCATGAATCTCATGTTCCCTTGGATGAACACCCAATATTATTCCTACAGTTTCATTACTGGACATGTTACCCGCTTCGATTTTATAGACTGTTCCGTTGGCGTTGCTTCCAACACTTGTAACATTGTAAATGTTATCCGGACCACGAGTAACATCAGATATCATAATTGCTAAATTAAATATTACTATAACAATTAAAACAATGAGTAATATTTGGTATTTCATTTTTTTATTCATAAAAAGACCTTATTCAATAATTATAATTAAATATCTAACTAAACTTATATTAAACACTTTTCACTTAAATTATATTAATTAAATTGTATGGAGTAATTTTACAATGGAAACTAAAAATATAATAATCATTGCAGTAGCAGTTGTGATAATTGCCATTGTGGGCGTTTTTGCTACTGGAATATTGAATAATAATGATTCTAGCTCTCCTGCACAAACAACTCCATTTGAAACAGAATTCATGGAAGGCAGTTTTGCAGGAAAGGTAAAGCTAGTTGATGACACAGAAAAGTTCATGCATTCCTATAAGGATAAGCAAAACAAGATTACCTATAACATATCCACTGTTGACGATTCAGATGCATTGATGGACATATATTACCTGCAAGGTGTGATGAATCCTGAGCAGAGAACATTCAACGGCAAGGAATGGAACATCTACTTCACCCAGGCTGTTGAAGGAAACGATTCAAACTCAGATGACAAGCCAATGAACATCATTATCTGCCAACATCAAGGCGATAAACAGGGATATTTAATCTACATGATCATTGACGCCGATTCAAAAGTCAATGCAACCCTGAACACCTATGGTGAATCATACACTGACTTTGTGGAGCCATTGCTCAACAGCATCACATTAAAAGATAGTAAAAACGTTCCTAAAATCTATGAGGAATTTGGATTAACTGAAGACCAGTTCAATGAGCAAATGGAATTGGTTAAACAGATCAAGGCAGGAAATCAAACTGCAATGCAGCAAATGTCAGGATAATATGAGAATAACAGTCTTTCACGCAAATGAATGCGACAAGAAGAAATGCACAGCCATCAAACTGGCAAAGATGGGGAAATGCAGATTGGTGGATAACATCAACAAGATTCCATCAGGTGCTATAGTCCTAAATCCATATGCTGAAAAGGCTGTATCATATGAAGACTATCGGTATGTTCAAAGAAGAGGAGTAGTGGGGCTTGACTGTTCCTGGAACGAGGTTTCAAGCTCTAAAAAATTCTTCTCACTGTCCAAATATCACAGGTCACTGCCGTTTTTAATCGCAACCAACCCTGTGAATTATGGAAAACCATGCATATTGTCTACTGTTGAGGCAATAAGTGCCACATTATACATCACTCGCTTCAAGGAAGAGGCAAGGGATTTGATGGATGGTTATAAGTGGGGACATACCTTTTTGGAGTTGAACCATGATCTGCTTGAAGCCTACAGTGAGGCCGATACCAGTGCAGAGGTGGTTAAGGTTCAGAATGATTTTCTCGAGTCCAAGCAATAATAATTTTTATTATTGTAATTTTTTCTTATTTTTACTGATTTTAACTAAACCTTTAAATACTATTAAGTTAAAATAATTAATTAATAGTTATGTATAGCATAACGGTTTATTATTATTAATTTTCACGATGATAAGGAGGAGTTATTAATGGCAAGATTCGAAGAAGCAGAAAACAGAATGTTCAATGTAAAAATCTGCTTAAAATGTAATGCTCGTAACCCTGCAGGCGCTACAACCTGCAGAAAATGTGGTTACAAAGGTTTAAGATTCAAAGCTAAAGAACAAAGAGGATAATCTTATTCTCTTATCTTTTTACTATTTTTTTTTAAAACAATTAATTTAATATATTATTTTTAATAAAACTATTTTTAGGTATTCTTATGAAAGATGTAGAAAATTATATTAGAGATATATTAAAAACACGTAAACTTCATTTTACCTTGATTGATCCTGATGAGCAAAGTCCTGAGGAAGCATTGAAGATAGCTACAGAGGCTATTGAAGGGGGCACTGATGGAATCATGATTGGAGGATCCACAGTTAATGGTGATGATGTAGACAACACATGCAAAATATTGTCTGAAAACATTGCAGTTCCAATAATTATTTTCCCGGGCAATACAAGCAGTGTAAGTAAATACGCTGATGGAATATTCTATATGAGTTATGTAAACTCCACAAATCCATACTGGATTAACGGTGCACAGGCATTGGCCGCACCATCAGTCAAGGCATCAGGAATTGAAATCTTGCCTATGGCTTATATGGTTGCTGAACCTGGCGGAACCGTAGGTTGGGTTGGAGACGCTAAACTCGTGCCTAGAAACAAGCCTAAAATACCTGCAATCTATGCAATGTCTGCAGAGATGTTCGGTATGAGATTCTTCTACCTTGAGGCAGGTTCCGGAGCGGATAAACCGATTCCACCTGAAATGGTTGCATACTCCAAAAGAGCAACAGATAATATGATTATTGTTGTCGGTGGAGGAATCCGTGATGCAAAGGCAGCATACACTGCAGCAAAAGCCGGTGGGGACATTATTGTAACCGGTACTGTTGTTGAAGAAGTGGATGATGTAAAGGCTAAAATTCAAGAATTAACTGGAGCTGTACTTAAAGCTTCCAAAGAGTAGTTTCCAACTGCTCTTACCAAACTTTTTTTAATTATATATTAACATATTATTTGTAGTGATATTATGTTAAATTCATTATATGAGAAAGCCATCGCTAAAAGAGGATTTATCCAGAATATCGAATCCGATGCTGATATTGAATCCCAGCTTGAACACAAATGGTTCAACCGATTCATAGATGAAAGCAAGGATGATTTTTCCATTGCTGCCGGAGATGGAAGTTTCAACAAGAAGAAATTTCTCACCACCAATTTCTGTGCAGTTGGAGCGGAATCCATTATTTACGATGGTGAAATAAAAAAAATCGACGATTCGGACATATTCGACATATCACATGTGTCCTTTCTAGATGAACTGTTAAGTAATTACATGGCAATTTACGAATTGAAATGTGCATTGAGAGCCATCAAGGAATATAATGTTGATTATTACATGTTTGACGGTTCCATTTTAGGAGATTTGCAAAACGCATTTCCAAGAGGTGCTAAACTACCATCCAAAATCAAGGAAAACCTTGACGAGTCCACATTGAAGGAATTTGAAAGAAGACTGGCAAACAGGAAATACGGTTTGGTCTTTCCCGAAATCAGGGATTCCCTAAAGATGGTTGAATTGCCTAAAGACGAATTGAACAAGATTGAGGAGTACAATCTTCACCTTGCCTCCGTTGAAAAGATTATTCTCTTAAAGGAACTTCTGCAGTATAGAAAAAAGATCATTTCAATTTCAAAAACATCATCGGACAATGACTTGTTCCATTGGAACATTCCGGATATTGCATTCTTGGATAAGTTCACCAAAAAACAGGGAATGTCACTGATAAAGCATAAGTCAGTATATGATAAGGCTGCATTTCCATATTACAATGATTTTTTCAAGGGCATAACGTTTACAATATTTTATGTGCGTTTCCAAAACAACAGGAACGTATTGAAAGTGGAATTGCCATACAAGGCAACTAACGATGAAGTATTCGAATTGATTAAAAAGATTAACGCATTATCCGTTCAGGGTTATCCGTACCTTTTGAATAAGGCCCACAATGATGTGGTGATAACCGGCAGGAACATGAAGGAACTAATGAAAATAGCTAAGATTTATGAGACAACAAACAGGGAAGTGATGTCATGGTAGTTGGAATTTGTGTAGGGGAAACCTCATTAACAGAAGTCACATTCATCTCAGAGAAAATGCCTCAAGTCGGTGAATATGTGACAATGGAATATGATGGAAAGAAAGTTTTGGGAATGATAGAAAACCTTGTAAGGGGAAACGATGCATTAAACATTGACATCAATGACTTTAAGGCAATTCAGAAAATCTCCCAATTGGGTGCTGAAGACAACTACATCCGTGGAAAAGTGAAAATTCTCGGAGATGTCAACGACCATCTGAAACTTCCAAGAACCCCTGTACTTCCTGGAACAGAAATAAAGCTGGCCGACGGTGAAATCCTTGAGGAGATATTTAAGGTCAAAAATCCAATCAAACTGGGTTGTCTTGTAAACCAGAGTGATGTTGCCGTTAATGTGGATGCAAATCCTATACTTTCAAGACACCTTGCAATTCTTGCAATGACCGGTGCAGGTAAATCCAATACTGTATCAGTGCTTATTGACCAGTTGCTCGGGTATCATGTTCCAGTATTCATATTCGACATGCACGGAGAGTATAAGGATGCGGAATTCCCAAATGGTAATGTTAATGTAATCAGACCTAAAATCAATCCTCATTACATGACATTCTATGAAATCAAGAAGCTTGTAAACATTCCAAGCAACGGTTATATTCAGGAAAGGCACTTCAGAAGGGCATTCAAGAAAGCAAATGAAATGATTAGCAGCGGAGAAGCCTATACAAATAACTTCCTTCAGATAATATATGACATTCTTGAAAAGGATTCCCAAGTGGAAGGCTCAGATAAGCAGATAGTTGATGTGATGAACAAGATTGACGATTCAATGGACAGGTATTCCAACCTTTTCGACCCGAACGCAGGCAATATCCTGACAAACATCAAGAAATCTCATGCAAATGTCCTGGATTTAAGTCAGGTCGATGAATCCGTGGCAAGCGTTCTAGTGAGCCATATCCTGAGAAATTCTCTGCAGAGATCTAAAAATGCCGCTCACAGTGGAAACAAAAAGGAACTCCTGGACAATTCAGTGTTTTATATTCTTGAAGAGGCTCATATCCTTGCTCCAAACAAGCGTGACAGTGATTCCAAACGTTGGATTCAAAGGGTTGCAAGGGAAGGACGTAAGTTCGGTCTTGGATTATGCTTGGTAAGTCAGTCACCTAAGACTGTTGACCATGACGCATTGTCCCAGATGAACAACATGATCATTTTAAGACTGGTTGAGCCGGAAGACCAAAGACATGTCCAGTCAGCAAGCGAAAGCCTGTCACAGGACTTGATCAATCAATTGCCGTCATTGAACGTGGGTGAGGCTATTGTGCTTGGATTGATGACCAAGGTTCCTACCCTTGTCAAGATTGACAAGTTCCAAGGCCGCCAGCATGGTGATGATATGGACATCGTTTCACATTTCATAAATTCACAAAAGGAAGATGAAATTGAAACTGGTAGGCAGGAAGATGAACTTCTAGATATGGGATATGACTATTAATCCCATCATCTTTTCTTAACTTTTTTTTAAGTAGTTATTACATTGTAAAATCAATATTGATTAGTTTTCAAATGCTCTCTTGGCAAACTATTATATATAAAAGACAATAAACCATTACACATTAAATGCTTGGTTAAGTGTTTAAATTGGTTATATACAATAAATTAAAGAAGGTAATATAATGAAATTTGCACATTTAGCAGATACTCATTTAGGTTATCGCCAATACGGATTGTTTGAGCGAGAAAAGGACTTTTATGAAGTATTTGAAAAGGTTATTGATAAGATAATTGAGGAAAATGTAGATTTTGTGGTGCACAGTGGAGACTTATTCGAAACTGCCAGACCTTCACCTATGGCTTTACTGACTTTTCAAAAAGGACTGTTAAAGCTAAAAGGTGCGGGAATCCCTATGTATGCAATAGCAGGAAATCATGATGTTGTAATGCGTAAGGGGTCAATTCCTCCACAAGTGATATTTAAGAAAATGGGATTGAAGGTAATAAGCAACATCAACCCGACCTACATGCATGGGGACATCTTCATTGCAGGAATCCCATACTATCCGGCATCACATGGTAAGGCATTAAGAAGCAAGCTTGCAGAATTGTCAGAAAAGGCAACCCACCATGAAAAGTCAATTCTGCTTTTACACCAGGGAATAGACAAGTACTTCGGCTACAATTATGAACTGGAAATCGGAGAGATTCCTGACAACTTCAATTATTATGCATTGGGACATATCCACAAGTATGTCAACGATAAGTTCGGTAAGGGAAGACTCGTCTATCCGGGTTCAGGTGAAATCTGGAAATCATCTGAAATACCAGATTACAGGGAAAACGGCAAAGGATTTGTTGTAGTTGAAATGGATGGTCCTAAAACACTAGTCAAAAGGGTAAAAGTGGACATTCCAAGAGAATTCATTCAAAGAACCATTGACTACAACAATCTTGAAAGCGGCATAGCAGCAATAAAGGAAACCATCAAGGACTTTGACAAGTTACCTATTTTAAATTTGACCATTAACAATGTCGAATCAGACACCAGTGGTGTTTATGAGATAATCAATGAGGAATTGGGTGACTTGGCATTGATGATTAGGCCTAAATTCAACATGTTCGACATGGATGACCCTGATGTAATCATCGAGGAAAATCAGAAGGTAGGTCCAAAAGAGTTAATCGTCAAGCAACTGGAAGGATACGGAAACAGTGATGTCGATACATTGGCAACTGACCTTTATGACCTATTGTCCAAGGACAAGATTGATGAATCAAGTGAATTGATTAACCAATTCTATGATGAGCATTACGCCAATGTTAAGGAGGATACTGAATTCAAGACAGAAAAACCTGGAGAAGAACAACCTCCTCAAGAGGAAGAGAAGGACAAGCAAGTTACATTTAAGGAGGTTCTGGAATGATTTTCACAAGATTAAAATTAAACAATTTCAAATCACATGAACACACTGTCATCTCATTCAACAAGGGAATCAGTGTGATTGTTGGTGAAAATGGTGCTGGAAAATCTACAATACTTGAAGCCATAAGCTTTGCATTATTCAAGCAACACACAGGAAAAAGAATAGATGACTTGGTTAGAAACAATGCACAGACAATGTCTGTAGAGCTTGAATTCACTTCAAACAATAGACAATATAAGATTGTGCGTGAAAAGAAATCCAGTTTAAAATCTTCCATTTACAAGAAAACATCTCCTGAAAGCGGTTATGCGCACATATGTACTGGAGATAAGGAAGTGGCTACTGAAATTCGTCAGATTTTAGATATTGATTCTGATCTTTTCCTAAATGCAATCTACATCAGACAAGGTGAAATTGCTGAATTGGTTGACAAGACTCCTGCTGAGAAAAAACTAATGATCGGTAAATTATTAGGTCTTGATTCACTTGAGAAGGCTTGGAAAAATCTCTTGCCATTCATCAGCGATTATGAAAATCAGCTTGCTGAACTTAAGGGTAAACTTTATAATTCCGACAAATTACATGAAGACCATGACAAGAAGCTTTCAGAGTTAAACAGTTTAAAGGACAGGGGACATGAACTAGAAGAACAAATTGAGGAAGTCAACAGTCTTTTAAAGGAAATTTCCGAAAGCAAACGCAACATGGAACGTGAAAAGGAAATCTATGATCATCAAGTAGCCAACTTGGAAAATGAAGAGAAAACATTGATTAAACTTGAAGAGGACAAGCATCTTGTTCAGGACAATTTGGATAAAATAAGAAAAGCTGAAGAAGAAATTGAAAGGCTTGAGAAATTCGTTTCCAAATTGGACGTTTACCTTGACTTTGAAAAATCAGTGACCAGCATCCAAAAGCTTAAAATGGATGAAAAGGACATTGAAGATAAGTTGGATTCCATAGCTAATCAGAAAGAACTGGCTTCAGATAAAAAAGAAGGTTACAATAACTATTTAAGTTCTGATGAAGACATTAACAAGTTGAACAATCAAAAGAATAACTTTGAAAAAGAACTTGCCACCATGGCTAAGCTTGAAAATGATAAAAAAGACCTGTTGAAGAATATTGAGGATGAAAGAAACGACATTGAAAGTTTCTTCTCAAAATCCAAGGATAAGTTGGATGACAATGGACTTCACCAGGATATCCTTGCTGAAATCGATGACTTCAATCATCTTGAAGATGCAACCAATGATTTCATTGCTCAAACTTCATCCAAAATCAAGGATTTGGATGAGGAAATCATTTCCAAAAATGAGGATATTGTCGTTTATAAACAGAATATCAAGTCCTGCGAAAAGCCATTGGAGGAACTGGAGGATGTTGACAACAAATGTCCAGTATGTCAGTCAGACATCAGTTCATATAAGAAGAAGGAATTGATTAAGGATTACAATTCCCAGATTTCCGAAAATGAGAAATTGATTAGTGTAAATGAGGAAAATGTTCGTTTACTGACTAAAAACAAGAAAAGCTTTGAGGAAAAACTCGAGAAGCTTCAGGACCTTTCCAAGAAAATCATTGAGTATAAGCAGAAATTCAATCAATTGCAAAAGCAACTGGTTAAACTTAACAAGGTTGATGAGGACTTGGAAGGCAAGGAGTACATCAGCAACAAATTGGGTGAGATTATCCTAGTCATCGCCAATAAGAAAGCTGATCGTGAAAGATTCAAGGAAGATTATGATGCATACAATCAGGCTAAAGGTGCATTGGATGTTTTAGGCAGTGAAACTGAAGCCCAATACAAGTTGAAACAAGTCAAAAACGAAATCGACAATCATGTTACTAATATCAAATTGGCTATTGATCAAGACCCTCATTTAAGCAGTGACATTAGTGCAGAAGAGCTTAAAGACCGTATTGAAGATTTAAAACAGAAAAATGAGGAATACAATCAGCTCAAAGGATTTGTTCAAAACAAGCCATCTTACTTGACTCAACTTGATTCCATCAAGGAAGACATTGGCGTTTCAATAAATCAAATTGACATTACCAAAAACAAGATTGAGGCTTCCAAGTATGATAAGGACAGATATGACCAAATCATATACAGTTCTGAATTGTATGAAAGGAGACATTCCATATTTAACAATGAGCTTTCCGAAATCAAGGGTAGGGCTCGTGAGTCCATTGCTGTTTTAAAAGATTTAAAGGAAAAAATTGCAGTTGCGGATAAGTTTAATCAACAATACAATGACATATCCGATTATATTAACCTGCTCACTCATATCAGGAACCTGTATGGTAAAAATGGAATTCAAAGGGATTTAAGAAACATTTCAAGGCCTTTAATCCAGAAACATACCAAGGAATTCTTCAATGAGTTCAATTTCAACTATTCAGACTTGACTATTGATGATGATTATGAAGTGACTGTATATGGTCCTGAGGGAGAGTCATCAATGAGCATGGTCAGTGGTGGTGAAAAAATAGCAATTGCACTTGCCTTAAGGTTAGGTATTACACAAGCAATGGCAAATGGTGAATTGGACACTATCCTATTGGATGAACCTACAATACACTTGGATTCATCCAGGAAGCATGAGTTGATTAATCTGTTAAAAGAAATGTCATCATTGCCTCAAATGATTATTGTAACTCATGAGGCTCAACTTGAAAACGCTGCAGATAATCTAATAAAAGTTGAAAAAGAAAACGGTATTTCAAGAGTAATAATGTAGACTACATTATTACCAACTTATTTTTTTTTTACATAGTTTCAGGTGCATCTTTAATTGAATCAATGATGCAGTTTGCATTCCAGCCTACAATTGTTGCTGCTTTTTCTTCCAATACTTCAGGAACCTCTTCAACGCCCATTGGTCTTACAAGCACTAGTGGTATGTCATACTTGTCGGCTGCAGTTAACAGGTGTTCGAATAATTCCTTATTGTCATTGTATAGGCCTGCCAGTAAAATGATCCTATCCACTTTGGAGTAGAATGTTTCTCCGGCATGTTCATATGAGCCTGAAATGGATTCTTTCCATAAGAAATCGACTTTAGAGTATAGTTTTTCTGTAAATTGGGCATATTCGTTATTTTTGTCAATACCATTTGTAATAATTAAATTGTAAATCTTGTCATCTCTTTCATCTTCAAACATGTGAAACACCTTGTTTTTAGTATTGTCTTAATCTAGTATAAAAATATTTATTAATTCTAAAAATGTAAGTTAATTATAGAAATTATTTTTAAGGAATTATTTTTTATGAGAGCTGCAGTAATCGGTTTAGGTGTAGAAGGTAAAAAAGCCGTAAACTCCCTTTTAAGACATGGTTGGGATGTTTACGCTACTGATTTGAATATTAATGTTGATTTGGATGGCTTGGAATTGCCTAATTTGTCAATGAATATGATTGAAGATACTCAAACAGTTTCCATTGTGGGAGATAATATAACTGTTGATTTGGGTTTTTCCAATTCATACGCCATTGAAGAATGTGATGCAATTGCAATTAGTCCTAGCATGTTCGGTGGGGCTTTTGCTGAACGTCTGCTTGAAAAAAATGAGCTTTTAAGCAATGTCGTATCCAAACACAAGGACCTTTTCACAATAGGAATTACTGGAACCAATGGAAAAACAACCACTGTCCATATGCTTAAAAGCATTCTTGAAAGTGCAGGACGCAAGGTTCTTGTCGGAGGCAATGGTGGTGGAGGATTTTCAGGTTATTACGATTTGATTCTTGAGGCAAACGAAGGAGATTATGATATCCTATTGGTTGAAGTCTGTGACATGACTCTTGATTTTGCAAATTACTGCTTTGATTTTGACATGGTGGGCCTTACAAACATAGGAAATGACCATATGGATGTTCACAAGACCATAGCTAATTATAAGGACTCATTGGTCAGGTTTTTCGCTGGAAAAACAATATTCACCGCTTTCAATCAGGACTTTAACAGTGACTTTAAGGATTCTGCAAGCAAGGCGATTCCATATTTTGAATATCAGGATGAATTGCAGCTTTTCGGTAAATTCAATCTGCTCAATGCGGGACTTGCAACTGCCATAGCAAGGGAACTTAAGATTTCAAAGGATTTAATCAGAGAAACTTTGGCTGATTTCAAGGCAGTTCAAGGTCGTTTGGATGTTTATAAGATCAATGATGCTGATGTTTATGTTGGAAAAACAGATAATTCCGATGCCTTGGCATCTATATTGGCTGAAAAGAACTTCTATGCATTGTTTATCGGAACACCACGTCACAATGAAGTGCATAGGCTTGACATTCTTGACGTTGCAGTCAACTACAATCCGGAAGTCATTGTGCTGTTTCCGGGCCTTGATGACACTCTTGACCTTGCAATTTACAGGCTCAATTCACTGGGTTATATGGGTAACATCATAACCGTAAACACCCTTGACCAGATCATCGAGTTGGTGGCAGAGTATTCCCATGAAGATGCAATATTGATAGGCGGTAATGGTCAGGAAACCATTATTGAAATTCAAGAGAGAATTAAGCTAATTTCTGAAAAATTATAAAAAATTAATAATGTTTTTATAGTACTTTAAATATAGTATAATATTATTATTTAGTTAGGTGTTTTAATGAGCAGTGGTTGGAGAAAAATTTCTATAGTAATTTTAGTAGCAGTATTATGTTTATGCGCATTTTTTGCTGTAATTTCCGCAAGCACCACTTCATACACTGCACAATCAGTAGTTGAGGATTATAATATTCCTGTTGGCCAATCCATGTTTGAAAATCAATCCATTGTGGGAACTAGTGAAAACATTGAAGTTCCTATTGTTTCAAATTTAGGATTCTTGTCACATCAGCTTTTAGCATTGGACATTCAGGGAATATTGAGAAGTGCTTCTACTGGTATTGTTCCGTTTGATTTCAGTACTGTGGCCAGTAGTGGTATTGATTCCTATGGAAATGTAGTGGATATTGAAGGTCCAGGTTTTTTAACCTATGAAGGCGATAAATTAGCAGTAAAAGCGCCGGATAATTATGTATGGGGTTACAGTGCTCCTTACAAATGGTTGGTAAAAACTGAAAGCGGTGTTGACGTAATGGAAAACGGTACTAAAATCAAGTCTGTACCTGTTGAGGAAATAAAGAATTTGGATTATCATAATGATTATTATAACGCATCCACAATTGCAAGCTGGTATAATTATGATGCACAAGTTGGATCTACATTCGCACTGGAAAAAGGTATGGTAGGATTTTCAGATGGAAGAAACAATATTTCATCAGATGATGTTCCGAAAATATTTGGTCAAGATGTAGTGGACTATGCAGCAGAATACCCAACAGGTTCTCCAATTTTACTATACTCTGGAAATTACACCGAAGAGGCTGGTGAAGCATACGGTACTTCATTAGGTTCCCACCCTGAATATGGAGATTCCATCAGGGAAATCAATGCCAGACAATTTGTTGAAGCATGGAATGGAACTGTTATCCCACCTAATTCAACAGGCAGTGGAAAAGACTATGTATACTTTGAATCTGCATCCGATGCTTCTGCTCCAGGTGGAAGTGCCGCACACGGTGTATGTCCATCTGCAAGGGCACTAAGGGCAGCTGTTACATCAGAAGGATTTGATTTGCCAACAGGTATGACATGGGATGAGGATGCTGTGCTCTTTGGTTACAACCCTGCAAGGGACATTACAGTTCACAATGATTACGACTATCCTGTTCAAATCAAAATGTGGACTGAAGGTGAAGGAACTGGAATGGGCATTTATGCTCAAGTTGTAAGATATATTCCAAATTAGTGAATATATCCTCTTTTTTTTATTTTTATGTCTATTTCAACAGTAATAACTGCCGCCGGAAAGAATTCCCGAATGAGGAAAGACCAGATTTCCCGTGGCATAGAAGTGACAAACAAACTGATTTTACCGTTCAAGGATAAGACTGTCATAGAGACAACCATTGACAATGCATTATCCTCAAATATTGATGAATGCATTGTGGTACTTGGACATTATGCTAGTGAAATAAGAGAAGCTATTTTTGATAATTATAAAGATGAAGTCATTTTCATTGAAAACGATCCTGTTGATGTAGGTTTATCAACATCACTTTACCATGGTCTTTCAAACATCGGCTCCGAGTTTGCATTATGCATAACTGCCGACCAGCCGACAGTGACAACAGAGACATTTAATGAAATGATTGAGGTTAGTCAGAGTTCTGATGATCCGTATCATACAATATCCATTTTAAGAAGAAGAAAAACAGGATGGCTGGATACTGCTGAAGGTCTTGGAATGCCATTTGTGGCGCCAAGGGAAAACCTGATGAGATATCTGGAAAATGAGGATGATAACTTAAATCCTATTCTTAGAAAAATATTTGATGATGGATATGCTTTTTATGGAATAAAAGAAAAAAATGAAAAAGAGTTATTGAATATTAATCATTATGATGATTATATTAAACTCTTAGACTGAATCAAGTCCTGAAAAGACTTCCTCGATTTTAGCTTTGCTAATACCTACAATCATCTCATTGTCATGGATGTCAGCATAACTTCTTGAACCGCTACAGCCTAATGTGAAATTGATTCCTTCTGAAATGTATGGGTTTGCAAATGCATCACCACATAATGATTGAATTCCTGCAAATGAAGGAGTGACCTTTTCACCGGTCTTGTAAACGATACTTTGAGCAAGTTTCATTCCGCCAACAGGTTCGGTAATGACTTGAATAACATCTGCTTCAAAGTCTGCCTCATCTAAAGGAGCATAAACAATTCCCCAGTGGATGTCCTTGACGATTGAAAGGTCTGCAGTAAGTTTTTTTGCGGTTTCCAAGTCTTGGAATCTGCCTAATGAGAAGTATTTTTCACCGTTTGCAAGTTTTTCAGGCATTTCTCTAAGTCCGATTGCACCTGCTCCACCTAAACATAACTGTTCGTCTATTGTGGAGTAGAATTTATTACCTAATGATGCTTTTCTAACCATTTCACAGTGTCTGATTTTTTCATCGATTAAATCATAGCCTTCCGGAAGGTCAGCTTCTGTTTTGATTAGTTTTATTGCAACAGGTTTTGCATCAAGGTCGATTTTGCTTTCAATCTTTTCACAGTATTTTTTGTTTGTCTCTAAATTAGTCATTTTAATCCCCTTAAATATTAATTTAGTATTAAGGAATTTTAATATCTTTTGTTTTAACACTGTTATTTTTACAGAAAGTCCTGAAATCGCAAGCACTGCATGTTCTCTCATCAGAATCCGCTTTCCATGCCTCCTGAATCTTGCAACCGTTCATCTCCTTGATTAGTGAACTTTCAATATTCTCCACAACACTGTCAAACATCAGCAATGCATTGTCCTGTTCTGATTCATCAACATTAATGATTCTTATTGACCGGGATATTTTAAACTCATCGCTGAGGTTCGGTGCCTTATCGTCCTCTTCCCAGTTTTCAATCAACTTGACGTCATTTTCAAATTCGTTTCCAACATCTGTCAAATCGTCTTTGAGCTCTTCCTTAATCAGGACCAAGTCCTCTTTTGATGGGACAAGCTCATTCAAGTAGAATATGATTCCGGCCACAATAGGCTTTGAATCCTCCTGCTTGGACCTGAGCCATGAATAGGTTAAGATTTGTTGCTTGTGTGTTTCCCACTTGTCCTCCACTTTAGGATCACTCACAACTGTAGGTGGCCTTTTCATTCCTTTATAATCGATTATGATTTCGTAATCTTCCCCATCCTGCTCCATAATCTGTTTTTTGAAGTTAGGATCTTTTTTGAGAAACTCAATAATCAGGTTGTCATAATTGTCAAGATTGCTCTGCTCCAAGTCATTAATCTTCATTGAAGTCAAAACATCCACAACACCATTGATTCCATAATAGTTGGAACGGCTCTTATGCTCATCATAGTTTGGCATTGGCCTAACACCTTTGATTAAGTGCTCGGATGAATCAATCAGTGGGAACAGGTGTCTTCCCCAAATGTTGATTGCCTTTTCAGCCCTTGCGCTGGCCAGTTTCTTATGGTCATGCTCATTCAGGTATTCAACTTCCGGATGATTGGACATACTGAAGAAAAGATCCTCATCATAAGGATACAGTCCTCTAGTCTGAAGTCTCAAGTCAATTTGCTCCTCGATTGGGCGAATGTCATCCAGCCAATCCCATGGAAACGCTGTTTTCTTGTAATCCCATTCCAGGTATGCCTCTTCCATCACTCCGTGGATGAATTCACCGAACCATCTCTGAACGGGCTTTGATGGAGGCAGTGTCCCCTTGTTCTGGTACCTGTATTGCAGGTTGCATGTTAAAAATGAAAGCAAATCTCCAGTTAGGCTGTACTCTGGAATTATATAAGGTCTTGATTTTGACGGTAATTTCATAGAATCAACTCCTAAATTAGATAAATCTCCTTAAATCCAACATAATTCTCATCTCTGCTCCATCCAAGAGCAATATTCGGTATATTGAAATGGTCATTTCTTTTGGTATATCCTTCAATGGCCGGATAAAGTCCAACCAGCAGCAAAACGCTTTCGGCCCTTGAAAATGCCACAAAATACAATCTGGTCAAGTCATCAAATGACCTGTCCTTCTCACTTCTTTCACTTAATCCCAAGGAACTGTGACGCCTTATGCTATCCTCAATGGTTAGCTTGTCCTCAAGGGTTTTCGGAAATCTCAAACGCTGGTTTCTAATGTCATTGGTTTTGAACTTTGAACCCACATCAACAATAACCAATGGGAATTCCAATCCCTTAGACTGGTGAATTGACAACACGTTAATCCTGTCGTCAGGCAAAGTCTCAAGCAATGACTCATCTATTTTCACTCCACCTGTTGATAATGGTATGAAAATGTTCCAGATGGCTTCAAGAACGGATTCTGCTTCCTGCTTTTTATTGTAGAATGAAATTGTTGAATGGTATTCATTGAAAAATCCTGTTTGTGTGATTGATTTGGTAATCGCTTCAAGGTATACGATTCCCTCAACATCCTCCTGCAAGTCCTCTATCCATGTTGTCAATTTATATGCAAGTTCCATTAAACTGGCTCTTTTAGGCCATTCGTCATGTCCCCTTGGCCTTCTGAGCTGCCAATAGGTTACAAACTCGCTTAATGTAACAGGCTTGTGGGGTTCAGGGTTCATCTTCATATAATCCTTTGCCTTGAGCCTCCACCGGTTCATGTTTCTTATGGCCAGTTTAGGTATTGTCTTGTCTGACTTTTGGAAAATGGCCTCAGGATCTATGCATTCAAGCATCAATCCGCAGAACACTCCAACCATATCGATTTCCTGAAGGTCAATTCCTCTTGGATTGAACATTTCAATAGGGTTCTTAAGCCTTTTAAGGTGCTTTCTAAGCATAAAGAGAAATGAATTGTTTCCATGGGGAACTTCCTTAGGTGAAAATGACAATATCGCAATGTCAGATGCTGACCCGTATTCCCCATCCAGTTTGAGCTTTATGCTTTCAACCTCTTTTCCAGCCTTGACGTTTTCAGTTTTGATTTTCTGGAATTGGGCAATGTCAATGTTACCGTTCATCTTTTTATAGTATTCCTCATCCAGTACCCTTAAGACTTTCAGCTCACACTCGCCTTTATTCACCAGCTTGTTAATCAGCACTGACAGGTCTTTGGCAAGCATTTGAGGATTGTTCCTGAACAATCCTAAAACTGGCATCTTGTCCTTTTCAAAGTCAGGAGCAATAATCTTAGGTTTGTTTGCCACTCTTGCATTTTGATATTCCTGATCAAGCTCCGCAAAGCGGTTGCAGTGTTCAATGATGTTTTCGGTTGAACGATAATTTGTCTGCAGGTTAATCTCTTCAATGTCAATGCCCAGCCTTTCCTTAACACGTTCAGGGTAATGTGTGAACAAGTCAACTGTGGCTCCCCTGAAACGGTACAGTGACTGGTCGTCGTCACCTACGACAGTGATGCTTCCCTCATTTTCCAGTGCAGCCTCAGCGATTGTGAAGTAGATGTCCTCCTGAATAAGATTTGTGTCCTGATACTCGTCGATTAGGACAATTCTTATTTCATCAAGAAATTCCCTTAACTGTCCGTCTTTTAGCTTATTCAGGAATAGTGATTCGAGCATTGCAAAGTCTATTGTGTTTCTGTCCTCCAATGTGGCCTCATATTCCATGATGCAATCAAGGGCAATTCTCTCACCGCTTCCCTCGGGAGTCTGTTTATATAATTTGTCAATGTCAATCTGGTCGTAGAATAATCTGTTCTTGATGTTCATCAATATTTCACTTAATTTTGATGGTTCCTCAAGTTTGGAGTTTCCGCTCAACTCCTTCAGGTATTCCACCAGTTTCTTGTTGAGATATTTTTCATCTTCAATAAGTATTCTCATCATTGCGGAATTTGCAACGAAATCTTCAATAACAATGGCTTGGTTTTCACCTGGTTTTTTAAAGTCTCTGAGTAATTCTTCAGCAACGCTATCTGTTGTTCCAATTTTGATTTGATTGAAATCAACTCTGTCAATTTTCAATATGCTGTCAAAGTCATCCACATTGTCCAATAGGTGATTTTTTATTTCATCTCCCCATCCTAAGATACGTGAGTACAACTCTTCAGCGGCTTTTCTTGTGAATGTTGTTGCAAGTATCTCGCTTGGGTTGACGTCATCTACAAAAATGTACTTTAATATTTTAAGAACCATAACGGTTGTCTTTCCGGAACCTGGTCCTGCTACGATAAAAAGGGACTTATTACTTGGTGACAGTATTGCTTTTTTCTGATTTTCATTTGAAGAAATATCTCTTTTTAAAATATTTACAACGATATTTTCGAATTCTTCATAGGTAATCATATTTTCCCTCATTTTTTAATATAATTTAATGTTTGTAACTAACTTATTTAAATAATGATTGAGAGAGCATTTGGATACTAATATTACTTTTCATTTGCTCTCTCACTTAATTTAAATAAGATTGTCATTAAAACATTAATCAATTGATGTTGAACTTGTAAAATGATTTAGGCATACCAAATATATATAGTAAAAAATACAAAAATATGATTGGGAAGAAACTTATTTCTTCCATAATATGCATAAGTTGGAACCATCTTCGGTTCCGGCTTACTATTTTTTACATGGGTTATTTTAAATATTATTCGGTTTAACATATTATTATTAATTTTATTTTAGCTGGTACCATGGAAGATGTTAAAAATATTGATATGTTTAAAAATGACGTGAGGTATAGGGAAAATATAGCGCATATAGAAACCATACCTGCCAAAAAAGCCAGTTTTAAAAAAGTTGAGAATTTAAACGAGAGAATAATTGATTATCTTGACTCAAAGGATGTTAAATTATACCAGCACCAGGCAGAAACATACGAGGCAATTAAAGACGGCGAGCATGTCATAATAACAACCCCAACAGCATCCGGAAAGACTTTGGCTTTTAACCTTCCGATAATGGAGACAATGATAGAGGATG
>NZ_SUTJ01000001.1:0-5944 GCF_015062915.1 Methanobrevibacter thaueri | reverse complement strand
GCAATGTGGGCCAAAAAGGACATGGGTCAGGTTAAGGGAAAATTGGCACATCGGATTGCAGCATATCGTGCAGGATACCAGGCACAGGAAAGGCGTGAAATTGAAGAGGGACTTAAAACAGGTAAATATCTTGGAGTAACATGCACTAATGCATTGGAACTTGGAATCAACATAGGTTCATTGGATGCGGTCATCATTTCAGGATATCCCGGAACAATGATTTCCACATGGCAGCAGGCAGGAAGGGCTGGAAGAAGCAATCAGAAGTCACTTGCAGTATTGATTGCATTTGAAAATCAGCTCGACCAATACTTCATGAACAATCCTGAATTCTTCTTCGACAAGCCCCATGAGAATGCAATCATTGACTTGACAAATCCTATACTTCAGGAAGCTCACTTATTATGCGCCGCTAAGGAATTGCCGCTTCAAAGGGGAGAGGCTGAAAAATACTTTTCAATCTCACAAAATGTCATAGATGAGCTTGTTGCTAAAGAGGACTTGCATGAAAACCACAAAGGTGACTTCATGTATCCTTATGATGACAATCCTGCAATGGACCATTCACTGGACCAGATTTCATCAGAGGAATTCAAGGTAATGAATAACGGAATGCTTCTGGAGACTATGGAACGCTCACAGGTCTATCGTGAAGCCCATGAGGGTGCAATTCTAATCAACAAGGGTGACACCTATGTGGTAAACAGCGTTAATCTTAAAAGCGGTTATGTAAATGTTTCAAAAGAAGTGGTTGACTATCATACAATGGTATTGAACCAGACAGACATCAGTATCAAAAAGAAACTGTCCAAGACAAAATATGGAGATCTTACAATACATTTCGGAGAGCTTACAGTTAGTGAAGACTACTTCAAGTATAAGAAAATGCATTTCTCAAAGGCAATAGGAACATACCCACTTGAATTGCCTCCATTGAAGTTCAATACCAAGGGACTGTGGTTCACAATACCTAAAAGGGTTCAGGATACCCTGGAAGATATGTTTCCAAATGAGGAAGAGGTGTTCGCCGGAGGATTGCATGGTGCCGAACACGCATTGATTGGACTTTTCCCATTGCATACCATGTGCGACAGGTTTGACATAGGAGGACTTTCCACAAATTATCATGAGGACACTCAGGAAGCCACAATATTTATATATGATGGTTATGAGGGTGGAATAGGCATCTGTGAAAAGGCTGTTGACGTATTCATCGACCTTTTGAACTCAACCATTGACATGTTGGAAAACTGCCAGTGCAAAAGCGGATGTCCGGCATGCATATACTCACCGAAATGCGGAAACGACAACAAGCCACTGCATAAGAACGCCACAAAATACATTCTTAAGTACATGTCAGACTTGATTTCAGGGGACAGTGAGGAAGTCGAGGCTGAAGTCATCATAGAAGACATTGAACTGCCGGACGAGTTTGACGAGGCATATGAACTGTATGAGAAAGGCAATTACTCCGCTTCAAAGGATGTCTTAAACAGCATAATATCTGCTGACAACAGGAATGCAAGGGCATTGACATTGATGGCTCAGATATTGTATGAACAGGACCAAAAGGATATTGCACTTGTATTTACAAAAAAGGCATTGTCTGCGGACAGGTCAAATGAGATGGCAAATGAACTTGAGGTGCTTTTGACAAATAAGCCTCAAAAGGAACATGTGGAGTTGAACTCACTTGATGATGTCGATACATTGTATGAGGAGGCCTATGACTTATATGAACAGGGTGATCTTGCAACTTCCTCTGAAATCCTTGAGGAACTATTGGATTTTGATGATAAAAACTCAGAAGCCCTTGCATTGATGGGTCTTATATATTATCACTCTGGAATTTTCCCAAAGGCCATTGAATATTATAAAAAAGCGTCAAAAATAAATAAGAATGGTGAAATGGTTAAGGAATTGAAGATGAGGGTTTCCTAAGGGTCCCCTGCATATGGGCTGAAACCTTCCTCAAAGTGTTCGCATACTTTTTCAAGCATTTCAGGTATGTCTATTTTTTGAGTACAGTGGTCAATGCATGTGCTGCAGTATGTGCATTCCTCTGCAGGAACCTTCTCATCAGCCAATTTGTCATAGTATAATCTGTAGATATTTGATTCCGGCTGATTCTTGCTTGTATTGTATAAATGGAAATATTCAGGTATTGGTATCATTTCAGGACAGGCGTCAACACAGTATCCGCATTCGCTGCATGGAACCGCTACATTTTCTGCAAGTTTCAATGCCATCCTTTCCAGAAACTCGTTTTCCTCATCGCTTAACACTTCAAAGTTCTCATAGGTATCACAGTTGTCAAGCAAATCATCCATCTTGCTCATTCCGCTCAATACCATCTTAACGTTTTCTAGTGATGCGCAGAATCTGATTGCAAAGCTTGCTATTGACTTGTTAGGATTGAAGTTTTTGAAATCGTTTTTAATCTCATCATTCGGATTGACGATAACACCGCCTTTTAAAGGTTCCATCACGTAAACGTCAAGTCCATGCTCAACGCACAGGTCGTAGCATTTGTGTGCCTCGATTGATGGGTCTTCCCAGTCAAGGTAGTTGAGTTCCAATTGGACGATGTCGAACATGTCTCCGTATTTGTCGAGAACTTTTTTCAATAAATCTGATTTGTCGTGAAAACTGAATCCGATCTTTTTAGCAACACCGTTTTCCTTCATTTTCTTAACGTATTCAAATGTGTTTGCTTTTATTGCGTTTTTGACCCATGGTCCATTGATGTTGTGGATGAAAAACACGTCAAAGTAGTCGATGCCTAGCCTTTCAAGCATTTCGTTCACGAATTTTTCATTGTCCTCTTCACAGGTCAGCGCCCATGTTGGCATCTTGTCACAGATTCTGTATGATTCCCTAGGATACCTTTCAACCACTGCCTTTCTTATTGCAACCTCACTCTTTCCATTGTGATAAGCGTAAGAAGTGTCAAAGTAGTTGAATCCTTTTTCCATATATATGTCAACCATCTGGTTGAACAGTTCCTGGTCGATTGCTGTCGGGTCGTTTGGATTTGTTTGAGGCAATCTCATACATCCAAAACCGAACTTTGATTTGTAAGTCATAATACTATCTCCTATTTACTTTTTATTTTTAAGTCTTTCATTATATAAATGTTGTCAATATCAACAATTATTATATTTGATAAAAATTTTCAGTATTACTCCAATAATTCCTATATATTAAATACTTTTATAAATCAATAAAACAATATTTATAATATTAATATTTATATAGGAGTAATAAAATGCACGAATTATCTATGGCTCAAGGTATCATTAATGCAGTGCTTGAAACTGCAGAGGCCAATAATGCAACTGAAGTTAATGAAGTCTCAGTTGAAGTGGGAAGGCTTGCTATGATAAATCCGGAACAATTAGAATTCATATTAGGTGTTCTAATTGAAAATACTATAATGGAGAATGCTGAAATTAAATTTGAAGAAATTCCAGCAGAAATTAAATGCAACGATTGTGATTTCCATGGTGAAGCTATACTCGATGACAGTGACCATTATGCTCCACTTGTTAAATGTCCTGAATGTGACAGTTTAAGTGTAGAAACTTTAAATGGTAAGGATATTGTTGTTAAAAATATTGTAATTGAAAAACCTGATGATAATTAAGTAGGAGGCGAATTGAATGCACCAAGTAGCTGATGTAGAAGTAGCAAAAAATATTATGGACGCTAATAAGAAATTAGCAGATAAAAACTTAAAAAACTTAGAAGACAAAGACATTTTCTGTGTTGATTTCGTAGGAGCTATCGGATCTGGAAAAACAACACTTGTAGAAGAAATCATTGATAATACTGATTATAAAATTGGAGTTCTTGCAGGAGATGTTATCTCAAAATTCGATGCAGGACGTATTGAAAAACATGACGTGCCAGTAGTTGGTCTTAACACTGGTAAAGAATGTCATTTAGATGCTCATTTAGTAGGTCACGGTCTTGAAGACTTGCCATTAGACGATTTGGACATGGTAATCATTGAAAACGTGGGAAACCTTATTTGCCCTGTTGACTTTGATTTAGGTTCACATTTAAGAATTGTTGTTGTAAGTGTAACCGAAGGTGACGACACAGTTGAAAAACACCCAATCATTTTCCAGACATCTGATGTTGTTGTAATCAACAAGGTTGACCTAGCAGATGCTGTTGGAGCAGATGCGGACAAGATGGTGGCAGACGCTCAAAAATTAAATCCTAATATCAAAGTAATCAAATCCAGCTTGAAAGAAGGAACTGGATTGGATGAGATTATTGCTGCAATAGAAGAAGCAAAAAACAATTAAGCTTAAATTAAAGGTGGTTTCATGAAAGTATGGATAGATATTTCAAATGCTCCTCACGTAAGATTCTTCAAGGACGTAATCAAATACCTCGAAGCGGAAGGTGAGGATGTAATAGTTACAGCCAGACAGTTTGGTGATATCCATAAGTTGATGGAAATGTATGACATTGACTTCATTTCCGTTGGAAAGCATGGAGTAAGTCTTTACGATAAATTAAGGGAAAGCACAGAAAGGGTATATAACCTTGTGGACATCATAAATGGCGAAAAGGTGGATGTCGCCCTTAGCAAGCATTCCATTGAACTTCCTAGAATCTCTTTTGGATTGGGAATTCCAAGCCTTTACGTACTGGACAATGAGCATGCTCTTGCAGCCAATAAGCTTACACTCCCATTATGTGACAGGATCATCACTCCTAAAATCATTGACATGTGGAAGCTAATGAAGTTTGGTGCAGACCCGAACACTATCATATCTTATGATGGAACCTCCGAATTGATGCATTTCAAAAGCTTTGAATATAATGATAACGTTTTCGATGATTTGAATTTGGAATTGAAACATCCGAAAACCATTCTAATGAGGCCGGAACCTTCACTGGCTTCTTATCTTAATACTGATTGCAGAAAATCAGTTTTATCTCCAATCGTTGATGAGCTGAAGGATGTTGCCAATATCCTGATTCTTCCAAGATTCAAGGAACAGGCAGAGATATTTGAAGGCATAGAAAACGTCTCAATATTGAAGCCTCCTGTTGACACTTCAAGCATCATTAAAAAGTCCGATTTGGTAATTGGTGCTGGAGGAACAATGAATAGGGAAGCTGCAATTCTTCAGACTCCTGTTATCTCATGTTATCCTGGTGAAACATTGTCTGTTGATCAATATTATATTGACAAGGGATTGATGTTCAGGTCCATTGACTCAGATGAGGTTATCAACAAGGCGCTTGATTTCATAGTCAATCCTCATGAGGAGATAGATATCCAAACTGATGACCTGTTCCAGGTAATTATTGATAATTTATATGATTTAGCAAAAAATGGTAAATAGTTTTTTATACTAAATCATTCTAATATATTAATTGAACTTAATTTTTTTATGGGCTGGTAGCTCAGATGGTAGATCGTCGCCTTGGCATGGCGGAGGCCCCGGGTTCAAATCCCGGTCAGTCCATTTTATTACTTAAAAAAAAGAATTTGTGATTAGAATATGTTGTTAATTGCTCAAAACCACTTACAATTGATTGTTGAAGTAGCAATAATGCTTTTTGTTACATGGGTGTTTGCTTTAAACCTTATTCCACTGTCACTTAGTGTGGTCACATTCTTGTCATTGTTTTTGATGGGAGGTTTCACATTAATATTTGCAGGAGACATTGCCCTTCTGGTATTGGCTTCGAGTCAGGCGGAATTTACTCACCCGTTCGGTCCATTGGCATTATTGGGTACTGTTGCGGCTTTAGCCTCTCTGAAGGTGATGAAGGAATCGGGAGTAGACATACGACCGCTTAGGCGTTTCGTTATAATTTTCCTTGCAGGTATAACTATATTTGGAGGATTAATGCACAGGTCATTCTTGATTTTATGGTTATTAGGATTATTCTTCGGATATTTGATGATATCCAA
>NZ_SUTJ01000026.1 GCF_015062915.1 Methanobrevibacter thaueri | reverse complement strand
AAGTTTAGAGGAATTGAAATCCTCTATACTACATTAATTTTATATCTATAGGTGTAATAATATCCATGTGTATAATGGTAATGTGTACTGGTTTTTCCACATGGGCATTTGAATTTGGAAGTTATCTTAACGGTTTTTTTGCTGGCCTTGTATTTGTGTGATTCAGGTATGTATTTAATTTTAGCCTTGACTGTTTTAAACTTCTTGTAAGTTTCGCCATTTTTGGTAAAGCCTTTGAAATGTTTCATGACATTAAAACCGGAGACATATGCTAGTGCTTTTCCATTTTTCACCGGTCCATAGGTGGTTTTGCCAAGGGATGTTATTTTGATCTTACCGCTTTTAACCTTTTTGCCGCTTTTAGTTAAAATTTTTATGGTAACTTTTTTAGAGTGGCCGGTATAAACGGACTGGTCTTTAATAACTATTTTGGTTTTAACACGTTTTTTCATGACGGCTTTAGCTTTGACCTTTTTGGAAGCCTTATAGTTGGTGCCTTTGAATTTGGCTGTGTATTTATATGTTTTCACTTTTTTTAATTTGACTTTTTTGGTGGCAAGGCCGTTTTTTACAGAGGCAGTGTATGTTTTCCCGTTGATTTTAAAGGTTACTTTTCCTTCTTTGACCTTTTTGCCTCCGCTAGTCACTTTCGCTTTAAGTTTGATTTTGAAACCCTTATATTCTGTGACTTTAAACGCCTTGATTTTGACGGCCGGTTTTTTGACAGTGGCTGTTTTTTGAACAGCGTTTGCACTTATACCTGTATCCGGAGATGAATATTCGACTGTCCAGGTTCCAGCACCTACAGGCGGTGCGAATGAAGCCTGACCGTTTGAATTCACAAGATAAGTCTTGGTTACTGTTTTTTTGGTCTTCTTGTTGGTGAATTTGACAGTGACATAACTGGAAGTGATCGGATTTCCAGTTGCCTGATCTGTCATTTTGACGGTCATCTTGGCACCTGAATTATAATATGAGTTATAATCGCTGGCGGTTATTAGTGCTGTTCCGCTAACTCTTAAGACAGCGGTGTCCATAACCACATTGTCATCATAATTCACAGCCCCTAAAACATAGGTTCCCGGAGCAAAAGTATTCTTTTCAAAGGAAGGATGATACTCCCTTGCAGTTGTTTCAGTGCCTTTTAATTCCTTGTTAAAAACTATGTTTCCGTTTAAATCCACAACGCGCAGATAAAAATGAAAAGATTCGGAACTGTAGGTACAAGGTTCCATATAGTATGTAATTGTCTCCTTTTCAGTGGATGAAATTTCATAGGAATCATGTAAATCAATCTTATACCAGCTTGAATATACAACTGACAATGTTTCATCAGATGTGTCCATGCTTGAAATGGCACTATCCTGTGATACGGCTAAATTTTCCCCCTCACTTGATTCCAAGAGGTTTTCTTCAATATCATTCAATTCGGCTGAAGTTTCCTCAATATTTGCATCGTCAACTGATAAGACATCGACATCATCTGCAGCACTTGCGGTTGACACTGCACAGATTCCAATTATCAGCAACAGCAATATAATAATTCGTTTTTGCATATTATCTCCCTTTATCAATGATTTAAAAGTCTTTTATAATAGGACATATCATTTTTATCTTATTTAAATGGTTAGTAAAAAATAATTTTCATTATTTGCACAGATTGGACGAAATCATTTAATTTTGAACATTTTGAAAAGATAATCCAATTAGATGAGTGAATTTTGAGCAGAATTATCAAAACAGGATTTGATTAAGTTTTCATTGAACAATTTAGTTAAAACTTAATAATTAAGCTTATTTTAATGTTTAACTATTGAATTACCATTAATTAGAACATGGCTATCCTAATAGCTTTTAAACTACATGCCCATCAGAAAATGAATGATGGCATTAAGGTGATTTTTAATGTTAAAGAAATTATTAGTGATGTTATGTCTCTTATTTTTAGTTGTTGGTATTGTATCGGCAGCAGACAATAATTCTACTGGTGATACTCTTAAAAC
This sequence comes from Methanobrevibacter thaueri, assembly GCF_015062915.1. Classification (GTDB taxonomy): domain Archaea; phylum Methanobacteriota; class Methanobacteria; order Methanobacteriales; family Methanobacteriaceae; genus Methanocatella; species Methanocatella thaueri_B. The sequence continues at coordinate 5,028 of NZ_SUTJ01000026.1, read as the reverse complement.
TGATGAAGACAATAGTAACGAGATAGTTGAAATACAAGAAGTAGCAAGTGATGAAACCCCAAAAAGCACAATAACCGTGAACTTCGTAAATGCGGTTACCGGTGAGGAATACGGAAGCCTAAGCAATACACTCGCTCAGGGAGGATCCTGGGGAATGGGTATGGGCAAGTTCAACAACATGATTGCCAACCACAAGACTTTCAAGATGGACGGCTACAAGTACACTTTCACACACTGGAGCGGAGACAATGGAGTAGTGGACAGCACACAACTTTTATACTGCACCGGTGAGGATTATACAGTGACATTCTATGCAAATTATGACAAGGAGCTTCTTGGCAGACTGACATTCATAGTCAACGACGAGCATGGACACAACGGACATCAAATGACCTACAATGATGAGGCTGACTACAAGTTCACATTCAAGGATCCTGTTGATGTTGAGGAAGGTTATAAATTCCTCTATTATGAGCATGCAAAAACCGGTGAAAAATACAATCCTGGAGATGTGTTCAGCATGTTGTACTCCGAATTCCAGGGCCAGGACGTGACCGTTGAGGTGAATGCGATTTATGAAAAGATTCAAGAGGATGAACCTGTCAATGACACCAACGGCACCGTCATTGACAACAATACAACAGATAATGAAACTGATACCAATGGAACAGCCATAGACAACAGTACTGCCGATAATGAAACTGATACCAATGGAACAGCCATTGACAATGGAGCTGACGATAACAAGCAAGTTGATGATATTGATGAGGATAATGGTCAAAGTGGCAATGATTCTGCAAACAGCGATGATGGTAATGTTACAAGCATTTTAAGCAAGAATAAGACCTCAATTGCATTTACAGGACTTGTCTTTTTGGTCATTGTCATGATAAGTGTCTTGATATACACCAGAAGAAATGAGAATTAATTGACAGTTATTGTTTAACTCAATAGTGTAAGAATGCCACGGCCTGTAGTGGGTCGTGGCTGATTCACTACAAAAGACTACTATTTTTAAAAGTAATATCTATTATATAAACAACTCTTTTCAACAGTAATACTTATGAAATACTGTTATCTTATGTTTTTAACCGCTTATTTTAACCTTCTCTCCCAGATTGCATTTGAGCCAATGCAAAAGCACATTAAGAAACTCAAATTGATTGGCAATATTTTTAACGCGTTAATAACATATTATTAAGTATGTACAAAGTCAAACACATCATTGCACAAAACCCAAATAAACTCAAAGGAAATCGAGTGATTTTCAGTGTTGAAGGTACCGTTTACTCATTTAAAATTGATGAAATCAGAACTACAATCATGGAATTAACAGAGTATTTCCCTCATGAAGACATTAGGAACAGAATTGGTCCAATTGAGGAGGAGCTTATGGGAATCACTTATGGTAAATCCAAATCTCAAATGGAAGCATGGCAATATGCGAAATCCTTCACTGATTTTAAAGTCAATGTCGATGGCAACCCATTTAAGTTTGAAGTTAAGGGTGTCGGTCCGTCTGCCGTCAAGTTGAATCTTTACATTACCTTCAAGGAGATTGACGAAGCTAAATCCAATCTATGTAAGGAATTGAAATCCAAAATCCTTGAATCCTATGAAGATGAAATTTCAAGGAATAAATCAAAATTGGATGAACTGAAACGTAAGGACGATGAATTAGAAGCTGAAAGAATAAGAAATCAGGAAGCTGAAAGAAAAAGACAAGAGAAGTTAAAGGAAAGATTCAAGGATATCGAACATCTGCTTTAACTGTTAAAGAATTATTAAAAACAAAAAAAAATATGGGGCTAATAATTAAATCATAAATTATTCCCCCTCAGGTTGTCTATTTGAACTTTACTGATTTTGCCATTTCATTCAATGTGTCCAAGTCATTTCCGCAAATGATTACTGTTGATTGGTCTCCATCGGCAACACAAACCGCATACTTGTAATCATTGTTATATTCACAATCGGAAATGTCATATGTGTGGATATCGCCGTCATCTGATGAGGAAGCCGCACCCTCGTAGCAATCTTCAATCATTTTCTTGTAGTCCTTATCCCCATATTCAATTGAGAGGCCATTGCCTTCATCATGCCAGTATGGATTGGAATCAACAGGCACTAGATTGCCGTTCGCATCACCTGTCCAGGAAGTTCCTGCAGGAATTGCCTCAACAAATGAAGCATCGGATGGAATGTCAATTGTGAAATTTTCAAAATCTTCAGACACCAAATCGCTTGCGCTTACACAAGCAATCAACATTAACAGACAGAACATGCCTAAAAAAATTTTTTTCATAAATTCATCCTCCTTTTTATAATATTTTTTTAATTTATGCTATTTAAGTCGGACAAATTGAAAACTTTCGTTTAAAATGAATCTTTTGAATGTAATTTTTCATTTAAGTATTTTCGTACTTTTTTTATTAAATTTCGATTCTCAAATAATTAAAACTCTACAAAAATCTTATTCAATCCCTATTATTTCAATTGTTGTTGTAATCTCCAAATTTTAAAATATGAATTTTAATCATTTTAGAATATATTTTGCCTAATCATGAACATGTGATTATTCAAAACAATACTACCAATACCATCACATTTAATCAACATTGTCAGAATCATTTTTCTTAAAAACATCAATTAGCTCACAAATCAGATGAAATTTATCCTGTTCTGATATATTCCACTCCAATAATCCTCTTTCGATATTATCCTCAAAAATATTTTCTACCTTATAAAAATATTGATGATGATAAATCTCTTTGTTTCTAAATAGTTCCTCATGCATTTTCCAAGTTTTATAATCCAAATTCTGTTTTCCTATGTCTCTCATATATTCCTCTTCTAAATAATCCATAAGATGAACTAAACTCTGGATTTCATCAAAACTATCTGCATGCTCTGCAGCATTCTCTACAGCATCACATAATTTTAAATATGTCCCATAGCCCATTTCCAAATTTATATGCTGTGACATTGTTACTCCTCATTATTTTATACATTTTTAAATTTTAATAATTACTTTAATCTGATTACTATGCTATTTCAATAGTTTAAATTATTTTAAGTAGGGAAGGTATGATTTACCCGATAATATGAAACGTTCACAAACAACATAAATATCCTTTTTAACCATTTATTATCAATTCAATATCATAAATATAATCTTTCATCCTTTTTAGGAGTGATTTTGTACTATCCAATTTAAATTTTAAGCATTTATTATCTTTTTTTAATCTTTTAACATCTGCTTCATATTTATTCAAAGTATCTGCTTGCTTTAATATCATATTTTCTTCATGCAATTCATTCAATACATCACGCAATTCTCCCCATGTCAATTGTTTGCCGTTATCCCAGATTCCATTATTTTCAATCATGAAGCGTTTATTTTCACTCATGTTAAACCATCCTCCAATTTCCTTTTTTCCTTAATAATCTCATTTATACAATCTCAAAACTTTTGTAGAAACTCTATATTTAATTAGTTTTAAATTATCATCATCCAAATGCCCTTTTTGAATATTAATAATTTTGTAAATTTCACGATGCAACCCATATGGATAAATGCAATGAATCAGACTCACATGATAATGGAATTCTCCGCTCATAATCATAACGCCTCCGCAATGTTTGTTTCCATTACCCATGCATCTGCATTTAAAAATCATTTGAATCACAACCAAAATAATTTACAATCAAAAGCATAATGCATCTTCAAACAGGATGAAAACATATATTTAGCTTCCCAATTTCTCATATCCCTATTCCAAAACTTACGCATTTTAATATCTGCTTTCGGACATTCTACAGGATTAGAGCATGGATTTTTATGAATGAACGGCATTATTTCACCAGATTAACTCTTATTGAATCTAATATTTTTCCACGGTTTTAATTTAATTCTCATATTATGACATTTAGGATAAGATTTAATCAGATCATATTAATAATCTGAATCATAATCCCGGTATCTGTTTTTGATACCCACATACAAATAACAATACACTTTACCGTCTTTGGAATCATATTTTGGAACAATTGTTTCAAAATCATTAGTAAATGTTCTTTCGATACCCCAATATATCGCAAGTTGATGCCTAGCATCTTTTCTTGCTTGATCAATAGTTGACCCTGAACCTTCAAATTCCATTATATCTCCATAATTAATCCATTTGTGAATTTGAAATAGAGTATCCAAATCATCTGCAAAAACAGTGAAAGTATATTCATCATCTCGATAATTTTCGTAATTCCCTAGAGGGATTAAGTTATTATAGGATTTTCGTTTATTATTTTTAATTAATGGAATTTTTCCGTTGAATATATCTTCATAGATTTCATTGATTGTTTCAAAACCTTGTTTATCGTCTTTTACTCTAATTGATATTTCATCTAATCTGTAAGTCATTTTATCACATTCTTTAATCTTCAAAATTATTTAAACATACAATTTTCGCTTTAACTATTATTTGTGAGACTTTTAATTCTTTTTGACAGTTGTGGATATTCCTCCTGCCAATCCCATCAGAACCGAAAAGGATACGAAAGATACCGCCCACCACATGATGCCTGTAAAGCCAAGACGGGTTGCAATATGACCTGCGACAAGAATGAATGCGGCAAATATTCCTATGATGATTATCAAGTAGGCTGCAATACCTCCTAAACCTAAAATTATATCCAAATCCATATGTCCCCCTCACTAATTTTTATTTAGACCATTATTTTCCATTAAGCCTTTTTCTCAATTTTCTGTTTTTAGTTTTCAGTTTCCTGTTCTTTTTTTCAAGATTCCTCATCTGATTGTGCACATGGTCGTACTTGACTTTCAATTTTGCATATGAGGGATTTGCCATATCCCTTTTTAAATCCAAAAGATTTTTCAAATTACAGTCAAGCCCATATCTTTCATCTTTAATTTGGCAAGGATACCTCGACCTCTTTAGGTCGAGGATGGAATTGCCATCCTCCTTTCTGTTAAGTAACCTTTTCTTGGTTCTAATAATTTTAATTTCT
>NZ_SUTJ01000008.1 GCF_015062915.1 Methanobrevibacter thaueri | reverse complement strand
ATGACTTCCTCACGGTCACTGTCAAAATCCTCAAAATCAATATGGCAATGTGTATCAATCATGTTTATACACCAAAACGTCTTTCCCTTTCCTGATATGATCTTATTGCCCTTATGAAATCAACTTTTCTCAGTTCAGGCCATAATGTTTCACAGAAGTACAGTTCGGAATATGAAGATTGCCATAGTAAAAATCCACTTAAGCGTTCCTCTCCGCTTGTTCTTATGATGAGGTTAGGATCTTCAAGTCCTCCGGTGTAAAGGTTTTTGCTTACAAGCTCTTCATCAACATCATCAATGGTGATTTCACCGGCTTGGACCTGTTCAATTATCTTTTTGAATGAATCGATGATTTCCAAACGCCCATCGTATCCAATAGCTATGTTAAATAATCTTTTATCATAATGGGCTGTGGCATCTTCAGCTTCCTTAATCGCTTCACGCACACTTTCAGGAATCAATTCGGTTTTACCTACAACTTTAACTTTCACTTCGTTTCTGTGTATTTTTTCGTGGTCTACTAGTCTTTTGAAGTTTTTAACGAATAGATTCATTAAACCTTCGACTTCATGTTCTGGTCTGTTGAAATTTTCAGTGGAAAAAGCATATACGGTAATGATTTCAATTCCTAGTTCAATACTCCAGTCCAATACCTTTTCCAAGGTGTCGACTCCAATCTCATGGCCTTTGATGACATCCATGTTTCCCTGGAGTTTGGAGTATCTCCTATTACCATCCATAATTATAGCTACATGCTTTGGCATCTTTTCCGGTTTTAAGTCACGGGTGATGTACCATTCATATAGTCTATAAAGTATATTCTCTGCCATTTAAATCCCTTGAATTGAATTTTTTTTAGTCTTTAGCTAAATCATTTGCTAATGTTAAGCTGCGAACATATCCTTCAATGCTTTGGTCTCGGCTGGTATCGATATAAGTCCTGTCTATTCCAAATGTTACCGCACCGTAGCTTGGCCATGAGCTGAGCAATACAAGTGTTCTGAAAATTATGTTTCCAACTCTTCCGTTAGGTGCAATGATAACATTGTTCTTATCATTTATCGCTTTTTCAATTAGTATAAAGTAGTTTTTAACGTCTTCGGAGGTTTCTTCAATCATTTTTGTTAATTTTTTAGCGTCTTTGATTGAATTGGATACTTCACTTCCTCTTCCGAAATCATCTTCCCTTCCTTCTGCAAGAATTGCAATCTTAGGTTCTTTACCGACTTTCTTAAGGAATTCTGCACAGTTCATTGCTATGTCAAACTTTTCCTCAACAGTGTTTCCCTCATCGATTCCGACAGGACTCAATAGGAATTCATATTCGTCTCCATGAACATAGGTTGCTCTGGACAGGTTAGGGTAGTGTTGTTTGAGTTCTTTCATGATATTGGAAGCTGGAAGAGATCCACGGATAACTCCATCTATCTTATCATCCAAAACTGCTTTCACTAAGTCTTCATCCTTATAGATTAATTTAAGTTCTGTTTTTGGGTGTTTTTCTTTAAAAATATGACAAGCCTGTATAATATTTTCGTTTTCACCAACACCAATAGCTATTGTTTTCATTATAATATAATATAATTTTATTATAAATTAAAGTTTTCTAATAATGGTGAGGATAATGGTATTTTTCAAAAAAAGAATTTAAGATGATTTGTTAAAATCATCTATTGCGGAATCAACCAATTTGATTACTGATTCACTTAAGTCCGGATAGGAATCGCTTATAGGTACTGGAATGTTGTCACAGTAAACAACATCAAGTCCGTGAGCTATTGCATCCTTGGTTGCAACATCAACTGCTGCTGCTTTAAGTTCTGTGAGCATGACATCAGCTTCGTCCATATATTTTGCCATGTCTTCTCTAAGAAGTGGTCTGTTTGACAGGTGCGCGGTTGTTCCAACGACTTTGCAGTTGTAATTTGTCTCGAGATATTCCACGAGCTTGTCCTTGACGGCTTCAGGTGCGGTTGTTGCAAAAAGCACATTCTTGCCTTCAATATTGTCCAATGGCTTTGGCCTGAAAACTGTGGATATGACTGTTGCGTCAGGGTTGATTTCATTTACAAACTCTTCAATTTCATTGATTTTTTCCTGTGAACACATTGGCTCTTCACACATTGTCAGAATAACAAGGTCACCAAGTCCAACCCTATATGGTCCGAAATAGGTGGTCAGGTTTTCAATAGGCTGGTTTGCTCCGATCAATGCTATTTTCTTGTTTGTCTTGATTGGAGGTATTGCGGCACCGCTTCCTTCAAAGATTGCGAATTTTGATTCGACCTTATTTGCAAGGTGTGCTCCTTTTTTCATGTTTGTCAAGAAAACTTCACCTGCCATTCCTCCGCCGCAGCGTCTGCATCCTATGGTTAGGATTCTGCTCATAAGTGCATCTTCCCAATGGTCACTTGCGGCATGAACTCCTTTTTCTGATTGTGCAAGCAGGAATTCTGCATTTATTTCCAGTTCCTCTCCATGAACGATTTCCGGTTCTTCAGGACCTCCCCTTCCCATCGCAATGACGCATGGTTCATAACCGTTCTTGTCTATCAGTCTTGCAACAAAACCTGAAACTGCTGTTTTGCCTATGCGCTTACCTGTTCCAAGTATTGTTATTGATGGCTTTTCCATGATGTCATATTGGGATGTTGGCTCGAACTTGAAGTCAGGTCCCTCATATGAGATTCCTTCGTTTAGAACCTTGCATGCTATCTTGAATCTTTTAGGATAGTCCAGTATCGGCTCGTCGCTCAAGTCAAATACTGTGTCAATGTCATACTTTCTAATCATTTCTACAATGATGTCATATGGTATGTCCTTATCTTTTGCGAATTGGACGGGAATTCCAAGCTTTTCAGAATATGACTCTTCCGAATCGTCCCTGAGCTTCTCGGTTCCTCCTATAAAAACAGCGCCTGCAACATCAATATGTTCAAGGTTGTTTAATGTATCTATTGCTTCCTGTGTGACTGGCAGGTAGTGTTCACCGTCAACTAAACAGAGCATTTTGGTTAAGGCTTTCATAATATTTAATATGGTTTTAATAGCTTATAAGTTAGAGTATTGAAATTGCAATTTTGTAAAATTGACATAATAACAATGTAATTTTTGAAAATCACGTTCTAAACTTGGCAAATTTCCTAATATTGTCGAATCAACAGAATTTGATGTAAAAAATAAATGTACTTTTATTATTTAATCTATTTAAATTGATTATTAATACAATATTTGAATGCAATATTTAAATATAAGTAATTATTAATAATACAATATACGTTTAAGGAGTTAATTTTTAACTAACTGAAATTAGTTATTTATGGGTTAGATATCTATGTATAAAGACGAAATGATACAATTACATCAATTTTTAGTATATGTTTTAAAATATTTAGCTGAAGATGACCAAATTACCAATGACTGCAGTGAATATATCTCCCTGAAAATTAGTCCACATCATATTCACAAGACAAAGGCTGAACATAAGCATGCTATTTTTGTCTTATGTAAGATTATAGCTCAAGTCATAGCTGACAAGGAGAATACCTCCATTCCTGAGAATGTGCGCAATTCCCTTGCAGATTTAGTTAGAAGATCTGAAGAAGAGATGGGTTCAACTTAATTCTCTTTTACTTTTTTTATACACTCTTTTTTTTAGAAATATTAAACATCATCACGTTAACCTATTCGATTGCACGTAAATTCAATTATTTTAGCTTGACGATTAACTAGTCGGATTTATAATTAAAAAAAACTATTAAAAATAGGATGTTAAATTTTTTTCAGGATTTCCAATCCTAATGGGGTGCATTTGTATAATCTGCCCTTTCGAACATTTTCATTAACACACACCACTAAACCTTTCTTTTTCAAGTCAGCCAATGCTGATGAAACCTGACTTGTTCTTATATCCAGGTCTTTGGCGATTTGTGAAGGTATCTTTAATTCTTCATTGATACATTTCAACGTGTTTGCCCGATGAGGTGAGATTTTAACAAATCCAAGTATCTCATAGAATTCTTTTTCATTCATATTGTTACTTGTTAACTTTTTCTATTAATTTTTATATACTTCTTATATTTGTTTATATCACTATATGTTTGTTTAATAATAACTTAATAATATTTATAAATGTTAAACATATATTATATTATGTCTAAAGTCTTAAATGAGGATAATAGTTGAAAAGCAATATGTTATTCACTACAAACTCTCAAGGTCTAACGGGTGATGATGTTGAGTTATAATGAGCTGATTTCAGATATCATATATGTTGATGGTAGATTGTCAAAGGCAAAAGCAATTGGTGTGGCCATTTCAGTATTATTTATCGTTAATGCCATGATATTCATATTGCCGTCAATGCTTAGGGCCTCTTTTTTCATTTTCCTGGGAGGATGCATTGTCGTTTTCATTATTGCATTGTTTTATTATTGCGTGTGTAGAGGTATTGGATTTGTAGTGAGAAGATTCATAAGCTAGATTGATTTCATGAACCTTTCTTTTATAGTTATCGGATCCAAATCAATTAAAGGCGCAGATGAATCGCCCGCTTCTGTCCTGTAAACTATGAAGCTTGCATCAGTACTGTCCATAACTTCTTTTAAATCAATTTCTTCAAAATTATAGCTATTTTTAAATCCTACGCTTTTTGCAATGTCAACCAAATCTAGAATTTCTAAGCCAGAGCTATTGTCTATAACAATCCATGTCATGTTTGCTGGGTTGTTTTCAAACACTGTCACAAGTGAACCCATGTTCCTGAGAAGTGATTTGGCATCGTCAATGATGACTACTTTTTCATAGGGTTTGGTCAGTGCAAGGCCCAATCCGATTGAGGATGCAAGACCGTTTGATCCGAGCATATAAAAGTTTTTGGACCTGTCATTGATTTCATAAAGTTCTCTTGACGCAAAACCGATGTTGCAGATTACAAGTTCCTCATCAATGCTTTTCATTATCTCGTCAATTGCTTCGTATCTCATGTTATCACCAGTACTTATTGTCCAAAAGGATGCTTACGGGTTTTCCTTCCTCTTCGGATAATTCCCATCCGAGTCTAACGTCATTATATCCTGCTTCAGCGTTTCCAGGTCTGAAGAACTTGAAGTCCATTGCCTCAAGAATTCTTGGTGTTGACTCACCCATAGGCACATGGCTGACATCCTTTTCTCCTTCGCTTCCTCTGTGGCTCATTATAATGAGCAATGGGAATTCATACAGTTCCATGAGGGATTTCAACGCATTGATTGAGTTTCCAAGACCTGAATTCTCCATAAGGATTGTGGGTCTCTTACCTCCAAGGTACGCGCCGGCACAAATTCCGATTCCTTCCTCTTCACGTGTAGCCTGAACATGAATTATCTCATCGTCCTCATCAATCATGTCAATCAATTTTGACAGGTCAATGCATGAAGAACTGACAATGAAGTCGATTTCCGCATCTTTAAGTCCATCATAAATAGCTTCACTACTATCCATACTATCACACATACAAATTAATTAATATTTTAAATATATATAAAATACTATAAAAAAGTATTTAAATTATTTTCATTCAATCTTTTTTTAATTGTATTGAATATATTCAACTGTTTTTGAAATAATTAATGTACATTTTGATACATTAAGTTATATTAATAGAAACCTTTTTATTTAATTTTAAACTAATATAAAATCATGTTTGATAAACTACCAATTTCTTCTAAAACAGAAAGGATTTTAACCAAATCCCTTGATGAGCAAATCACTGTTGAAGAAGCAAATCATTTAATGAATATTAAAGGACCAGACCTATACCCTTTACTAGCAACAGCAGACTATTTACGACAGCAAATCGTCGGAGACGACGTGACATTCATTAACAACTGTAACATCAACTTCACAAATATCTGTACTGTCAGATGCGGATTCTGTGCATTCGGAAAGGATGCTGATGATCCTGAAGCATACATATTGAATGACGAGCAGATATTGGCCAAGGCCCAAGGTGCGGTAGAAAAGGGAGCTCATGAGTTCTGTGTAATGGGAGGAGTTCTTCCAGATGCGGACATTGAATACTATGAGCATCTGATGCATCTTTTAAAGGACGAATATCCGAATGTGATGATTCACGGATTTTCACCTACAATGATTAGGGATGCATGTGTTGTATCAGGCATTGATTTGGCTGAAGGCTGTGAAAGATTGCGTGATGCCGGACTGGATACATTGCCGGGCACTGCAGCTGAAATATTGACTGACAGGTCAAGGGAAATAATATGTCCGGAAAAGGTAAGTGTAGCCGAATGGATTGAAGCTGTAAGAACCGCTCATGAAGTGGGAATTCCGGGCTCTGCAACAATCATGTACGGACACGTGGAGACTTTAGAAGAAAGGGTAGAACATATTGACATTATAAGAAACTTGCAGGAGGAGACTCATGGATTTACTGAATTCATTCCAATGACATTCATGCATGAGTACTCACCGATATTCTTGGAAGGCCAGACCAATCTTGGAGCCAGCGGAACAGAAGACTTAAAATTATATGCGGTTTCAAGACTTATGCTTAGGGACTTGATTCCTAACATACAAGTGTCCTGGGTTAAGATGGGATTCAGATTCGCACAGGTTGCATTAACAGCCGGTACCAATGACCTTGGTGGAACATTAGGTGGAGATGAATTGTCCGCTGCTTCAGGTGCTCCTGATGGAGTTGAGGCATCAATAGAAACCCTTGACAGCATGGTCAGGAACCTTGGAAGAAATCCAATCGAAAGGAATTCCAAATACACAGAATTCTATCCGATTGCACAAGGAATTGAATTGCCTTCTTTATAATTAAATTTTATAGTGGTTTTATGAAGAAATTTATTGTCATAGACGGTTTGGATGGTTCAGGAAAAGACACACAGGTAAACCTTCTCGCTGAAATGTATAAAAAGCAGGGAAGAGAGGTTGTTGTGAGATCACATCCATGCAGTGACAATAAGTTTGGTAGAAAATCTAAAGCAGCCCTTTTAAAGCAGGGCAAGATTAACCACATCCTTGCAACAATAAATTTCGGACTTGATGCCATAAGGTCAGTCCATATGTATTATTACAACAGGGATGTGGATGTTCTAATTTTTTCAAGATACATCTTGGCGGTAATGTACCTTCCAAATATAGTTAATACAATAGTTTACAAGATTGTGGCGTTTGTTCTTCCCACATCCGACTGCATGTTCTTTTTAGACATAACACCTGAGGAATCATTAAGAAGAATAGGTTCAAGGGATGAGGAAACAGAAATGTTCGAAAATATCGATTCCCTACGTGAGAACAGGCAAAGGTCACGGAAATTCACTTACAATTGGAATGTGATTCCGGCTGATGGCACACCGGAAGAGATTTCACAAAAAATAAAGGCAAAATGCATTGAAACAGACTGATTATAACACTTCTTTTATTCCTTCTGATGTGATAATCATCAATGAGTTAAGGTTTTCTAGCACGAGTGAGACAATAGGATGGGTCTGTATGTCCTTGTGCATGAATATGATTTCATTTTCAACAATATCAATCCAGTTTACATGATAGACCACTACACCGTTAACGATTAATCCTAGAAACTCCGGTACGAATCTGTTTTCATTTATCTCTTCAAAGTATTGGCTTTTTCTAAATATTTCTCTTAAAACTTTATCCATTTTATACACCTTTTCTTTCATAAACAAATTTAGGAACCGCTTTATCAAAAGGATCAAAGGTTTCACGGTCTTTTACTTCCATGCATTTCATGCTCACTTTTGAATGCAGTGATGATGGCAATCTTAAAATCCTTTTAAGGTCTATTGATACTTTTGCATCGATTGTTGCAAGATTAACCCTTGCCATTGCATTTACAAGGTTCTTGTAACGTCTAGGGCCGATGTCCTTTTTGAACAGTCCCCAGTTGTCATTGTCCAGGTGATGTCTTGCAGCCATTATATCCTTCATCAGCTTAGGGTTGATTCCGTCAAGCTTCTCATTTCCAACCAGGTGTTGAATGTTGAATTTAACACGGTTTGTGAAAATCTTCTGGTATCCCACAGGGATTGAGAAATGCTCAAAGTTGAAGCTTTGGTTTGAAACCTCAGAGTTTATGAACTGTGATTTTGGAACTTCAGCTCCTGCGGCATATTTCAGGACTTCTGATCTGAGTTCGCTTCCGGCAGTCATCATTTCATCATCAAGGATTCTGATGTGATATCCTCTTCCTGAATAGATGAGGTGGATGTTTTTCAATCCTAAATCGCCTTCTAAAGTATCAATTAGGTTGTTCACTATTTCTAAAGCTTCGCCAAGACAGGTTTCACACACTCCATTGCATTGACATGACCTGATTGGAATGTCCTTTGCATCCACATCAAAGATGTATTCGGCTTTCAGCCAGTCTTCCCTTCTTCTTGGGTTATTGTAGAAAGCTACTGAAATGTATGCTGCAAAAGGAGCCTTGTACCTTAGGAATTTACGCAAGGACTCGGTTCCTCTGAACACCTTATACCTGTCGTTAGGGCCACGTCCGTTATGGTCAAAACCGAACTCTCTTTTCTTGATGTCATTGGCAATGAAGTCAGGCAGGTCTTTCGGGTCCCATTCCTCACGGTAGTATTGTCTTCGCTCTTTAATTGTAGCCTTAGAAAACATGATAATAAATTACTTTTTTAAAGTATATATTATTTCGCCAAGTGTGCTTCCGTGCCTTTGCACACTTTTATTAATGACTTAAATTAAAATAAGTTTATGGAAGAAATAGTTGAAGTCATTGGCGTTGAACATTTAAAGACCATCCTTTCAGGCTTGACTCCTGAGGAAATCGTAAGACCTGCATTCGACAACTGGTTTACCGGAATGAGAACCGGCCATACGGTACTGAATCTTGAAAACGGCAAGGTTTACGGTTTGGGCATTGAGCTGAATCAATTGCCATTGGCTGACGACATCTATATAGAATTATACACCATCAAATCACATGAAAACCCTATTGATGAAGAGGAATTCTTCTCAAAAGAAGAGTATGAGGAGTTTCTCGAGTTCAGCAGCGACGACCCATGTGAGTACATCCCGGATATCATCACCGAATTCTGCGAGCTTAAGGGAATTGATGAGTATGAGCGCCAAATCGGGCTATTGGCATATAATTTTCAAAAAAATGAGCAATCCAACTATAACATGTGGGAATCCAAGATATTAAACAAGTATTATGATGCGATTTTAGAAAACCACAATCCCTTCCAGTTTTCCCATTCTAGTCTTTAGGCTGTTGCTGGTCCAGCTGGAACTTTTTGCGGCCGTAACATGACAATGGATTGTTTATTCCTTTACATGACTTGTCCGGATGGCAAAGGTTAGGCAAGTGTATCTTTATTTTTTCACAGCTCATAGGAGTGTACCATTTGGTTTCGCCCTCATGGTTTATGTCAACCCTGTCGTGCATTCCAAAGCCCAGCTTTGATATGATGTTTATTTTCTCCTGTGGCTGGTCGTCAAACAATGGCGGTGTACAGTTGTCCGCAGCATCAAATATCAACGGCAATATCTCATTTTCGGTAATTGTAAGGTCAGGATCCATATCGGATACTTTCACTGTCTCATCGGATGCAAAGATTCTCGGATAAAGTCTTGCATATGATGCAAAAGAGGTCAAAAGCAGCACGATTGCATCGTTACGTCCACCGGATGAGACTCCCTCAACGGTTGATTTGATGCATGGTGGGAATGCTTCAGGATTTAATTTTCCGGCTTGAACTGAACCGTAAATTCCACCGCTTCCAGCATAGTATTGGTTGTACTTGCTGATTTCCTCGGGGATGAAATCCTTTAAATCCTCACCTATCTTTATTATTGCAGGATGCATTTCAATCCTTGCAGACATTTCCTTGATACGGTTAATGTATTCCTCTGTTTTCTGCATTATCAAACGTGAAAGGATTTGTTCCTTGACACTGTCACCGATAATGATGTTGTACATCCTTTCAGGGCTTCTGTCAGTGAATTCATCACCGAAACGGTATAGGAAGTCATCCTGCTGAAGTATGATGTCTCCCTCATCAATCAGAAGATCAGTCAATTTCAATTTTTTGCTGGCAACAACATCCCTTAATGATTTCCAAGGTATTGCACCGTCAATTTTTACCTCATCAAGCACGTCATCAATTATTTCCGCCCTTGACATTGGCGGAATCTTTGCCAGTCTTTCCAAAATAAGAGCTCCCTGTGATTCTATAAACAGTCTTGTTTCACGTGAGCCTGTGTTGAACTGCATTGCGATTGCCTGACAGAGTATGTGAAAAGTCACCACATCCTGTTGGATGATGTCTTCATTTGTCAGGTATTCGAATTCAGCCTGGACGAAGTTCTTGTTGTTCTTTTTCTCAATTGCCCATTGCATGCGTTTCATTGCAAGGTCAGCATATGATTTCGGAATCAGCGAATCATCTGAAATCTTTTGATTCATGGTGTGGGTGCATATTTCTATTAGGGACTCATCCACATCGAATATCTGATTTAAATCACCGTATCCTCGTATGATGCTTCTTCCTTCGTCGGATAATGGGTTGATAAATGAAACTTCAGCCATGATTTTAACTTTTTATTTCATATTTTAAATAACTAACTCATTTTTGAAGTCACTATTGACCTTAAATAATATTTTTTTGAAATTCTCGAAATTTTGCGATTTTAGAAGGTTAAAAAATAAGCATTTATTATATATGAGGAACATATTTATATCATGTTTAAAATAATTGAGGGGATTATGTAAATGTCAAAAATATTTATTTCATGTGCACTTCCTTATGCAAATGGACCATGTCATTTAGGTCATATCCGTTCCACCTACTTGCCGGCGGACATCTATGCCAGGTATAACAGGATGATTGGAAATGACGTGCTGATGGTCTGTGCAACAGACGAGCATGGAACTCCAATTGCAGTTAAGGCAGACAAGGAAAACAAGAAACCTATAGAAATTTCAAAAAGATATCATGATATGATTGTCCGTGACGTAGAGTCAATGAACATTTCACTGGACAATTTCACAAGAACAACCGATGAGGCTCACTATGAGATAGCCAAAAACTTCTTTAAGACATTATATGATAATGATTTAATCTACAGAGAGGACATTCAGCAACTTTACTGTCCAAACTGTAACAAGTTCCTCCCAGACAGGTATGTTGAGGGATTATGTCCAGTATGCGGTGCTGAGGCAAGAGGTGACCACTGTGAAAAATGTGGTAAGGCCCTTGATCCTACAGAGCTTGACGAGCCACACTGCATTACATGTGGAACCACACCTGTAATCAAGGACACATTCCAGTACGCATTCAAGCTGTCTGAATTTGAGGATGAATTGAAGGAGTACATCTCTTCAAACGATAACTTGCCGGCAAATGTTAAGAATTATGCATCCAACTGGCTGAAAGAAGGATTGAATGACTGGATTTTAACCCGTGATATGGATTGGGGTATTCCTGTACCGTTGGATGAGGCTGAAGGTAAAGTATTGTACGTTTGGATTGAAGCATTCCTAGGTTACATCTCATCAGCGTCACAATGGTCAAAGCAATCTGGCAAGAAATGGGAGGAATACTGGAATGATTATGTTGTTCATTTCATAGGAAAGGACATTATCTACCACCATTCAATATTCTGGCCAGGATTACTCAAGGCATACGGCTGCAAATTGCCTGACATGATTTATGCAGGTGAATTCCTATCCCTTGAAGGGGAAAAGATGTCAACCAGTAAAAACTGGGTAATCTGGATTGATGACTTTGTAAAAGACTATGAGCCAGACCTTTTAAGATATTATTTGACAATTAATGCTCCGCTAAATAAGGATTCCGACTTCTCATGGGATGATTTCCAAAGAAGAAACAACGATGAACTTGCAGATGTTGTGGGTAACTTCCTGCACCGTACATTCGTGTTCACCAAGAAATACTTTGACAGCAAAATCCCTGAATACACAAACCCATCAGAAGAAGATGAGGAATTCAGAAAAGCTATTGAGGCATTGCCTGACAAGGCAGGTGAATTGATTGCCGATTACGAATTTAGAGAAGCATTGCTTGAAATATTTAAGGTTGCTAAAAAAGGAAACAAATATTTCAACGACCAAGAGCCATGGAAAGCTGTTAAAGAGGACATGGCAAAAGCGGCAAATTGCCTTTACCTGTCAAACCAATTGGCTAAAACATTGGCTTACATGCTAAAACCGTTCCTTCCATCCAAGGCTGATAAGATTGCTGAGATAATGAACATCGAATCCCTTGACAACTGGAACGATGCCAAAGTTGAATTGCCAACAGGCCATGAAATCAACAAGGCCAAACCATTATTCAAAAAGATTGATGATGAAGAGATTGATGCCCAAAAGGCAAAATTGAAAGAAAACTTAACAACTGAAGAAGAGGATAATATGAGTGATTTAATAACAATAGATCAATTTGATGAAGTAGTAATTAAAATTGGACAAGTAAAAGAAGCTGAAAAAATCGAAAAATCCGATAAACTATTAAAATTACAAGTGGACATCGGTGAGGAAAAACCAAGACAAATCGTTGCAGGATTAGCAAAATTCTACTCACCTGAAGAATTAATCGACAGAAAAGTCTGTGTCGTTGCAAACTTGCAACCAGCAAAATTATTCGGAACATTATCAGAAGGCATGATTTTAGCTACCGGAGAATCCGGTGCATTGCTTGCTCCTGATGAAGCTGGAAAAGTCGGCGAAAGAATTCAATAAATTAGATTAAAATGCAAGAATCTGCTCTAGTGAACAAGGCTGAAAGCTATTTAAAAGAAATATCAAACGATTCAATTAGTTTGGAAAATATTGAAGAGTTTGATAATTTCAAAAGTCTTTACTTTAAGCTAGATGACAGATTAAACGCTTTGCTGAAGTTCAGAGATGATATGGATGCGCAAGGATACACCACTCCCTTCACATCCCTAAACAAGTATGGAACAAAGGCGGTTGCTGAGGTAACCATTGATGAGATGGGTGAAAGCAGTCGCCACAACCAGATATTCCGGACTTCTGCTAATGCCAAGAAAAACATTCTCAACAGGGTAAAGTCAGCCATCGATTCACATCTGATTGCCCTCGGAAACCTGGAGCAATTCGGATATGTCAAGTGCAACTCATGCTATAAGAAATATTCCATGAGCGAATACAGGCAGATGGACGGCAAATGCACCTGTGGATGCCAGGGATTCACATTCAAAGTCAACAGGGAATCCACACAAAGAATTGAAATAATTCCTTACCTGCCTTTGTCAGGAAATTACATGGTTTTAAGAAGCGAATTGTCATCATATGGTAGGGAATCTCTTAAACAAGTACTTAACATTCTTAAACAGGAACGTAAAGGACTAGTTAAAACAATTTCAATGACAATACGTTTCAGGGATAAGAATAAGCGTCTGATTCGCAAACCCATCACACTGGACTCAGAATATGTGAACAATTACGATGAAGAGGTCAGGCGCAGATATGGTCGTGAAGTGAGAATTGAAAAATTGACTTTCCACAGAACCAAGCCTGCAATCATTGACGACAATCATGCAAGAACAGCATTGGCTCTTGGGTATGTCAGATACGGTCAGGAAATAATCGATTCCATAAAGGACGAAATCCTTAAAAGGAAACTGGCAGATTTTAAAAGAATCAACAAGTACGATGAGATAATCGACAAGTACAAGAATGCATCCCCTGATTTCATCGACCAGTATGACCTTGATGATATTGAGGATTGGCGAAAGGTACAAATCGAGAAAAGCTTTAAAAAATTGGGATTCATTGATAAGTTCGGAAACCTGACAAGGTCATTGAAGCGTGACTTGAAGATTAGGGAAAACATCTACAAGAATTCCTTAAAGAATATTGCAACCGTTTTGATATTGTGGGACATCTTCAAGTATTATATGACAACCTCAAACAATTCACGTAAGATTGACATGGGACCATTCCCATATATACGTGTCGAGCTGGACAGGGAACAGAGGAAAGTGTTCCAGACTTCATACTCAAAGGTTATAGAAATCCTCAACGACTACACTGACATCAAGATAATCCAAATACCTGAAATGGATCTGCTTTTATATGATAATTTCAAGTTTGAAAAGGAAATCAGAAACTCCAATATCAAGTTCAACCATGTTGCATTGGGTGCAGCGCTGATCAATCAGAATTCAGATAAAGAATTGAGTGAAATAAGCTATGCATTCAACATTAACGAGTCCAAGATTAAAACAGAGATTAAAAACATTGAAAAAATCAAGAATCCGAAAAGCGACAAATCCAAGCAGTTCCTGAAACTGATTAAGAAGTGATTTGCATGGATAATAAAGTGAGAACGATTCACATTACAAAGCCATTGTCCTCTGTGATGATTATGGATTTGATGGATAAATATTCTAATCTTGAGGAGATAACCTGTTCTCCAAGTGTTTACAATAGGATTTCAAAAACATATATCGATGCATTGTCACAACTTGACATTGAGGTTAAAAAGAAATATGAGTGGGGAGCAAAGTCCAGAAGCAATGAGCTTGAAGGATATGTCCTGAAACTATCAAATGAGGGATTATCCGCTAAGGAAATTTCATTAAAACTTGATATTTCACTTAACAGGGTTTATTATTTGTTAAGAAAGGCTAAAGCTGATTTTGACAATCGCCAAAGAAAACATGACCATGATGAGGTTAAACGTCTTAGGGAAGATGGCCTAAAGCCCAAAGAAATATCTGAAAAATTAGATATTCCCATAAGGACTGTTTATTATATTTTAAACAAAAAATAATTACTTTTTTTAATAATGAATTTTAAATAATTAAGTATGATAATTTTACCGCAACTTCCGTTATATGTGATTGCTATTGTCTGCGGCATACTTTCTTTTCTGGCCACCAGAATAGTGATGCCTAAGATAATTAGAAAGATGAAAGAAGCCGACATTGTCGGTAAGGATATTCACAAGTCCTGGAAACCCGTTGTTGCTGAAATGGGTGGGTTCGGAATACTCTTCGGATTCACGTTGGGAATGTTTTCCGGAATCTATATGCATGAAATCCTAGCGTTTCCACTGGTTATAGTTCTTGTTGTAATATTGCTTGTTGGAATGATCGGTATTCTCGATGACTTGCTTGCATTGTCATCCAGAGACAAGTTCCTGTTGCTCTTTATAGCAGGTCTCCCATTGATTTGGGCTGCACCATCAAATGTTGGATTGCTTTATCTCATTACAATTCCAATTGCACTGTCAATCGGATCAAACCTGACAAACATGCTTGCCGGATTGAACGGTATCGAATCCGGTCTTGGTGTCATCTCAATGACCTCCCTGACAATAGCATGTATAATATTGGGCAAATACGACGTAACAATCATTTCAATGAGTATGCTCGGTGCATTGATAGCATTTCTCTATTATAACAGGTATCCTGCAAAGATTTTCCCAGGTGACACAGGTACATTGATTATCGGAGCTGCGGTAGTGTGCATTGCATTTATCGGAAGGGTGAAGTTAATTGCATTAATCGTATTGATGCCAAACATCATTGACGCTGCATTGAAATTCTACTCTGCAGGAGTAATGAACCGTCAACAGCAAAAGCCTACACAAGTAAACGATGAAGGAAAGCTTGTAAGACCGGAACAAGGCTTCAAGTCATTAATCAGACTGGTTTTAAGAAGACCTATTGCAGAAAAGGATGCGGTAAAAATAATCTGGGGAATAGGTATCATATTCGGTGTATTAGGTATTCTTGTGGCATTGACCATGCCTGGAATGCTTGAAAACCAGACACTAGCAAACTTCCTGCACATCAAGGAAATGTTCTATCATATATAGGTGAGATAATGAGGCCATATGTAATATTGAACGCTGCAATGACATTGGACGGTAAGATTGCAACACAAACCGGAAGCTCAAACATTTCAGGCAAGGAAGACCTTGAAAGGGTTCATGAGCTGAGAAAGGAATGTGATGCAATAATGGTTGGAATAGGCACAGTAATGGCAGATGATCCAAGGCTCACTATACACAAGATTGATGCTAACCCTGAGGACAATCCCGTTCGAGTGGTTGTTGACAGCAAATGCAGAACACCAATCGATGCAAGAATCACAAACAATGATGCAAAGACAATCATTGCATGTGCAAATGAGTACAAGCATGATTTCATGGAATCAGACAAGTATGAAACCTTCAAGAAAAGAGGAGTCAAATTTTTCTTTTCAGGTGATGATCGAGTTGACCTAAGTCTATTGATGAGTTACCTGCATGAGGAAGGAATAGAAAAACTGATGCTTGAGGGAGGAGCCACATTGAACTTCTCCATGATAAAAGCAGGTCTAATTGATGAAATAAGGATTTGCGTTGCTCCGATGGTTGTCGGTGGAGCTAATGCAAAGACTTTCTTTGACGGTGAAGGTTTTGACTTGATGGATGATGCGGTTAAACTGGAATTGGTTGATTCTTATTCTCTTGGAAAAGACTTAATTTTGACATATAAGGTTATTTAATACGATGTTAATTTAAACATCATATTAAATTACATATTTTTACATACACACTTTTTTTACATTACTCCTTTTTTCTTAAGTAATTCACGAGGATTGTCCACGATGGCTTTCATGGCTTCTTCATGTGTTAATCCTGCACCTAAAGCTATTTCATATGACTTTTCAAAAGTGATAATGTTGTCAGGTGAGTGAGTATCAGTATTGACAAGTAATTTGTTTCCCACTTCACGGGCAACGTTTGCAACATGTCCGTTTCCAAGACAGTGTCCCTTACGTGCAGATATCTCCAAATAAATGTCATTTTCCTTTGCAAGTTCTGCCTCTTCAATGGTAATCAATCCCGGATGGCCCAAAATGTCAATGTTTTCGGATTCAACTGCTGCACGGTTTGTTCCAGGAGTAACAGGTTCATTCAATGTTTCACCATGGACCACAACGATTTTTGCACCTAACTCCTTGGCTCTTGCAGCTATTCCGTCAATGGATTCGGTTGGAGCATGAGTGACTTCAGCACCTAAAACAACGGTAATGTCCCAGTTAGCGTTAATATCATCAATTGCATCTTGAATGGCAGGGATTGTGTCAACGTTTGACCAGTCCACATGGTCTGTGATTGCAATTGCTTCATGATTCAATTTCAAGGCTCTTCTTGCAAGTTCTGATGGCAACAATTCACCATCACTGAATAGGCTGTGCATATGTAAATCGATTCTTTTGTTCAAAATATGACCTCTTATTAATTAATTAAAATAATTTATATAGAATATAGAATATATAGTTATATAACTTAAATATTTTATGAGGTTATTGAAATGAAAGCAAAAGCAGTAAAAATTGCAGACGGTGTCTATTGGGTTGGTGTAATCCACTGGCACAGCAGAACTTTCCATGGATATGGAATTCCAGGAACCACATACAACGCATACCTTGTATTTGGTGAAGAAAAAACTGTATTAATCGATAACGTTTACAGAGGAATGTTTGAACAGTTCGATGCAAGAGTGAAAGACGCATTCGAACAAGAAGGAAAAGAATTCAAGATTGATGTATTCGTTCAAAACCACTCCGAAATGGACCATTCCACTTTCTTAAGACAAACTATTGAAGAATACAATCCTGAAGCCGAAATTTATGCTTCTGCAAACTGTATCAAATTCCTTGAAGCACAATACCACAACTTCTCAGACCTTGAAATCAATGCTGTTGCAACCGGCGACGAACTGGACATTGGCGGAAGAACTTTAAAATTTATATCAGCTCCAATGCTTCACTGGCCGGACAGCATGTTCACATTATTGGCTGAAGAAGGAATATTATTCTCAAATGATGCATTCGGTCAGCACGTGGCCCGCTCAAAAAGATTTGATGAGGACTATGATACAGAATACCTTTTAAGGGAAGCTCAAAAATATTACGCTAATTTAGTGACATTAGGCTCACCGATGCTCAGGATGAAACTGGATGAATTAACCAACACTGGTTTAATCAATGATATCAAGATGATTGCACCATGTCACGGTCAAATCTGGAAAAACCCTGCTCCAATTGTAGAAAAATACTCAGAATGGGGATCCGGTGTGTGCAAGGACAAAATCACAGTTATCTATGACACAATGCACCATTCAACCGAAAAGCTCGCTTACCAAATCGCTGAAGGTATCATGAGCGAAGGCGTTGAGGTTGCAATGTACTTCATGCAGGAAGACGGACCTGATGATGTGATTACTGACATTCTGGACTCAAAAGCAATCGCATTGGGAGCTCCTACAATGATGAACAAGCCATTCCCAAGAATAGGTAACATGATGTACTGGTTGGACTGTGTCAACTTCAAGGGAACAGGCAGTGAGAAAAACGCATTAATCTTTTCATCCAAAGGTTGGGGTGGAGGAGCCATTAAAAAACTCCAAGATGATTTAGAAGCTTCCGGATTCACTGTAACCGACACTTTAGATGTATTGTTCGTACCTGATGAGGATGTAATGGCTGAAGCATTTGAGAAAGGTGCAGAACTCGCAAGATCAATTAAAGAATAGATTTCCTATTCTTCTTTTTTTTTACTTTTTTTCATATTCAAGTTTTGAAAACTTTTTTTGTTTGATTGATACAATTGACTTATCAGTGCATGAAACTGCAAATCCTGTGGTAATGGGTTTGATTGCAGTAATGGGAATATTTTTACCATTAAGAAGACGTAATTAATTACGTTTTCTATTTTTATTTTTTTAAAAAAAGTGTGTGGAGAGAATTTCTGAGTCATCCGCCAATGGACAAAATTCTTTTAAGCATCCACATATGTTATATTAATTATTTATCATATTTAAAGATATTACTATTTAGGATTTCCAAAATTCTAATTTTAAAGGCTTTTTTAGGTTAACTTAAATTCAATAATTGTTGCGAGTAGCAACATTTATATACTAAAAAGATTTAAACAATAAACAAGGAGTTAATATTATGTCAAGCTTAGTAATTTACTTTTCAAGAAACGGTGAAAACTACTTCGGCGGTGAACTTAAAAACATCGAAAAGGGAAACACTGAAGTTATTGCCGGATACATTCAGGAAATCGACAATGCAGAACTATTTAAAGTTGAACCTGCAGTAGAATATCCTGACGATTACATGAAATGCATTGATGTGGCCAAAAAGGAACAGCAAGATGATGCAAGGCCTGAAATCAAGCAAACCCTTGAAAGCATTGATCAATACGATACAATATACATCGGTTTTCCAAACTGGTGGGGAACCTTGCCGATGCCAATGTTTACTCAACTAGAGCCACTTGATTTTACTGGTAAAGTTGTAAAACCATTTGTAACCCATGAAGGGTCCGGTTTTGGCTCATCTCAAAAGGATTTGGACAAATTATGCCAAGGCGCTGAAATCAAAAGGGGATTGTCAATTCCTGGTGCCAGCGTATATGATGCAAAAGATACTGTAAAATCATGGATAGATGAATGAACTCATCTTCCTCATATTTTTTTCACTTCAACTTTATTCTAATAAAGAATAGTTGACTTTGCATTCAATTTTTGAATGATATTTAATTTATTAGAGTATATCAAAATTTAGTATACTTTTATCATTTTGTAAAAATTGTTAAACATATGTAAAATATTTTTGTTTTGTCTTAACAATATTGTCTAGTACTTATTAAACTATACTTATTCTGTAAAATATTGATTACATATGAATTTTCAATTATTTCATTAATTTAGTTTACATTTTTTATTTTATTCATTCAAATTGTAATGTATTCTATTCATTTTTATCTCAAAATTATGTAATATTTTTATGATACTTTTATTTTCAGTAATTATTGTTCACTAAATTTCCGATAATCCTATTGAATAAAAAATTTATATAAAATTAAAAAATGTTCATTAAATTGAATTAAACTATATCATTTTTTGCAATAAAGTATAAATATTGTTTTAATATAATATAAGATTACAATAATAATTTTGGAGATTATAAGATTATTGTTGAGAATAAGTAATTTATTCGATTATATTAATTGAATTTTAAAATTTAATTAAATAATTTATTAATTTAAATAATATATTTGCGATTTATTGAGTTAAATCAAATCTTAGAGTAAATATAAAAATCAAATGTTCAGATATATTTCAACTGAAAATGATTGGTATTCTTTGGTCTAGTGTTTTGTGGAATAGATATGATTGGCAATTCCTGTCAGCCATATTCTGTTGTACTTTAAGCATGTTGATGATTGCGGATATTATTTATTAAGAGGTTTAAATTAACTGGAAATAAATTTAATTTATATTATTAGATTATCAATTTGATTAGTTTATATTTTGATTTGACTCTCATTTGAGGGAAAAAATGAAATTTAATAAACTATTTGGAATTTTATTATTAATAAGCGTATTAATGTTATGTATAGGAGCTGTTGCTGCTGCAGACAATAATGGGAATGTGTCTGTGGTTGGAACAGATAATGGAAACTTGATGGTTGAAAATGAAGCTGTTTCTGACACACTCCACTCTTCAAGTGGGGATGTCTTAAGTGCTGGAAACAGTTGGTATGTAAAAGCAGGTGCAACCGGTGGAGATGGATCTGAAGCAAGTCCTTTTGGTGATTTAAAATCCGCTTTAGATAACACTAATCTTCAGGAAGGAGACACTATCTATGTTATGAGTGGAACATATAAAGGAGAATCCAACACTGGTTTAACAATTGATAAAAACAATTTAAATATTGTATCTGTTGATGATAAAAAGCCTGTATTTGATGGTGAAAATTCTCGTCAAATTTTTAAAATTACTGGTGATAATGTTGTACTTAAAGGTTTACAATTGACTAAAGGTAAATCTGCTAATGGTGGGGCATTATTTATTGATGGGGACAATGTTAAAGTTGATAAATGTACAATAAGTTCCAACAGTAATTCTGGTAACAGTAATGGTGCTGCAATTTATATTGCCGATCATAAGGGTATTTCAATTGTTAATTCAAGCATTAACGCAAATAAAGCTAGCAATATGGGCGGTGCAATTTATAATTTAGCTCATGACACTTTAATAGCAGATTGTAGTTTTTACAACAACAAGGCTAGAAACGGTGCTACAATTTTTTCAAACAACAAAATAAGGATTGTAGATAGTTCTATAGGTTCAGGGCATGTTACTGCGGTTCACGGATTTGGTGGTGGAGTTTTATTATATACTGATGCCAGTGAGTCAGTTATTGATAACGTTAAATTTTCCAGTTGTTATGGAGATCAAGGTGGTGCAATAGCTGCTGTCAACTGTGATAATATTACTGTAAATGATTGTGAAATTGCAAATTCTATTGGTATTACAGATTCATATCAAGCGGCTGATAGTGATGGTGCTGCAATTTGGATGAATGGTAAGAATAATTTATTCAACAATACCAGTATTCATGACTGTGCAGGATACGGTTATGGAATTGTATATGTTCCATCCTCATCAGACAATACAACATTTAATAATTGTTCATTTTTAAGGAATGCTGTTAATGATTATTATGGTTCAGGAATATATTCCAATTCAAACAACTTATTAGTTAACAATTCATACTTCTTTAAAAACCATTGTTCTAAATATGGTGGAGCAATTTTTGCTAATACTGGAGATAATATTACAATAGTTAACTCTGAATTCGTTGGAAATTACGCTGAAAGAGGTGGAGCAGTATATTTCGGAAAAGATGGGGCAACTAGATGCACAAATCCTGTCATTGACAATTGTACTTTTACAGATAATGGAATTTTCCCAAATCCTCCATTTGATCGTAATTTGACAAAAGGTGGAGCAATATTCTCTTGGGCTGAAAACACAACTATTACAAATTCAAATTTCACTCATAATGTAGCTCTTATGGGTGGTGCAATATTATTTGAATATGGACACAATTTCCTTGAAAATAATACATTCACAAAAAATATCGCTGAAAAATATGGTGGTGGAGCAGTATCCAGTACCAAACAAGGCGATACAATCAACAATTGTACTTTCATTGACAATCATGCTCAAGGATATGGTGGTGCTTTAAGTTGCGATTATCCTACTGTTACAAATTCCACATTCATTAGAAATCATGGAAATCACGGAGGAGCAATTTGCACAATAATCGCAAATGTTTCAGATTGTGAGTTTTATGACAATACCGCTGATGATGATTGGGTAGTGCTTGCGGCAACAAAATTGAATGAGAATAATAACATTCATCCTGGACAAGTTGCTCTTTCAATGAATCATACAAATTATATCGACATGACTTATGATAGAGAGAAAAATATAGGTTATGCTGACGGTTATTATGTATATTGTATTGAAGAAGATGCTGACTATCCAAGATATGGTGTGTTATGGGAGAATTTAAGATTTGCTCAAAATGCGATTACTGAGGAAAAAGTTGGGGAACTTCTTAAAATTTTAATTTTAACAAATTGGAATAATGAAAATGTAGATCATAATGATTTACAAGATGAAGTTAATATTTTCACAGACCATGATTATGAAAATAGTAATAATCCAGTTGTTAAAAAGGTATTGGAGTTATATAATAGCGGTTATAGAGTTCCAACAAACAATGCTATTAAAACATTGGATGATGGCAGAATTGAGGTATTCAATTTCGTTGAAATTTTAACTCCTTCAGCAACTCAAAATGTAATAGGATTCAATGTGACAATTCCGAAAATGAGTGTTGAAAAAGACGTCATAAATGTGGTTTGCATCAATAAGCAAGCTGAATTCAATATCACTGTTAAAAACACAGGTGAATGTAACATTACTCTTCCATGGATAAATGAGACTTATTTCAGTGATGGTTTAGTATATGATTCATTTAAATCTCCATATAATTGGACTTATGATAAAGAAACTAAACTATGGACATTGAATGATACTTTAGCTCCTGGAAAAACTGCTAATATCATATTGATATTTAATGTTACAAAGACTGGTAAAATGGTAAACAATGTTACAACCGGTCTTGGAAATCACACATTTGACAATGATACTGTAAACTTCACTTCTTATGCTCCAAACATGACTGTTGAGAAAATTTCCAACAATAAAACAGTTAAAGTGGGTGAATTAACCAGTTTTACCATTGTTGTCAAAAACACTGGTGACTGCAACTTGACTGGAGTATATGTAATCGATAAGGGAGCAGATGGTCTTGAATATGATCATACTGTTGATGAAACAGGCAAATGGTCATATGACGGAAATGGCAGATGGAACTATAACGGCACATTAGGCATTGGCGAATCCGCTAATTTCACAATTGTATTCAAGGCAATGAGTGAAGGATTCAAGGTGAACAATGCTATTGCAGGAAACAACATTACTAATGACACAGTCAACAGTACCAACACTACAAACGTGACCGTGGAGCATAATAATGAAACTGATGTTCCTGAAAATGGTACTGATGTGCCTGACAATACTACTGTACATCCTGAAAAACCTGTAAAATCAGCTAAAGCAAAAATCGACTCAAAAGCCACTGGTAATCCAATAATGGCTTTAATCGTTGTATTAATTGCTTTAGGATTCGGATCAAGACGTAGAAAACAATAATTTGGTTATATGATTTTTCATATAACTCTTTTTTTCTTTTTTTTAGTATTTTTTCAAAAATTTTAATTAAATTGAAAACATAATATTACTTATGTCAAATTCAGTTTTTGTACCTGGCCACATCACAGGCTTTTTTACAATAGAAAACCATGAAGTGTCATTGAAGAACGGTTCATGTGGTGCAGGATTTTTACTTTCCAAGGGAGTCAGAACAACAGTGGATTCATCTGATGAATTAGAAATCAATGTCAATCAGGGGGATTCAACAGTAATTGATGAGGTTCTAGGCATTTTGGAAATAGACACTAATTTTAAAATCACACAGGATATACAATTGCCTATTGGAGCAGGCTTCGGCACATCAGCCGCTTCAGCCTTTAGTCTGGCATTGGCGTTAAATGATTTTCTGGAGTTGAATTATCCTACAGAGCTATGCGGTCAAATCGCACATATGGCTGAAGTCAATCTTGGAGGTGGCTTGGGTGATGTTATCGCTCAAAGTGGAAAAGGAATGGTTTTGCGAACAGAACCTGGCGCTCCAGGTATTGGTAAAATAGAATCCTTTGAGGAGGATGTATTTGTCGGCTGGAAGACCTTTGGAAAGATTGACACATCAAGTGTCATAAGTGATCCTCATAAAAAGGAGGTAATTTCTGATGTAGGATTGAAATACCTTGAGTTTTTTGAGGAAAAGTCAAGCCTGTGGAATTTCCTGGACTTTTCATATAAGTTTGCCGATGAGACAAAACTAATGTCCAGCGAAGTAAAAGAACTTATTGATTATCTTAATTCCTGTGATGATATTTTGGGTAGTTCCATGGCAATGCTTGGAAATACTGTATTTGCCTTTGCATCTGATGAAAGCTCATTAAAAGATACTGGCATAGAAGACTTCCATATAGATAAACTTAACAATGTTGGGATAGTTCATGATTAAATTGAGTTATGATGTTGAAAAGTATCGCCGTGACATAGCCGAATTGGTGAAGCCGGACGATACGGTTATAGAACTCGGCTGTCACGTTGGAGGAACCACAAAAACACTTCCTGAAACCTGCAACATCATAGCGCTTGACAATTCTCCTGAAGCGTCTGCAGAAATGGAAAAGTTGGCTCATGTGAATTTCATCAATGAGGATGTGAGGCTGCATGATACATTATTGAAAGTGTTTGAGACAGTCCAGTCATGTGACATGCTGCTGATTGATCTTGGTGGTGGATATCATCCTGACACTGTATTTAAGGTATTCTATATCTGGTCAAGTACATTCAAGCCTACACACACTTTCATAAGAAACAGAGGACTTTTGGAGTTTTTCAATTCAGCTGAGGGAAAATGTGAGGAGTATGTTTCAGCTGAAGGGTATTTAGAGTCTTACCATGATTCAGGAATTCCTCCTCAAATAAAGGAATTCTCATTGTGGACGGACTCGATTGAAAAATAATCAACTTGAAGTATTCTAAAATTTAGAGTACTCTTTTTATATACTTTTTTAAATAAAAATATATTTAGGTGTATTTGAATTAACTTAAAGAAATTGGGGATGATGCTTCTAACGGTCTTGAGTTAGTCTTGATAATGTGCTCAGTTTCTGTTTAAATTCAACAAACATGGTATTGCCGACGTCAAACAGAATAGCAAATGTGTAGATAATGATGCACATGTTTTGATGGCGGGAAATGTGACTATCCCGGTTAGACTTTGCAAAAAGATATAAAAAAATATCTCATGTAACAATCTAAGGGATACAATTTTTCAATTAATCAATTTTTAGGTGCATTTTTAATGTCTGAGAATAAACAGGACAATTATGTTGATTTCATCAAGGGCAATAAGATTGTCAAATCCACAGTAAACGGATTGTACAGGTTTCTTGTGCTTTGGATTATAAAATATAACAAGAGCATTCACGGCTATGGAATCATGAAGGAATTGGACAAGTTTTTTGAAAATCTAATTGATGAAGGAGTCATAAAGAAATCCAATCCCAGCAAGATTTATCCTATTTTAAAGCAGATGGAAGAATACGAACTGATTACCGGTGAGGAAGTGGCACAGGATGACAAGAAAGTCACATTCTATCAAATCACCGAAAAGGGAGTGTTTTTCTTGGATTACATCTTCAAAAGATTCATGCTTCATGAGATGAATCCTCAGTGGAAGCTTATTTATGATGACTTGATGTCAAATAAATGAATTATTTCACAACAATTAACCATATATTTGGTTAACTACTATTTTTTTTCAATATTTTTTCATGATTTTATCAAATCTATTGTTTTTTGCCATTTTATCCAATTTGGTTTTTTAACACATTATTTTCAAAAAATTATATAAACTTTATAGCAGATATTTAATATTGGATTATTATTGATAAAAATAATATGATTTGATTGTAAGATGTTCAAAAATTCATGATTTATGTTACATTATTTATCAGATTTGATTATTGGATTGTATATTTTTGTACAATCAATATTAAATAATATTAAATAGATAATATAAATTGAGGTTATAACTATGATAGGTAAAAAGATTCGTTTAGAAAGAATCATCAACAGAAATACAAAAAGAACAGTTATTGCACCAATGGACCATGGAGTGTCCAGCGGTCCGATTCCAGGAATAATCGACATGGACGAAACAGTGGAAAGCATCTCCCAAGGTGGAGCGGACGCAATCCTAATGCATAAGGGAATAGTTCAACAAGGACAC
The DNA here is from genome assembly GCF_015062915.1 of Methanobrevibacter thaueri. Taxonomy (GTDB): domain Archaea; phylum Methanobacteriota; class Methanobacteria; order Methanobacteriales; family Methanobacteriaceae; genus Methanocatella; species Methanocatella thaueri_B. The sequence continues at coordinate 61,543 of NZ_SUTJ01000008.1, read as the reverse complement.
CGTGGTTACGGTAAGGACATAGGTCTTATTGTGCACTTGTCAGCAAGTACCTCCCTTGCACCTGACCCAAACGACAAGGTAACAGTAACAAGCGTTGAAAAAGCAATCCAATTAGGGGCTGACGCAGTATCCATTCACGTGAACTTAGGTTCAGACACTGAAAGCCAAATGCTTCAGGAATTGGGAAAAATAGCTGAAACCTGTGACTACTGGGGAATGCCTCTTCTTGCAATGATGTACCCAAGAGGACAGAAAGTGGAAAACGAGCATGATGTTGAATTCGTGAAACATGCTGCACGTGTTGGATCTGAATTAGGTGTTGACATCGTCAAAACCAACTACACCGGTGACCCTGACTCATTCAAGGAAGTTGTTGAAGGAGCAATCGTTCCTGTAGTGATTGCTGGAGGTCCTAAAATAGACACTGATGAAGAGCTATTGCAGATGGTAAAGGACTCTCTTGAAGTCGGCGGTGCGGGAGTTGCATTCGGACGTAACCTGTTCCAAGCTGAAAACCCTGGAAAAATCACCCGTGCAATCTCTGAAATCGTTCACCATGACGCTGAAGTTGATGAAGCAATGAAATTCTTAGAATAAGGTGATTGGATGCAAGACAAATTCGCTTGGATAAGCACACCTGATGAATTATGGGAAGACAAGAAGGAAATGATCACCACTGCAATGGAATCAGGAATCGACCATGTGCTTGACCTTGATGATGCGGAACTCATCAGAAAACTGGGAAACGTCAAGATAATTGCAAACAATGATGAAGCAGACATATATCTTGTCGGAATCAACGGTGAAGGAGACGGATTCATTGAATTGAGTGAGGATTTCACCGATTCAGTTGATATTGCCGATGCAAGAAAAGCAAAAAGCGAAGGAAAAACAGTATGCGCATATATCATAATCACAGATAAGGCTCATGAGCAATTGGCCGTGAAACTCGGTGCAATCGTAGATTATATCATTCTTGTCGGAACCGACTGGACAATCATCCCGCTTGAAAACATCATTGCGGACCTTCAAAAAGAGGATGTTGAAATCATAGCTGCAGTGAGGGACCTTGACGGTGCAAGAGTGGCACTTGAAACCCTTGAACACGGTACAGACGGGGTCATTTTTGAAGCCAATGACTTCAACAACATCAAAAAGATTGCTCAGGAAGTCGTGGAAGCATCACAGACAAAATATGAATTGAAAGTGGCCACAGTAACCAACGTCAAGCCATTGGGTTCAGGAGACAGGGTATGTGTTGACACAACCGACATGATGAAGCCAGGTGAAGGAATGCTCATCGGTTCATATTCCAAATCAATGTTTCTTGTACACTCAGAATCTCTTGAAAGCGAATATGTTGCATCAAGACCGTTCAGGGTAAACGCAGGCCCTGTCCAGGCATATGTAATGGTTCCGGGCAACAAAACAAGATACCTATCAGAGCTTGTTGCCGGGGATGAAGTATTGATTGTAAACACTGAAGGGGAAAGCAGAACAGCATATGTCGGAAGAAGCAAGATTGAAAGGCGTCCATTGATACTCATTGAAGCTGAATATGAAGGAAAAACAATCAGAACACTGCTTCAAAACGCTGAAACAATCCGCATTGTTGATGAGAACAACGAACCATTGTCAGTTGCAGATGTGAAACCTGGAGACAAGGTGAAGGTTTACATTGAAACCAGTGCACGTCACTTCGGAATTGCAATTGACGAGACTATCATAGAGCAGTAGGTGTTGGAGATGTCCCAGGTAAGAGCATTCTTGGCAATTGATGTGGATGATGACCTGAAGCCGAAAATCAATAAAATCATCAAGCAATTCAAGCAGATCGACACCAGAATAAAGTATGTGGAACTGGCTAACCTGCACTTGACCTTGAAGTTCTTCGGAGACATCGACACCAATGGTTTGGAAGTGCTTGAAAAGGCAATAGCCAATGTCCTTGCAGATTTCCATCCATTCAAAATAAGCATCAAGGGCTGCGGAGCATTCCCAAACAGCAACCACATCAAGGTCATATGGGTTGGAATAGATGATGATGCTATCATAAAGGATATGCACGACAGGCTCGATAAGGAGTTCACCCGTTTGGGCTTTGACAAGGACAGGAAATTCTCAACACACCTGACAATAGGAAGGATGAAATCAGCCAAAAACAAGAACAAGGTTAAGGAGACCATTGAAGAGTTCGAGGATGTTGAGATAGGTGAAATGGAAGTTGACAGAATCATCCTTAAGAAATCTACATTAACACCTCAAGGACCGATATATGAGGATTTAACAATATTTGAATTGTGATTACATGGATTATGAAGCTATTTTAGAAGATATCAAACCGACAACAGAGGAAAAGGAACACATTGACAGTGTCTCTAAAAGGATAATGGATTTCCTGCAGAATGCATGCAATGAAAAGGGGATTGACGCCAAGGTGACACTGGTCGGATCCGTTGCAAAAAACACTGCACTTAAGGGAAAGTCAGACATTGATATCTTCATAGCATTTCCATTGGATACAGACAAAAAATATTTAAAAGAGAAAGGGCTTGAACTGGCCCATGAATGCTGCACTGAATTTGATGTTGATGCTGAACATCATTTTGCATCACACCCTTACGTCACAACCGTGATTGAGGAGTGTGAAGTGGATATCGTTCCATGCTATTCCATCAAGGACGGCAGTGAGCTCAAATCAGCTGTTGACAGGACAATTCTACACACTCGTTACGTCAAGGCAAATCTTAGCCAGTCACAGCAAGATGAGGTTCTTCTCTTGAAACGCTTCATGGCAATGACTGGAACATACGGTTCTGAGTTCAAGGTGGGCGGATTTGCAGGATACCTTTGCGAATTGCTCATTATCCATTACGGAACCTTTGAGGAGACTCTCAAGGCGGCTGTCAACTGGAAATACGGTCATGTCATCGATTTGGAAAAATATGGTACTTCCAAGAATTTCAAGGACCCGTTGATAGTCATAGACCCGACTGATGAAAACAGAAATGTTGGAGCCGCATTGAGGCTTGATAAGATGGCGGAATTCATCCAATCCGCACGCAACTACCTATTCGGCGACAACAAGAAAGATTATTTTTACCCGCTTCCTCGTGAATTGAAAAGAGAGGATATTCTAAACGAGTTTAAATTGAGAAACAGTGATTTGATTGCATTCAGGTTTGATATTCCTGACATGCCACTGGATACTCTTCACCCTCAGCTTAGAAAGACCTGTGAGGCTCTTGAAAGGAAACTCAACAGTGAGGAGTTCAATGTATTCAAGGCTGACTACTGGAGCGATGAGGTTGAAAACTGTGTGATACTACTTGAAATGGCTTCATCCAGATTGAATGATGTCAAGGTCAATGTGGGGCCTAAGGTGTTCATAACTCAGGCTTGCGAGAATTTCGTTGCAAAGTATGGCCGTGAAAACTGCTATATCCAGGGAGATTTCTTGGTCCACACTCAAAAAAGGCAGTTCAACAATGCAGTTGATTTAATCACATTCATTTTCACCAAGGAACATATTGGCATGATCAAGGTCGGTAAGAATCTCAAAAATATTTTGATTAACACTTTCGAGTTCATTGATGTTGCTGACATCGACTTGGAGTTTCTGGATGACTTTCTAAATCCGGGCCAGCACATTTCAAGGTGAATCTTTTTTTTAAAAACATTAATATATGATTATTTCTATAAGATTATTCAAGAATTTTGGTATACCTAAAAAGTGATAAGATGTATGAGAAAACATTATATGATTTTGAAAACCAGGATATGTCCGATTACAAGAACATTGAAAAGAAATCCCTCAAAAAGGCGGTTGAGCTGAATGACAAGCTCATTGACGCTAAAACAATCCTTGAAGAGATTTCATACGATTGGGATGAGCTTATTAACTTTTTTGAGGAAGAGAAAATCTCAAAATACTGCGAGTTCAAGGGCCAGCAGACAATAGACTTTGACGAGGAGCTGTTAAGCGCAATCGTTTCGACATTAAGGCAATCTCTGATTAATGTCAACAAGGCCGTTGGGTATAATTCAAAAAAGATTAAGATAAATCGGACAATTGATGGATAATGTTTAAAGGAAAGTTTTATAATATTAAATTTGTATATAAATAATTATGTCAGAGATAAAGAAACTAACTGCAGACGTTGACGTTGAAGAGTACTATAAAAATTACGTCGACTTTGAAAAATTCTCCAAACTCTGCATTGAAGAGCAGGAAACCCTAGGATACAACTGGAGCTACCCTCCATTCGACTTTGATGTGGATGAACTTTGGAAATCATACAATAAACTCAAGATTATCGCTTTTAAAATAGAATTCTCCTCTGAAGAGCTGGAGCACACCTTTTCAGATGAGGAGCTGGAATTTGTTCTCAAGAGATTCGAACGCATCAAGGGACGATTGATGAATGACATCTATGTCCTGGAAAATGAGGATTCAAAGGGTCTCTTTTTAGGAAAATGCAACCTGTGCATGAGATGCACAAGGGAATTCGGCATGATGTGCAAGATGCCGTTCAAGATGAGATATCCACTTGAAGCCCTTGGAGCCGACGTGGACAGGACAGTTGAGGACATATTCGGATTTAAAGTACTTTACGCTCATGATGGCAAACTGCCTGAACACTTGGTGTTCGTTGGCGGATTGCTTTATGATAAAAAATAAGGTGGTAAAAAAATGAAAGTAAGTATAATTGGTGGAACTGGTCCACAAGGACTCGGTATAGCTGAAAGATTAGCTATTGCTGGCGTGGAAGTCATTGTTGGATCCAGGAAAGAAGAAAAGGCACTTGACGTAGTAGAACAAGCTAAAAAAGATTTAGCCGATTATGACTTATCCAACATGTGTGGTATGGCTAATGAGGATGCTGCCCGTGAAGGTGATGTTTTAATCATCACAGTACCATTAGTCGCTCAAAAACCAACTGTTGAAGGAATCAAAGAGTTCTGTAAGGACAAGATTGTCATGGATGCAACAGTACCTCTTGAAACTGCAATCGGTGGAAAACCATTCCGTTTTGTTGACCTTATGGAAGGATCCGCTGCTGAAAGAACCGCAAAAATCCTTGAAGGAACCGGTGCAAAAGTAATCTGTGCATTCTGTAACATTTCAAACTCTCACCTTGCAAACATTCCAGAAGAAATCGACTGTGACTGTTTAATTGCAGGAGATGACAAGCAAGCAAAAGAAACCGCAGCTGAAATAATCGACAAAATCCCAGGTGTCAGAACAATCGATACCGGTATTTTAGAAAAAGCAAGAATCATCGAAAAAATCACTCCATTACTAATCGGATTAAACATCAAGTACAAATCCCATTACGGTGGATTAAGAATTACAGGAATACCTGCTTTAGACAAAGACTAAATTGATTTATATGGATTCATTTGAGGCATTAATCGGAAAAAACATTAATGATGTAACCTTAAATGAATCACCAAACTTTTTTTTAGCCCCACTGCAATACAGCAATAAGTTATGCGGCAAGAGATACCCATCATCAAAATACAAACTCGCTGACATTGACTATTTTAACTTGATTTCCTTTTCCGAACTCTTTAAAAAGGAAGCCGTGCTTATCATCTGGTACAATGATGAGGATATCATCACCGATTTGGAGATATACTATTTGAGCAACGATTTTGACGTGCTGTTTAAGGATTACTATTATATCAAAAAGGCCATTGACAATGGTGAGGCACACAACCTGACAGAAGGAGACACTAAGTTTTTAGGAGCTTCAAGACTCAATGAAAAGGTGGCTCAGCCCAATTCGGATAGATTGGCTCATAAAAGGGAATTTGTCCTAAAGAAAAAGTATCTTCAAAAGATCATCAACGAGCTTTCAGTCAAATCATGCATGTAGTTACTTTTGGCTAAATTCTAGAACCATTACTATTATCATATATTTTAAACAAATTTATTAACATGAAAAAAGTTAAGATTACTATTTTAAGGACTACTCTTCAAGAGGATCTTGCAAAGGAATATGGTATTGATGGTCTTTCAACATGTCCATTAATGAGTGAAGGTCAGGTTTATTATGCCGATTACGCCAAGCCTGACGGATTCTGTGACGAGGCCTGGAAGGCAATATATCAGTACGTTTTTGCACTTGCCCATGGTGCAAGTGAAGTTTGGTATTATTCTGACTGGATCAAAACTCCTGGTGTGGCAATAGTTTCATGTAATGACGGTTTAAGGCCAGTCATCATGAAACTGGAAGCAACAGACATTGAAGCTGTTGCAGATGAATAGATAATATCTATGTTTAATCGAATAAGTCGTTATTAAACTCTTTTTGAGCGTTTTCATAGAAGTATCCGAGTTCCCTGCCGTTAACGAAGATATGTGAAACGGTGATTGAAATGCTCATCTCATAATCATCATTTACTTTTCCCCAGGTAACCAACGGCTGGATTGCTCCTCCGTCAACAGTACAGTTGGTAAGCATGTCAAAGTCAACCCAGGGGATGCAGGATAGGTTAACAATGTTTGTATAATCCCTTTCTTCCATCTCGCAGATGAAACCTCCATCATTACCTGATAAAACTTCAGAAATCTCCTCACGCACATAATCGTGCCATTGGAGGATATCATCAAATTCCTGAGGAACCCTAACTCTCATTTCACGATAGATTCCCTTATCCTCATCCATGATTGGAGTGACACCGTCAAGATAATCGTGTTCTATTGCCTCATCATTTAAAATTCTTCTTTTAAGCTGAGGAACTGAATTGACGGCATTGAGGATGCATCCCATGCTCATGACATAGAATGACTTGTCGTTTTCATGGCACCATTTCCACAACTTTTCAACATTCACTCTTGCAGACATTGCGTATCTGGCGGATTGGAAATTTATGAATGGATTGTTTTTCAAATCAAAATCAAGTTTTTTCATTGTATAACCTTAATCTTTTTATATCATTTATAATTATATATAATACTGTATAAATCATTATGGTTTTGTTAAAATGAAGGTAGTAATTGTAGGCGGAGGAGCTGGAGGAATCTCAACAGCTTCCAATATTCGTAAACTCGACAAAGACATTGAAATAACAGTTCTCACAAGAGACAACAAGGTTGCATACTCACCATGCGCTATTCCATACGTATTGTCAGGTAAAATTGAATCTTTTGATGATATCATCATGAGAACTCCTGAAGATTATAAGGAAAAGGACATTGACGTTATCGTTGAAGTGGAAGTAACTGAAGTTGATTCAGACAAAAAAACTGTCACTTATGAGAAAAACGGTAAAAAGACAGTCCTTGATTATGACAAGCTCGTTCTAGCAACCGGAGGAAACCCATTCATCCCTCCAATGCAGGGAGTGGACCTTGATGGAGTGTTCAGAATACGCAACATCGACGACGGTATCAGGGTACAGGAAGCAATGAAAGATGCTAAAAGCGCAATCGTAACCGGTGCAGGATTGATTGGTATTGAGATTGCATTTGCACTTAAAAAGCAAGGGCTTGATGTCATATTAAGTGAAATGTTGCCTCAAATCGTGCCAAGATCCCTTGACAAGGACATGTCCGATATTCTCGTCAAATACCTTGAAATGGAAGGAATCAAGGTCGTATTGGGCAAGCCTATCACCAAGCTGATTGGTGAAGGCAAGGTCGAGAAGGCATGCTTCGGCGATGAGGAAATCTACGACGCAGACATGGTCATCATGGCAACAGGTGTAAGGGCTGAATTGAAATTAGCTGAAATGGCGGGTTGTGAAATCGGAAGATGGGCAATCCTTGTAAACGACAGGATGGAAACCTCAGTAGAGGACGTTTACGCTGTCGGTGACTGTGTTGAATCAAAAGACTTGATTTTAGGTTCAAACACCATTTCACAATTGGGTACCACCGCTGTGCGTGAGTCAAAGACATTGGCACGTACCATCTGCGGAAAGAAATCCAAGTTCAACCCAGTATTGAACTCAATGGTGTCAAAAGTGGGCAAACTGGAATTCGGTGCAGTCGGATACACCACAAGCTTCGCTCAGCAAAACCGTATCAGGCCTGTTGTGCAGAAGGTGCAGGCACTTACAAGAGCACGTTACTATCCTAACGCAAAACCAATGGATATCAAAGTTATCTGTGATGGAAATGGAACCATTATCGGATGCCAAATCATAGCAGAGGAAAGGGTGGCTGAAAGAATCGATACAATGACATTAGCCATTACTGAAGGATTGACCTGCTTCGATTTAAGCAATATGGAATTCGCTTACGCGCCACCTGTATCAATGGTTACAGATCCTTTAATCCTTGCCGTAGAAGAGGTAAGTAAAAAATTCAGTTAAATTAAACTAACATTTTGGAGATGATATAAAATGCCAGAACATGGTCACGGCCATGGTCATCATGGTCATGGGGGTCAAATGACTCCGGAACAACAAATGCAAATGATTCAGCAAGACATCAGGCTTGCAAAAAACCTGGGTCAAATCAAACATAAAATCGTTGTTATGAGTGGAAAAGGAGGAGTTGGAAAATCCACCGTAGCGGCTAACATCGCTGAAACCCTCCAGGCAATGGGCTACAGTACAGGTATCCTCGATGCGGATATTCACGGTCCTAACGTGCCAAAAATGCTCGGTATCGAAATGCTTGAAGAGGAATTCAACCAATATCAATTCGACGCATTCAAAAACATTGTCGAAGCCGACCTTGATACAAGCTTGCCTGAAGATGAGCAACGCGAATTCATTGAAGAGAAGAAAAAAGAATATCAGCACTCAATATTCCCTGTAGTAACTCCAACCGGTTTAAAAGTAATGTCAATGGCATTTCTCATAGATGCCCTGGACAGGCCAATCATATGGAGGGGACCTCAAAAAACCGGAGCAATTAAACAATTAGTTTCAGATTGTCACTGGGGAAAACTTGACTTTTTAATCATCGATAACCCACCTGGAACAGGGGATGAACCTTTAACAGTTCTTCAAACCATTCCTGAAACCGACTTAGTGCTCATGGTCACCACACCTAACGTCGTTTCACAGGAAGATGTGCTTAAATGTGTCAAGATGGTTGAGATGATGAACATCAAAAACATCGGACTTATCGAGAACATGGCATACTACATCTGTCCACACTGTAACGAGAAACTCAACATTTTCGGTGAAGGCAATGGTGAGAAGTTCGCTGAAGAAATGGAAATCACTTACTTAGGTGATTTGCCTATTGAAGAAAAAGTTTCCGATGCACCTAATAAAGACGGTGCTATTTCCGTTCTTGATCCTTCAGATGAAGTGTCCAAGAGATTTGTGGAAATCATCGAAGACATTAAAAAAGAGTTTTTAGAGTAAGCTAGTATTCAATATATAGCTTACACTACTAATATTTACCAAGAATCCTAAGAATTTAGGATCTTCTTTTAATTTTTTAAAGTAATCCAATTTTTCTATAACGTATTCCTTATTCTCATCCATCACGTTCAAGGAGAAGTACTGCATTCCAAGAATGTATTCCCTTTCGTCAGTAAAAACAGGAACAATATACTCGTCATGATTGCCGTATGGAATTTTAACAGGATTGTCATCCTCTGTTGAGATGATGAAGACATTTTCGGTGATGTATTCTTTCATGTCATCTTCTATTTTGAGTATTGCTTCCTCATTGCCGTTCTCGCCCTGCATATAGGCAAGATTTATCATGTTTTTAAATTCAGGGTTTTTAATTTCTTCCAGCTTCATCGTATCACTATTTGTATTTTTTAATATTTATCTTTTTGAAGTTTATCAAATTCCTGTTTTGGTATGAATCTCAATGTAGCCGAGTTTATGCAGTATCTGGGTGAGCCTCCAGGACCGTCATGGAAAAGATGTCCCAAGTGTGAGTTTGCCTTGGCGCTTCTGACCTCTATGCGTGTTGTTCCATGTGAGAAGTCCCTGTGCTTTGTGATTGCATCTTCACTGATGGGCTTTGAAAATGCCGGCCATCCGCATCTTGAGTCAAACTTGTCATCAGAAGAGAACAAAACCTCGCCATTTACAACATCCACATACACACCATCTTCAAAAAAGTCATCATACTTGCCACTGAAGGGTGTTTCTGTTAAAGAAAGCTGTGTTATTTCATACTCTTCCTTGGTTAAGTGGTCGAATTCTTCATCATCTATTAAATTTAAATCAACATGACAATAGCCCTGCGGGTTTTTCTCAAGGTACTTCTGATGATATTCTTCGGCAGGATAGAAATTAGATATTTCATGCGCCTCAACAACAATCCTTTCAGAGGATTCCTTCTGTTTTTTCCTCAGGAATTTGATGACAGTGTCTCGTTGGGATGCCTCTTGCCAATAGATTCCTGTCCTGTACTGTGTCCCTATGTCAGGGCCTTGGCGATTTCTGGTGTGTGGATCAATAATCTTAAAGAAACTCTCTAAAATTTCATCTAAAGCAATGATTTTCGGATTGTAAGTTGCCTTAACGGTTTCAGCATGACCGGTTTTGCCACTGCACACCTTTTCATATGTTGGTGCAAGGTCATTGCCGTTAGCGTATCCAACTTCAGTGGAATTCACACCCTTGAGTCTGGAAATGAAAGCTTCAACACCCCAAAAGCATCCTCCTGCCAAATAGATTACTTGCTGTTTTTCAAACATGTTTAATAATTTGTCGTTAAACATAAAATATTTTTATTAGGTAATCTAAAATTTATATTATATACTGGAGGAAATTTTAATGTTTTACAGTACAATAATGAAAATCGATTCAATTGACAGATTAAGAGACATCAGGGATGCACTCCTAGTGGAACAAGGTATCAACCCAACCCGTCAAGGAGAACAAGCTATTAAAGTTGTAGTTGAAAGAATTGATGAGATTCAAGCTACATTAGATAAATCCGCAACCAAAAACTTAAACAGAAGAAGATAAGTGATTTAAGTGATAAGAAGAGTAACATCATCAAGACGATTACTCAGAAAGAGAATGTATAAGGCACCACATTCCAGACATAGGGTTTCCCAATATTACCGTGAAAACAAGAACAAGGCAAAACCTCACCAGGAAAAATTTAAGGAAATGAACGGACCTAACATCAAACCTAGAAGAAGACCTAAAAGAGAGGTTATTGAAGGGTTTAAGATGTCATATAGGTACAAGTATTATCAAAGCGGTAATGTAGAAGAAATAGATGAAGAAGAATTAGATGAGTAATTCTTCTTTTGTAATTATTTTATTTTCAGAATGTATATTTAAAATCAGACCACTGAATGCATCATCATTTTTAGCTAATTCTTTAAAGAGCTCATCGGAAACTTCAGTAGGCTTATAGTCAGCCAATTCAAGATATTCAAAGCCTTTTTCGTATTCTTCAAGGCTTGGGAATACTATTATTTTAAAGTCATCAAGGCTACCGGTAACAAGAAAATCCTTTTCATGATCCTCACCGATTGTAGGGCAGACATACATCAGAAATCACCGTCCCTGCTCATGTTGAAGTTCTGGGAGTGTGGATTAATCACGAAACCTTCAAAATATTCGTCGTTTTCGGCCAATTCGGCAATATCATCAGGACTTATTACCTTCAAGTCCAACTTGTCAAGGAACAATTTAGAGATTTTGGCACTGCCTATTGCATATTCGCGCATGTCAGTGAAAACCGGAATGACATATTCCCTGCTTGCTTCTGTAATTGTCAATTTAACTGGTTTTTCAGCTTCATCGACAAGTGTGAAGTAGATTTCAGTTGGATAAGTGTCCTTAATGTTTTTCTTGACAGCTTCAAGCTCAACTGCATCCTCGCTTTTAAGCTTCTTGACCATGTCAGCGTATATCTGAATATACTCTTTCAATTGGCTTTTGGCAGCCTTAACATTGTTTTTTTGATAATCTTCGTAGTCTTTAGGATTCATACTAGTCACAGCATTCGTGAACGTCTTCATGAGCGATTACAAAATCCCATTGTGGTGCGTTGATAGCAAGTCCAATGAAATCTTCATCCTCATGATGATCTGCAATGATTTCTTCACCTGTTTTGGTTTCACATTCAAATTCAATGTCGCCGAACTCTTCTTTGAACTGTTCAATGCCTGCGTCAGCTTCTCCTTGGTCGGTGAATACTGGTATTACGAACTCTTCGTGTTCCTCGTCTTCATCGCTTACAATTAATGCAACAACTTCTTTTTCATCTTCATTGCTGTTGAATACGATAATGAATTCTTCGCCAAATACCTTGTGTTCGATGTTGTGGTAGATTTCACCCATCTCTTCGATTTGGTCTTGGTGTTCTTCCTCAAATCCTTCAGGAAGTTCTTCTGAATCATCTAAAGCGTTTTCAATCTTTTCGTTTAAGTCATCGTCAAGTTCTATAAATTTTTCTACTAATTCTTTAAGTTCACTCATAGTATCACATTAATAATTTTATAAAAATAAGAAATTCTTTTTAAAAACAAATGAACATTCTCTTCCTAAACACCACTAAAGGAATACAAGCGAATGCTCATTTCAACCATCACCATTGTTCATATTATAAAAAAATAGTACATAACAATATGAACAATACTATTTTAACTTTCAACATATATAAAGTTTTAGTTTTTTAGAATGAGTTTTCAATAGCTTTAATTAGGTTATATATAAATTTATTAGTTTTTACGTTAACATTATTGGCCTCACCTAGTTGAATGACTTTACCGTTGAGTGAATCAATCTCTGTTCTTTTCCTGTTTTGAAGGTCATGATGGGTTGATGAGTAGTGATTATATGTGTCGGGGACAAGCTTTGAGTAGAAAACATCCCTGTACTCATCTGCATTCGCCCAAAATGTCTCATATGGGGAGGCTTTTATTACCTCGAATATCTCATCAATGATGCTGTTCATGATGTCTAGAGTGTAGGGGTTTTCAGTGAGCTCGCCGTATGTCTTATTCAAGATTGCTCCTAGTGGATTTAATGCGCAGTTGTAAAGCATCTTCGCCCACAGGTACTTGTCGACCTCGTCGGTGACTTCGCATTTGATTCCGGATGCTGTGATTAAATCTGCAATTTCCTGCAGGCATCTGGTGTCCTGGTTTTGAAGGGATCCCAATTGCATCGGTTCCGTGTAGACGGTCACTTCGCTGATGTGTCTTTCAGGTCTTGCAAATCCGGTGATTATCCTTGCACAATATACTTGCTTTTTGGGGAAGTATCTCAGGTATGGCTCGTCGTTTCCAAAGCCATTTTGAACGATTAGAATCTTTCCGCTTTCTTTTAATATGTCCTTTTGATTGTTAAGGTTGTCTGATATGTCCTCGTTAGCGGTTGTCTTTGATGCTATGATGATGTAGTCGAAAGTGTTTTCAGGTATATCATTGTAGTCATCATATACTGGTAAATTTTCTATTTTTATGTGTTCAAACAGTCCAACTCTTCTGATTCCATTTTCCCTTATTGCCCTTGCGGTTTCGCCACGTGCATAGATTGAAACGTTTTCACCTTGTGAAGCGAGGGATGCTGCAAGCCCTATTCCAACCGCTCCGGCACCAATCACTAAGATATTCATGATTATAGTTTTGTTTTTAATAAGTAATAATCATTATTCATTTTAATTTTATTTTTTTATCAAATGTAATTTAAATATATTTTATATTTATTCAAATTAATTTTAAATTTTATATACTATATATTATAATAAATATTAATGTAAAGTTGAAATCTTATTAATTAACTTTATATCAAAAATATTTAACGACGTGGTTGAATGAAGATAGATAAAAGTCTTTTTATATGTGCGCTTTTGGTGCTGGCGATGCTCTGCATAGTCACAACCGCAAGTGCAGCTGAACCACTTGACGAAAACTTGACAGCAACCGATACGGGGGGAGACATTGACGAAGTCGTCAATGAAGAGCTAAGCGTTTCGGACAGTCAGGACAAGTTAAGTGCTGAGGGAGACATTATCACCGTTGATGCAGGTGGTAGTGGCGAGTATCAAACAATTTCCGCCGCTGTTGGCGCAGCCACTGGTGGGGAAACTATTTTTATTAAGAACGGAGAATATACTGAAACCTCTAAGATTGACATCGGTACAAAGAAATTGACTTTTACCGGTGAATCTCCTGATGGTGTAATCATTAAATCCGGAGATAATGACTTGTTTTATACAACAGGATCAGGTTCTTGCACATTGGTTTTCAACAATTTGGTTTTTAAAGACATCTCAATGACTGGTGCTAGAACTCCAATATTCATTGGTGGAAACGATGATGTCATTATAGCAAATTGTACATTTGACAACTGTGAATCTAGATATGGTGCATTGCGCATATTTACCTCTGGAAGTGTGGTTGTTGACCAATGTAAGTTTTTAGGCACAAAATCATCAACTGGTTCTTATTCTAGTGCAATTGACTTTGGAGGCAGTGCAAATACTGAATATGTATTGAAGAATTCCATCATTGACAATTCAGGAATATCCAGTGCAAATACTGGATCTTATATATTGGGTGTTTTGTACTGTGAGAAAAGTGCCGGTACTGTTGTAGTGGATAATGTGACAATTAGCAATTTCCAAGGTAACGGTAAAGGAAGGGCACTTATCACTGCTAAAGGAAATATGGAAATAAAAAATTCCAGATTTGTTAACAATGTTCTTTCAGAAGGCAATGATTACAATTCATTATTCTTTATATCTACAGGAGGTAAAACTGTAAATATAGAATCAAGCATGATTGCAAACAATTCTGGACCTAAATACATTGTAGCTTCCAATTCTGCAACATCATCTTTTACTTTAAATTACAATAACATCCAGAACAACACAGTCAATTTGGGAGTTAACCATCCTTCTTCAGGTTCCTACAATTTAGATGCAAACTATTGGGGATCCAATTCCCTACCTGATGGTGTTACAGCATCAACTTGGATTGTGGAGAACAACGGTGCTTATGAATTGAATACCGGTGAAGCTGTTGATGTAATCATTCCTGGATTGAATGATGGTCCTGAACCTAAATATCCTGAAGGAACAATTTATGTTGCAACTGACGGTAGTGATGATAATAACGGTTCTGAAGACAGTCCTGTCTTAACAATCGCTAAAGGTGTCGAACTTGCAAATGCAGGATCAGGTTATCTTGTAATCAAGGAAGGAGTATACAAGGAAAGCGGAATTGAACTCAACAATTCCAAACCAATCAGCATTATCGGTGACGGTAATGTTGTTATCGACGGACAGGCAAGCTCAACCAGTATTTTTGTAATGGATGGTGGAGTTGCAAATTTCACCAACATCGTATTTACAAACAACAATCCAAGATACGGTGGAGCTATAAATGCGGGTTCATACGTTGATATAAACATTTTAATCAATAACTGTACATTTACAGATAT
Organism: Methanobrevibacter thaueri; assembly: GCF_015062915.1. GTDB lineage: Archaea > Methanobacteriota > Methanobacteria > Methanobacteriales > Methanobacteriaceae > Methanocatella > Methanocatella thaueri_B. The sequence goes on along the minus strand of NZ_SUTJ01000008.1, from coordinate 46,198 downwards.
CAATTCCACTTCAAGAGGTGGAGCATTCTATGTTGCAACCGCTAAAGGTAAATTGACAGTTAAGGATTCCAAATTCTATAATATTGACAGCGGTTCCTGGGGAGCAATCACCATTGCAACTTCATCCCAGGCTGACGGATTGACTGTTGATATTTCAAATTCAATATTCAAAGGTAACAAAGCAAACAATGGTGCTGCAGCATATTTAAGAGCTGCAAATGTAAACATTATAGATTCTAAATTCATTGAAAACACTGCAGCTAACGCACCTGGTGCAATATACTTATACAATGCAACCACAACCATTGACAACTGTGTAATTTCAAACAACACTGCTGGCGGAAAGGGTGTTGCAATAAGTACAACTCCTGTTTCAGGTAGTGTAACAAAAACAACTATTACCAACTGTGTAATAGAAAACAACAATGGAAACGGTCAGACTTTACCTGCAATCTATGCTGACATGAATTTGATTGAAATTTCACACTCATCATTGATTAATGACTTATCAATCGAAACACGTACAGCTACAGGTTATGATGCTGTTTATGGCCAAGGTGTCGTAATTGCAAACAATAACTGGTGGGGAACAAATGACCCAAGCTCAAAGGTCGAAGGTAAAAACATAACTATTGACTCCTGGGTAATCATGAATGTCGTTGCAAACGCAACTGAAGTGATTTCAGGAGACCAAGTGAAATTGACAATAGACTTTAACCATGTAAACACAACATCAGGCGAGATTCAGGAATTGACCGGTGGAGTTATCCCAATCGATTCATACACTGTCAAACTCACTTCCCAAAACGGTACATTCTCACAGGATGAAGTAGTCGTTAAAAACGGAAAAACCCAAGATGTAATCTTCACATCCGCCGGCAACACTGCCCTTATTAAGGCAACATGTGGCGAAGCTAATGTGGACATTAAACTTGCAAAAGGTGTTGAACCATACTACGGCATCATCTACGTGTCAACCGAAGGTAATGACAACAACAACGGTTCCGAACAATATCCTGTTGCAAGCATCTCAAAGGCTATTGAACTTGCATCCATTAATGGAGGATCCGGTGAAATCATCGTAAATGCAGGTACATACATAGGCACAAATTATGAAGTCACCAAGGACTTAAAAGTTACCGGTGTTGGAAACGTTGTACTTAATGGAGAAGGACAAGGAAGATTATTCAATGTAGCATCTTCCGCTAACGTTGCCAAATTGACATTAATCAATTTAACATTAACCGGTGGAAATGCTTATTACGGCAGCGTAGTTTACAGCTACGCAAAAGAACTGATTTTGGAAAATGTAAATGTAATCGCTAATCCAACTAGTGGAAACCTCATCACAAACAACGGTAAATTGACTGTAAGCAAATCCAAATTTGCAAACAACACCTGTGGTGATGTAATAAAAAGTTCCGGAAACTATGACATTACAATTACCGATTCCACATTTGACAACAACACCGTAACCGGTTCTTCATCTGATTATGGAATTGTATACATTACATCCTCCGGAAAAGTCAATTTAATTGTTGAAAACTCAAAATTCACCAATAACGTTGCAAGACAAGGTGTATTGATCGGTTCATCAGATACAGTAATTGATGTAAAAGGCTCAGATTTCATAAACAACACAAACACTGTTTCTTACGGTGGAGCTATTCGTGCAAGTTCAACATTGACTGTTACCGAATCCAATTTCATCAACAATAAAGCATTAAGGGACGGTGGAGCAATCTATGTTGGTTTCCGTGGAGATGCTACTGTAACCAAATCAGTATTCATCAACAACACAGTAACCAGCAGCGGATATTATGGTGATGCAATCTACAATGGAAACAAACTCTCCGTAAACTACTGTGTACTTTTAACCAACGGTACAAAATACGTGATTTACAATGACGGTGAGGACAATGTCGTTAATGCTCAATACAACTGGTGGGGAACCAATGATGACCCTAGTTCTTTAACAGGTGTAGGCAGCTATGAGGATGACTGGGGAGATGACACTCCATGCGCTGACGTTGACTCATCCAATTGGGTTGTAATGACCGTCTCAAACAACTTGACCGCAGACGCATTAAAAGTTGGAGATAAAGCTGAATTCACTGTTGATTTCACTCATGATGTAAACAAACAGGCATTGGCTGATTCAATCCCTGAAGTTGAAGTAAAAGCAAGTGCAGTTTACGGCGAATTGGACAAGGATAAGGCAACAACCGAAAACAATGTTGCTAAATTCATATTCACAGCAACCGACGGTGGAGTGAACAACGTAACAATCACATCTACTGATGCAGTGAATACCACTGCCGTGACTGTGGAAGAACCTATCGTATTGGAAGTGATTTATGTATCCATGACCGGTGATGACAGCAACATCGGTTCAAGGGATGCTCCTGTAGCAACAATCAAACACGCTATGGAAATTGCTGAGAAAGGTAAAATCGTAATCCTGAACGGTAATTATGTAATCACCGAAACATTGGTAGTTAATAAGGATTTAGATATTTCAGGTCAAGGAAATGTAGTCATTGACGGAAATTCCTTAAGAATCTTTGAAAACACAGCAAACCTTAATCTAACCAATATCGCATTTACAAATGCAAAATCAGCTTTCGGTTCAGTGCTTTTAAATGACGGAAATTCAACAATAGTCAACTGTAACATCTATTCAAACCAAGCTACCGGTTCCAGTGGAAACATTATTAACAATAGAAAAGGTACAATGGTTATTGATAACTGTGACTTCTCTGAAAATGTTGCAAAAAGAGGAGTTGTTGCATCACAATCCGAAACAGACTTATTAATCAATAATTCTGAATTCATTGGAAATGACATGACCTCATTATCAAATACAAACGGTATCGTTTATTCAGCTTCTGCTGATACTGTAATTGAAAACACAGTATTCAGAAATAACAAGGCTAAATCAGCAGGTGCAATCTATGCAACCAGAGCTTCCTCTGCAACTAAAGGAACCTTGGAAGTAACTAACTGTACTTTTGACAACAATATTGCAGTTGAAGGTACTGCTGGTGCAATATTTGCCGGAAGAACTCCAACAACAATCAAGGATTCCACTTTCACCAACAACCAGGCTAACAGTGGAGAATATGTTAAAGGTCAAGGTGGAGCGATTTATCAAACTATGGATGATCCGAAATCCACAATGAGCATTGACAACTGTGTATTCATTAACAACACTGCTGGAGATGCTGGTTCTGCAATCTATGTGAATACCGATCAAGGTACATTCGATATTGTAAATTCAATCATCATCAGCAAAGAAGGTGACGACAAATATGCATTAGACAAGAAAGAAAAAGCAACCACAGTCATTACCGCAAACAACAACTACTGGGGTAATAATACAAAAGCAAACATCGACATTAGTGAAGACAGTAAAATCACATTAGATGTGACTGTTGACCCTAAAGATGCTGTTGCAGGCGATGAAATCACAATCACCGCAGTATTTTCAAATGAAATTCCAGACGGTGTTGAAGTGAGTTTCACTTCTGATTCAGGTAAATTAAACGAAGTTGTTTTAAGCAAAGGCAAAGAAATCACTTTCAAATACACTGTAGATGAAGCAGATAAGGAAATTCTCGTCTCATTAGGCGGAGTTCCTCAGTTCACTGTACTCATCAGTGATATTCCTGATGTAATCTATGTATCACCTGAAGGTGACGATGCAAACGAAGGATCTATTGATGCTCCTGTTAAAACATTGGCTCATGCAGTAGAAATCGCTAAAAAAGGTCAAATCGTTCTTTTAGAAGGAACCTATAAAACCGGTGACTTAGGAATCATTTCCAACAACTTAAACATTACAGGTGAAGGAAAAGTTGTAATCGATGCAGACAACAGCAATAGAATCCTTTACGTCGGTGAAGATGCAAAAGTTGTTCTTAAAAACTTAATAATGATTAACGGTTACAATGCGGTTGAAAGCGGTGCATTACTCGGAAACTCTAACTATTTAACCTTGATTAACTGTACATTAGCTAATTCAACAGCAGGTGAAAATAACGGTGGAGCAATTTACAATGTTGGTTACTTGACTATCATTAACTCAACTATTGCAAACAACACCGCTAAAGTTGGTGGAGCAATCTATTCAGGTTCAGGTCTTGCTAAAGGAGCAACAATCAATATTGAAAATTCCGTAATTGAAAACAACACCGCTACAGGTAATGAAAACAATGGTGGTGGAGCAATATTCGCTCAGCAAATTGCAGGAATGACCATTGACAACACAACATTCAAGGACAATAAGGCATTGACCACCTCAAGCGGTGGAGCAATATTCATTTCACACTCAGAAGCTGATATGAAAATCACAAACTCCGAATTCATTGCAAACCACGCTAACGGTCAGGACGGTACCGGCGGTGGAGCAATCTACATGGTTGGAACATCAAATTATGAAAGAAAAGGTAAATTAACCGTTTCCGACACTTTATTTGAAGACAACACTGCTGATGCAAACGGTGGAGCAATCTATTCAAGAGCAACCACAGTAAATGTTGAAAAATCCGTATTCATAAACAACAATGATGCAAACAACATCTCAGTTTACGGATATGCAACCGAACAAATCAACCCATCCATAACTGCCAATAAGAATTGGTGGGGAACCAATGCTGATCCAAGTGCATTTGTAGGCGGAAACAACAAATACAAACCGACCTTAAACAATTGGGCAGTATTAACCATTAAAAACGACACTGAAATCAAGGATGGAAACACTGTAAAATTAACCGTAGCAATTGACTCATACACTGACGGTGAAACAGTTCAAGCACTGGACAGTCCTGTCAATGTTGAAATCCCTGTAACAATCTCCACTAATAAGGGAGACATTGAAGGCGTATTATCCAACGGTGAATTTACATACGATTTAGATGCAACAGGCATTAAATACATCTCCGCAAAAGTTGGTGGCGATGAGGAAGTGTTATTCGTTAACACTGTTCCAACAACTATCGCAATGGAGGACATTACCGCTGCAAAAGGAGATGCTGTAGAATACACAATTACTGTAACTTCCGATGACGGTACTGTTGTCAGCAAGGGAGAAGTTGAACTTTACTTCGGTGAAGATCTAATAGCAACAATCCCTATTGTGGACGGAACAGCTAAGGAAAGCATTTTAATTTCCAAAGACATTGGAACCTACGATATCATAGCCAAATTCATTGACACCACTGAACAGTTCGGTGCTAGTGAAGCTACCAAAACTCTTACAGTCACTGGAATCAACAACATTGTAACTCCAGAAACAATAGGTAACTTCTTCGATGAAAACGGTGTAATGAAAGCTAATGTTCCATTCGATGAACTCATATTCCAAGGCGAATTCAAAGACTTAGGAACACTCACAATAAACAAGGCTATCAAGATAACCGGTGACGGTGCACTGTTCAACAACACTGCCCTTTACATCAAGGCCGACAATGTTGCTGTTAAAAACATTGAATTTGTCGCTGATAAGGAATTCGACAACAATGCAGTCATTTACGTTGAAGGTAAAAACAATATAATAGAAAATAACACAATCGATTATGACGCTCCAGCAGGAGAATCATACGCTGTTTACGTGGATGGTTCTGATGGAACCAAATTGATTGAAAACGACATTTTCTATGACGGTAAGTTAGGTGAGGCAACTAGAACCATGGCAATATATGCAATTGACTCCGATAACATGGTTGTAAGCGACAATTATGTTGAAGCTTCAGTTCCATCTACCGATGTAGGTTATGGTCCTGCTCCTGATTATGCTCCTGTGGTATTGTCTGCAGGAATCGAATTCGAAAACTGTAAAAACCTCACATTTGAGGACAACACTGTAACTGTTGACTACAATGAAACTGCAGGTTACACTGATACACTTTACGGTTTAAGAGTTGCAGGATGTGACGATGCAAACATCGCTGGAAACGACATTGAATTGAACGGTCACCAATACGCCTATGGTGTAGAAGTTTCAGGTAAAAACATCACTCTTGAAGACAACACAATTGATGTAACTTCAGATGACCATTATGCGGCAGGTGTTTCCGTACAAGGAAAAACAACCGCAACCTTTAACGGAAATGACATCACTGCCGAATCAGAAGATGTAGGATACGGTATATATGCTGACAATTGGGGTATTCATGATACCAGTTTAGAAATTGTCGACAACACTATTGAAGTTGACTCAAACACTGCATATGGATTGTCTCTTGTTGCAAATGAAACTGAAATCACTGACAACGAAATTACCGTAAACGGTAACTACACTATCGGTATCGGTGTCAAGAATGCAAATGCAACCATTAAATCAAACGCAATCAATGCCAACGGTACAAATGTAGGTAAATCTGCAGACGATTACCCAATGGTTAACCCTATTGAAACATTAGGCATCTATGCAGACAACTCAAATGTTACAATTGAAAACAACAACATCACTTCAACAGGAAACAAGACAATTTCATTGAATGGATGTAACGGATCAATTGTAAATAACAAATTGATTGCAAACGGCAAAAGAGGAGATGCAACAATCGCTTTAAACAACTCAGATGTAAAAGTTGACAACAACAAGTCATCTGAAGACCCAGTCACTCCAACCAAGGATGTCATTAAAGTGGTTGCAAGCAATGCTAAAGTGGATTACGGATTTAAATACAAGGTTCGCGCTACAATCAACGGCAAATCCGTTGGTGCAGGTAAAGTCGTGACCTTGAAAATAGCTGGAAAAACATTAAAGGCAAAAACTGACAAGAACGGTTATGCTCAATTCACATTGAAAGTAAAACCTAAGAAGTACACTGCCAAAGTGACCTATAACAAAGTAACCAAAACAGTTAAAGTCACCGTTAAAAATGTTATCAAGGCTAAAAACAAAAAGATTAAAAAATCAGCTAGAAAAGTTAAAATTAAAGTCACCTTAAAGACCTCCAAGAAAAAACCTATTAAAGGCAAAAAGGTCACTCTTAAGATTAAAGGTAAAAAAATCAAAGCAAAAACCAACAAAAAAGGTGTTGCTGCCTTCAAACTTAAGAAAAATGTGCTTAAAAAACTTAAAGTTGGTAAAAAATACAAATATAAAGTAATCTACGGTAAAGACGTAGTTAAGAAAACTTTAAAAGTTAAAAGATAGGGATTATACTTAATCTCTATTTATTTTTCTTTTTTTGGGGGAATGAAAAAATGGCTGAATATCAAAAAATTATTCTAATGACATTATTGCTTTTGATATTTATAATTCCGTCAAGCTATGCAATAAATAACCAGACAGCTGACACGGTTCAGCTCGATGACAACCAGACAACCATTGCAATAGATTATCATGATGACACATTAACCGCTAATAACGATTATTATTTCGATGCATCACTGGAAAACGACAATGGTGATGGATCATCACAAAATCCATATAAATATCTGACTGTGGAAAGAATTAAGGGAAACTGCAATATCCATTTGGCCAATGGAGAATATAACCTGGATAATTATAAGGCAATCGAACAGGTAAACATTATCGGATCAAATCCTGCCGAGACAATAATCAATTATGATGGCGTCGGATTAAGGGTCAACTCCCTTTTAACATTGACCAATGTTACATTAATGGATTTGTCAATTACAAACTCAGGAAACCTTGATGCCACAAACACCATTTTTAAATATGGATACGGAAGCTCACCGGACAGTTATGGAAATAATTATGGAGGCTCAATATACACATCCGACTTGAACGCTAATTCCAAAGTGACAATAAACAACTGCACATTCGAAGGAGGCTACGCAGTCTACGGTGGAGCAATTTACATGGGTGCAGGCTATTTGAGCGTATCAAATTCCAGGTTCATAAACAACTATGCATATAATTTCGGTGGAGCCATAGCCTGTGAAAACACAGCAGATGTAACTATTTCAAGATCAAAATTCATTAAGGATTATACTATTGATGATGCTGGAGGTGCAATCTATATCAAGTCATCTCCACTTAATGTTGACCACACTGATTTCATTAACTGCTCTGCAACATTTGGAGGTGCAATAACCACATTAAACAGTGCCGTCACATTAAACTACAATAAGTTTTATAATAACTCCGCAAAATGGGACGGTGGAGCCGTTTATCATATGTACGGAACTTTTGCATCCACATACGGAGTGTTCAACAATAACTCTGCCCGCAATGGCGGAGCATTATTCATTGACAATTCCACAGATGTGGTATTGCTTTCCAATTCATTTGAAAACAACAATGCCAAAGTTCAGGCGGGAGCAGTATATGCTCTTTTAAGCAAATTGAGATTGCCTATAAAGAACAATCATTATAGCAATAACAATGCTCCAATAGACAAGGATTATATTGACACCAAGGATTTAAACGTCCATTTAGGTGGTGAAAACTATACAATCTATAATGTTGATGACATTGACGTCACCGACATTCCAAGCTATTACAGCTTAGTGGATGAAGGACTGGTATCCCATGTTAAAGACCAACAGTCAAGCGGTAACTGCTGGGCATTCACTGCCATGGCGGTTTTAGAGTCCTGCCTTAAAAAGGCAACAGGAACAGAATTCGACTTGTCAGAGGAAAACATGAAAAACCTGATTGCACTGTATTCCGATTACGGCTGGAAAATGGACACCAATGAAGGGGGATATGATGCCATGCCGTTCGGTTATTTCGCAAGTTGGCTTGGTCCTGTAAATGAAACTTCAGACTTGTTCGATGACAAATCAGTTTTATCACCTGTCTTGAACAGTATTTTACATATCCAAAACATACTGTTTTTAAAAAGGGACAATTACACAGACAATGATGCGATAAAAACCGCTATCTTGAAATATGGTGCGGTTGGAACCTCAATATACTTTGACAACTATTATCTGAACAATGGTAAGGACTATTTCACATGGGCATTGTATCCTTCAAACCATGCAGTGACAATTGTGGGATGGAATGACACATACTCAAGGGACAATTTCTACTTTGGAAGCTATGCTGCAGGCGATGGTGCATGGATAGTGAAGAACAGCTGGGGTCCAAATTGGGGTGATAATGGTTACTTCTACGTGTCATATTATGATGAGTCCTTCGCAAAACCTGGCGTTGAAGGCATCGCTTATACATTTATTTTAAACGACACTATAAAATATGACAAGAATTACCAGTATGATATAGCTGGAAAGACAGATTACCTGCATGATGACAGGACTGAAGTCTGGTATAAGAACAAGTTCACCGCAACAGACAATGAAATACTCTCCGGTGTGTCAACATACTTTGAGAAGTTGACAAACTGGACATTTTCCGTTTATGTCAACAATGTATTGAAAACCACCAAAAGCGGGACTTCCCAGGCAGGATACTACACATTCCACCTGGATGACATCATACCTTTATATGTTGGTGACGTGTTTGAAATCGTGTTCAACACAACCTCAGACAAGTTGTCCAGTGTCCCAATATCCGAAATCGCTTCACTGAACAAGGCAATATATTATCCGGAAATATCATATGTAAGCTATGACGGTCAAAATTGGCAGGACCTGTTCTATCTGCAAAAAACCTATGCATTGCATACCTATAAGTCACAAGTTGCATGCATAAAGGCATTCACAGTTTTAGCGGATTATAACACTACAGCCACAATCACCGTTAACGGCAACAAGATTAAAATAAATGTTGTTGATCAATTCAACAACCCTGTAAAAACCGGTGAAGTTACTGTTGAGTTTAACAATCAAACTCAAGTGTTAAAGCTCAATGATGGTGAAGCCGAACTGCCTTTCAGTCTCATTGATGGTGTTTATGCAATTGATGTGAATTATAATGGAGACAATTACAATTCATCTCATGCAAATCAGGAATTGGAGATTCTCTTAAAAGTAGAATTGGCTCAAGGCAATGTTTACACCTATAATTCAAACTACAGGATCATCTTGAAAGATCAGTTTGGAAATCCGATTGTCGGCAAAACAATGATGATTGATGTGGCAAATAAGCAGCATAACCTAAGCAGTGATGCCAATGGAGTTATTTTGCTTAATTTAAAACTGAACGCTGGTAAATATGGCGTAACAGTCATTAACCCTGCCAATGGTGAAAACACTTCCCAGACTATTCAGATTGTTCCTCGTTTAAGCGGCAATAAAAACATTGTCATGTACTATGGGGCCAATAAGGTCTTTAAGGTCAAGGCTCTTGATGACTATGGCAAACCTGTCAAAGGCCAATCAGTAAAAATCGTGATTGGTGCAAAATCCTATTGGGCAAAAACCGATAAGAATGGATTTGCAAGCGTTAAATTGAATAAATTGGCTGCAAAAACATATGGGGGCACTGTTACTTATAAAGGATTTAAAGTATCCAATAAGATACTTGTTAAACCTACTTTGACTGCCAAAAACAAATCCATTAAAAAAGGCAAGGTGTTGAAGTTCACAGCCAAGCTGGTTAATTCCAATGGAAAGGCTTTAAAAGGTAAAAAGATCACCTTTAAAATTAAAAATAAGAAATACACTGCCAAAACAAACAAGAAGGGAATTGCCAAAATCAAGGTCAAAAAACTCAAAATCGGCAAATACACCATTAAAACAAGCTATGGCAAGGTAAAAATTTCAAATAAGATAACCGTAAAGAAATAAAAGTCAATTTTATTTCTTTTTTTCTATTTTTTTTCAAATTTAAAATGATTTGAGTTTTAGTAATACTAAATTTTAATCTTATTTTTAGCAATAACTAAATATTTGCTTATTTTTTAGTTAAAACAAAATTTTTAACCGAATAATTTATATATAATCAATTCTTAATTTAAATTAAGTGATTTAATAAGGAATATAAATGAATATTATTGAAAAGGACACTAATGCCCAAAGGGTATTTTTGAGCGAAGACATCATAAATGTCGTTGAGATTTTGAAGGAACATTACTCTTATATCTACGATTCCATTGAAAAGGAGGGTTTTGTCCTTAAATATGATGAATGCAACCTCTTTAAGGAACTGGTTTTTGAAAAGAAGGTTGTGGGATTCTGCTCATATGACTTTTCAAGGGAATTCATCACCGCAGCATTGAACAACATCTATGTTTTGCCGCAATACCGTGGAAACGGACTGTTTTTATCTGAAATCCTCAAGACCATGGAGGAGCACAACAAGCCAAGCATCATGGAGCCGACAAGACTTGTTGTTGAGCTGTTAATCAAATACGGCTTTGCCCAAAAGGTAAATGACAATATCGTTGCAAGCGCATTGGAATTCATCGTGCCTGGTGTTCATGTGCTTTCAAACACTGACTATGGCACTGATGAGCTTTCAACACATTTCTATGACTTGAGCCTGTGCGGATGCATTCACATACTGGACATCAACAAGGGCCACATTGCATACAGTGCCCCGTTGAATGATGATATTGCCCATTATGACTGCTTTAATGAGGTTAACGATGAGTATGTCGCAGATATCATTGGTTTTTTCAAGGATAATGATGTTGAGCTGATGAATGCGGTTTTAAGGCTTGAGGAAAACCTTCCGATTAAAAACTACACTCTTGAGGAAATCATTGGCGATGATGATAATTTCTCTGCATATATTGAATCCCTTGTGGATGATGCCCATGTCACCGAAAGCAAGGCACTAGCGATAAAAAGGCAAATCAGGGAGGAATATGAGGCAGGAATGATTCTAAACGAGTCACTGATGATAAGGCTTGCTTATCTTTTCAATGAAAATCCGATACCATCCATAACATCACACGATGAAGTGTGTCCCTACTGCAGCATGCCGATTGATGACCATGACAGGTTCTGCCATTTCTGCGGAATAAACCTTGAATATGATCCGGATGAGGTGGAAAGTGACCTTATCAAGTATATTCATCCATCTGATGGCGAGTTCAAGGAGGACATCAGATTCATTGCCTATAAGTTTTTAAGGTTGGTTGAGGAGAAAATTGAGCTTGAATATTGCATTTACACAATTGAAAACAATTACAATGTTAATTGGGACAAATTGAAGGATTTTCTCGAAAAGAAAAATTATTTTAAAGATGGCCACATCACATACAACGGTTATGAGTTTCTGGACAATCACCCCCTCAACTTCTGGGAAAAGTATGAGATGGACATAATCGACTACACCGATTTTGAAAATTATTTCTATGAGCACAGCGATTTGGCACCGGTTGAGATATGCCTTGATTATCTAAAGCAGTTTGAGGATGATGAGTTTATTTCGGAAATCATTGAAAAAATTAACAGGCAATGAATTTTTTCAAAATTTTAACTATTATTTTATATTTTTTTTATTATTAAATATTTTAACATATAATTTTATGAAATTGTTCATTTTATTCAATATTCTATAAATTATTTTCAAGTTTAATATGATTTTTAAATTATAATCTTTTTATATTATTAAAAACAATATTAAAATGTACATGGTAAGTTATTTCTGACTTATAATGGAAATTTGAAATGTATAGGAAAAAATGGTGTGATAATAAATGAATGAAAAAATGAGATTAGGATTAATAACAGCTGTTTCTATTATACTCCTTTTTGTTTTATCATTATGGATTACTTCAACACCAGCAGATGCTGATAATTCTGTCAGATTCGGTATATTAACACTATTACCTCCTCTTGTGGCTATTGCTTTGGCATTCATCACAAAAGAGACAGTATTGTCACTGTTCATCGGTGTATTTGTTGGAGAATTCATGTTATGCTGTAACGATTTAAACATCATATCAACAGCAATCAACGCATTCCTTGATTTAGGTTCACAAGTCATCTCCTGTATGGCAGACCCATGGAATGCAGGTATTATTCTTCAATGTTTACTCATTGGAGGAGTTATCCAACTGATTACAAAAATGGGTGGGGCAAAAGCTCTTGCTGACGCATTCGCTAAAAGAGCAGACACTCCTAGAAAAGCTCAATTATTCACATGGGTTTTAGGATTATGTGTTTTCTTCGACGATTACGCAAACTCCTTGATTGTCGGTCCGATCATGAGACCTGTTATGGATAAACTTAAAGTATCAAGAGAAAAATTAGCATTTGTAGTAGACGCAACTGCAGCTCCTGTAGCGGGAATTGCAATCATATCTACCTGGATTGGATTAGAAATTAGTTTAATCGCAGCCGGTTTCCAATCAGTTGGCGTAACCAACGTAACCGGATTCGGTATCTTCTTACAAACAATCCCATACAGATTCTACAATATATTTATCTTACTGTTCATTGTTATTTCTGCATTGACTTTATATGAATTCGGTCCAATGAAAAAAGCAGAACAAGCAGCACGTGCTAGAAAAGAAAATGAGGAAATCATTGTTCCTGAAGCACCTGGTTTTGATGAAGTAAAACCTGTTGAAGGAATCAAACTCTCCATCTGGAACGCAATCATCCCTATCGGAACACTTATTATCGGTGCATTGATTGCATTCTACTGGAGCGGATACACCACCATTTTAGGTGGGGAAGATCAGGCTTTAATCACCTTGATGAAAACCGCTCCATTATCATTTGACGGTATCTTCCAGGCATTATCTCAATCCGACGCTTCCGTCGCATTGTTCCAGGCAGCACTTCTCGCTTCCATCGTGGCTATTGTAATGGCAGTCGGTGAGCAAATCCTATCCATTGAGGATGCAATCTCCGAGTGGATCGGTGGTATGAAAACCATCGTTATCACTGGTGTAATCCTGCTTCTTGCATGGTCCTTAGGTGGAGTTATCGGTGAAGTCGGAACCGCTGACTATCTGGTTGGTGTTTTAAGCAGTACCATACCTGCATGGATTGTTCCTGCACTTATCTTTATTTTAGGTGCTTTGATTTCATTTGCAACCGGTACAGCATATGGTACAATGAGTATTTTGATGCCATTGGCCATTCCGCTCGCATGGGCTGTAAGTACTGGTGACATGAACTTTACAATCGTATGTACAAGTGGTGTACTGACCGGAGCTATTTTCGGAGACCACTGTTCACCGATTTCAGATACAACAATTCTCTCATCCATGGGAACAAGCTGTAACCACATTGATCACGTTCAAACACAAATCTACTATGCAATATTCGTTGCATGTGTGGCAATATTCATCGGTTACATCCCAGCAGGATTAGGAATCCCATGGTACATCTGTATTCCTATCGGTGTTGTTGTAATGTTCATCGGACTTAGAATACTAGGTGAAAAAGTCGATTTTGAAGAAGTTGAGGAAGCCTCCTCATAACTTCATTATTTTTTTTAATTTTTATAATTTTTAGGTATGCCTAAATTTTTTAATAGTAATGGTCGCAGATATCATTGTATGTGCAGAACCTGCACAAGAACTGTGGCTTGGCATAGAAATTGCCCTTGTTGACTTCCCTTCTCACAAAATAGAAGGTGTCGATTGCCTCATCGATTTCACGTGAATGCAGGAACTTGCGCTTGTTTTCCTCATCCTCAACGTCAAGCAGTCTCAAACGGCCGTTTTTAGTAAAGAAAACTCCAACGGTTGTTACGTTCTTGTCATAGACATTCTCAACAAGAAGCTTATAGTAGCACAGTTCCCTGCGGTACTTGGAAAATGAGCTGGAATTGCCGGTCTTGTAGTCAATGACGGTCAAGTCACCGTTTTCATCCTCTAAAATGATGTCGCAGATTCCTGAAAAGCGATGCTCCTCATCAAGCAGGTACTCCTCCTGGCTGTAGAGCTTATAGTCATTGTCAACAAAGACTTCCCTGAAGAATTTCCCGAGGTTTTCAATGTGATTGGATAAATCATAGCTAAAATCAAGCTCATGGGTGATTTTAAGGAGTTCATTATCAATATCCACGCCGTCAAGCTCATCACCGAACTTTTCTGCAAACTTCTCGGCTATCAGGTGAACGTCACTGCCCAGTGCCATGTACTTGTTCGGTTCGGCCTTTCTTTCCTCAATGTATTGGAACTTGAACTCCAATGGGCATTTCATGTAAGTGTTTATCTTTGACTTTGACAATTTCATAGTAACTTATCCCTTAATCTCTTTAATCTGCTTTTGTTATTGTAATTATACACGCATTTTTCAAACCTTTGGGCATTTTTGGACTTCAATGCACAGTTGAAAATGTGCTTATACTTCGGATTCAATTCATTTTTGAAATATTCATCGCTTTCCCATTTCGGCTTGCTTTTAAGGTAGTCATGTTTTATTTTATTGAAAAATTCATCCTTTTGTGAGGGATTCGCCTTCTTGAATATGTTATAGATATTATTGAATATCCTGTAATATAACTCTTTCTTATGGTTAGGGTGGCCGTACTCGTTGCACAGGTCTAAAAGAAGATTGCTTATCTCAATTGTGTCAAGTGATCTCACGGAGAGTTGACCGGTTGTTGAATCGCTCCATCTTCTCCTGTTGTATAAAAACTGGTCATGAAAACAGATCCTGTCGGCCTTGAAAAGTGCATTTGTGAAAAACACATTGTCCTCAAATAGAAGGCCTTCTGGAAATCTTATGTCATTGACAAATTCTTTTTTAAAAAAGCATCCTGGCGGACAAACGCACAGCTCCAGTGCCATTTTGGAAACGTCACTGTAGCTGAAAACATTACTGCCCACACATTCTTTTAAATGGGGCATGCTGTAGTAGTCATCGTCAATGACTTCACCGGTCTTCTCATAGAAGTTTTTAACCTTAAGCATTACAAAGTCAGTGGACTTTTCACATGCAACGCCGTACAATTCCTCAAGAGCATTCAAATCAAGATAGTCGTCACTGTCTGCAAAATAGACGTATTCGCCAGTGACATGTTCCAATCCAAGGTTCCTGCTTGCTCCCGCACCACTGTTTTTCTGAGATAATATTTTAATCCTTGAATCCTTATCAGCGTATTGTCTTAGGATATCTGGTGAGCTGTCGGTTGACCCGTCATCAACACAAATTATCTCAATGTCGTCAAGGCTTTGGCTGGCAATGCTTTCGATGCACTCGCTCAAATACCTTTCCGCATTATAGACTGGAACAATAACTGAAACCTTAACCATAATTCACCCCTTTGAAAAGCAATTATAACAATAATCTATTTAATGCTTAATGTATATATTATTAATCACAATTAATCGGAGAGTATTATTAAATGAAAATTATAGCACTTCAAGCAAGCCCACGTAAAGGCGGAAACTGTGACGTTTTGATGGACGAAATGATTAAGGGAATCGAGGAAAACGGTGGAGAAGTAGTAAAATACTACCTTGAAGACAAGGACATCGCACCATGTAAGGCATGCATGTACTGTGCAGAACACCCAGAATGTATCCGTGGAGATGACGGTAATGAAATCATCGAAGCATTGATTGAAGCAGACGGTGTAATCTTTGCAACACCAATCTACTACGGCCAAATGACCGCACAGGGAAAACTCATCATTGACCGTTTCTACAAGATTGGAAAATTCAATGACGAATCCCTATCAGGTAAAGCAGCATTGATATTCACTGAAAACCAGCCTGAAGGAACCTACGAACAATACATTGAACTCACCAAGTTCTCACCATTCACATTTGTGGGATACGAAGTATTAGGTCATGTTGATGCCGGTTCAGCAGGTCCTGCAGGTATCGTTGCAGAAGAGCAAGAAGACAAATTGAAAGAAGCATACGAATTAGGTTTAAAATTCTAAAACCTAATCACTTTTTTTTACTTTTTTGTTGTAAACTACAACAGTTATATATACTATTTTTAATATAATATTATCAACAAGATTTTAAGTTGATAATATGACAGAACTCGAATTAACCAATGAATGGGATAAGGTATTTCCCAAATCAGACAAAGTACATCATGAAAAGGTGACCTTCACCAACAGATAGGAATAACACTTGCAGCGGATTTATTTAAACCATTGGATGCTGATTCTAAATTGCCTGCAATTGCCGTTTGCGGACCGTTCGGTGCCGTGAAGGAACAGTCATCCGGATTGTATGCACAGGTATTGGCTGAAAACGGATTTTTAACAATCGCTTTCGACCCGTCATTCACAGGTGAAAGCGCAGGATTTCCAAGATACATGGCATCCCCAGACATCAACACCGAAGACTTCCAGGCAGCAGTAGACTTTTTAGTCACAAATGATGACGTTGATGCTGAAAAAGTGGGAATACTTGGAATATGTGGATGGGGAGGAATGGCCCTGAATGCAGCAAGTCTAGATACACGTATCAAGGCAACAATCACATCCACAATGTACAACATGACCCGTATCAATGCAAAAGGATACTTTGACGAGGCAGACAGTGCGGATGCAAGATATGAAATGAAAGTCATGCTCAACAATCAAAGAACCGAAGACTTCAAAAACGGCGAATATGCAATGGGAGGAGGAGTAGTCGATCCGTTACCTGATGATGCACCATTCTTTGTAAAGGACTATTATGATTACTATAAAACAGAAAGGGGTTATCACAAACGCTCACTGAATTCCAATGACGGATGGACAGCAATCGGTACAATGTCATTCATATCCCAACCGATTATTGCATACTCCGATGAGATACGCTCCGCAGTATTGATCATTCACGGGGAAAAGGCTCACTCATGCTACTTCTCAAAATATGAGTTTGAAAAATTGACAGGTGACAACAAGGAACTTATGATAATCCCTGATGCTGTTCACACCGACCTGTATGATGATATGGATATCATTCCATTCGATAAGATTATTGAATTTTATAATACTTACTTATAAAATTCCTCTTTTTATCTTAATAATGCAAGAATACCACGACCTCTTTTAGGTCGTGGATGAATTGCACAGTTGTGTGTACTTACTTTTAATGTAGTTTTTATTGAAGTTTTATTGTTTTTACGGGTTTAAAATTCGTATCTTTCTTTTTAATTCTGTTTAATGTACTTTTTGTTTTATTATAATTTATTATTTTTTTCATTTTTTAAAATAGTAAGATTACTTTCCAAATGCTCTTTCCTAGTATTTATATATAATTTACACATGAAATTATACTATATCATATGTATCATGTTTGCATTGACCATTTCCTTATGGTTGATTTTTATAATTCTAAAAAAACATATTGGGGAGTTTCTGGATGGTGAATTTGGTTAAAAAGAATATTGAGGTTAGAATTTTTCCCGGTAAAATGGATCGCAATGATAATGGAGAAAAAATAGCCAGCATCAACCAAATCGAATCCAACATCGGCATTAGACGATTTATCTACAACGAGGAATTAGAATTCATAAACAACTTTAAAAAAATGCTAATTCAATACGGTTACGGAGATGATATAAAAATAAAAGTAAACTATAGCTCTTGCAGTGTTATTTTAAATATGTTGAGATGTGAGTATCCTTTTTTGGAAAAAGCAGAATCCAGCAGCAGACAACAAGCACAAAAAGACCTAATCAATGCGTTTAAAAGATACAATGACCCATATTTAAAATCCGCGTATCCAACTTACAAAACCAAGAAAAAAACCTTAAAATCCACATTCAGAATAATAAACAACAACAATAATGTAAAAATCACACCGGATAAAAATGGATATGATAAAATAAAATTAGCCAAATTAGGATTAGTCAAATTCAAAACAAGCAAAGAATACCGAGAACTACTACGCCGAGGAAGTGACAAAAATGACCCGAGCGTGAAAATCAAACACGTAACCGTTAAAAAAGTACACGGCAAATACTACGCCGTTTTTAACATAGAATATATGCATGTTCCGGAAAATATAATTGGTCCGCTAATGCAAGTGGGAATTGATATCGGATGTGGAAAACTAGCTGTACTTTCCAATGGCACAGAGATACCCAATCTAGACCTAACAAGGGAAACAGACAACATCATACGACATCAAAAAAACATGAGCCACCACAAAAAAGCTTCCATAAGATACCTTGAAGCACAAAGATTATACAATAAAGCATGGGAAAAATTCCTAAACAAAAGAAAAGACTACTACAATAAGTTGGCAAACTACATCGTAAAAAACAGTTCATTTGTTGTTGTTCAAAATGAAAACATCATTGCATGGAAAAACAACAAACATCTAAGCCACAGCATACAATTAAATGCGCCTCGTGACTTCATGGACAGACTAGAGAAAAAATGCCAACAAGAAGACGTAAAATTCATTAAAATTCCCCGTGTTTTCCCATCAACCCAAAAATGCAGCAAATGCCAAAAAATCAACAAAAACCTCAAAGGAATCGAAAATCTAGGAATAAGGGACTGGAACTGCCCATATTGTCATACACATCATGATCGTGACTTGAATGCAGCTATAAACATCCTAAATAAAGGATTAGAAATCGTAGGGACTACGGTGCAGTAAAAAATTTTCCAAAAAAAACTATAATTTTTTTTTGGTTTGCGAATCCTCGTCGCCTACACGACGAGGAGGTTCAATTTTTTAATTATTCCCAATTTTAACAGATTAAACCGGATATCTATGGATTATGATTTATGCATAATCTTTAGGATAATTATTTATAAAATTTTATTTAAATATTAATTTGAGGAAGTTATATGGGTCTCGGTTCATTTTTCAAAAGAGGTAAAAAGGAAAAAGAGGAAGTTGTCGAGGAATGTCACATTGACATTAACACTGATGACTGTGACGGCTGTGAGAAATGCTCAATCGCCTGTCCGAACAATGTATTTATATTGGTGGATGAGGTTAGCTCAGTTCGTGATGCACAGGTGTGCAAAAGATGCAGGGTTTGCGTTGCAATATGTCCTAATGACTGCATTACAGTTAACTGATGTTTTCACGAATTGTATCGATGAAGCTTCTGTCCTCAAGCTTAATTATTTTTGTAATCTTATCTGATTTTCTGATTTTTATAGTGTCTTTGCTGAAAACTTCAATCGGCTTTCCGTCATAGAGCACGTAGGATAAAGTGTTTTCACGCAATTCTGTAATTCTAATTTCTACAACAGAATCATCTGACAGTATCAGGCTCCTGTTTATAACTGTATGTGGAGCTATTGGTGTCAATGTTATTATCTCAGCTGTTGGATCAACTATCGGTCCTCCGCATGAAAGGTTATATGCGGTTGAGCCGGTTGGTGTGCAGACAAGTATTCCATCGGCAGTGTATGAGTTGATTAGCTTTTCATTAACGATTGCATCAAACCTGACAACACCAAATGAATTTTTGGAAATGGCTATTTCATTTAATGATTCAGGTATTTCAACCACGTCACCATTTGATCTTACCACTTCACCTTCAAGCATCATTCTCTCTTCAATGTAATAATCACCGTTATTAATATCATCCAATGCCTTTTCAATGTCTTCGGGATTGATTTCAGTCAGATACCCTAATGTTCCGGTGTTTATTCCAATGATTGGCTTTTGTGATGAGAGTCTAGCTGTTTTAAGAAATGTTCCGTCTCCTCCGATTGAAAAGATGATGTCGCATGATTCAGCATCTTCAACAGTTTCCATGTTGATTTTACCGGCCAATCCGATAAGCATTTCACGGGTTTTGATTGATTTTTGATTATTGGTATCAATGTTAATGAAAATCTTCATAATCTTAATTTGGCATTGTTTTCTAATAAGTCTTTAGATTGAAAGTAGCTATTATAATTCAATCAATCGAATAAAAACATTCGTTTAAATCAATGGTGTTTTTTAAATAATGACAGTAAAAAATAAAAAAAGAAAATATGAGTTTAGTCATCTACCACTAAATCATAATTTTAACTCATCGGCACTTAAAACTTGAATTTCCATATTTTCAACAAAATCGCCACTTTCAGCACCGAAGTCCTGGAAGTGCGGTGAAGCCATATGTTTTTTTAAGGCTTCTGGAGATTCCCATTTTTCAACAAAAGTCAATGTGTCATCATCTGTTGACTGCAATAGCTGATAGTCGATATTGCCTTCTTCGGTCAGTGTGGTTTCAATTAACTCTTGTGAAATTTCAACAATAGTATCTCTACAACCTTTTTTAGGTGTAATTTTTGCTAAAACAATTATGAAATCCATACATAATCACCATTTAACTATTTGCATTTCATGTTACTTAAATAATTACTCAAAGTAAATAACTTTTGACATTAATTGAATAATTTCAAGAAAATCTGAATTCGCAATAAATGCCTCATTTCATAAAATACATTAATCATAAAACAAATAAAATTAAACAGTAATAAAAATTGGAGATAAAAGATGATATATTCAACAGAAATCGAAAACATGTGTCCTGTGCGCAAAGGTGCAAATCATGACCCTGCTCCAATACCAGAAGAGGGCAAATGGGTTAAAGCAAAACAAATCACAGACATCTCAGGTTTCACTCATGGAATCGGATGGTGCGCACCACAGCAAGGATGCTGCAAACTGACCCTGAACGTTAAGGACGGAATCATTGAAGAAGCATTGGTTGAAACATTAGGATGCTCAGGAATGACCCATTCAGCCGCAATGGCAGGGGAAATCCTTGTGGGCAAGACAATCCTTGAGGCATTGAACACTGACCTAGTGTGCGATGCAATCAACACTGCAATGCGCGAATTATTCTTACAAATTGTTTACGGAAGAACCCAATCAGCATTCTCAGAAGGAGGTCTTCAAATCGGTGCAGGCCTTGAGGACTTGGGTAAAGGTCACAGAAGCCAAGTGGGAACAATATACTCAACAAAAGCCAAAGGACCAAGATACCTTGAGCTTACAGAAGGATACATCACTGAAATCGGCCTTGACGAGGATGATGAAATCATCGGATACAAGTACATCAACCTCGGGGTAATGCTTGATGCGATAAAAGAAGGCGTTGACCCAATGGAAGCAATTGAAAAGGCAACCGGACAATACGGAAGGTTTGATGATGCGGTCAAAAAAATAGATCCAAGGAGTGAATAAGCATGAGTTTATTTGAAAGCTATGAAAGAAGAATCGATCAAATCACTCCAGTATTGGAGAAATACGGTATCAAAGACCTTGAAGAGGCAAAGCAAATATGTCTTGACAAAGGATTCGACCCATATGAAATCGTTAAGGGAGTACAGCCAATATGCTTTGAAAACGCATGCTGGGCATACACTCTCGGAGCTGCAATCGCAATTAAGCAAGGATGCACTAAGGCATCAGATGCTGCAAAGGCAATCGGTGAAGGACTACAGGCATTCTGCATTCCTGGAAGTGTTGCAGATGACAGGCAAGTGGGACTCGGTCACGGTAACCTTGCATCAATGCTTTTAAGTGATGAAAGCGAATGCTTCGCATTTTTAGCAGGTCATGAAAGTTTCGCAGCTGCTGAAGGGGCAATTGGTATTGCAAACTCAGCAAATGAGGTTCGTGAAAAACCGTTACGCGTAATACTCAACGGTCTTGGAAAGGATGCTGCTTTAATCATCTCAAGAATCAACGGTTTCACTCATGTTGAAACAGAATTCGACTACTTCACAGGTGAAGTCAAAGTCATCAAGGAAAAGGCATACTCTGACGGTGAAAGGGCAAAGGTAAGATGCTACGGTGCCGATGACGTTCGTGAAGGGGTTGCAATCATGCACCTTGAAGGCGTAGACGTGTCAATCACCGGTAACTCAACAAACCCAACACGTTTCCAACACCCTGTAGCCGGAACATACAAGAAGGAATGTCTCTTGCAAGGCAAGAAATACTTCTCAGTGGCTTCAGGAGGAGGAACAGGAAGAACCCTGCACCCTGACAACATGGCGGCAGGACCTGCATCCTACGGTATGACAGACACACTTGGAAGAATGCACTCAGACGCACAATTTGCAGGATCATCATCCGTACCGGCTCACGTGGAAATGATGGGTCTTATCGGTATGGGAAACAATCCTATGGTCGGTGCAAGCGTAGCTGTTGCAGTAGCTGTTGAAAAGGCAATGAAATAAGGGGATCAAATCCCTTTTACTTATTTTTTTTAGGAAGTTTTAACATGTCTACAATGTGGGGTTTGACCGCTAGAGGAATCTGTGAGTTCAACGATAAAATACTGCTTTTGAAAATCAGATCCAAATCCGCTCATGATGCTGGGAAATGGGAAATTCCAGGCGGAAAGGTTAAGAAATGCGAGTTTTTCGATGAGGCTCTTAAAAGAGAATACCTGGAAGAAACCGGTTTGGATATAGATATTGTTTCACTTTATAATGTAGTCAGAAACGATTACACTGCATGCAAAACCTCAGAAGAGGTGAAATCAATCCAGCTCATCATGAAAGTCACATGCGAAAGTGATGAAGTGAATATAAGCAGGGAACATGATGATTACGGTTGGTTTACAATTGATGAAGTCAATCAAATGATTGAAAATGGTCTTTTGACTCCTCCTGCAGTAAATGCGTTTAAAAAGTAAACAATTATTTTCTTCATAAACATTTTTGTTAAAAAGTAATTTAACGTTAATATAATAAATATAATCGCTTTTTCAATAATTTTATTTAAAAAAAGGTGTGACGTTGTTAGTCACATTTAACTATTTCTTTTGCTTTTCAGCTGAATAAATCAGCACTGCCAATATAGCCAAACAGATTAGAATAATCAATACATCCACAGGTTTTCCGGTTTTATAGTCCAATTTTTCTATTGGATTTTTACCGTCAAATTTCATATAGCTATCTTTTATGTATTTAATTTTGCCATCTGCTTTTTTATCGCCATCGGTGGAGGTAGTATTGCTATCAGTTGCGTTATTGCTGATAAAATCTGTTTCATTAACGGTTGAATTTCCTGTGGAATTGTCAATGATTATATTGAACAGCTGAACCTTCACTCCCCATAAGTCCTTGTGGGTTCGATTGAGGTTCTTAAAAGCTAGAAAATCAAATATTCCATATACAGTCTCCTTCAGCCATTGAACATTGCCGCTATTGTTGACCCTAAAACCTGAATTATACCTGTTTACTGCTTCCTTGTTGTATTCATAGAACGGCTTGTCCGTATTGGCGCTGTTCTCATAGAAGTCCCATACGAAACTTTGCACGAATATGGAACTCGGTATTTTTGGTGAATTCTTGTTGATGTGCAGCAGATCGTCATAATGGGTGTAGAATAGGATTCTCAAGTATTCCCCTATGGGTTCGCCGTTGGTGTAGTACCAGTGCCCGACAACGCTTTGGCTGTCGTTAGCGTCAACAATGAAAAATGTATTATTCCAAAATGATGGGTGAGTTTTCAAATCTTCGGTTTCAATGTATCCGCTGTTTTGTATTGAGTATGCATTATAGCCATTGCTCATTGTAACGTTTTTGAAACTTCCGGTATCCGATGTGTATGGTGTCCACTCACCCTTTTCATTTTGGCAGTAATCCTTTGGATTAATAAATTTGATATTGTTAATGTCTGAGTTGTATGTGTTTTTTGCGGTCTCGTTTTCGGCTGAAACTGGTGAAACTGCAACTATCATCAATATCAGGAATATTAGAATGCTTCTAAATTTCAACATCAACACCTCTTTTCATTTTCATAAGACATGAAAGTCTTATGTTGCTTACTTGAATCTAAAGCAATAAAAAGAGGATTAAAACCCTAATAATTAAGAGTTAACTAAACTATTAGGGTTGAAGTTGGTAAACGCATTTTCCATCTCCCATTGAATAGCACATTATCTCATCGATGTTCAAATCGAAGTTGAAATACATGTTGAAAAGCTTTTCAAGCATTCCCTTTTCAAGAGAACAGCTTGGCTTTCCGATAATTGGGGAGTCCTTGGATTCGAAACAGTCCAGACAGGTTATCTCGATATTGTTGTCAATATTAAATGACAGCTCTCCCAAATTATTCTTGAGCCAGTATTGGGAAATGTTTTTTGTGAACGTGTCCAGATCATCGTTTTTCAATTGGCTGAAAATGTATTCTCCGATATGGTTTCCGATCTTTTGAAGGACCGGAGAGATGTCCATTCCGAATTCAAGCAACAGTGACTTGCAGGTGTGTGTTAGAAGAATCACATATTCCACATCACCCTTTTCGATGAATTCATCAATCAGCAATTTGGTCTGGTCTTTCTTTAGTGTTTTAGTCTTGCTGGTGTCAATTGACCCTAAAAAATCAGCATTCAAGTAGAAAATCTTCTTTCTGTTGTCAGTGAGGTCTGCCTTGTAGTTTACAATCCCCTCTTTTCTCAAGTCTCTCAGGTGCATTGAAATGCTTGCCTTAGACTTTGAAGTGTTCTCCACAATGTCCTCAAATTTCATCTCGCCATGTCTCAACAGTTCAAGAATCTCATATTTCATAGGACTTTTTATAATGTCTATATCTACCATTGGTGAATTTGTTTTGTCTTCATTCAGAATTATTTGTATTGGGTTTGAGGTAGTCATAATTAGCCTCCTTGAAATTAAAACTACATTCAAAAATCACAATTTACAAATAAATGTTAGGTCTTTAATCATATATAAACCTTTGTTTTGGTCTTTAAAATTCGTTTAGGTTAATCTTAACTGTTAAAATAAAAAATAGAAAAATTTTGTTAAAACTAAACTTAATCAAACAGTTTAATCAAGTAATTGTATAAATTTGTCAAAAAAAGTTGATATAAAATTGGGTGTTGATTGTATCAATCAACAACATATTTATTCAAGACCCAATAGCTTGGCCGCATTTTCATAAAGGATAAGTGACCTTTCCTCATCGGTCAAGTCAAGCCTGTTGAAGTATTCCATTTCACTTGCAGAATCCCACATCGGATAATCTGTACCCCACAATACCCTGTCGGCACCATATGCATGAATCAAGTCCACAGCGGTTTCAGGGGAGAGATCATATAGACTGGAGCATAAGTCAACATAAAGGTTAGGTGTTCCCGCAAGCTTTTCGGTGGCTTCCTCCCACATGCTCCAACCGGCAAAATGAGCACCGATAAATGGAATTTCAGGAAATTCGTCCAAGAATGGTTTTACCTGTTCCGGATTGGAGTAATTGTATCTAAAATCACCGCAATGCACTAGCATAGGGACCTTGCCTGCACTTACCACTTCACCAATCTTAAATGCACGCTCATCGTTCATTGCAAACTGCTGGAAATCAGGATGCAGCTTGACTCCCTTAAGCCCAAGCTCGATTAGGTAATCGAAATCGCCCTGGATGTCATCGCTGTCAGGGTGCAGTGTTCCAAATCCTGTGAACATGTCTGGGTGCTGGTTTACGGACTCGGCGATGAACTCGTTGATTGACTTTACCTGTTTTGGAGTTGTTGCCACTGAATGGACAAGGTAATGGGTCACGCCAACCTTTGCACCGTCCTCAAGCATTCCGTCAACCTTTCCGTTGAGGGACATGTCCAAATCGTAAAAGTCTCTAATTCCAATCACTGCCTTATCTGCAATTTTTTCCGGGTAAATGTGACAATGTGCATTTATGATTTTTTGCATATAGTTAGACCACCTTATAATAATCTAGTTATTAAATTTAAATTTAATCAATAAAATATTTATTTATTTGAATGAAATATATTACCATGCCAATGCAAAGATGTCCAAAATGCAATAAGATTCTCTCACCTCAGGAGTCCGTATGCACAAGCTGCGGAGCAAGGGTGAGCAATCATGATATCGGAAGGATAAACTCAATCTATCACTCAAGTAACGTGGCCACGTTAGTGTTTCTGCTTATTTTCTTCATTGGGGCATTGCTTTATGCATTTGTCCATTGGATTGTAGCTATAGTTGCCATTGTGGTATTGGCTGCTGTTTTCATATATTTCAGATTCATTAGATAATCAGTATAGGCTTTCGCCGGTGTATAGGTTTTCCTCAGTGTAGATTCTGATTAGCCTATCGACCAAATCATCGTACATCAACCTGTAGCCGACAGCACCGCCTTGAGAGGTTTTAACATTGTTCAGGGACTTGTCTGCAAACTCGCCGGAATTGTTTATGATGTACCACATTCCATGTGGAGTGTATATGAAAAGTTCTCCCTCACCTTTATCTGAACCATTCTTGAAACTGTCCTGAGGGTCATAAATCTTTGTGGAGTGGACTGCAAGCCTTGAAAGGTCCTGTTCAGGGTGTGTGCCTGTCCTTTCAAACAATAATTTCAGCCATTCATATGACTTGTCGATTAGGTTTGCCTTTTTGATTGGGTCTGCAAACGCTTCCTTTACCTTGTTCTGCCTTTTTTCAAGAGTGTTAGTTATTCCAAGGATTTCCTCAACTTTGGCAACGTCCTTTTCAAGACATCTCCATCCTTCAGGCCTTCCGGTGACCTGAACATTGCCCTCTACGAAATCCATTCTCTTGAATTTTCTGAAGTATGGCATCACCTTTTCGAATTCCTCATCAGGTATTTTTTGATTTAATCCATATAGGTAACCGTATTCGTTAGCGTCATAACATTTTGTTTCAAGTTTCAATTCCTCATCTGCCATTATATCATCTCTTAGTAAATATTATATCACAAATGTTTTTAAATATAACGATATTTAATTTTTAAACATATTGTTCCTATATGATAAATTTAGGTTAAATTTTATAATTTTTCATTAATTTTTTAACCATTTCAATATCATAAAATTTGTTTTCGTAAGTTATTTTTATATAGAAAACTAATACTATTGTATGGTAAAGGTTAGTATAATAGGTTCAACTGGTATAATAGGAAAGAATGTTGCATTCACTCTTGCACGTGAAGACACAGTTGATGAGATAGTAATGTTTTCAAGACCTAAAAGTCTTGATAAAGCCAAAGGAGAAACATATGACATGTATGATGCCCTTGCGGCAAGGGATATTGATTGTAAGTTAACACCATCCTGTGAGTTTGAAGACCTTGCAGGTTCCCATATCGTTCTTATTGCAGCGGGAATTCATAGGGAAAAGGGAATGAAAAGATTGGATCTGGCAATTCCTAATGCAGAGATTGTAAGTTATTACTCTAAAAAGATAGCGGAATATTCTCCTGACTCAATTATACTTGTTGCTACTAATCCTGTGGATGTTATGACAACTATTGCTTATAAAGCATCTGGTTTTAAAAAGAGCAAAGTCATTGGTGTAGGAAACCATTTAGACTCTTTACGATTAAAAAATTATTTCTCAAGACAAATTGACATTAACAGTTCAGAAGTCCATACCAGGGTAATAGGAGAGCACGGAGACCATATGGTGCCCCTGTTAAGTTCCACCACAATCGGTGGTATCCCATTGAAATATTTCGTAGAATATGTTGACCTGGACATAAGAGGACTTGTTAATCAATTAAGACATGCCGGTAATACAATCATTTCAAAAAAAGGAGCAACCGAATATGGTCCTGCTTTTGCAATATCAAATTTAATGTCTACTATAATTACCGATTCCCATAAGGTGTTAACTGTTAGTAGTTATCTCGACGGTGAAATCGAAATGGTGGAAGACGTATCATTAGGGGTGCCGGCCGTTATTTCCAAGAAAGGCGTTGCAATGATTGTTCCGATTCATATGAATGACATTGAGAAAAAGGAATTCTTTGAAGCTGCAAATACTGTTAGAGATGCTACTGACGAGGTTTTAAAAAATCTTGATATATAGTGGTATTTTATGAACAGATTTATTAAAAAATGGACAGAGTCCAGTCTTATTTTAAAGATTGTTATAGGTTTAGTTATAGGTGCTAGTTTAGGAATTCTTGTTCCTGAATGGGAAATTATTGGATTTCCAGGGGAAATATTTGTATCTGCCCTTAAATCCATTGCTCCAATCCTAGTTTTTGTCCTGGTGGCTTCAGCCATTTCAAAGGCAAGAACAGGTATTGGTTCTAGATACAAAACTGTAATCGTACTATATATATTCAGTACTTTCCTATCAGCAATGGTGGCGGTAATCGGAAGCTATCTCTTCCCCGTGTCAATTCACTTGACCACAGCAAGTACTGCTGCAGCTCCCGGTGCTCTTCAGGATGTAATATCAAACATGATTTTAAACATCTTTTCAAATCCGATAAAGTCATTGTCTGAAGGGGAATACCTGGGAATACTTTTCTGGTCAATCATAGTTGGTATAGCCCTTAAAATGGTTGCAAGCGACACAACAAAGAATGTCGTCACAGACATAGCAAATGCAATAACCATGGTAGTGCGTTTCATTATCCAATGCGCTCCAATCGGTATCATGGGTTTAGTGTTCACTTCAGTTTCACAAAGCGGACTGGGCATATTCACACAGTACGGACAACTGATCCTGCTGCTTGTTGCATGTATAGGTTTCGTTGCCTTTGTAACAGATCCGTTGATTTCAGGAATAGCATTGAGGCGCAATCCCTACCCATTGGTATTGACATGCTTAAGAGAAAGTGGTATCACCGCATTTTTCTCAAGAAGCTCAGCTGCAAACATTCCAGTTAACATGCACCTGTGCGAAAGGCTAGGAATTGACAGGGACTTCTTTTCAATCAGTATCCCATTAGGTTCAACAATCAACATGGAAGGAGCAGCAATTACAATCACTGTAATGACCCTTGCTACATGTCACACTCTTGGAATTACAGTTCCTCTACCGGTAACTATTATTTTATGCATTATCTCAACATTGGCTGCATGCGGCGCATCAGGTGTTGCAGGAGGTTCCTTATTGCTCATTCCAATGGCATGTTCACTCTTTGGAATCGGTCAGGACATCTCAATGCAGGTTGTTGCCGTAGGATTCATCATAGGCGTTATTCAGGATTCATGTGAAACAGCACTCAACTCAGCAGGGGATGCTTTATTTAGTGCGACTGCCGAATATTATAATAGGGCAAAAAGTGGCGAGCCGATGAATTATATGGGAGAATTTGCTAAAGGTGATTAGATGAAACTGGTTGTGCAAAGGGTTACTTCAGCTAGCGTTGAAGTGGATAACGTGACTGTTGGAGAAATTGAGGATGGATTGATGGTTCTGGTCGGTTTTGGCCAGAACGACACCACCAAAGAGGCTGATTACTTGGCAGGAAAGCTTGCCAAACTCAGAATTTTTGAGGATGAAAACGGCAGGATGAACAAGTCAGTCAAGGATATCGGCGGCAAATTATTATTAGTGCCTCAGTTCACATTATATGCACATACCAAAAAGAACAGGCCTTCATTTCACAAGGCATTGGCTCCAGACAAGGCAATAGAATTATTTGATTACTTTACTGAAAAATGCAGTGAACTGATTGAAGTCGAAACAGGCGAGTTCGGGGCATTTATGAAGGTCAGTCTATTGAATAACGGCCCTGTCACAATTCTTCTTGAAAAGGAATTTGAATGATATTAACAATTTGAATACAAATATTTAAAAACATTTACTTCTAAATATAAGTTTACATAATAATATGGAGAAGTAAATAATGCCAATCGGAAATCGAAGAACACGCGAGATTAAACGATTAACCACACCGTTAACCTTTAAGGACTCAAAAGCTTATGATGAAAAGGGAAACCTTATCAAATGCATTGAGACCATCAATGATGTCAGATACGTCCTTGAACCTCAAGACCCCATCCTTTCAGATGAGGACATACTGAAATACGCTCCAAAATCAAAGGCCGCTTCAGAGGTCAGATTGAGGAAAGGCCTGGGCAATTCAGGTGATGTACTGCTTATCCACGAGTCCCTTCCATGGATTTTAGGCATTTATTATGTAACATTAATATGCATAAGCGTACCGGTTATTGTTGCTGCTAACAGATTAGCCATGCTTGTTCTTCTGATATTATTCATAATACCGTTAGTCTATCTCTATCGCATTTTCAATCTCAATTCATATGTGGAACAAAAAAGGAAACCCCTTAGAAAAGTTTCAATTGCCAAAAAGGAAAGTGAACCTGCAGTTCAGGAAACTGTTGCAGAGGACTACAGCGTAAGTTCACTTAAAAGGTATGAGAAGGAAATAAATGAATTGAAAGTATTGTTCGATGTAAAGGAGCAAGTGGTAAGGGATTTGATTGGAAAGAGATTTGCCCCTCCACAGATTACTTATGACAAGTTCATTTCCATTATTGACTCATCACACAAGCTATTCTACAAGCAGGCCGACTCAGCAACAAACATCATCAATCTGGCAGCAGAAGACACTCCAAGGGTGCAGAATGAAATCCAAGCCAAGATTGATGCGATGCACACTATCATCGACCAGATAGAGAAGCTTACAAATGAACTGGTGATCAATATTAGCAATGAATCCGGCTCAGATGAAGATGTTAAAAACCTGTTGGATGACATGGAGAATCTGATAGGTTCCGTTAAGGAATATTAAGGTGATATGATGACAAAAAGTTGTCCGAATTGTGGAAAACAAGTGCCTGACGATGCAAAATTCTGCATGGATTGCGGTCACAGCTTTGAAGCTAAAAGCTCCGCTTCACCATTGGATAGCATCTTAGGCAATGGCAAGATATTCCTTGTAATTATCGCTATAGTCGTTATAGTGGGATTGATAGTTATAGGAATGACTGGAAATAATAATAATACTGATAATGCTCCAAGTGATGCGGATCATGTGAGGCTGACTATAACAGATATAAGTGGCTATGACTCCTCAGGAGGCAAGAAAAGTTACACATTATATACTCAAGCAATATTCGAAAGTGTTCCTAACGATTTGAATGGGTATATTATCAAAACAACATACTATGGCGCCAATGACACTCGGATAGGTCAGGAAACCGAACAATTGGACAGTGTCTATTATGATTCAAATTATGACATAAGCTTTGCGTATTATACAACATATAAAATGCCTAAACCTGATCATGTTACTGTTGAAATAATTAAGGATGGAAAAGTTATTGACAATTACACTGAAAAAATTGATACTGATAAAATTGACTTTTTAAATTAATAAGGTGATATTATGGCTGAATTTTCACTTGATGTAGATGAAATTAAAAAAGACGTTGAAACAACCCTTAAGGAAGAAGAGGAAAAACTCGAAAACTCAAACTTGAAAGAACAGGCACAAGGAAATGCAACTGCAATATTTGAAACCGATTTGGACAATCCTCAAGAAAGGGAAAACATTTTAAAACCATTGGACAATTTCGGTTTAAATGAAATGTCAAAATCCGCCGCACACAATGAGATATTGGCAACAAGGTTTGTAGACTTAACCAAAGGCGGCCAGGACGCTGACAATATCAGTGAAAAACTCATGGAATTGAACCGTCAAATGAAAGATCTCGACCCAAGCAAAGTCGACTTTGCCAAAAAAGGAGTATTGGGCAATCTCATGAATCCGGTAAGGAAATACTTCGCAAAATATGAAAAGGCTGAAGTTGCAATCTCAGAAATTGTCGAGTCACTTGACAAAAGCAGCAAAGTATTGCAAAACGACAATACCACATTACTTAATGAGGAAAACTACTTAAGGGAAGTTACCAATAAGCTACTCGCTGACATTGAACTCGGTAAGCAGATGGACGCTTCAATCGAGGCCCAAATCCAGACCGCTGAAATCGAAGGTGTGGACAGTGATAAAATAGCATTTGTAAAAGAGGAAATCCTATTCCCATTAAGGCAAAGAATCATGGACATGCAGCAAATGATTGTTGTAAACCAGCAAGGAATAGTGTCCCTTAATGTTATAAGACGTAACAATAAGGAATTGATTCGTGGAGTCAAAAGGGCTCAAAACGTAACCGTATCCGCATTAAGAACAGGTGTAATGGTTGCAAGTGCACTTTATGACCAAAAGATTGTAATGGAAAAAATCAACATCTTGAATGAAACCACTGAAAACATCATTGAATCAACTTCACACATGCTCAAGGAACAAGGAAGCGAAATTCAGAAACACAGTGCAGAGACCATGATTTCACCGGATGTGCTTAAGGCTTCATTTGCAGAGGCACTTCAGGCCATTCAGGATGTAAGCACATATAAGGAACAGGCATTGCCTCAAATGAAACAAACAATCGACATGTTTTCAGATATGGCTCAAGACGGTCAAAAGGTCATTGCAAAAATCGAAACAGGAAACGACAATCTTTTAAACTAAAAATAATTTTTAGGGTTAATTATGAATGCATTTGAAAAGATAAAACGGTCATGGTGGGTGCTGTTATCCTTTATCGTATACCTTAACGGATTCGGATTCATATATGTTGGATTTAGAAACAACAATAAGAATTGGGTTTTGGAAGGGATAATGTATGAAATCCCATGGATAATCGCAATAATCCTGTACAATAATTATCAGGTGCTGACAATACTGGTGGGCTTTGCATTGATTTTAATGCTGGTATCCATCATAAGGTCAATTTGGGTTGCAGTTAAGCTTGCTGATGTATATGACAATGAGGACAAGTACACTGTAAGGCCAACAGCCATTTCAAGTCATAGTGACCCTAAGAAAAACGACAACACAAAGACAAGCTTCGGATGCTGTCTTTGTCTGATTGTTATATTTATAGTGTTTGCTGCATTAGCATTATAAAAAAAGGACTTAGTCATTAGCTAAGTCTTTCAATTCATCACCTGTCAGGTGGAAAACGTTCCAGTCTTTCTGCTTGGCGCCCAATGACAGGTAAAAGTCAATGCTTGGCTGGTTCCATGACAGGCATGTCCATTCAAACCTGCCGTAACCCCTGTCAACAACTATTTTTGCCAATTTTTTAAGTAACGCCTTTCCATATCCTTTTCCACGGTACTCTGGGTCGATGAAAAGATCCTCCAAATGCAGATTCACATTTGATATGTATGTTGAAAAGCTCAGGAAAAAGAGTGCAAATCCAATTTCCTTTCCGTCTTCAAGGGCAAATATTACTTCTGCCTGTTTTTTGTCAAAAATCCATTTTTTAAGTTCATCTTCGGTTGCTATAACCTCATCCAAACGGTGTTCATAATCAGCAAGCTTGCGGATGAATTCCAATACCAAGCCGACATCTTCCTCTGTGGCGTTCCTAAATGTTAATGTAGACATAACATTATTTTTATAGGTGCAACTAATATAATATTATGTTTAGGAAAATGCGCCGATTAGGCCAAATGCTATCACAGGAAGAGTGTGAGGAAATACTGACCAATGAGCCACGTGGAGTCCTAGCCCTTCTGGGTGATTACGATTACCCTTATGCCTTGCCGATGAGCCATGTGTATGTTGACGGCAAGATCTACTTTCATGGGGCCATGACTGGCCATAAGAATGATGCAGTGAAAAAATACGACAAGGCATCATACTGTGTAATGGATGAGGGTGTTAGAAATCCTGATGACGACTGGTCATATATATTCAGGAGTGTCATAGTGTTTGGTCGGATACGTACTCTCAGCGATGATGATGAGAAGGTTGAAAAATTGACAAATTTAGGTGACAAATTCTTCCCGACCCATGAGGAAACCGTCAGTGAAATAGAAAAGTTATTGCATAGAACTGAGGTTTTTGAATTGACAATTGAGCACATGAGCGGAAAAAGAGTCGAAGAAAAATAAAATTGTTTATTCTTCTTTAATTTTCAATTTTCTTAATTAAATATCTTATTTTTTACTATAATTACTCTTGATTGAATGTTTTAAACTTAAATAGCCTTAAACTATATGTTATTTTATATAATAAGTATTCTAATTATTATTTCTATTTTATTAAACTTTCATTACCTTAAATATTATCTTATTTCATATTAGTTTTTTATAGCCTTATTTAAATAATTAATTTATTAACATTTAATTTTAATGATTTTTTAACCTTATTTTCAAAAATTAAACTCATTTAAAGCCGTATAGAAAATAAAAAGGTTTATATAAGATTTTTTAAATAAATTATTTTGTAGTGAGATTAAGTTCTCGCGAATTGAAAGAAGAATTACTTAGGAGGTAAAATATTTTGAATAGACAATTATTAATCACTGTGTTGTTGTCACTGTTTGTAATTTTATCAATAAGTGCAATATCTGCAAGTGAAATAAATGTTACAGATTCATATGCGGTTGACGATGACGGGTCAATTTCACTTGATGGTGAAGACTCCCAGGAAGGTGTTGAGCAAACAACACTTGCAAGCGACTCATCAGACGAAGCCCTGGAATCTGACGATTCAAATACTTTATCAACTAACACAGAGGATAGTAATGTTTTGACAAGTGACGGTAATGAGTCATCTGAAAACCAGACAATAGCTCCTTCAAAGACCGTCTCTTCGAAAAGTGTTACAAAATATTATAAGGGAAGTACAAAATATACTGCAACTTTTTTAGATAACTACGGCAAAGCATTATCTAACACAAACGTTAAGATAACTGTTAACGGCGTAAGTTACACTAAAAAGACAGACAGTACAGGTAAAATTTCCATGGACATCAACCTTAAGCCAGGAACCTACAAGATTGTTGCAACAAATCCTGTATCTGGCTATAAGTTAACAACCACTTTTAAGGTCTTATCCACAATCACTGCAAGTGATTTGAGTAAGGTTTACTTGGACAAGAAGAAATTCACTGCCAAGTTCTATAAAAGCAACGGTAAAGTATTGGCCAATAAAAAGGTCAAATTCAAGATCAATGGAAAAACCTATACTGTAAAAACCAATAGTAAGGGTAATGCAAAGTTGTCATTAACTTCTCTTAAGAAAGGTACTTATAAAATTACTTCTTATAATACTGATGGTTTGACAAAAGTAAATACAGTTAAAGTGGTTAAATCTGTAGCAACTACATTAACTGCAAAGGATTATACTTACTTGAAAAGCGATTCAAAAACCCTAAAAGTTAAATTACTTAATAAATTTGGTTACGCACCGCCTAAAGGCATGATAGTCAAATTTAAAGTAAACGGGGTAACTTATAGGGATGCGACAAACGCTAACGGTAATGCAAAAATCAAACTGCCTTCACTTAATAATGGAGTTTACACTGTAAAGTACAAATTCGCTAAAAACGGATACTACAAGGCTTCAAGCACCAAAGGAAAACTTACTATAATACCATCAAGCACTCCGCAATTTGTGGTAAAAAGTACAACCTCTTTTGGTAAAGGTGCAGGCACACAATTTAAGGTTGCATTACAGTCAGGCAGTGTTCCATTGGCTAAAAAACAGGTTACTTTAACCTTGAATGGTGCCACATATACCAAAACAACAGATGGTAACGGTATGGTTTCACTTCCGATTAATTTAGACCTTGGTAAATACACCATAAAATGCACAAACAAGGCAGAGTCTAAAATTAAATCAACAAGTAAATCAATTGGTATCACTGTTAAGGAAAGGGCTCCTTCCAAATTGACTTGGGGAAGCTCCACCTCATGGACACAAGGAACAAGAACTGTCAGCGTTAAATTAACCGATTCAGCAAACAAGGCTATTTCCGGTACAGTCAAATTGACTTGCAATTCAAAAACTTATTCAGCTACCACATCAAATGGTGTAGCTAAGTTCACAATTGCATTATCGCCTGGAAATCAGAAAGTGTCATACAGCTTTGGAGGTAACAATGATTATCTGGCAAGCTCTGGTTCTACAACTCTTAATGTAACAAAGGCTACCAAAATATCATTGGCTAATGTTCTTGCTGGTTCAACTAGTTTGAAAACTTATTTTGCTAAAAATAATAAGATTCCAACTACTGTTACAGCTGGAGGCATTACATTCACCACACCTGAATTCTTATACCTGATGAGTCAGGCTATTGAGGAATTAGGCAGCTCAAAGAAAAATGACTTAACTATCATATATAACATTGCACAGCCAACTTCACCTTCCGGTGACGATATCAGTAAGGATCTTACAAAGGATAATTATGTTAAATTGGCTAAGAGTGTAGCTGATTATATGGAAAAGAATGAAATGGCTCCAAATTATGGTTCATCCGCTATTGGAAAAATCATTTATTCTGAATTGGTTGATTCATTTTCAAGAATCTTGGCATTTTACAAGTCAAATAATCGTTTGCCATCATATGTAACATACACTACTAGTTCAACTAATTCTCAAACTGGTACTGGATTGAATGAGAAAAACACTGACACCGATTTGGCGAAATACTTGAAATCCACTAAAAACTGTCAAGTGGACAATGCAGATATCAAAAAGGTTGTAGATTCCCTGACAAAAAGATTGACAAGTGACAGTGCTAAAGCTAAAGCCATATTCGAGTATGTAAGAGACACTCTTTCATACAGTTTCTATTACAATACCAAATATGGTGCAGCAGGTACATTATCCCACAAGACAGGTAACTGTGTGGATCATTCTCATTTGCTTGTTGCAATGTTTAGAACAGCAGATCTCCCTGCCAGATATGTCCATGGTAAATGTACATTCTCAAGTGGAAGTACATACGGCCACGTATGGGCACAAGTGTTAATTGATGGAAGATGGACTATTGCTGATGCTACTAGTTCAAGAAATTCATTAGGAAGTGTAGCTAATTGGAATACCAAAACTTTCCACTTAAATGGTATTTATGTTGGAATTGATTTCTAATTACTATTCTTACTTTTTTTCTTTTTTTAACTTAAATTAATATAACTTAAGCGACAAATTAAATTCCATGATTGGTAATGATTGGGATTTGGCTTTAAGCGAAGAGTTCAATAAGGACTATTTTTTAAACATTAAGGATTTTATAGATGCTGAGTATTCATCAAAGACAATCTATCCGCCATATGATGACATATTCAATGCATTCAAGCTCACTCCCTTGTCTGATGTAAAAGTGGTCATTTTAGGCCAG
Organism: Methanobrevibacter thaueri; assembly: GCF_015062915.1. Classification (GTDB taxonomy): domain Archaea; phylum Methanobacteriota; class Methanobacteria; order Methanobacteriales; family Methanobacteriaceae; genus Methanocatella; species Methanocatella thaueri_B. Next base: position 8,587 of record NZ_SUTJ01000008.1, on the reverse strand, counting down.
GACCCATATCATGAGGAGGGCCAAGCTCATGGGCTTGCATTCTCAACACCGGATGGAAGACCGATTCCACGCTCACTCAGCAATATCTTCAAGGAAATCAATGCCGAATACGATTATCCTATACCTTCTTCAGGTTGTCTTGAAAAATGGGCTCGTCAGGGTGTGTTTCTTTTAAATACTGTTCTCACTGTTGAGGAGGGCAATGCCAATTCCCACAACAAATGCGGTTGGCAGACATTCACCGATAAGGTCATAAGCATATTGAATAAACAATCACAGCCTATTGTTTTCATGTTATGGGGAAAGCAGGCTGAAAAGAAAAAGGAATTAATCACAAATGAGAATCATCTGGTTTTAATAACATCACATCCTTCACCCTTTTCCGCAAGACGGGGGTTTTTCGGATGCGATCACTTCAAAAAGGCAAATGAGTATTTAACTAAAAACAATAAAAAAGAAATAGATTGGAGATTATGATTACGTCATAACTCCAAAGTTAACTCCATTGCTTCCAACTGACACGAATGAATGGTGTCCCTTGTCGCTTGTCGGATAATCGTATCTTTGAGACTCGATTGCATGAGTAATCTTATAGTTTTGATAGTTCTCGTCTAGAATATCATAGAACTCGTCATGTGAGTATTTGGATTTGCTTGCGCTTTTAACAACTTCCTTGATTTCAGGGGTTATGTTTGTTCCTCTCCAGGCGATATAGTAGAACTCCTCTCCCGCTGAAAACCATAGCTTTGAGTTGTTCGCATCATCATGCCTGTCATGGCTTGTGAAGTGCACTGCATCATGACCGGCAACCTTCACTTTCTTAAAGTCGTTTCTCTCTAAAAAGTAACCGTACAAGTCAATTATTCTTGGATTGACGTATCTGACTGTGAAAACGTCAATATCATAATCATATTCATACATATTAAAATCGCTGCTGTATGGGTTTTCATATTCCGGAGGTATCTTGAAGTTCTCATAGCCCACCGTTGCTGTTGTCCAGTTTGATGAATCAATAGCACTGGCGGTGTTAATCAAAAGGAACAGTGCCAATGCGAAAATCAATATCTTGTATCTCATATAACCACTTCATAGTCTGTTTTTCTATTGTCCCTCATTCTTGAATCCATATCAATCAAATCATAGACCAACGGGTTTTGCATAAGCATCAGCCATATCTCATAGGTTGTCCTTACAAAATCATCATTCAATTTGATATGGTCATGGACGATTGGGCACTTGTATGGAAACTCGGATTCATCAAATATCAGATGGAATTCTCCCCTCTTGTTCAAATGTGGTATTAATGGAAAGGTCCTGCACTGAATTGGTCTTATAGATCTGTCACATCTTGGGGGATTCCTGCATTTGACAAGATAAATCTGTCCTTTCCATGAATGAGGATATTTTATTTCGGATGAATCGATGTAGTAGAGGTCAAACTCTTCACTGTCCTCATACATCAGTTCCTCACCAGGGAGCAAGTATAGCGCCAATTCCTCGTTTCTATAGTCTTCCGCATCATAAACGCAGCAAACTTCTCCGCAGAGTTTTCCACAATCAAAATCAACCGGTGTAACTGAATCCAGTCTCTCATAGATTTTCTCAATTGATTTTTTCATTTCGATAGCAGTTAGTTCCATGTTAATCTATATCTTTAATCAATGAATTTAATGATTTCGTTTACTGTCTTTTCCTGTTGTTTTTCAGGTGTGATTTTAGCTGTTCCGTCACCGTCCTGCAATCCATAATCACCGATTTGAGCGTGATTTCCACCTTTTATGACAATTTCAGTTAGATTGTCCATTAATGGTTTTGATTCATTGTATTTTTCAATATTAAGGACCTTATCTTCGCTTCCGTATATTGAAAGAACAGGCTTTTGAATTTCACTTGTCGGATAGCTTGCAAAAAGGATCAGTCCGTCTGTCTTGTTGGTTGCGTTAACGTATTGTGATGCCACTACTCCTCCAAGGGAATGGCCGGACATGTAGTAATTGGTGTAGTTGTAATTGTCTATAATCTCATCAGCGGCGTTTTGATTAAGCAATGCAAGGTTGAATGGCATTTCCACAACAAAGCAGTCAATGTTTTTCTTTGAAACTTCACTTAATAAAGGCAGGTATGATGTGTATTCAACTTTAGCGCCGGGATAGAAGATTAAAGCAGTATCATTTCCAGGACCATCAAGCAATAGTCCGTTTGATGTTTTAATCACTTTAACGTTATCAGTTCCATTCATCAGGCTTTTAGCCTCATCATCTGCATGATAATAATCGTTCACATAATATATTCCGTATGCAACAATTGCCAGAATAACAATGGCTATTACTGCAAAAACAATTTTCCTTCTCATCAGTTAATATTATGTTTTTAAAGTATATAAAAAAAGTAAAGAATTGATTAGATTGAATCTAACCAATTATCTTTGAGTGTTGAATTTGTCCTTTGATTTTACACCGACAAGTGATGCGAATACTGCAAGCACACAAGCGACGGTACATATTCCACAGATTATCTGTGATGCCTGAACAATCATGCCGGCATATTGAGGTGCAAGCTCCAGATTGCCCATCACCCAAGCGAATATCAATGTCAGGAGCCCAAGACTCATGGTTTGACCGATTGTTCTCATTGTAGCCTGTGATGCGGAAGCTGTCGGTGCGTCCTTTGGCGGAACTGAACTCATGATTGCGTTCATGTTCGGGCTTGAGAAAAGTCCCATTCCTATACCCTGAAGAACCATTGCCAATACTACAATGTACAATGGTGTGTCTCCTGTAAGGAATGTCAATATTAAAAGTGCAACCGCAGCTATTCCAATTCCGATTGCAGCCAATTTCTGAGGATGTATCTTATCTGATAGCCTTCCGGAATTCGGTGCCATTATCGCCATGATTATCGGTGTGATAATCAGAATCATTCCGGACATCTGTGCATCCCATCCACGAACATACTGGAAGTGGTAGTTGAGGATTGTTGTCACAACCATTATTGCAAGGTAGCTGCAAAGTGCCGCAACATTGGATGATGTGAACTTCTTGTTCTTGAACAGGTTCATGTTGAATACCGGTGACTTTTGCCTTAGCTCATATGAACCGAAAATAACTAGCAATATAATTCCAAGAACGGTTAATATTTTGCCCATTGTTGTAATCAAACTTGTGAATCCATAGATGAAAAACAATATTCCTACGCCATACAGTAAAGAACCAACTTTATCAATCTTGTCATCTTGATAGGTCTTCCACTCTTGAGGGATTTTTGCAATCATCAGTATGATACATAACACTAAAAATGGAATCACAAAGTAAAACATTGATCTCCATCCGAGGTTATGAACCAGAAATCCACATATAACCGGTGAAAGTGAAGTTGCAAGATAAACTCCTGTCACTGTAAAGCCCAATGCCTTTCCCCTGTTTTTAGGTGAAACCGCATGCACAACCATTGCCATGGCGGATACATTAAGGAATGCCACACCTGCTCCCTGCATCATCCTGAAAATAAGGAATGATTCTGTTGAAAATGAAAGGCAAGCGCCGATTGAGCCTACAAGGAACACGATGATTCCTGCAAGCAATGACTTTTTAACTCCGAATTTTCCTGAAATCTGCCCTGCTGGAACTGTAAACACTGCCACGACAAGGAAGAATATTGTCGGCACCCAGTTTTGAATGACATTGTTCATTGCAAAGTCCTGAGCTATTGCCGGAACTCCTATAATTATACCATTTGACAGAAACACCGCAAAAAACGATGTGATGAATGATACGAACACGACTATTGTCTCTAACTTTAACTCCATAATACTACTCTCCTTCAACAAGTTTCATTGCATTGATTGCAATTTCCCTTATTCTTCTTTTCAATTCCTCATCTGAATCTGTTAATCCTACCTCTTTTTCCCAATCCAGGGAGTATTGCCTGTATTTCGGTACCAGTTCATTTCCCTTTTGGGTTGTATTCAGCATGTATTTTCTTCTGTTTTCAGGATTGGTTTTCCTTTCAATGTATCCCAAATCCTCCAGTTTCTTCAAAACCTTTGCAACATTTCCCTTGCTTTGGCTGAACATGTTCACAATGTCATCCTGTGAGCAGTTGGGATTGTCATAGATAAACATTATGTATCTAACGTCATGGCCCAAATCAATGTTGTCGAATTTTGATTTCATGTATTTCTGCTGATTCAGGGACAGGTTGTGTATCCATGCGATGAATGGGGAACTTTTGGTTATTGCCTGAAAGTATTCATCATCCATTTAATCACCTGATATAATATTTGTTTTCATATAATATAATTGTTTCTTTTGAAACAGTTAATTTTGAAACAGTTGAAATTTGAAAAAAAGAATGAAAATATTTGAAGTTAAATATTTTCACTAATCAGGCCGAAAAGCTCCTTGGTCTTGCCGGTTGAGGTCATCTCCCAGATGTCTTCAGGTATCTCATAGACGAATGTAGGATAACCTGCCTGAGCAATAGGCTTGGATACAAGAACAGCGGATGTGGACTTGTATGTTTCATTTCCGGTAACAGGATAATAGTTGAAATCACTTGTTGCTTTAATATTTTTTGCAATGTTTACTGAAGCATCATCCATCTCAGGTGTGGCCACGTAGAACCAGTCTCCATAATCTGGATTGTGTGAATGGCTGATTACAACGGCATCGGCATCGGACTGGGTCACATGGGGATTGACATAGTCATGAACAAGGCTTTCACCGTTTGCACGCCCTTCAGAGTAATCCTCAGGGTTCTGTGTAACCGTTACCTTGTAGTGAAGAATCTTCACGTCATCATTTCCAAATTCCCTTGCAGCCTGGATTTCAGGTTCAATGGAGAGTTTTTCCCTTGGATGGATGCCTGTGATGAGTGCAATGCACTTTGTTGCGTTCTCGTTGCCTGAAATTCCAACCTCAACGGTTCCGATGCTGGTGTTTCCAAGTGTAGTATAGGTTATTTCATTGTATTTATGGGTTTCAAAATAGATTATTGCACCGATAATCAGGATAATCACTACAATAAGTATGATTTTAGTGTTGTGTTTCATATTTTTGCCCCTATGAAATTTGTTAATGTAAGGTTTATTTATTTGGATTATATATAATTTATTAAGGTGATAAGATGGCTGACCTGATTTTGAAGATGAAAGAATTAATTTCACGCTTATCATAATGTATATTAATTATATCAATTTGCTTCATAAGGATTATCTAAAACAATCATACGAGGATTTGACTCCTAGTGATGTGACTTATCTTGTCAACATTTTCTATCATCAGAACTGCTCTCATGGGATTTTGGCTGAACAGTTATTTGTTTCTGAGTCAAATGTTGATCAAATCATAAAAAGATTAGAGAGAAATGAGTACATTACAAGAGTTCCTGATGAGAGATACAGGAATCCAAATATTAAAATATCTGAAATCATCAAAAGCAATAATGTGATAGGATGAAAGTGAATGTTAAAAACCATACAATGATGTATCCGGCACCTGCCGTTGTTGCAACTGCATATGATGAGGATGGAAGAGCCGATGCATGCACACTGGCCTTTGCCACAATGTGCTCCCACCATCCGCCGGCAGTGATGATAGCAATCAATTCCACCTTAAAGAGAAAAACCCTAAAAAGTATCTTACAGACTCAAGAGTTCTGTTTAGGTTTTCCAAGCGTGGAGCATATGGCAGAGGTGGACTATCTTGGAATAGAGTCAGGTTATAATGCAGATAAGATTGCAAAAATCAATTTCACTCCGGTCAAGGGCGAAAAGGTCAATGCACCTATTATAGATGAGTTCAAGGTATCTCTTGAATGCAGGGTGATGCATGTAGCTGAAGTGGGCTCACACACTCAAATAACCGGTGAAATCGTTAACGTTCAGGCTGATGAAAGCGTTCTGAACGATAAAAAGATTGATTTCAGGCTGCTTGACCCATTGGCATATGATGACATTACTCATTCCTACTATAAAACCGGCGATAAGATTGCTGATGCCTTTAAAGTTGGTTTAAAATTCAAATGATGTCAAAATAATGCTCCATTAAACATTTATAGCTTCAAGAGTAACTATTAAATATGGAGTCTAAGATTGAAATCAACGGTTTGAACATTGCCGTTAAGGAAGCTGGAACCGGTCCCGACATGGTCATGATTCATGGAATCTTTGCAACAAAGGAAATCATGAATCCCCTATTTAACTATTATAAGGATAATTATCATGTGGTTTCATATGATGTGAGGGGCCATGGTGAAAGCGACAAGCCGGAAAATCTGACTTTGGAAGACTATGCAGATGATTTAGCTGCAATAATAGAATATTATGACATGGAACATCCCATAGTCATTGGACTGTCAATGGGATCATACATCACGCTCAGAACAGCCGAGAAATACCCTTCACTTGCATCAAAAATAGTGTTAATTGGCACACGTGGCCAGGGCAAGATTTCTCTTATGGAAAAGGCGGTTGAGGAAAACGGCGGAAACGCTGACATTGACCTTAAGGAAATGGGAAGATTAATAGCAAGAAGAGTCTATCCACCAAACACCACTCCCGAACAGATTGTAGAGTATTACCGGGGAAACCGTGGTAAAACCGAGCTTACCAATGAGGAGAGGAAAAACATCTACGCATCACTTGCCCATTATGACATGATGAGCGACATTGATAATGTTGAGATACCGGTTCTTCTTCTGGTCGGTGAGTTTGATGGTCTCAATCCGCCAAGCGAGTCAAAAATAGTTGCAGATGCGCTGAAGGATTCTAAACTGGAAATAATTGAGGGTGCAGGCCATATAATATTTTTCGAAAAAAAGGATGAAGTCATTTCATTGATTGATGAATTTATAAATTAATAAAAAAGAGGATGTGACACGAAGTCACTATTTTTAATTTTTATTTTGCTTATTTTTTCTTTAATTTTATATACTATGAAGTACAATCTTTTATTATAGAGATTAATCTTTGTGGTTGTTTTATTTATGGTTTTGAAAGATGATAATATTAATCAGAGCATGTTAGTCCCGTTGGACTTGCGTGAATTGATTCCAAAAGATCATCCGTGTTTTTTTATTAAAAATGTGGTTGATTTAATTGATTGTTCGAAAGTGAATCAGGAGTTTCGTGGAAAGCCTGGTGAATTTGCTTATCCGCGCGAATTATTGCTCAGGCTCATTTTAATGAGCGTGTTTGATGGAGGATTATCTTCAAGAGAAATTGAGAGAAAAACACGTACTGACATTTCTTATATGTATCTTGCAGCTATGGAAAACCCATCATATCGAACAATAGCAAGATTTAAAGTTGATTATCCTGATTTAATCGATGAAGCTTTCAAAACAACCATTAAAATTGCAAAAGATAATGATTTAATCAAAATCCATCATGTGAGTTTGGATGGAACTAAAATCAAAGCAAAAACATCCATTAATCGATTAACAGATGAAAATCAAATTAAACTTATGAAAAAACATCTTGAAAAAAGTATTGAACTGGATCAACAAGAAGACGACGAACTGGGTGATGAATCTGGAAACAGTATTCCAGAATCATTAACAGACAAAGAAAAATTCAAAGAAACCATAAAAGAAATAGATGTGTCTTCCAAAAATGATAGAAACAAAGATAAGCTTCGTTCTTCAAGTTTAAATCTTTTAAAACAAGCAGAAAAAAATCCTGAGAAAGTTTTAAAAAAACTCAACGAACTCGAAGAAAAAGTAAAAGAATCACCAAAAGATGTGATTGGAATTAATGACCCTGATGCACGCTTAATGTTAAATAAGAAAGGCAAATGGGAATGGGATTACAATGCACAAATCATTGTGGACGAATACAAAGGAATCATACTCACATCATACATTACACAAAATCCAACTGACCATTTCGAACTAATTCCATCATTAGAACAATTAAAAAGCAATTTAGAAGGAATCTATGATGAAATGCCATCCAATTTCCAATTCAGTGCCGATAATGGATATTCCACAGACCAAAACACAACTTATCTTGAAGAAAAAGGACTAGATGGATACATATCCACTAGAAAACTCTCAAGAAAAGAAAAGAAATACAATTTATGGGAAAAACCATTTCAAAAGGATAATTTCGACTACGATGCAGAAATAGGAACATATATCTGCCCTTTAGGAGAAATTTTATATCGACGAAAAACATACGAATACAAAAACAAACAAAGAATAAGTTATTGGACAAATGAATGTAAAAATTGCATCATGAAAGATTATTGCTGCGAAAAAACGAATTATAGAGTAATTCAAGACTATGGAAATCCTTCCAAGATTAGAATGCATCGGAAAATGGAAACTGACTGGGCACAGAAAATCTACAAAAAACGATCAAAAACAGCAGAATTACCGTTTGCACACCTAAAACAAAACATGAAACTACATGAATTCACCACAACAGGCCTCAAAAACACAAACACTGAATTCAAACTATACACAATCGGACACAACCTAAAAAGAATATACAACGAAATAAACAGAAAAAACAACTAAAAATAAGAAAAATTATAAAAAAATCAAAAACACAAAATTCAATTAAAAATTTTGCGTCACATCCTCA
>NZ_SUTJ01000025.1 GCF_015062915.1 Methanobrevibacter thaueri | reverse complement strand
AGCATTCCTGAGTTTCTTGCTATAACTCTCAAGTCAGTTTTTGTAATATACCTCATTATTGTAATAATTTGAATAAAATTCTATATAAATTTATAAGTAACCAATTCAATAATAATATACACTATGGACCGCAAAACATTATTTTTCTTAGGGATAAGCTTACTCATTTTAGCCGTAATGCTATGGTTTGTCGGTATAGAAGAGGTAATAAGCGCTTTAAAGATAGCCAATATAGGAATTATAGTCCTTGCAATCATTACTCAGATTGTAACATACTTCTTGTATACTTTAAGATGGCAAATCCTGAATAAACTTGCAAATATGGATGTAGGCATTGGCGAATTGCTTCCGATGGTGCTTGTTGGACTTGCAGTTAACAACATCACTCCATCAGGGCGTGGTGGAGGAGAACCTGTAAGGGCTTATATTCTCTCCAAGCAAAACGATTATCCTATGGAAGAGACATTCGCAACAGTAGTTGCCGATAGGGCATTGGACACTTTCCCATTTGTTGTTTTGGCAGCATTGACAATAGGTGCAATGGCATTCTCTTTTAAGTTTGATTTATGGTTGCTTATCATTATGGTTTTGGCGGTAATTGCCATTGTAGCAATATTGATTGTTCTCATTTACATGTGCATCAATCCTAACTTCGGTAAAAGGGTTGACGGCTGGATTATAGGTCTTGTAAGAAGATTCTACAAGAAAAATTCAGAGGGTCTTGAGGAAAAGATTCACGATGCAATATTCGGATTCCAGGACACCATGAAATTGCTGATTTCAAACAAGAAGGTTTTATCATACACAATACCTTTATCCTTTTTAATATGGGTTTTTGAGATTATCAGAGTATACTTGGTATTTTTAGCCTTCGGAGCACAAGTGGACTTGGTTGTAATCGGTGAAGTGTTCATTGTGGCTTCACTTGTCGGTATGATTCCTCTTCTTCCTGGAGGCCTTGGAGCTGTCGACGGTATGATGATCTTATTCTATTCCGCAGCGGGAATCTCAGCATCAATCAGTGCGGCAGCCACAGTCATTGAAAGGCTGATATCCTTCTGGATGGCAACAATATTAGGTTTAGTGATCTTGCCTCACTACGGTTCATCACTTCTTGACAAGATATCATTCTCCTCATCTCCTGATGAAATAGAGGAGACTCTGAGTGATGATTTAAAGGATGACGGGTAATTCTATGAGCAGCAATAAAAGAATCTTTTATTTTGATGCCTTAAGGGCATTGGCGATTCTCTGTGTGGTGCTGCTCCATGTAACCGGCCATCTTGGAGAGATAATGAACTATAATGTTCATACTATTTTTTCTTTAAGCGGAATTTTTGAGACATTTGCAAATAATTTTTTCAGAATTGGCGTTCCCTTGTTTTTAATGCTTTCAGGAGCCCTGCTTTTAGGTCGTGACTGGGACGTTAAGGGATTTTTTAAAAAGCGTATTCCTCGTATTGCAATACCATTTGTTTTCTGGTCACTGGTATTTACCATAATGCTTGTTTTGGCATCATACTTCATTTCAAGCGTTAACTTTGTCACCCAATTCGGAATAGGGGACATCCTGCAGGTATTCGTGGACACACTAATCTGCAAGGCACCGGGATCTGCCGTTTACTGGTTCTTCTGGATGATGCTTGGAATGTATATTCTCATGCCAATATTCAACAGGGGGATTAATAATTCTGATTTGAGGAAAGTGGAAGCTTTTCTAGCAATCTGGACTGTCTACATTATCATGACACATTCATTAATGCTTCCAATTCCTGAATATGTCTCATTTTTCATAAGTCCAATAGGATTTGTTGTTCTGGGTTACTATTTAAGGCATAGCGAGAGGGGAATTTTCAACAGCCCGATTTCTGCTGCAATTCTTATAATCGCTCCATCAGTCCTCATGCTTGTCTATTCATATGCTGTTGTTGACTCAAGCATACTGTTCGTGTTCCACAGGTATTCTCTTCCTGTGATGGTGCTTGCAGTTGGAACATTCTGCCTGTTCAAGTCAAGTTCCCGCCTGAACGGCATTTCAGATTTGCCTAAGAAAATCATATCCTCAATTGCACTTTGCAGTTACGGAATGTATCTGATTCACAGCCAGATTATAATGGTTGTTCGCAAGATTTTACATATCTCATTCGGCTTTGTTGGAGATTATGTGGTGCTCTTTGCAGTTGGTTTTGTTTTATCATGGATAATAATTTATGTCTTGTCAAAAATGCCTGTTTTAGATGAGCTTATCGGTGTAAAATAATTTTTAATCAATTTTATATGGCCATTAAAATAGAAAACTTTATTTTAATTTATAATCATAAATTTAATTATCACAAAAAATTTAATTTTTTTAAAAAAATTTTGGTGAAAATATGGAAATTAATGGCGTAAAAATACAAGATACCTTTGCTGAAGGTTTTGGAATTCAAGTATCTAGATTAATTATTACTGCAGCTACTAAACATTTAGCTAAAATCGCTGCTACTGAAGCTACCGGATTTGCTACTTCAGTTATTGGATGCCCTGCAGAAGCAGGTATTGACCAATATGTTCCTCCAACTGAATCTCCAGATGGAAGACCAGGTTATGCAATAATGATTTGTCACATGTCCAAAAAAGCTTTAGGCGGACAAATCATGGACAGAATCGGACAATGTGTTTTAACTGCTCCTACCGCAGCAGCATTCAACGCTTTAGAAAGTGAAGACTCATTCCCAACCGGAAAACAACTCAAGTTCTTCGGTGACGGATTTGAAACTGAAAAAGATGTAAACGGCAAAAAAATGCACGTTATTCCTATCATGTCTGGTGAATTCTTAGTGGAAGATGAAATGGGATGCAAAAGCGGAGTAGCTGGTGGAAACTTCTTCATTATGGCTGACAGTCAAATGGCTTCCATTGTTGCTGCTGAAGCTGCTGTTGATGCTATTCACGCTGTTCCTGGTGTAATCACTCCTTTCTCAGGTGGTATGGTTGCTTCCGGTTCAAAAACTGGATCTAAATACTCCTTCATGAGTGCATCCACCAACGAAAAAGAATGTGTAACCTTAAAAGACCAAGTGGAAACTGAATTACCTGAAAACGTATTCGGAAACATGGAAATCGTTATTGACGGTGTTGACGAAGAATCCGTTAAAGCTGCTATGAAAGCAGGTATCGAAGCTGCTTGCCAAGTACCTGGTGTTATCGAAATCGGTGCTGGTAACTACGGCGGAAGTTTAGGACCTTTCCAAATCCACTTACAAGAATTATTCTAGAGAGAAATTTAATTTCTCTACTTTTTTTACTTTTTTTCTGATTTAAAACTGTTATGCTGTTTTTTTAATATAGGTGCTTAAAACATGATTAAAAACAGATTTATTGTATTGTTAATATTCGTTATATTTTTAGTTGGCCTCAGTGTTGTTTCCGCTAATGAAAATATAACTGATGTTAGTGATGTGATTAACGATGATGAGGTTATCCTAGAAGATGCCGAAAGTCTCAATCAGGACTCTTCAGATGACCTAATCAATGATTCTCAGGCAAATCTCAAGACAAATTCGAAAATAGAAACCCATGATGTAACCGGTTACTATAAGGATAATCTTGAATTTGTCAGCTATCTGAAGGATGGCAATAATCAACCAATTTCAAACAAGAAGGTATCTATTCTAATAAACAGTAAAAGTTATGACAAGACAACAGACGCTACAGGAAAAATAGTCCTGAAAATTAACCTGAAACCTGGAAGCTATACAACAACAGTCAAGTTTGACGGTGATGAAAACTACACTTCAAGTGTGGCAAAGGCCATCGTAAAGGTAAACAAGGCCTCATTATCCATTCAAACCAAAAACTTCAAGACTTATTTTGAGTCAGGATTCTATTTTAAGGCAAAAGTAATCAATAAGATTACAAAAAATTCCGTCAAGAATATTAAGGTTGCTTTCAAGGTTTATCACAATAACAAATATAAAGTATATTATGCAACCACCGATGCAAACGGCGTTGCCCATCTAAAGAAGAATTTCAGGGCGGGTTCATACAAGGTGGTTGTCAATGTTAAGGACAACAATGTTAAAGTTAAGAAATCCAAGGCTGCAATGACCATCAAGGAGACTGCAGAAACAGGATGTTCCTCTTTGTATGTTCAAGTTAACAAGTATAAGGCAGTTATAGGCTTTAGAAGGGATGCAACCAACACTAAAACCATTCATATTGTTAAAGATAAGTTGAATGGGGTGCCTGTAATAAAGCAATACAAGAAAAACAGCTATTTCTTCCATATAATAGTTGCTGCCAACGGATGGATGGCAGGAACCGGAGGTGCTGATAACCCAACAATAAACCATGCAATTGAAAAGCTTGTAGGCAAAATGTTCAAGGCAGGCAAGATTAAAAAATCCTATTTGAAGAAAATCCAAGGATATGAAAGGCAATTGGGTATTGGTCACTTTTCAATAAAAGCTCCAAACGGAAAATATGCTTTAGTATGGTCAAGCGGCATTAAATGGGGCAAATTGAAACCTGGACAATACATTGACGTTCCAAACGCAAGATCAATGTTCAGGCATGGTGCATGGGATAAGTTCAGCAAGGACCCTGCAAAGGCCGCAATAAAGATTGCTGCCACAGACAAATTTGGTGTCAACAGAAGGGATGCAACAGCATTCCTTTGGAAAGCCACAACAATTGATGGTAAAACCACTGCCAAACTTAAGGCTTATGGAGCTAATGACAATGGAAAGTTGGCCGGAAGAAGCACAGGCCATTTAAGGGATGACATCTACTTCAAGGGAACATTCTTCTCTAAAAACAACCTTCCTAAAACTCCATCAAAGCTATTGCTTGGGGTTCATAATTTCGGAAGCATTGATAAGATGATCAAGACACAAACAACTGTCAAGGCTCCAAAATTAACCAAACTGCTTAACGAATCTAAAAAATTTACTATAACCGTTAAGAATAAGAAAACCAAAAAGCCAGTCAAGAAACTTAAATTGAAGCTGAAAATTAAAAATAAGGTTTATACAGTTAAGACTAATTCAAAAGGAGTTGCCAGCTTCAATCCAAAGGCTTTGAATATTGGCAGTTATAATGTTTTAATATATTCAGGCAATATCAAATATTATGTTTCATCAAAAAGTACAATTAAAATTGTTAATTGTACTTCTTAATCTCTTTTTTTGTTATTTCACTAATTTCCTTATTGGTCAAATCGATTCCGATAATCTCCTCAATTTCTTCCAATTCTTTCAATACCTTGTCGAATGAAGACTGGTCAGGGCCTGATATTAGGTGTGAATGAATATTGTTGACATTTTTGTAAAGATTTGTCAGTGCTTCCTTCTGGTCATCATGGGTGCTTAGGTAATTGACATATTTTTGACCGTCTGAGATATTCATTGTTTTGATTTGGCGAGTGAATGGTGTTTCTATTCCTGGAAGATGATATTCTATGTTTTCCAATGTGCATCCATTTTTCGCTATTACCTTAAATTCATCAAGAATTTCATCGGGATCATGTCTTACTGTGACTTTCAAAAGATGAGGTCTTGAGGATTCATAGTACAGTCCCTCTCCGCCAATTATTTCAGGGGATACTATTTTGTTGGCACCTGCCTTCTTGAGTCTCTTCACGTTTTCCAGTTTACTTGCCCTTGTCACAATCCATGCATCGGGATTTGTTTCGCGTATGGTCATCACGATAAACAGGTTGTTGACGTCATCCCCGGTACATATGATGACGCTTCTGCATTTTTCACCAGCCAATTTTGCAACCAAATCATCCTCGATTGCATCTTCATTTAGGACTACAACATTTTCACTTTCTTCAATTGACTCGCAGGTGTCCTCATCTTTATCGATAACGATTACATTCTGGTTTCTTTGGGTTAGCTCGTCAAAAACCACCTTTCCAACTCTTCCAAAACCGCAAATGATATAATAATCTTCCATTACTTCGATAGCTTTCAATTTTTTCGCCCCTTTTGAATATTCTGTCATTTTTTCTTGGACATTTGTTAAAATAATGTTAAATACATAAGCAAGCAGTGCAACGCCTCCAAGTGCAAGTGTTGTCGCAAACATTTTCTGAATTCCAGTGGTCGGTATGTAATCACCGTATCCCACGGTTGCCATGGTAATCACGGAATAATAGATTGCATTGATAAAATCCAAATGCATAATGTACATTGAACCTATAATCCCATAAATAAAAAGGAGGATGATTATTATTAAACCGCTGCTGATGTATTTTGCAGGTAATCTTGTTATGATTCTGAATGTTATTTTTCGCATATGATTTTTCCTTAATTTAAGATAATTATATGTATATTTGCAACTAATATTTTAATTTAAAGGTGATTTTTTTGGACCCTATTGATATGATGGTGACTGATAGTAATTGTGAATATTTGGGATTGTCAAGGCTTTGCCTGATGGAATCAGCAGGTAAATCCCTTGCAGAAGAAGTTGGTAAAATTGCGGTTTACACTTTCTCAAAACCTGTTAAAGTGGTTATTTTCACAGGTTCAGGGGGAAATGGCGGTGATGGATTTGTTGCGGCAAGATACTTGCTCAACAGAGGATATGATGTTGACATTTACATGTTGAAGGATAACATTCGATCCCCATACTCAAAAACAAATCTTGAAATTCTCAATAACATGAAACCAAGGCTTTCACGCTTGAACATTTACAATCTAAAGACACTGGAAGATATTGACAACAGTGAAGTTGCTAAAAGTCCAGATTCAGAATTTGTTATTGTCGATGGGCTTTTAGGCACTGGAATTAAAGGAAATCTTCAAACCAATATCAAAAGGGCAATTGAAATAATCAACGAATCAAATGGGGTCAAGATAAGCGTTGACGTGCCGTCAGGAATGGATCCTCTAACAGGTGATGTAAGCGACATTGCAGTTGTCCCGGACTACACCATAAGCTTTCATAAAATCAAGACTGGCGTAAGAAACGCTGAAGAGGAAGTTGTCGGAGGATTGGTGACAGCAGATATCGGAATTCCATTTGAAGCAGAGTACTTCGTTAATTACGGTGACTTTTTAAGGCTTAAGAATCGTGATTTATCATCTCATAAGGGCAACAATGGCAGATTATTGATTGTTGGGGGTTCCAAGGATTATTCCGGAGCACCGGCCATTGCAGGCATGGCTGCAATCGGTGCAGGAGCAGACCTTGTTTATGTTGCAAGTCCTCAAAAATCCGCCGAGGCCATCAAGTCATCATCTCCTGATTTGATTGTCAAATCTCTTGAAGGGGATAAATTATCCTTAAGCCATTCTCAGGAGATTTTGGAGCTTGCCGATAATGTTGATGCAGTATTGATTGGACCGGGTTCAGGAATTGATGAGGACACTTCAAAACTCTTCAATGTTCTGGTTACAAAAATCAAAAAACCTATTGTTTTGGATGCAGATGCTCTAAAGCAGGTGGAATTGGCATTGATTAAGAATCGTGACGATATCATACTGACTCCACATATATTCGAGTTCAAGTCATTTTTCAAGGTAAATGAGGATTTAAAATTGGATATTGACTCATATAACTTTAATCACGTTGATGAAAACATCACGGAATTCCAGAAAATCACACGTCAAATCAAGGGAACAGTCATTGTCAAGGGACAATATGACTTGATACTGTCAGGAACCAAATTCAGAATCAACAAATCAGGCAATCCTGGAATGACCGTTGGAGGAACCGGTGATGCTCTTGCAGGAATAACTGCAGGACTGTTGGCACAAAAGTTAAACACTTTCGATTCCGCATGTCTTGGAGTGTTCATCAATGGCCTTGCGGGAGATGAGGCCTACAATGTTAAGGGAAACGGATTTTCCGCAACAGATCTGGTTTCGTATATCGGTGGCGTGATGAAAGATGGATTACGTTAAGGGCATATTCAAGAACCGTCCGAACAGGTTCATTGCAGAAGTGGAAGTTGACGGCAATCTTGAAATTGCGCATGTTCCAAACACCGGCAGATGCAAGGAACTGCTGGTTGATGATGCAGTGGTTTGGCTTAAACCGTCAGACAATCCCAACCGCAAAACCAAGTTTTCACTTCACTTTGTCGAGAACAAGGGAGTGCTGGTGTCACTTTACTCTCAGCAAGCCAACAGTATAGTATATGATGCAATCATAAATGACAAGATAAAAGAGCTTTCCTGCTATGATTATCATCAAAGGGAAAAGACAGTTGATGACTCTCGAATAGATATATACTTGGCTAATGAAAATGAGGAATGTTATGTTGAAGTGAAGGGGGTGACACTGATAGTCGACGGTGAGGCAAGGTTTCCAGATGCTCCAACAGAACGTGGAGCCAAACACCTGAAGGAACTTATAAAGCTAAAAAAAGATGGAAACCGCTGTGCAGTATTTTTCCTAATCCAGCATCCAGCAGGTAAATTCTTCAGGCCTAACTGGCAAAACGATCCAAAATTCAGCCAAACACTAAACGAGGCATACGATGAAGGAGTGGAAATACTTGTCTACAGGTGTGATAACCAACTGTCCGGTATTGAACTGATTCCTCAATCACTTGACTTCGATTTGGGAAAGAGTCTCTCCGATGGCATCATTGATGACTAAACTGGCAATGTCATCATAAGGTGTCTCACTTTTATTTATCAACACGAGATTATCACCATTGAAGTAATTTATTAGTCCCGCTGCAGGATAAACGACAAGGGAAGTTCCGCCTATTATTAATGTGTCTGCATTTTGAATGTAATCTATCGCAAAGCTTAACACCGCATTGTTCAGTGGCTCCTCATAGAGTACAACATCAGGCTTGACGATTCCGCCACATTCACATCTTGGAATCCCATCACTTTCTAAGATATGTTCCAACGGATACTCCTTATTGCATATCTGGCAGTAGTTTCTGTGTATGCTTCCATGAAGCTCCATGACTTCCCTGCTTCCGGCCTTTTGGTGAAGTCCGTCAATGTTTTGGGTAATGACAGCCCTTAATTTTCCCGCCTTTTCAAGTTCAGCCAGTTTCAAGTGTGCAGGGTTTGGTTTGGCATCCTTAAAGACAAGGGTGTCCTTATAGTATTCAAAGAATTCCTCGGTATGGTCTAAATAGTAACTGTGTGAAATCAGGTTTTCAGGAGTGTCACCATATTTCTTCAAACTTTTAAAAATTCCGCTTTCAGACCGGAAATCAGGTATTCCGCTTTCTGTTGAAACTCCTGCCCCTCCAAAAAATACAATGTTGGATGAAGAGTCGATAATATCTTGCAATTGTTGAATTTTAGACATGATATTATCTATATCATTCAATGATATTAATATATAAATAATTTCCCAATATACATATTATTAAGTTGTTAGTAAATTTGGTGAGGATTTTTTCATGCAGAGCAATAATTCAAACCTGGATTGGATGATTCATTGGTCACTTCCAAAATACAATCCCCGAAGCGGTCAAATCGTTTTGATAAATAAGATTAACAATGCAATTGGCCAGGGATATAAGAATATAATATTGGAAGCCGGAACAGGTACCGGTAAGTCAGCCATTGCCACAACTCTCGCCAATATGTATGAGGATTCCTATATCCTGACAATGACCAAGCAGCTCCAGCAACAGTACATGGATGATTTCAGCTCAATGCTTGTTGAAATCAAGGGTCGTGGAAACTACAAATGCAACTATAAGGGTAGCTGCGACTTCTGCATCAAGGCAGAGTACAACCTTTCAAAATGCAGTGACTGCGAGTATCTAACTGCCTTGAACAAGGCAAAGGAATCCGAGAACGTGCTCACCAACTATGATTATTTTTATTATGCGGTTGTCTCAAACAGTGTCCTGAACTCTCGTGAACTCCTGATTCTTGATGAGGCACATAACCTGGAACGTAAGATGCTTGCATTGTCATCCAGTGACTTGAACAGGGAATACATTGCCACCAAATTCGGTATTGATGTATTCGAACCGGTCAGGTATGGGACAAAATCAATAAATTACCTTAAAAGAAAACCCGACTACTGGATGGAGCTGTGTGATGATTTGATTGCAAAATGTGTGGAAAACATTAATGAGATTGAAGGCGAGCGCAAGAATGATGTTCAGGTCACTCTGGATGAGTTTGAAAGCGACCCTGAAAAATTCTCCAATTTCAACTATGTGGAAAAGCAGCAGCTTGAGGC
>NZ_SUTJ01000007.1:3447-103711 GCF_015062915.1 Methanobrevibacter thaueri | reverse complement strand
ATTCCTTGAAGCAATTTTGGAGTACCAGTTCCTCCAGATAAAACAGTAATCATAATTATCACTCATTTTCTAAATACGTCAGCCTGTTTTGGCATTAAAACTGACTTAATGTTTGAATCGACATTTCTTAATGTGTCAAAACTGTCAAAGCCACGAATAACAACAACCGGAAGTCCCTCATCAGCCTGACCCATAATCAGGGATGCAGCTGCTGACAATTCATCGCATGTTGCAATTTCAGTGGTTTCCAATTCACGACCGTATAAATCCTTTTCACCAACCCTTCTCCATATAGGTGAAATTCCGGAACATCCTATAGCAGTACCTATGGCTCCAAATCTGAAAGCTCTGCCTTGGGTGTCTGTGATTATGACTGCAATCTCTTCTCCGAACTCATCCTCTAAAAATTCACGGATTTCGGCTGCAGACTTATCAGCATCCTGCGGCATAGGAGTTGCAAGACCGTCACCGACATTTGACTCGTCAATACCTGCATTGGCGCAGACAAAACCATGTTTTGTTTCAGTGATGACAAAATTAGGACCTACACGAACAACTTCATTGGACTCATCCAGAATTGCCTGGACCAATTTAGGATCCTTTCCTGATTGGTTTGCCAAATCGATTGCCTCTTGTGAAGGAGTCAATTCATCTAATTTTATAAAGTTTTCTTCAGCCTTTGAAATCAGGGTTTCAGCAATCAGAACAATATCTCCATGATTCAAGCTACAGCCCTGCTTTTCAATAGCATCCTTAATGATAAGTGAAATATTACTATTCCCATCAATAATAGGAATATTCTCTAAGCCAAATAATTCAATACTCATAATAATCATCTAAAAATAGTTAAAAAAAGAAAAAATTATGGATTATAGACATCAATAGTCCATTCTCCATCAAAAACAGCTGCACAAGAAGTTACAGGTTTTTCATATTCTGCGAAAACACCCTCATCAAAAATATATTTTGCAGCCTCTGTGGATGTTTTAGCTTCAAATTCAACCTTATCAGGCACTTGACTGCCATAAGTTGAAATGAATACTGCTTCTCCAAATGGTACTTGTTCAACCAATAGTTTACTATCGTTTACAATACCTACGTAACAATCGTATTCCTCCTCATTGTCACCAGGCACGACAACTGCAGCAATTCTTGGAGTGTTATAGTCATCCTTTTCATAATCCATTGTTAACAATGAATATGCAAGGGCGTCCCTAACATTCATTCCCACAGCCAATTTGTCAGCTATAACATCAGTTTGAGACCCATTTGATACGACAGCCATGTCTCCTACAATGCAGATGCTGTTGTATGCTATATAAGGACTCTTGTAAATGTCATTTTCATAACCTTCCTTTGGAACAATAGATGCACTGTCATCAGCTTTTAAACATCTCCTATTTGGAAATGACCTGCTTGACACTCTATAAGCCACAAAAGGTTTACCATCACTATTCATTCCACTTGATAAAATTCTACCAGTATACATTTTTTATTCCCCATTATTAAAGTTCAGGACGTTGAACCGCTTGGTCAACAGAAATTCCCGGAGGTGTTTTAATTACAATCTCACCAGGTTTAATGGTAACTTGTCCTTCATCGATAACTCTTGCCTGAACACCTACGGCACTGCCTGCAATGGCATCCGACCGGTCTTGGCCGTCAACAGTAACCTTGTGAAGGTTTGCAACAGGCACCACATAATATTCCTGGTCCCCAGAAACATCAGTGACATTAGGTTTTCCGCTGCCTTGCTCTATATCCTGGGCAGCATCATCGGCTTGAACATCAGTAGCTGAAAAATTACTTGTAACAACTAAAAAGATCATTATGGTGAATAGAATATCAATGAAAGGAACTAAATTGATACTTGGCTTTTGGTCCAAGAACTTCTTCTTATGTTTTCTAACATCAATAGCCATCCAATCACCTATTGTTTAAGTTTACTTTCAGTAATTTCAGCGTTAACATTACATTTCTCTAAAATAATATTCGCAATACTCTTATCCAACATGCTCGGCTTAAATGAAACCTTAATGTTGGCGTAAGGGTCTGAAATCAATCTGGTATTAACAACACCGTCAGCCTCTTGCAGTGCTTCAAGTGCGCATTCAACATTAGAATCGACTCTGACCTTAACTACAGCATAACCCCAGTTGGTCATTTTTGTAGCAAGCTCAATCTTATCCATTTCCGCTTCAATTAGCCCTTGAATGTAAGTGTAAGTTGGCAACAACACAATGGCCACTAAAAGCCCCATGATTGTGGTTGTCAAAGCAACGTAAATACCTTCAGCCATTGCTGCAGAGTCAGGATGAACTCCTAATGATTTGAATGTCATCCAGATACCGATAACAGTACCTATTAAACCTAAGAACGGAGCGAGCTCAGTGATTGTCTTGATGGTGCTTAAACCTTTAGTCATTTTAGCCATTTCAACAATGAAGATTTGCTCCATACTTTCCTCTACTTCGGTCTTGTTCTTATAACCGATTTTTAAGGTTTCTGAAATAATTCTAGAAATAGGATTTTTAAAACCGTTAATTTGTTTTAAAGCTTCAACAGCTCCGCCTCTTTCCATAGAAGCAGTTACAACACCAAAGATTTCGGTTGTATCCACTTTACTGATTTTTCTAAGATATGCTATTTTCCTTAATGCAATAATAAGACCATAAACACCAACGAAAAGAATTATATAAGTGATAATTCCCCCTTGAGTAAATATGTCCATTATTCCATCAATGAAAGGCATAATATACTCAACAATCATTTTTATCCTCTTAAAGTATTATCTTAAAAATTGTTTATAAGAATATTATATAAATTCAAATACTTAAATATTTTTTAAAAAAAAGAGTGGAACTATCTCATTTTGGCGACAGTGTTCCATGACCTTCTGACAAAATCCGGCATTTCATCATAAGTGTAGTTTTCCAGAAACTTTTTTGTTGTCGGGTCGGATGGATAACCTGAACCTATTCCGCCTTGCTTAATGAACTGCTTGTTGATTTCAGCAATCTGGTCATCCCTTTCGGCCTTGGCAATGATTGATGCGGCACTGACCTGAATATAGTTATCATCAGCCTTATGCTCTGCAATGACATCAAATCCAGTGTCCTTTTGCAGGTTATTCTGGAATCGTTCTGCTTTAACGTCAACAGCATCGACAATAGCCTTTTCAGGTTTTAACCTCATGATGAGCTCTTCCATTGCATTTTTCTCAATCTCATTGAGATTTATGCCGTCTGCCCTCATCTCATCAATTTCACGAGCGGAAATTACGATAATGTCATAATCAAACATTTTCTTTAATTTACGGGACAGTATTGTACGTCGATGTGGAGCCAGCTTTTTGGAATCCTTAACTCCCATCCTTTCAAGGACCTTTTCCATTTTTTCAGGAACAATAACACCAGCAATAACCAGCGGACCTAAAACAGACCCTCTTCCAGCTTCATCAACGCCTAAAATATCCATAATAATCAGTAAAAATAATAAATAAAAAAAAGAAGTGAAATAAAATAAATTTATTTCATAGCCCTAAGACGGACTTCCGGTTCTAAAGCTAATGGTTCAGCAGCAACAATAGCTGTACCTTTTGCTACAACAGTCATTGGATCTTCTGAAATTTCCACAGGTATAGCGATTTCATCGAAGATTCTTTCTTTCAATCCACGGAGTCTTGAGCTTCCACCAACAGCAACGGAGTTGTTGTAAACACCCATCATTAATTCTGGGGATAATCTTTCAAGGATTACGTTTAATCCGTCTACGATTTGTTGCATGTATGGTTCCACTGCATCTGCAACGAGCATTGAATCAATGACTACTTTCTTAGGTCTGTTGGTTTCTAATGATTTACCGATAACTTCAACACTTAAGTTTTCAAGTTGTTCTGAACAGTGAACCATTCCAACTTCCATTTTAGCGGATTCTGCATCATGAATACCAATAGCTACATCGTATTTTTCTGCAACAATTTCAACAATCTTATTGTCGATGTCATCTCCACCACATCTAACGGTTTCGATATCGTTGATACCACCGAGGGAAATGATTACAATATCAGTTGAACCTGCACCGATGTCTATGACCATGGTACCGTTTGGTTCTGCAATAGGTAATCCTGCACCAATAGCTGCAGCCAATCCTTCACTGATTACTAAAATGTTTTGTGCACCCGCTTTTCTACCGATTTCTTCAGCAGCATTCTTTTCAACTTCAGATGCGTCCCCAGGAATACCGATAACGATTCTTCCTACGGTTTCACCTTCATTGATACCAATTTGCATTGCTTTAATGAGTAATGCTTGTGCTTGCACAACATTTTCAATAACTCCTTTTTTCAAAGGTCTTACTGCAAGAATATCTTCAGGAGTTCTTCCAAGCATTCTTTTAGCTTCTTCACCGACAGCTAACACTTCAGCAGGGTCATCTTTTTTAACAGCGACAACAGATGGAATTTGGTATAAATCAAATTTGTCTCCTGAAGGTTTTGCAATAACAGTGTTTAAAGTTCCTAAATCAATTCCTAAACTATTACTGATAACTTTAGTGTTTTCAGTTTCTGGTACTTCTTCATCATTTCCAAAAATATTCATGATTAATCCTCCGTTACAATGTCTCTAAAATCGATAACGAAAATCTTATTAGATGTAGCTATACTTTGAACTTTTCCAACATCACCATCTTTCTCAACGGAAATTAAAATTGCAGACAATACAATTTCATTAGCATTGTAGAATGGCTTTAAAGCAGACTTAATGAAATTAGGTAATTTGACTTCATTATTTATATCAATATCTATGAAACTAGTGGTTTGAGACTCCTTGATTATTGCAAAGGGAATCTTGGATTTCTCAATGACGGTAACGGTTCTCCTGATTACGTCATCAGGAGCAACAAGCACCATGAGATTAGGTTCAGTGTTGAGATATTCCTTCGCCACTTCTATATATGCTCCACCACGTTTGTGAGCCTCATTTTTAAAATCGTTAAGGATTAAAGTGTTTCCATAAAGCATGATAAAATCAAATTTCTTATCAAGTTTACCTTCTTTAAGGATTACATGTTCCCTGAACAATATTTTAACGTTATGATTGGATGCAATAGCCTTATATGCCATGGCATCAATCAAATCAACATTCCCTGCAATGACACACCAGTTTTTCTCAATTTTATTGGTTCCATCGGATGAAATCCTTGCAGCTTGTCTAAGAACACGTATATTATCTTCTATCATTTAACTACTCACGATTTATCAATATAAATTAGTCCCCAATATAAATAGCAGATTTAAATAAAAATATTAAGCCAAATAAGGAAAATACCTTTAAATTAGCCAATAAATTTAAGATTTACTGCATTTATTTAAAGTCTAACAATTAATATTTATTAAAAATATTATTATATATATTTTATCTTTTAACGGATTTTTTAAAAAATATTGTTGAAAAAATAATTTTTAAAATAATAAAGCCCCCAATACATGAAAAACAAAAATTACATAAGGGAATAAGCAAATAATAAAATATATGAATGTTTCATATGAATGAAAAATAACATATGAATACTAAAAAGATTATTATTGTCGGAAAATGAATCAGAAGGCAAGCCAACATTAATAAAAGATAATGTGAAATGTAATACTGGAGTTAAAATATGAGTAATATGGAAACTGACATGAAAAGTTTTATAGCAGTATCAGACATCATATCCCTACTAAATATGTGTTCCGGATTCCTGTCAATCATAAGTTCGATAAATGGAAATCTCGAACTGGCAGCAATCCTCATGATCATTGCAATCATATTTGACTCAATTGATGGTTGGGTAGCACGAAAAACAAACAGACAGGATGATTGGGGATTTGGAAAAAATATCGATTCCCTATCCGATGCCATTTCATTTGGAGTTGCACCGGCGATATTCCTGTATTGCAGCATTAACACCACTCCCGGCTTTTATCAAATAATAGTGCTGTTGGTTAGCTTATTGATTGTTATCTGTGGCGTTTTAAGATTAACAAGATATAATGTGATAGCTGAAAAGATTGAAACCAAAGGATTCATTGGATTTCCAATCCCTGGAATATCCTTCATATTGGCAACATTCTATTTAAGCGGATTGTTCAATCCTTATGTCGCATTGTTATTGAGTATTGTTGTATCACTTCTGATGGTGTGCAACCGCCAATATCCTAAATTCGACAATATCCCGATTATTGCCATATCAGCAGCCCTGATATTGCTTTTGATATTGCAAGTGAAACTGGTCATATACAACATCAACCTGCCTGCAATCATATTGCTGCTGTTCTGTCTATACTACCTGATAATTAATTTAATTAAAAGATGAGACACCTTACTCCTACTAATTAAATTAACCATCATTACCGAAAATATAGGAGTAATCAAAATGAATGACCGACCACGAGATCCATTACGACCAAGAGGTTTTGAGGAAACTCAGGAATTGAGAAGACAGATTTCACAAGACTTTCCAAAACCTGCCAAAAAAGAAGAAGAGGATGATGAATTATCACCATTGAAAAAGCTGAATCACAAATTAGGAGTTTACCTATCTCCAAAAACAACCAGCATAAGCGATGACGAGCAAAAAAGAAAAATCGGAGTTATAATTACAACAATAATTATAATCACGTTAGTAATTTCAGCATATTATTTCATAATCTATGAACCGTCACAGGAGCAATTGTCCCTTGCAAAGACAACAAAGCTCAACGAGCTTCATGACCTATACTCAGGAGCATTGACAACATCCCCAAATGCAATGATGCTTGAAAGCAAAATCAATGACGCACACAGTCCAGAAGAGATAGAAACAATCAACATCCTCACTCCCGCAACAAAGGATTGGAAATCCTTCCATAAAAAATCAATCGCAACAAACCAGGACAAATACAACCGGACAATGGCCGTTTATGAAAACGAAAGCAAAAACACCATCATGCCGATTTCACAAGCAACAAAAATCCTAAATGAGAATGATGCCATAATCCTTTCAAAAATCAAGTTTGAGGAACCGAACACCGTTTCAGTGCCAATACTCATTTCAAGGCTTCAGGCAGGAGCTGGACTTGTAAGCGTTGGAAGTGTCGTTGACATATACAACAACCACAATTCAACAGCAGACAACTACACCTCAAACAGCACCTCACCCGAAATAAGCGGATGCACAGTCCTTTCGATAATGAGATATGAGGAAAACGGCGACATCGATTCTGAGTACTCAAAAACAAAAATGATTGTTAAGGGAAACAACACCAATCCCCATGAAAACACTAAGGGATTTTCATCAGACGTTTTGGAAATGATAAAGGGAGCCATTGCAAATGGCTATGATGAGAATGAGACTTTTGACATGCTTAAGGATTATGGAGTTAAGCTTTCAAACTATGAACGCCAAATCAATCTGGGTGATTTGGATGCACAGTACATGCTTTTGATTGAAACACCTCAGGATAAGGTCAATTATGTATTGAACAACATGGACGATATAGTGTTGACAATCCCAACATCAGAAGCGCCTGACTGGATGGTGAAAGAAATCAGCTCAACATACCAAAATTAAGAAAAGTATTATATTAGATTTGACAAATGAGATATTATGAAAAACCCTACAATTTCAACAATAATTGTCATAATCTGTTTGCTGATAATCGGATTATATGCAATGGGAGAAGTGAACTATTTCTCAACAAAGACACTTGTTGAACAGAATATCGACACTCCCAAGATAATAATCCCATCAATCGGTGTTGATGAAAAGATTAATACGGAATCATTAAATCTAGGCGTTTTGAGCGATCCAGGGGAAAACATCCCTACACAGAATTATGTTGCATTGTTCGGCCATAGAACCCTTCAGGGTTCACCATTCCTAAGGTTGAACGAGCTTTCAATTGGAGACACATTCCTATTGGAATGGCCGGGCATCGGGGAAGTTCAATATACAGTAGTGGACACTAAAATCGTGCCTGCCACTTACCAATTGAGTGGAGGAGATGGAAATACAGCCTACCTAATCACTTGCGACCCAATTGGGTCAACAGAAAACAGGCTCATCGTACAGGGTGAAGTGTCACAAATAAATGAGCTAAACACTGAAGCTCTCCAAAACAACCCTCAGGCGTCAAATGCATGGATAATCTCTGCAATATTCCTAGTGATTGGATTGATATTCACATTCCTATATCCGATAGAAAATAGGATATACATTTTCGCTACAGTGATAATAATATCAGCAGTTCTGTTCTTCTGCTGCATAAGTCCAATACCATCAGAGATCATATACGACAAGATTAATTTCCTAAACGGAGGATTATAATGGACGTTGATAAAGAATACTTTTCAAACATAACCACGAGAGAAAGAGCCATATTTGAAGGCGCAATCAGTATGGGAGCATTATTCCATCAATTTGTGGGAACTCCAGTTAATAAAGAGACCAAAAAAAGTTTGGAAACAAGCATGGAGGAATCTTTAAAACTGCAGCCTGCAATCGAGGATGTTGAAGTTGAAATCAGATTTGACAAACTTGAAGAGTCAATGACCGAATTCGACTACACTTCACTTACTGGTGACATGCTTGACGTTAAAATCCATACAAAAGTAGAAAACGTTAAGGCAATAATTCGCATTGAATTCATAGAAGAATTAAACTATCCATTAATGTATGTTGAAAACATAGAAGATTAGAATATTTCTTTTAAATCTTCTAACAATTCTTCTAAATGCTTTCTTTTTATATGATTCATTAAGACTACCCTGATTGCAACTGGACATTTTGCAACTGAAACTTTCCAATCCAATTCTTCTAATTTTTGAGCCAAAGTGTGAGCATCCATATCCGGATGGTTAAATGCAACGATATTCAGTTCAGGTTCACAGATTATTTCATAACCTATTTCTTTTAAAGCATTAGCAAAAAACTCAGTGTTGTCCATTAAGGTTTTAGCCAATTTTGAATATCCTTCCCTACCGAAATATTTCATTATAGCATAAGTTGCTGCAGATGATGCACCCAAACGAGTTCCGACAATAGTTGATTGGGTCTTGACAGTCAGGTATGGTGAATCAACCGCCATCACATCCAAGTATTCCTCACGTCTGAAAATTATTCCACCAGCAGGAATTGGAGCCAAACCCATCTTATGAGGATCCACTGTTATTGAGCAAACCCCCTCAAGTGAAAAATCAAATACCGGCAAATCATAACCCATCTCCCTTAAAAATGGAATTGAAAAGCCTCCAAATGCAGCATCAACATGGAAATATATGTTGTTTTCATGAGCTATTTTTGAAATCTCCTCGATTGGATCTATTAAACCCAGCTCAGTGGTTCCGGCAATGGCAACAATAGCCACTGTCTTATCAGAAATGGCCTGCTTAACGGATTCGACATCAATCTTATAGCCATCATCCAATTTTGCCTCTACAATCTTAAGGTTCAGCATGTCTGCAGCTTTCTTAAATGAAAAATGAGCAGAATCTGGAATGATTATTTCACCATTAACGATTCCCTTGTATTTGCGTGCATGATTTCTTGCAGCACGTATGGCCATGATATTCGCTTCAGTACCGCCTGTTACAATATTGCCATAAGCATTATCCAGGGATAACAACTTACCAATAGACTGTACGACTTTTTGTTCAATTTGCTTTGTTCCCTTGAAAAGTCCAGGATCTCCCAGGTTGGTGTCTAAAAACTTGCAGTAAACTTCCTTTGCAAATGGATGCGCTTCAGTGCACATTGAACCGAGGATTCTGCCATCTGCATAATCATAATCCAACTTATGAAGTTCTTCTAATTCCTTTAAAATATCCTGTTTATCCATTGGTATATCGTCCATAAAATAACCTATAACACGTTAAAATTAAAATAAAAATAAAAAAAAGAAAGAATAAAATTATTCTAAGCGCTTACGAGCAGCATCAAGAATAATTTTTTGCTCAGCACGAGCAACAGTTTTTCTCACATCAGCAATAGCATCAGTATTTGATGATACGCTTGTAATTCCAAACTCAACAAGTTTTTCAACAATGTGAGGCACACTGCCTGCTTGACCACAGATACTGCAGGTAACACCTGCTTCAGCACATTTTCTGATTGTTCTTTCAATCAGTTTCATTACTGCAGGGTGTTCTTCTGAGTAGTGTTTTGCTACAAACTCGTTGTTTCTGTCAACTGCAAGAGTGTATTGAGTCAAGTCGTTGGTTCCTAAACTTACAAAGTCGATACCAACTTTAATGTACTCGTCAATCATGATTGCAGCTGCCGGAATTTCTACCATCATACCGAAGTCAACGTCTTTGTGAGGTTCGAATCCAACTTCAGAACAAAGTGCTTTTGCTTTTTTAAGCTCTTCAGGACTTTGTGACAATGGAATCATAATACCAATGTTTGTGTATCCTTTTTCGTGTAACTTTTTAATAGCTTTGAATTCACATTTGAGGATTTCAGGTTGGTCTAGTTCTCTTCTGATACCTCTCCAACCAAGCATTGGGTTATGTTCTCTAGGTTCGTTTTCTCCACCTTCTAATGTGATAAATTCATCTGTTGGCGCGTCTAAGGTTCTGTACCATACTGGTTTTGGATAGAATGCATCTGCTACAATTTGAACGTTGTCTGCAATTGTATCGATCAATTCATCTTCCCTTCCATCAGCAATGAATTTACCTGGGTGAATACCTGAGGTTAACATTAAGTGTTCTGTTCTTAAAAGTCCAACACCATCTGCTCCTGTTGCTGCAGCCTTTTCAGCAGCTTCAGGCATACTTACATTAGCTTTAACTTCAGTCACAGTGATGATTGGAGCAGCTTCAACAGCACCTGCAACAGCCACTGGCTCTTCTTTGGTTTCAGAGATTCCATCAAATACTAATCCTTTTTTACCGTCTAAGGTAACACCATCGTTTTCTTTTAAGGTTGTTGTAGCATCACCTGTTCCTACAACACAAGGAATTCCGAGTTCACGGGAAATAATGGAAGCGTGGCAGGTTACTCCACCTTCATCGGTTACAATACCGCTTGCCCTTTTCATAGCAGGAACCATGTCAGGAGTGGTCATTGTTGTAACCATGATGTCTCCATCTTTGATTTTATCCAATTCGTCAATGTCTAAAACGATTTTGACTTTACCGGATGCCATTCCAGGACTTGCTCCAAGACCTCTTACCAGAACATCACCTAAATCGGAAGCTTCATCTTCAGCATCTTCAACTGTGTCTCCTAAGGTTGTGATTGGTCTTGCTTGTAATAAGAATAACATGTCTTTTTCAAATGCCCATTCAGTGTCCATTGGTTCACCATAGTGAGCTTGAACTGTTTTACCCATTTCGGTCAATTCAATTAGCTCTTCGTCAGATAAAACTCTTTCTTTTCTTTTATCTTCTGGAACTTCAACTTTTACACTGGTACCGTTTTCATCATTTGTGTACATGACTTTTTTGTCACTGATTGTAACATTGATGATTTCGTTATTCTTTTTGTCAACTTGATAGTTATCAGGGGTTACGTCACCAGATACAACTGATTCACCAAGTCCCCATGATCCTTCAATCAATGCAATTTCTTCACCGGTTGAAGGGTTTACTGTAAACATTACACCAGCCTTGTCTGCAATAGCCATTTTTTGAACAACAACAGCAATGTATACTTTGGAATGTTCAAAGTTGTTTTCTTCCCTATAAAAGATTGCTCTTGCTTCAAATAATGATGCCCAACATTTCCTAATGTATTCGATTACTTCATCATCACCAGATACGTGAAGGAAAGTATCTTGTTGACCTGCAAATGATGCTTCAGGCAAGTCTTCTGCAGTAGCGGATGATCTGATTGCAACATCTGTGTCGTCTTCATCGACCCTTTGACAGAGTTCGTTGTAGTATTCACGGATGAACATTACCAAATCGTCAGGAATAGGTGAATCAATGATTATCTTCTTGATTTCTTCAGCAGCTTCCTGAAGTTGTTTTGTGTCGTTGACATCAATTTGATCAAGAATTTCCATGACTTTATCATTAATTCCAGCTTCTTCCATGAAGTATTCGTAAGCTTGCGCAGTTACAACAAAACCTGGTGGTACTGGAATACCTGCTTGAGTCAATTCGCCTAAATTAGCTCCTTTTCCTCCAGCAATTCCAATATCATTCTTATCTAATTCCTCAAATTTTTTTACATACATGAGATTGACCTCTTGGATTGAAAATATTCTTACATTGACATAAAACTAATTAGCCAATATTATATTTTAATTTATTTTTCTATGTTTAAATATTTAATGAAAAAAAATTTGAAAAAAAGTAAATGAAAAATTGGTTAATGAAAAAAAGAGTAAAAAAAGATTAATTAAATAATATTATTTAATTAATTCTGCGCCTTTGTCGACTACGATTTTACATGGAACTGGCATTTTCATGCCTGCTCTTTTGAGTGCGACTTTAGCTTCTTCAAAGTTTTTAGCGTTACAGTCAATGGTAATAATCCTTTGGTTTTTCTTAACGATAGCTTCAACTGAAATAGGTTTACCAAAAGCGTTTCTCATACCACTTTGTACCCTATCCGCACCTGCACCGGTTGCCATTGGGTTTTCCCTTACGATTTGGTGAGGGTATACTCTTAATTTTAAGTGGTATCCCATTCTTCCTGCAGCCCTTTGCATTAACCTGTTAGAAGCAACCCTAGCAGCTTCTAAAGAGTTGTGTCTGATTTGAGCTGGTTTTTTAACAGCTAAACTTAATGATACTGGAAATTCTTCTTTTAAGTTACCCATATCGTATTGTACGATCCTTGAATTTGGGTTTTTTCTAATATATTCTTTTCTTGTGTAAGCACGAACCATTATTATTCCTCCGAAATAAACATAAGATGTTTTTAATTAAAAATAGCTAAAAATAGTAATTTTCCAACAATAGCTATATAATAAATTATATCGTAATATAATAGAATACTTAAATATATTAATTAAGTCATTAATAAAGGTTACCATATTTTCGATATTTTACCACAAAATTATTTTAGATAACAATAACATAATATATTTTATGAAAATCACTGGTGAAATTATCTTCACATACAATACTGAAAATGATGCAGAACTGGTTTTTGATTCATTAGAGGTTGACAATGAAAACTACCTAGAATCTTATTTAAATGAAAATCAGATTACATATACTGTCAATAGCTCAAAGTTAGGAAGTTTTTTAGCAACCGTTGATGATTTGGTCGCTTCAGAGATTGTAGTGGAAAAAATAATTAACAAAACAAAATCATGAAAACTTTTATATAAATAAAAAAAACATATATAACTATATTATATATTATTAAATTCGTTATGAGAGTGTAATTTATGGAATGCTATTATCATCCTGAAAGAGACGGCACAGATCAATGTGCAATATGTGGAAAATCAATTTGTAAAGAATGCGGATTAGAGATTGCTGGAAAAATATACTGTAAAGAATGTCTAGAAAAAATTGTAGGTCTCGGAATAGACAACAAATCTCAACAAGAACCTCAAACCGTTGCTGCTAAAGAACCAGTCAGAAGCGAACCTGCAAGACTTAACAAACAGCCTGTTGAGGAAAACATCTACGAACCTCAAGCAGAAGAAATCGTACCTACTCATGAGATAAAACAAATTAGTGACGATTCCCCATACAACATAAAGGATAATATTGAATATTCCGGAGGTCTTGAATCATCCTATATAAGTGATTCCGAAGCACAGCAAGTGCAAGTAGAGCCTCAACCACAAATTGCTCAAAACGAATATGAACCTGAAGTTGCAACACAACCTGTTGACAAAGCTCAAGATTTTATTTATCCTGATCACTCTTATGAACCTGCACCAACCAGTGCAAGAGTTGAACTAGAAGACAAATATGAAAAGTATCTCGATGACTTATACTTTGATGAAGCTGAAGTTCCTTTAGGTGAACAATTGGCAAAAGACGAAGAGGAATTCGGTTCCCTAACCAGACGTCCATACCAGCCAAGACCTGAAGAACCAGTTCTTGAACAAAAACCTTCAAGACCTGAAACCCCTGAAGAAATGGAAGCAAGAATCAGAGCTGAAATTTTAGCAGAACAAGAAGGTAAAAAAGGTAGAAGAGGCAGAAGAGCTAAAAAAGATGAAGATGAAAGCATCCACAACTTAAACTATAAGGATGAAAAAGAGCCTATGGGTGCTGTAGATATTCTTTTAACAATCATCTTGATAATTGTTATTCTAGTGGTTATCTACTATCTTGTTTACATCTTCGTATTGCATGCAACATACCCAACATTCATTGATGCAATATATGCTCTTGGAAACCCACAAAATGTAATAAACAATGTTTTAACTCCTCAACCGCAAGTTTAAAACATTTTTATTATTTATTTTTTCTTTAAATTTTTCTAAACTTTCCTTATTTTTATATGCCAACACCCTGATATTTGACGGATACTTGTCAATGTATTCGGAAATTACTTCTTTTGGAATCGGATTTTCAAGAATGCTCAATACCCTTTGACGGAAATGTGATGAAAATCCCGGCAATATTGACTCCTCCAGTGACTTCAAGTCATCAAATGGTCTGTTGTCAACAATGCTTTTGGCCAATTTATCGTTGAAAAGGTTCAATGCTGACAGCTTTTCCATGGAGTAGTCATTTGCAGTGGCCAATATTGATTCCTCATCGCGTATTCCATAGATGATTGAATCGTTGGTAATTTCCCTTTTAAGCACTTCAATTGTTTTTTCAGGCATCATTCCGGTGACCCTGTCGAAATTGTCCTTCTGGATGCTTTCACGAATCAGTGTTCCGCTGACGCCCTCTATCCTTTCAACAAAAATGAACTTGCCAGTGTAGTCAAAGCCTATCTTGCTTAGGGAGTTTGCAAAAGAGGTTATTACATAGTTATCCTCTTCAAGTTTTCCTTTCAAAAGGGTTTCATGTGTTGTCTTGTCCTGGATCTTGTAGGGTTTTGAGGCGACGTGATGGCCCATGTTTATTCTTTTCAATATTTCATCAATTCCTTCTACAGGCTTGTATCCCCTCGGAATATAGTCAGTGTTGAGTGCCTGGAATGTCTTGCAGAGGCACAGGGAGTACTGTCCGGAACCCATTATTCCCATTGGCGGACCTTCAACAACAATGTCCGCTCCGACGTCAACGGCTATTTCGGCCCTGATTTCACGTGGAAGTATATATGGGATTCCCCTTCCGCTTCTCTCGAAAAGTCCCGGCACAATAGCTACAAACAATGAGTCGGGAAACATGTCCCTTGCTGTTTTCATGCAATGATAATGGCCATTGTGCAAAGGATTGTACTCTGTGAAATCTGACACCAGAACCGTATCTGAGGTGGTGTCGGAAAGATTGGCCTCGGTATCATAATCCTCGTAAAACAATTTCATATCCCTTTTAAGAATATCGGAAACTTTAGACATAATAAAAACTATGTTTTCAAATTAAAAAAAAGTTATGATTTAAAAATATGAAATGACAAATATCTTATCAACATAATTAGGAGATTAATCATGGATTTAGTTTTGAAGAATTGTAAATTGGTTGACAGGACTGGAGAACATTACATCAAGATTGATGACGGCAAGATTACTGACATTTCAAAAGCACCATTGAAGGCATCAAAAACAATTGACATGAAAAATAATTATGTGCTTCCAGGCTTCATTGACCCACATATACATTTCAGAGATCCTGGATTAACCCAAAAGGAAGATTTCAAAACAGGAAGCATGGCAGCTGCAAACGGCGGATTTACAACAGTAATAGACATGCCAAACACACTTCCAAAGACAAATACATATAAGGCCCTTAAGGAAAAAATCCAAATAGCCGAAAGAAAATCCGTGGTTAACTTTGAACTTCAGGCAGGTCCGAACACCCTAGATGAAATGGAAAGGATGATGGAACTGAATCCAATCGCATTTAAGGTCTTCATGGACTTGGAAAGCGATGAAAGCCTGGAGAAAATATTCCATGATTTGTCCCTTTTAAAACAAAGAACCGATTATAACGGATTGGTCGCCACTCACTGTGAGAAAAAGTCAATTGTTGAAAGGGAGACAGGAAGACTGAAGGAAAAAGCTGAAAATGAGGCAATTGACTATACCTATGCCAGACCTGTTGAATCAGAGGATGAATCTGTCAGGCAGGCAATAGACCTTGCAAGGGCAAATCAATTACGATTGCATATCTGCCATTTAAGCTCAAGGAAATCATTGAGTATGGCAAAAAGTGCAAGTAAAAGCATGCCTGTAAGCTGGGAATTTACACCTCATCACTTGTTAATGGACAATTCATCATACAATATATATGAAACATTTATAAAAACCAATCCTCCACTAAGACAAAAACAGGATTCAGTGAGGATAAGTGATTTGGATGAAGAATCTATAATCGGAACAGACCATGCACCGCACACCCTTGAAGACAAGACAAAAGGAACCTGGGTATCATCACCTGGAATACCAAACCTTGAAACAGTAGTGCCACTGCTTTTAACAGAAGTCAATAAGGGAAACATCGATTTGAAAATCATACCTAAGATATTCAGCCAAAATGCCGCAAAAGTTTATGAACTAAAAAATAAGGGCGAAATAGCAGTCGGAAAAGATGCTGACCTTACCGTGATTGACTTGAAACAAGAAGGAAAATTCAATATTGATGAATTCAAAACAAAAGCAGAATATTCACCATTTGACGGATGGGAATATCAAGGATTACCAGTAATGACAATAGTCAACGGTAAAATAGTAATGGATAAATTATAACTAATTTTTAAAAAAAATAAGAAAAAATAGGTGTGTGTTTCCACCTATTTATAACATAAAGCGTCTTCTGGACAAGCTTCCATACATTGACCACATAAGGTACAGAATCCTGCAATTGGTAATTTAGGATTATCTGATTTGTGTAACATATCGTATGGACATGCTTCGATACAGTCACCACATGCATCACATTTGGATGGGTTGAATTGTATCCTGTCTCTTGTTAATGTTTCTTCGCCGACTTCTAATTCGATAGAACCAACGGATAAAGCGCCGTTAGAACATACAGTAGCACAAGCACCACATCTGATACAGCTGTTAAATGATGGTTCTGCATCAGTTTCTTCTAAAGCAGGGCATAACATACCAGTTTTGGTAACTACACGAATTGCTTCAGTAGGACATTTGTTAGCACATGCACCAATGAAATCACATTTTTCTGCATCTCTACCGATACCTTCAGCATCAACAGGAGCTCCTTCACCCCATTCAACATTAATGTCTAATGCGTCAACAGGACAAAGTTTTACACATAAACCACATGCAGCACAAACGCTAGGAATTGCAACGGTTAAGCTTGCACTGTTAGCAGCAATGAAATCTCCAGGACATGCTTCTACACAAGTGTTACAACCGATACATTTTGCAGAATCGAAAGTGAATGATTCAATTTCTTTAGTACGTTTGATAGGTACTTTTTCTGAAATGTAAATTGCATTCCAAGGACAGGTTTGTGAACATAAACCACATCTGATACAATCGTCGTTGACAGTAATAGGGCTTCCTACTTCTTCAAGGGTAATTGCATTTACAGGACAAGGATCTACACAAGTTCCACATCCAACACAATCAACGATGTAAACAGGACCTTTACCAGCTAAATCAATTTCAACTTCTTTAGGTTCTTTTACACCAGGAATACCGATTACATCTACTGGGCAAATGTCAACACATTTTTGACACATTACACAGAAACCTTCAACTTCTTTTAATTTAGCACCAGTGACTTCAATAGTTTCTTGTGGGCAAACTTCAGCACATTTACCACAGGAGTCACAAAAGACTGAGTTGAATACTAATCTTGCTTGTTCAATACCTTCAGCAATTTCGTACATTTCAACTTTTAATGCTCCATTAGGACAAGCGTCTGCACATTTTGGTTCTCCACCACAAGTGTCACAGTGAATAATAGAGCTAGGTGTTACATCAATAGCTGAGGTAGGGCATGCACCTTCACATGCTCCACATTTAATACAGCCATCTTCGTTAAATACAATCATCTATAAAACCCCCTTAAATTTAGAATTTTTTAATGAGGTTTCCTTCACTGTCTACGATATCTACTTCAGCTAATCTCATTTGGCTATCCATTGAGTGGGTAGCACAAGATAAACATGGGTCGTAAGCTCTGATAACCATTTCCATTAAGTTGAAAATGCTGTCGTCTACTTCTACACCAGGTTTGATGTAATCTTTAGCTACTTGGTGAATACCCATTTCCATAGCAGGGTTGTTTTGGATAGTAGCTACAACAATGTTAGCGTAATTACATAATCCGTTTTCATCGGATTCGTAATGGTGGATTAAAGTACCACGAGGAGCTTCAACAATACCTACACCTTTACCTTCGGTTCTTTCTAATTCATCAGGGAATTTTTTACCGGATAAATCTTCTTCTAATGCTGCAGCAGCACATTCAGCGGATGCTAATAATTCGATGAGTCTAGCATAGTTGAATAATAATGGTGCTTGAGCATATCCGAAAGCGTCACGGAAAGCTTTAAGAGCTTCTTGTGCGAGAGGTGCTTCTTTAGGCATTTGGTCACAGACATTGATCCTTGATAATGGTGCTACTCTGTAGATACCTTCTGGGTATCCCATTTCTTTAATGTATGGGAATTTTAACCAGGAGTAAGGTTTTACGTGTTCAGCAACATAGTCGGTGTACTCTTCGTTTCTGTATTCGAACATGTCACTACCGTCTTTGTCTCTGAATCTGATGTTACCGTTGTATACATCCCAGGTTCCGTCAGGTTTTACAGTACCACAGTGTCTGGTGTCACCGAAGTTACCTAATGAAGAGATTAAGTCAATGTTTTCTTCAAATACTGGAATAGCTAAGTCTAAAGTAGCTTGTGCTAATTCAACGTTTTGTTTAGCTCTTTCAAGTAAGTCTTTTTGAGTATCAGCGTCTAATTCGGTTGAGATACCACCAGGGGTGGATGAGGTAGGGTGAATAGGACGACCGCCTA
Source organism: Methanobrevibacter thaueri (assembly GCF_015062915.1). GTDB lineage: Archaea > Methanobacteriota > Methanobacteria > Methanobacteriales > Methanobacteriaceae > Methanocatella > Methanocatella thaueri_B. The sequence continues at coordinate 84,652 of NZ_SUTJ01000007.1, read as the reverse complement.
TTTTTCTAACCATTTCTAAACCGTTTCTTCTGATGTTAATAGCTTGAAGTGCAACTTCAGGCATGTCTTTAATAACTTGGAAAACATTTCTAGTTTTTCTGGTTCCGTTAGGAATGATTAAATCTGGTGCTGCTAAGAAGTAGAAGTGAAGAGCGTGGGAGTGCATGTAAGATCCCCAGTTCATAATTTCTCTCATTCTGTATGCAGCAGGTAAGATTTCATAGTCATCGAAACCGAAAATTTGGTCAACTGCTTTTGCAGCTGCTAAGTGGTGTTGTACATCACAAATACCACAAATCCTAGGTACGATTCTTGCTAATTCTTCTACAGGACGACCTGTTAAGAATTTTTCGAATCCTCTGAATTCCATAACGTGTAATCTTGTTTCTTCTACATTTCCTGCATCGTCAAGATGCACGGTGATTTTTGCGTGTCCTTCAATACGAGTGACAGGCTCCATAGTAAGCTTAACCATTTTATTCTCCTCCTTTCTGCATTTTCATTGGTACTAAAGCAGCAGGTAATGTGTAAGTATAGAAAGTACCTACAATATCATCTAATTGATCAGCAACTGTTTCTGGGTCAACGGTTTTATCTTCTTGTACACCGTAGTCAGATGCAATCGCACTGATCATTTTTGCTCCTTGGTCTAATACTTTAGCAGTAGGACCGTAACATCCTCTACATTGGATACCAATGGAAGGACATTCTGCACCACATAATGATACGGTAGCAGGACCCATACATACTAATCCTTGGGTAATTAAACATAAATCAGGTTCAGGAAGACCTAATTCGAATTGTCTTTTAATGAAGTCCATAGCTAAACCTGCAGGTGGTTTTTCTCTAGGACATACTTCACAAAGGTTAGTTGAAGGTAATTCGATTGTTTCTCCTCTTAATAATGTTAAGATAGCTTCTGCTACAACATCAGAACGAGGTGGGCAACCTGGAATCATTAAGTCAATATCCATACATTCACTGATAGGTCTTACTCTGCTTTCGAGATGAGGTACATCTTCGTGAGGAATAATTCCTTCAGGGTTTACAGTGGATACAGAGTTAATGTATGCTTCTTCTTCAAGTTCTTCTACAGTCCATAAGTTTCCGAGACCTGGAATACCACCGTAGCAAGCACAGGTACCGTAAGAGATAACCATGTTAGCTTTTTCGTTTAACATTTCAGCTAATTCTCTGTTTTCGTCGTTTCTTACTCCACCTTCTACGATAATAATATCTAACTCAGGTACTTCATCATATTTAGTATCCATGAGTACAGGGGAAAATTCGAAATCCGCAAATTCCATAACGTCAATTAAGGATTCGTGGAAATCCGCAATGGATAAGTGGCAACCGGAACATCCGCCAAACCACATGGTTCCTATTTTAACTTTATCTGCCATATTCATTCCTCCAATCTATCTTTCAGCATCTAATTGTTGTTTCAATGGAGCTGGACCTAAGTCTTTGATTCTGTTAACCATCATTTTAACAGATGAAGAGAATTTTTCACCTTCGGATGCAGAAATCCAGTCGTGGTGAACTCTTTCTTTTCCAATTCCCATGTCTTCTACTAATTTGTAGATTAATCTCATTCTACGATCTAATTTGTAGTTACCTGCATCATAGTGGCAGTCACCCATGTGACATCCAGCTACGAATACACCGTCAGCTCCTTCTTGGAACGCTTTTAAAACAAATTGTGGGTCAATTCTTCCGGAACACATTACACGAATAACTCTAATATTCGGTGGGTATTGCATACGTGCAGTACCAGCTGTGTCTGCTCCTCCATAGGAACACCAGTTGCAACAAAACATTACAATTTTTACATCATCAGCCATAGAGTTTCTCCTCCTCTATAATATTTTTTCTTTAGAAAAACTTGCGTCTTTCTAAGACAATTTTAAACTTTTTTAAAAAATTTTAAAATCTCTTTTTAAGGAATACATGTTTAGGCACTCCTTAAAATCACAATTTTATGTACATAATGAGCTAGCTCAGCATTACATTAAGTACTGATTAATATATTTAATTAATAATTAATATAAAGGTTACTTGGAAATTAAAGTCAAAAAGTTTATATACTATAAAACAAAGTTGGAAAAAATAAGAAAATAAAGACAAAAAAAGAAAAATTAGATGGAATTACATTCCATCAAGACTCATATCAATCATATTTTGAGTTTGCTCAGCCAATTCGTCAGGAAGGCCAGTAATATCCATGTTTAAAAATCCTCTTACAATCATGGATTCCGCATCCTCTTCGGTAATTCCACGGGAAGTCAAGTAGTTAATCTCATCTTCTGAAATTTTACCGACAGCCGCTTCGTGAGACATTTCAAGGTTTGCAGAACTTGCTTCAAGTTCAGGAACCGCATAAATGAAACTGTCATCAGACAATACCAATCCGTGACATTCCAAATGTCCCTTAACGTCAGGCACTGTACCTGCCAAATGACCTCTAGCGTAAATCTTAGATTCATCCTGAGCAACAGCTCTTGAGATGACCTCTCCACGAGCACCTTCAGCATTCAATAAGACTCTTGATCCAACATCAATGATTGAATCCTTTTTACCTCCCTGAATACTTTGGAAGATAGCTCTTGAATCTTTACCGTTACAGTAAGCGGTTGGGAAAGATTGGATAGTCCTTACAGGACTTGTTAAAATATAATTATTGATGAATGTAGCGTTATCTCCTACATTAACACCGGTTCTTGGACGGACTTCAACCTCTTCAGCCCAGTTGTGGACCATGGTGAATGTGATTTTGGAACCTGGTTTCAAATACATTTCAGATACTCCCACATGCATTGCGGAATCGATATCTGAACCGGTTGCACAACCTGTAATCAAGTGGAGTTCTGAGTTTTCCTCAGCAATGATTACATTGTGAGCAGTTTGCATGATATCTGCATCACTGATGAACATGCATGCTTGTACAGGCATGACTTCTTTAGTTCCAGGCAAGGACCTTACAAAGTAACCGCTTTTAACGCCATCTTCTTTTTCCCTTAAAGCGGTTTTAGCAGTGTATTTATCTGCATCAGGCTTTACCACATTCCATAAGTAGTCTTCAACCCAACTGTATTTGTCCATTGCAACACCAATGTTCATTACTTCAATGGAATCTGACATTGAGTTATTTGTAAAAATGTTACTTTGATCAACCTGTAAAAATGAACCGGACCTGTTTTTTTCCTCAGTATCAACACCAACTCTTAAGAGATCCTCTTTGGTGGATTTGCTTAAGTCATCCAAATCATCAATCATGTCCAAAGCGTTAACTGTTTCATCAGTAAAATTTTCTATTGTGACATCTGCACCAATTGGTGCTTTTTTATCTTTAGCTCTTTCAGCATCTTCATAAACATTGCGCACACTCAACACATCCATTAAAACCATTTTTTCTAATATCTTCTAAAATTTCACTTGGGTTTCCTGAACAGGAAATAGCCCCATCAATCAAAACATGCGCCTTATCAGCACTGACGAAGTTTAAAATATAACCTAAATGAGTAATTAATAGTCCACTTCTTTTTCTGGAACGTTGTGGTTTATCCTTATCCAACAATGTACCGATTTCAGAAGCCAATAACTCTACATTTTCAATGTCCACACCAGAATCAGGTTCGTCAAACATTGTGAAATCCGGCATTTGAGCGAGTAATTGCAAAATCTCTGAACGTTTCACTTCTCCACCGGAAAATCCTAAGTTAACATCACGGTCTAAAAACTCATCACTGAACTTGAGCTGTGTAGCCAATTCTTTCATTCTTGGATTTAACTCCTCATCCATATCCTGATGAGATTCTATTTTAAGCAAGTCCCTTACTGAAACTCCTCTGATTGCAGGAGGGGTTTGGAAACTTACACCTAAACCTAACTGCACTCTTTCGGCAGTTGATAAATTTGTAATATCTTGACCTTTAAATTTAATAGTACCCTCAACTACCTCATATTGTGGAAATCCTAAAATAGTTAAGAATAAAGTACTTTTACCAGCACCGTTTGGTCCTAAAAGAACATGAGTTTCACCTTCATCAATAGAAAGATTTACTCCTTTTAAAACTCTTTTTCCAGCCACATTAACGGCCAAATTTTCTATTTCAAGCAACATTATAATCACCTTTATGAATAAATATGAATTTGTTTTATACTATTATAACTATTGATTTATAAAATATAAATACTTAACACATGGTATAAAAAATACGGTAAAAAAAATAATTGAAAATATAAATAAAAAAAAGAAAATAACTGAAACTATTCAGTTACAATAATGAATTCGCCGACTTTTTCGACTTTAGCAAAAGGAACTAACAATAAGTCACCGTTTCTTTTAGCGCCTTTTACATGGATATTACGATCACTTTCTATCCTAATAGCAATATCAACAATCTTACCTGTTTTTTCATTGATGATTAATTCATCCAATACCCCAAGGATACGTGCATTGTTGGTAGCTACTTGATAGTTTTTAATTTCACTCCATAATTTTTCTTCTCTTTTAGGAAGTTGTTGTTTATTTTCCATTTAATCACCTAATAAAAATAATTTTTACTTATATAATTATTAAACTTCATTATATTTAAACATAATATTCAAAATATAATCTTTCCGCTATTTCGCTATCGGGAATGGTGTTAATATTTAACGCCAATTCGACTTTGGAAAGGACCAGCTGGTTTTCATCCTGGATGATATTCTCGCTTCTCAATACATTCAAACCTGAAGGGACCTTGCCCTCAAAATCATATGAATAATCAAGGCCCAACTCCTCAAATATTTCAACGGGAACCAAAACAGATAACGCATCCTTATCGGAATTCTGATAGTATTCAAGAACATCATCAATGGTTTTGGAGGATATGAAAGGCAAATCTGCATTTATAAAAAGCAAAATGTCATTTTTGGATTTCCTTTCAAAATGATCTAAAATGTAAGATAAGTCTTTTAAGTAATCCTCACCTGATGTGTCCAGAATCCTAAAATCATCATTTAAGGATTCCAAGTATTTGGTTGTTTCACGAGTGTTGGGACTGACTGCAATAACGATTTCATCAATCAATTTAGATGATTTCAAGTTGTCAAGTACAAATTTAATTAAAGGTTTATCATGTAATTTGAAAAGAGGCTTTTCGCAAGGAACCTTGAGCCTGGTTCCCCTACCTCCGGCCATCAAAATTGCATAAATCATGACAAACCACTAAAAGCATTTAAGCGAACTTGCCACCAGCCATTTTCATACGGTCTTTAAGAATGCATCTTCCACCTTGTTTACCTCCAATAGGTACTTTAGGTGTACCCATTGAATTCATACAACGTGCCATGATTGCAGAACCTAAAGCAAGACCGTCCTCTACAAATACGACATTTTCAAACTTGTCCTGAACGGCTTCCAAAATGAGTTCAGGTTTGCGTCCAGTGATACCTGCCCTACCGGTAATTCCTAAAGCGGAACCAGGAACAATGACATTTTCGGCAAACGCAACATCCAATACACGTTTTACAATGTTTGTACTTACATAATCCAATGTTGAAAGCAATGTTGGAAGACCGTCAGCATCATAGAATTGTGCACCCAATTCCATAAGTTCACCGAGCTTGTCACCATTGAATCCCACATCACATCCAATCAAGGTTGTACCTGCTTTTGCGGCAGCTTCAGGATTTACAGGAACTGTACCGAACCTTTCAACATCCATTGGCACTTTAGTAATGTTAATTAATTTATGAGCTTCAAGCGCATTGGCTTCAGCTTTCTTATGGTCAGCCTTTTTCATTGCCTTTTCAGAGTATAAGTCTAAGGCAGCACCGTTTTTCTTGTCAATCTGACCGGAACCTCTAGCCAAGGAGTCGCTTACAACACCTGCAAGACCTAAAAAGTTACCTACAGTGTTAGCGTAAGGTTCGTTATCGTTAACAATACGTCCTGCTAAAGTGGAACCGAAATCCAGGGAAACACAAGGGTTTCTGTAGTCAACTTCAGTCCATTTTGCACCTAACTTGATTCCTGCTGTAACAAGTTCCCCTTCCATCTCGTTTGCAACGGTTTCCTTACCTTCAGGAGGAACTACACTAACAACAGCACCGTCAAACATGATGTTCTCTAAAAGGGAGTGTCTTTGAAGCCTTTCAGGAAGTTGGGAAATGCTCATTGCAGGAGACATTTTCCTAGGAGGAATATCTGCTTCAAGACAGCCGTCAGCAAGAGCGATAATCAATTGACCTGCCTCTTCAGCGGTTGCAAAACCTGCAGTAACCCCAGTTGACCTTACAACAAAATCCAAGTCCTCATCCTTATCGACTTGACATTTCCTAAGGGATTCCAATACGGTATCCCTAATCAATTCTGTTACCGCTTCCTTGGAAAGCTCGATACCCCAAACGGTTTTACCGAAAACCTCTTCATTAGGTTTAGGCGGACGGATGTCACGAGTCATCTTAACGGTTTTATTCAATAAATAAGATTCACTTGTGTTTAAATTGGTAGCCATTACAATGGATTTTGTAGTGGTGTTACCTAATTCAACAGAAGCAGTCACATAAAAAGTATCCGGCTTTTGAACAGCACCCGGACTTGCAGGACCTGCCCTTTGAGCTCTTAAAGTGGCTAAATTTCCTGTTTTGGAATGAGCAATAATAGGCTTAGGACCTTTCTTGAAAATTTTACTTAAAAAAGACATTATCTAACCTCTCCAAAATATAAAGTTAAATAATAATATCTTTTTAGAATAATATAAATTTTGTTAAAATAATCTTGAAAAAAAGTGTTAGAAAAATAAAAAAATAAGATTAGATGAAATTAATCATCTAATCGACCCGTAACATCTATAATAATTTGTTAATTGGGTGGTCTTCTACAGGTTCGGTACCGATATCTTTTGCTGCTTCAGCAATCATGATATCTGCCATACCACATGCAGGGAAAGCAAGTCTTGCGTTTTCGATAGGTCCAAAGAGAACGAAGTCTCCTCCAGCCATTTGTTGAACAATGTTGGAACCTATGTCACAAACAGGCCATGCTTCTTTGTGTTCTTTTTTGTATCCTCTTAACCAGTCCCATGCGGATGGAACGTTGTGAATACCTGATCCTACAGGGTAACCCCATTTAGCTTTTACAGCGTAAGAGGTTCTTACAGCAGGTCCTGCACCTTGACCTAATGGAGTAACAGCTACGTCCATCCAAGGTTTGGTAATTCCACATTCGTCAGCCATTTCGAGAATACCTTGGTCAATTACAGATCCACCAGTTTCCCAAATTTCGATTTTTCCTTCTACACCAGGAGTCATTGGGTTGAATCCTAAGAGAATGGATGCGTCGATGTCTGAGTTTTTAACAGCTTCGATTTCTGCAGGTTCTGCAGCCATACTGATAGAGTTGTATACAGCTCTTTCACATAATCCTGCGTCTTGAACGTATTCTACACCTGCAATTTTAGCAGCAGCTGCAGTTGAGTCGATAAGGAAAGGTTTGTCACAGATGTCTCCTACGAATTCTAGGTATTTTACCATAGCTTCAGGAGTAGCACCGAAAGTTTGTACAACACAAGGGTTTCCGGTTACATCAGACATTTCTTCCATTGTTTTAATTCTTTCTTCAGCAGCATCTTTATCAAAGATACCAGCTTTTTCATCACTAATAATATTGTGTCCGCCGTAAAAGATTGTTCCTGCTAAAACGGTTGGATATTCACCAGGTTGTCCACCCATTTTTACTCCAGCAATATCTACGACGATTTGTTCTTTATCAAATCTTAACATAAGTATAAACCTCCTATAATAAGGTAGATAGCATTGTAGTTATACCGAATTTTATAGCTACAACTAAAATAATTAATCCAATTATAATACCGTATAATATACCAACATCTCTACCAGTTTGTTGGCCTAAACGTTGATAATATTCCCCTACAGTGAAATCAACTTTTTCTTCTGCATCATCTAATTTTGCAACAAGTTGGTTGAATTCATCTGAGGAAACCATTACTTGAGGTACTGATTCTTCACTCATAAATAACACCTCTTATAATCCTAATGCTTTTGCAATAGCAGGAATAATTACGATTAAAAGTAAAGCTATACATGCTCCGTAAGCAAATCCTTTAAATCTTGTTGCAAGTAAACCTGCGAAAAGTTTACCTTCTCTTGCAAGGAGTTTGGAACTGTATTCAGCATCATCAGCTGCAGTTTTCATACTACTAACATTTGGTTTGTTTGAAATTTGTACCATAATTATTACCTCCTTAGAACATCAAGAATAAAACTCCAATGATTAAAGTGAAAGCTAAACCGATCATTATACCTTGGACTTTACCTGCATAATTACCAGCCATATTTCTTTGGACAGCTCCAACCATATCGATTTTAGTGTTTATATCCCTAATTCTTGCTTCGATAAGGCCAGTTTCAGCTGAAACAACTTTCATTGCTTCGCCTTCTTCTTCTTCACCGTCGTCGTCATCCACTGAAATAACCATAGCTTCTTCTTCAAAAGCACCTGGGTCTTTTTCTACGCATTCATTGATTTTTGATTGAATTGCTCCGATATCTTCTGTGTCGATTAAGTCAACAATTTCTAATTGTTGTTGGAATCTTTCAACACCATCGAGTGGAACATTTTCTACGAAAGGAATAGCTCCAGTAGCACCGATAATTTTCTTTTTATCAGGGTCAGCACCGTTTTCGTGTAAAGCTTTAAAACTTTGACCGGTAATGTGACCTTGCACTTCAGCACCAGCTAATATTAAGAAACGAATATTAGGGTTGGAAATAATATTAGCAACTACTTTTTCTATTCCTAAGTTTTCTGTTTTACATGGACCTGCAATAGCTGCTCCAGAAAGTTCAGCTTCAATGTGAGAAGCTAAAGTTGTTACTGCAACAGGGCTTTCAGGATCACCTACAATGTAATCCCCACTAATAACCGGCCAGCCATCTGCAGGAGCTTTTTTATCAGCCATCTATAATACCCCCAATACTTGTAAGATTGGTAATGCAGCAAATATGATGAATGATGCTAATAAGAAACCATATACCATGTTAGTTAATAATCCTGCGGTAACATAGGAACCTTCCCTTCCAGGGAATGATCCGACAGGACTTGTATATGGGTCTAAGGAAGCCATTAATTCATCAGCAGCTAATTCCACTTTTGCTACTTGTTCTTCAACTTCATCCATAGAGAGGAGAACAACTCCTGAACCTAAAGATGATCCGAGGACCCCAGTTACAGGATCGTATGCGAAATTCATTTCAGGTACGATTTGTACCATAGGTAACATTTGAGCCATATTTAATTCCTCCTAATCTATTGATCCACTTTAGGCCATAATCCAGCCCATTTGGTTGATGCTGCGTCATTACATGAAGCTAATACAAATGCTCTGAATGAAACAACCCATCCGATTAATCCAACGATGAATACAACAAACCAACCGAGTCCACCAGTAGTGACAGACATAAGACCAGTAATAGTCATGGATAAGAATGCAGTAGATGCTGCACATTTGAGAGTTCTTACTTGATCTTCGTTAGGTCCTAAACATGCGTTGAATGGGTGTTGAATAGCCATAGTACACATAATAAATAATACAGCAATAAAACCAGTTGCAACAACGTGTTCGTAAATTGCCATCATGTCGTAACTACCTGCAATAGCAACAGCAAATCCTAAAATTGATAAAGTAGCTGCACCTGCAATTTCAATAGTACATTGGAGCATAATTGGGATTTTCATACCAACGATTTTGGTTGCAACAATAGCAATGATAGCACCAATGATAACTGCAATTACAAAACCAGCGATAGGTCCTAAAAGACCGATTTTTAAGATAGTTGCTAAACTGAGACCAGCTAATGCAGAAATTACACCAACGGAAAGAGACATGTAACCGATAGATGGTACACCAGTACCTAAACCGTAACTTGCTACTCTACGAATAGCGTCAGCTCCCCATACGATTGCTAATACTGCACCAATACCAGCAATAACAGGACCGATAACGTCTCCTAAAAATCCTGATAAATATATACAAAGTAATCCGCCAACGATACCTAAAATTAATAAGTGAGTTGAACTTACTGCACCTGCAGCTGCACCGTCAGCACTTCCACCAGCAGACATCTTAGATACCTCCAGTTAAAATAATACAAAAGATTCCGACAACAATAGATGCGATTGCACATGCAAGAGCTCCAGTACCAATTCTTTTGAATTTTGGATCGTGCATACCTTCAATGGTACCACCAATGTTATATGAAGCAATTACAGAGTTGATAAAGAACACACCTACACCTAAAATAGCAGCTAAACCAATACTTATAGCAGGATCGGTTACAAAGGTACTTTCATTAACAGCAGTGTTAATTCCGTAGTAGACTAATCCACCACCGAAACCACCAAGAAGTCCTCCGATAAGACCACTTATAAATGAAGTTACTGGTACACCGTGACCTTCGGTACCAGGGGTTTTATAAGGTTCTTGGTTACGTTTGGTAATCCAGTCTACTGGTACTTTGGATGCAGCAGGAACAATACCTACACCGAAGATGTAGATTAAGTTCGCAATGAGCATAGTAATACCCATCATGATCATAGCACCGATAGCACCACCAATACCAATGATATAAAATGGTTCACCTGTCATAGTTGCAGCAGTAATAAGACCTGTTAAACCTGCACCAGCAGCTAACATAGCAGTACCGGTACCTACACCAGTAGCTGTAGACATAGCTGCAGGAGCTCCTCCTACAGGAATAAAGTGCACACCTGCACCAATCATAATACCGCCTATTGCGATGAATAAAATTAAAGTAATTGGATCCATAATCGAAACCTCCTTATTCTTCCTCATATGGTCCATATTTGTTTCTTGCAAATACTTCTAAATAATTATCCATGATAATTAATAAGATAATTATTATAATACCTACAATAATACCACCATATACTCCAAATACTACTGTATTCCAGAAACTAAAGAATACAACGAGACCGAAACAGAAACCAGTTAATGGTCCACCGAATTTAGCACAGAAGTTTACTACGTCCATAGAGTTTTTAGCACCTAATGGAGCTTTAGTAACGATATCCCCTTGAATAGCTACAGGAGTACCTCCACCAAATTCGAATTTTTGATACTCACTTTCAGAACCATAGTGAACGTCCCCAGTTGAAGATCCGATAGCACCTAAAGCAATACCCCAGAGCATTGCTAAGAGAGGTAATGGGAATACGTGTAATGGGGTACCATTCAATGGAATGGTCATTAAGTAAGAAATTCCAACAATACAGAAACTAGTTATAAATCCGTGACCTACGATAGGTCCTAAAGATTGAGTTAAAACATCCATAAATAATGGTTGTTCGAATTGGGATTGTCCGACAATCCTTCCCATGTGGGATGTAACAGTATAAATAGCGTGAACAAAAGCAGCGATACAAGCACCCATTGCAATAGCTACGATAGGCATCATACCTAAAGACATTACTATGTATGCAACAGCACCAGCAACACCACACCAAACACCATAAGCGACTGGTTCACCAGAAGCCGCCTTGTTTATCATACGGTGTAAATGTCCCATTTGTGGAGCAAGTTGAACTTGGGAGTTAGGGTTACTTTGAGAACCGATATCAGATTCTAAGTCCTCTGCAGCCCCTCCAATAGTAGCAACTGCACCCATTAATGCAACTACACCTAATGTTACAGGGTCCATAATTTTTTTCCTCCATATTATTTTATTAAATTGATCATTTAATAAACATGAAATTTGATTCTTGTTCCATACAAAAATCTTGTAAACAATAATATTTTATGACTTTTTTATTTTTCAAGTGAAATTGATTTTAGTTCCATTCGATAATTTCAAACTTGTTAATTGTCACTTAATTATTGCTTAATTAATATATTTTACTAGCACTTAATATAAATGTTTTGGATATTTTCAAGTAAACTTGATTTGTATAAAATGGTGGATAGGTGATGAATCACCTATCACCGTGTTTATCTATCTATTTTGCTGGGGTAATAGCAGTTCTTTCACCAGCAGGTTCGAATTCTCTTAATGCACCTTTAGCAAATTGAGCACGTACTTGGCTGAAGTCGAAGCATAAGTTCTTATCAGCAAATGCGATTTTTACTAATGGGTTGAAAGCCCAAGCGTCTCCACGAGCGGAGTGAGGTGCTTGTGCGATACCAGCGTATTCACCTTGGTGTCCTACGTTCATTGCGTAGTTAGGGTAGTTAGGTCCTCTCATTTCGAGTGGTAAACCTTCATCGTTTCTGATGGAGAATACGTTAGCTGCACCACATTGATCTTGTAAATCGAAACCGTAGAATCCGAGTCTGGAGTGTTGTTCTTTGTGTAAGTACATGGATAAGTACCATCCACTTAAACCAGTTTGTGCATTACCAGTAGCGAATGCAGTGGAACAACCAGCCGCTGCGGAAATAACGGATGCTCTTTGAGATCCACCGAAGTGAGTTTCGAGTAAAGCTGGGTATTCTTCGTATTGTTCTAATGCGTAGAATGCTACTTCAGTACCTACGTCAAGTACAGTGTCCATGTCGTTAGGTGCTGCGCATAAGTCGCCGTATTTGTCTTCGACGTAATCTTTACCGTAGTAGGTGAAGTCGTCTAATACGTTATCAGTGTATGCTGCGGTAGCATATTGGGTGAATCCTACACCACCAGACATGTAAGAACCTAACCAAATTTGGTCGTATAAAGCAGCACCTAAAGCTACTACTTCTAAGGTTGATCTTACAGGGTCGTCAGGGTAAGCTCTGGAACCTTGACAGATATCTGCCATGAATCCGAATGGAACTCCACCAAGTTCGTTTTCTGCTCTTGCTCTTCTTACAGGTAAGTAAGTACCCATGTGGATAACTTCTGCGTGTTTGGATGCGTAAGCGAAGTCACCAGTAGCTCCTTCACCAGCACATTGGTTGTATGCAGAAATCATGGACATACCAATTTGCATAGCAGACCATCTGGAGGTGTTACCACCGTCACAGACTCTTCCTACAATGGATGGAATTCTTACAGCTTGCCAAATAGCTCCGCCAACTTCAGCTTTTAAAGCTTCAGCTTGTTCTTCAGGGAACTCTTTGTTGATGTCTAAAACGAATGCGGAATCAATTTCATCAGCTAATTCGTCGTCACCAGTGAAAACTTTTACGTAAGAATCTTGTACAACTAATGGGTCAGTTTCTACCATGTGTTCTTGAACTACTGCTGCACCAGGCATAGCGTGGTTTACAGTTTCTAAGTAGTGAGTAATTGTTTCAGGAGTTACTTCAATACCTAATCTTTTTTCGAGAACGTTGTGTGCAGTGTTTAACCCTACGATTACAGTTCTTCTGATATCGTCCCAAGCTTGTTGGATAGCTGCGTTGTTAACATAGTGTAAATCGTCACCTTCTACGAAAGTATCAGTAGTAGATAATTGGTAAGACATTAAAGCTCTTTGACCTAAAGGAGTACCAATGTCTGGGTTGTACATTGGAATTCCTCTTTTTTCAGCGATTTCTTTACCTTCATTTACAAATGCAGTTTTCTTTTCAGATTGGGTCCAACCACCCATGTTATAGAATTGGGTTCTTTTTTCAGTTGGGTCTTCACTGAATTTTTGTTTCATTGCATCTAAGAATTTTTTATCAGCCATATTAATCTACCATCCTGTAACTGGATTGAATGCACCGAATGACCTGGAAACGTGTATTCTTTGACATACTTTTACAGCTTCTACGTCATCTTTGTATGCTTCACCATCTATTCTGTAAATAGTGGTTTTTGCTCTTAAAGTTTCTTCGTCTAATGGTTCACCTAAGACTACAGGTTCGTCTAATTCTCTACCTACTTGGTCTTTTACCATTTCGACATTACCGGTTTCTTTGTTGAATACTTGTCTTCTGAGCATATCGAACATTAAACCGTTTTCATCTAATCTTAATGAGTGACCGTGTACACCTGCACCTCTAATACCGGTTCTTGCAGTATCGAAGTATTCGGTTTCTAAGAGTGTTTTTGAGAGTTTTTCTAAGTCTCTTTCTCTTGCTTCGACTACTTGTCTTCCGGATAAGGTACCGGTATCGATTCCTCTGAATCTGGATAAGTAAGATCTAGCTCTTAAGAAAGGTTGAGCAGGAGCGAAGTACATGGAGTCTACGAATTGGATGTATCTAATCCTGTCACCTGCTTTTGCACCGTCAATAGGTGTTACTAATTCTCTTACACTGTCATCTGGCTCGTCCATTTCGTCTAATGGTGGGTGAACTGATTTGTATTCTTCACCTGGAGCTTTGTGACCTAATATTTTTACTACGTCTTCATCAGAAATTTCTCTTAACTTTTCTAACTCGTGTTCAGGGTTAGTGAAGTTTCTTCTGTTTTGAGCAACCTGAGAAGTACCTGGATAAATTTGTACCATAATTATGCATCTCCTAATGCTAACTTAACTTTTCTAATTATTTCATCTAATTTGTCCTGTGAAATTGTTTCACCACGGATAACCCCTGTAACAATATCATCAATAGTACCAACAGTTTTAATATTGCCTTCATCAGGCATGACCTTTGAAGTTTTTACTCCAATTTTAGCAAAATCTTCACAGTCCACTGGTGATTCGCAAATAATTATACAGTGTTTATTGACGTTCCTGAGTATTAATCTTGCTTTGTAAGTAATATGATTTGCAACACCTCCAAGGTGGATTACAAGCAATTTGAAATTTTTCATTTGTTCAACTTCCTTATCGGTAAGCCCGAACAAAGTTCCACCTGAAGCCGGAGAATCATGAGGAACACCAGCACCAGCATTTAAAACCATAGTACTTGTTAAAACATTAGCTTCACGCAAACCAAAAGTAATTTCGCAAACAGGCTTTGTAATGTGTCTACGTCCGGGGGACATAGCTACAGCGCATACGTCAGTACCGCATTCGGCAAAAGTTCCTCTTTGAGCGAGACTTCCGCCTTTACCCATACCGCTTGCTTCCCTACAATCTACTACGTGAGTGCAACGTCCTATCATATTCTAGTCATCCTTTTTAATTATTTTCACATGATCATCGAATGTTGAATATTGATCAGTCATTCCAACTAGTTCATCTGGTAAATCCTTATTACCATATTTAATCCTGTCAGTAACAGTTTTCTGTTTTCTGATGTAATTGGATTTGTCTTGATTGATATCAAAACCATATGGAATGTGTTTATTACAGATTTCCTCGATGTCTTTGATTGTGGATTCCATAGTTAATTCAATGAAGATTCTGGCGGTTTTAACTTGTAAAACAACATCCTCGCCATTGACATTGATAACCCTACGTTCCCTATATTGAGGAGGTAGAGTCGCTTCACCTTTTGGGAATCTTGGACCTTGAATTACAGTCCTTTTAACATCTTCAAGTGATTCCAAGTCATTTAATAACTTTTCTGTTGAGTCACTTCCTAGAATTCTGTGAGGAAAAATTTCAATATCCATTATATGACCTTCAAATTAGATTTAATTAAATTAATTAGATGTCACCTTTAATTTCATCAGCTGCAACAGCAACTGCTTTAATAGGTTCTCTGAATTCATCAATTTGACTGTATACTTCTTTAATTAAACCAGAAGTTGCTTCTGGTGAAAAGAGTTGTGTTCCTGCATCTAAGGACATAGCAGCAGCTACACAAGGGATACAGAATCCTTTACTGTGTCTGGTTACAACGTGGTTACCGTTGAAGAGACCAGGACCTCCACCACCGTAAATGGAGTGACTGAAGAAGGAGAATCCTACAGCTACACCTTCTGCTCTACCGTAGTCGAGACCAGGTAAACCAGTAGCGAATTCGAGGTTGTCGTTGAAGTATAATAAAGTAGATGGAATACCTTGAGCAGCAC
The DNA here is from genome assembly GCF_015062915.1 of Methanobrevibacter thaueri. Lineage (GTDB taxonomy): Archaea > Methanobacteriota > Methanobacteria > Methanobacteriales > Methanobacteriaceae > Methanocatella > Methanocatella thaueri_B. The sequence continues at coordinate 68,752 of NZ_SUTJ01000007.1, read as the reverse complement.
GAGCTGCACCTACGTTAACCATAGTTGCTGCAACAGCACCAGCAGCAGCGTATGCGTTCCATTTAGCTGCGTCATCAGTGTTGTAAATAGCGAAATCGGTTAATTGTTCACCAGGAGCAATAATACCATCTGCTTCTGCACGAGCAATAGTTGCTTGAACTACATTACCAACAGTACCGTCTGCATTTTCTTTAACTAAGTCATATACTAAGTTATCAGCGTTTAAACCTTGGTAAGCTAAACCTAATAAGTGTAATCTTTCGAATGAACCTAAAGCGTCAGCCATTTCAAACATAGCAGTTTGTTCGAAAATAGCAGCTAATGCGGTTGCTTGGAAAGTGTTTTTCAAGGTAGCAGCAGCGAAGTCGTTTGCTTTAACGTTTCTTAAACCGTAACCTGCACCTTCGAGTTTTTGTGGAATGTCTAACATGGTTGCGATGTTGGAACCTTTGTAATCTACAGATTGTGGGTATCTACCTAATACTGCAGCTTTTACGAAGTTAGCATCGTAAATGTCAACACCACATACGTCGATAACAGATTGTACTAATGCGGAAGCAGTAGATAATGGAGCTACGGAGTATTCAGCAGCAACATCAATTCTTTGAGTTGGTACTTGTACTAATAACCTTTTTCCTCCGGAAATTGGTTCTACTTTAGTATCGTCACCTTCGGAAATTTGAATAATTCCTTTCATTTTGTCTGCGATTGCTTCTGCGTTATCAACAATAGCGAGATCTAATTCTCTACCTAAGATTCTAGATTTGTCTCCACCAACAGATGCGGTTTTAACAGATTTTTCGAGTCCTTCTAAGTTTACTGCAACAGTTCTTTTAACACCTTTTACGATGCTTTGGATTGCAGGGTTCCTTAATGGACTGATAGCTTCGATTGGTACGTCAGATGCAATTTCGTTGCCTCTATCATCGAATAAATCGATTTTATCATCAAACTTTGCCATTTTTTCCCTCCTAAATAAATAGAGTTTAACTAATATACCACTCTCAATGGTAAACTTTTTACCAAATTGAGTTTTGAGCTACAAAGCAAGTTTTTGCAATAGCCAGCCATATGGTATACAAATTTTATTTTATCAAAGATATAATATAAAGATTACCTATGAGATATTTTAGAAAAGTTTATAAAGTATAATAAAACATTTTATTTTTAAGAAAAATGAGGCCAAAAGTAATACTTTTTTTTATTGATTAAATTAGGTTTTTTGTTGAAAATCAAAATAAAATAAACTAAAAATATCAATAAAAATAATTTATATGAAAAATACAATATTAAATAAAAATTATCCACTTATTTTTAAAATAAAGAAAAATTATAAGTTATTACTTTTGAGAGTAGGAGTAATAAATAATACTAAAAGTATTACACAATTTAGGCAAACAAAATATGGACTATTTATAAATAAAATGAAAATAAAAATAATAAATTATGCAACTTGTAGCAGATGTTGGAGGAATACCTGGCAAGGATTGTAACGGTTTTTGTAAATACTGTTACTTCCGAAAGGTGAAAGAAATAAAAAGTTTTGGCTGTGCACACTGTTTACCCAATAAGATTGGTTGTGAAAGATGCAGCAAGGGAGTTTCAGAAACACAAGGTGCATTTAAAAGTCCCTTTGAAGTGATAAACGAAGTACAGACCGCCCTTATGATGAACATGAGGCCGGGCAAAGTAAGCGCATACATTAGCGGAGGAGGAGATATAAGCTGCTATCCTCATCTGGAAACCTTAACCGCAAACCTGAACCAGTTTTCAATATCATCCGTGCTGGGATACACCAGCGGAAAGGGAATAACCGATTCAGCTACCGCTACAAGATTGATCAACAATGGGGTTGATGAAGTGTCATTCACTATTTTTTCTTCAGACCCTAAGCTTAGAAGAGAATGGGTTAAGGATCCAAACCCTCAAGAGGCATTGAAATCCTGTCAAATATTCTGTGAAAGCATTGACCTGACAGGCGCTGCAGTGATAATTCCCGGCGTCAATGACGGAGATGTGTTGAGAGAGACATGCAACACCCTGGAGGAATGGGGTGCAAAGGGAATGCTTCTTATGAGATTTGCAAACACATTCAATGAGGGATTGATTCTAGGAAATGAGCCAATCATCAAGGGAATAGAGTCACAGCCGGTAGAGGACTTTGCAGAACTTGTCAAGCAAATCAATTCAGAATACAAGTTCAGAGTCAGCGGTACACCTCTATGCGACCCTGAAACCGGAGGCCCGTTCGCAATTGCAAAAGATGAGAATGAAGTGTTCCTGCAGTTCATAAAGCCTGTTACCGGCGAAGCGACAATAATCACCTCAAAGATAGCTGAACCGTTCATCTCAAAAATATTCGAAAAGATTGAAGCAGACAGCGTGAATGTCGTTGCATGTGAAAAGGAAATTGCCTGCTTGATTACAAAGGAAGACTTGGAAAAGCTTGACTTGAGTGAAATCAAGGATGCAGTGATTTTACCTGGAAGATCATTTGTCCACCAGCTTGATGCCGAAAGAATCTTAAGCGCTGACGGCGTGGACAGGCTTGTCGGACGTGGACCTGACACATTGAGCGTTGACGGTGAGCTGAGCATTGACATGACTGATGAAAATGTCATAGAAAGAGAATTGGAACAGTTCAATGATTTGGTGGATGCAATCAACTTCTTCGGAATGAGATTGCTTTAAAAAAAAGAGAGTTAGTTAGAATCCTCAACAAGAGAACTCTCACTATTTATTTTAACTAGAATGTAATCATACATTTTTGATTTTTTAATGTCCGCAATTTCGGATAATTTCTTGCCGTCAATTACGACATTGGCGACGACGTCCTTGTAAGTGTCGTAATCGAGTTTTACGCGAACACCATCCAGCTGTGAAGTTACTGGAGTTGGGGAAATAACATCCTTTATTTCCTTAACCTGATTTTCAATTGCATTTTTAACAACAATAGCCGGTACCAATGGTGCATCGAGAGACATTTCACGTTTCTTATCATTTAAAATCTGTTCAATGGTTTCAACCAACTTGTCAAGTGCGCGTATGTCCGGACCTCTTCTGAGCCTTCTTGGTATTCTTCCAAGACCTCCAACATATGCATCTGCACCTGGAAGTTCATTAACATCTATTTCTGGAGCTCCTGTGACAATTACTGGAATGTCAATGTCATCATATAAGAAAGATTTTTCTTTTATGCAATTTTCAAAACTGCCCAATGCGAAAACTGCAATGTCATGTTCCTCAATCAATGCTTTTTCTTCTTCAGTGATTCCTGAAGTTCCCTTACCGTCTCCACGTGCAAGACCAATCATGTTGTCCTTTGCACCGAACTCACGAAGGTATTCGGATATGTCGCATGCCGCATGGGGCAGGTGGTGTCTTGCAAGGGTTGGTGAAACAATAGCTATCTCGGAACCTGCCATAGGGGCAACGGATAACTTTGCAAGCAGTTCTTTTGACTTTTCCTCAATCTTGTCAACGTCCTCGATAGGAATTGCCATATTCAGCACAAGTTCCATTTGCTGAACGCTGTCTTGAAGAATGAATCCTCCCAGATCTTCAATCAGTTCTCTTATCTCTTCACTTTTGTGAACTCCACCAGTAAATATTAATGTTTCATACATTCTTAACAACTCTCGAAAAATGCAATTGTATAATATTATAATCTTTAATTACTATATTATATTAAATTTTCTAAAATGCCGTATCTCAATTCGGCCTTTTTGAATGGGTTTTTGGAAATGTCATTGTGTGAAGGGATTTCAACAAGATTTTCTGTTTCTTTGACAGTGTCTTTTAGATAGTCCGGATAAATAACGTATTTATAGTCATCAGACACTATATTAAAACCGACATCCTCAACAATGTCTTTTAGAAATTCGGAATAGACCTTGACATTAATATTGTTTGAAAAACTGGAATTCAGGTATTTCTTCAATATTTCATAATCGTCAAAAAAGCTCATGACATCTACATCAAACAGTTCATTTCCGGCAAGCCTTGAAACTTTCTTGATGCTTTCAAAAATCTGTGAGGGAGTGTTGATTTTAATGGAAAGTGAATCCATTTCAACCTTGCTTTCAGAAAGGACTATAGCCAAGTCCCCCGCCTCTTCATCAGGGAATTTATTTAATGCATAATCAGTAATTCCTGCCAGTTTTACAATCTCTTCACACATGGGTGTTGTGATAATTTTCATAATAATATTATTATATAATTATTTTATATACATTACTTCATGAAAGTTACATTGAGTTTTGAGGAAACTGAAAGCAGTGATGTTTCAATCATGGTTGATGCTTTAAGGGCAAGTTCAACAATAACTGCTGCATTGAATAAATTCAAAAAGGTGATTCCATGTTTCACTCCTGAAGAAGCTCTTGAATTAAAGAAAAATGTTGGAGGAGTCCTTGCAGGAGAGCGCATGGGAAAACAGATTGAAGGATTTGACATCGGCAACACCCCAATCGGAATATCCAATTATGCAAGTGATGAGGACACTCTCATTTTCACCAGCAGCAACGGCACAAGAATACTTGAGAAAATGGACTCCACTGTGCTTGTCGGATCCATGGTGAACGCCAAGGCAGTTAGCTTAAAATGCCTCGAACTGGCCAGCACCCATATTGATGTGGTCATGGCAGGAGTTAATGGAACATTTGCCATTGAGGATTTCCTTGCATCAGGCGAGATATTGTATTGGATTAGGCAGAACCTGAAAGACTGTGAATTGAGCGAATATGCCCAGTCAGCAATTTTGGCAAGCCGTGACTATGATGCACTTAAGGAAGCATTTCTAAATTCAAGGACTGCAAAAAGACTCATTGAACTTGGATATGAGGAAGATGTCAAATACTGTTGTCAAAAAAATATTAGTGACAATGTGGCAATATATAATAATGATGAATTAACTTTATATATTTAGATTAAATAATATTTTAGATAATATCAAATTACAATAAAGAAGTGTTTTTTTAATGAAAAGAGAATGTTTAACTATAATCGGTACCGCTCATGTATCCGAAGAAAGCGTAAATGAAGTTAAGGACGCAATTTATGAGCAACACCCCGAAGTAGTCGCTATCGAACTTGACAGGGGACGATACATAAAGCTGAAAAAACAGATGATGGGTATTGAAGAAGATGAAGAAATATCCGTGACCAGAATCATTAAAGAAAATAAGGTAGGTCTGTTTTTCACAAGCACACTGTTAGGGTATTTTCAATCAAAGATTGGGGCCGACCTTGATGTTGCACCAGGTTCCGAAATGATTGGTGCAATCGAAGCGAGCGAAGATTTGGAAATTCCAATTGCATTGATTGACCGTGACATAAATACCACCCTTCAAAGAGCATTGAATAAGATGGGTTTTATTGAAAAAGCCAAATTTACATTTGGATTACTTGCATCAGTCTTTGGAATCGGAGATGATGACGAAATCGATGTGGAAGACTTGAAAAATCCTGACAACCTTGATGAACTTATGGAAATGTTCAAGGATGAAGCTCCAAGCGTTCATGAGGTTCTAGTACATGAAAGGGATGCATATCTCGCAGGAAGAATCATGCAATTGCCTCAAGACCATGTCATAGCAGTTGTAGGGGCAGGGCATAAACCTGGAATTGAAAGATATTTGGATAACCCTGAAACAATGCCAGATTTAAGAGATTTGGAAGTTACTAATGAAAAACGTGGAATCCCATGGGCAAAAATACTCCTGGCCATGATTCCAATACTGTTTGTTGTGATATTTTTTCTGGCTTATTTTAGCGGGATAAACATAACATGGAACATATATGAGTTCATTATAATCAGTATGATTATGGGATTCATCGGTTCAATATTGTCCGGATCAAAACTGATCTCCGCAATTGTCGGAGGATTGGTTGCTCCATTGACCATCATTCACCCATTGCTTGCAGCAGGATGGTTTTCAGGTTTGACTGAAGCGAAATTCAGAAAAGTCAGACAAAGCGACATTAAGAACTTGAGCAAAATCGAAAGTTTCCGTGACTTATGGGACAACAATATCTTTAGAATACTTCTTGTGGTTATCGGAACCAATTTAGGGGTCAGCATAGCCACATTGGTGATTTTGCCTTCAAAAGTTTTCATACCACTGTTCATGAAAATCTTTGGCGGATAGAATAATTTTAAATAATATATTAATAATATTATTATTACAATTAATTTTAAATGGAAAAAAATCATGTATCTCATATTTCGTTGTGACTGTGGAAGAGCATTATATGCAAAGGAAGGCGTGGCCACTCGCAAATGCGTATGTGGAAAAACCTTAAAAGTCAAATCTAGAAGAATTTTCGAGAAAGTGGAGACAAGAGAGGAAGCGTCCCTTGCAGTCCAAAAGATGCAGGATAAAATATATAAAAACACTGGTTTTATGAAGGCCAGTGACTTGTAATTAGTTTTAATGGTTTGTTAGAAATGATTGGAACGACACTGAAGATAATTATAATTATAATTCTGATAATTATTACAGGATATTTATCAATGGCTGAACTTGCCGTTGTATCTATTAGAAAAGCAAAAATGCAAAAATACTTAGAAGAAGGGGACAAACGAGCCCAAATCGTTATGGATTTGTTGGAAGACCCTAATGAATTTTTATCAACCGTTCAAATAGGAATTTCACTTATTGGTGTTTTAAGCGGGGCATTTGGTGGAGTAACATTAGCTGAACCTCTCGCCAAATACATATCATTCATCCCATACGCAGAACCTGTAAGTGTGGCTGTTGTTGTTATTGTAACTACTTATTTAACATTGGTTGTTGGAGAGATAGTCCCTAAGGTTATCGCATTAAATGACCCTGAACGAATTTCACTCAAAGTGGCGAAAAGCATGGTCATTCTTTCTAAAATTTCATTGCCCGTTAGTTTCATACTTGCAAAATCAAGCAGTTTCCTTTTATGGTTAATGAGAATTGAAAACAGAAACGATGATATCGTCACAGAAGAGGAAATCGAATTGATGATTAAGGAAGGAAGGGAAGACGGTACAATCGAGCAAGAGGAAGAGGATATTATCAAACGTGTTTTCAAGCTAGATGACCAAAAGGTTGAAAGCATAATGACTCCTCGTAATGAAATCATATGGATTGACCTTGAGGATGACCGTGAAGTCAACAAGATTAAAATCATTGAAAGTAAAAGGTCCATTTTCCCGATCTCCAGTGGAGAATTGGATGATTTCATTGGAGTTGTTCAGGCAAAAGATATTCTCTCAGCAATGTTTACTGAAGATGAATTTGATGTTCACAAGATTGTAAAAGAGCCTTTAGTGGTTTCTGAACATTTGGAAACACTTGAATTATTAAAGGAATTCAAGGAAAACCAGGAATATGTTCACATGTCACTGGTAGTTGATGAATTCGGAAGTGTTGAAGGTTTAATTACATTAAACGACTTGCTTGAAGGAATTGTTGGAGACATTCCAGGCATTGACGAGGACGATGAACCGAAAGCAACCCAAAGGCTTGACGGATCATGGTTGATTGATGGAAGATACCCAATTGAAAAATTCAAGGAACTGTTTGAACTTAAGGAAAATCTGCCTGACGAGGAGGAAGACGGATACACCACTCTTGCAGGATTCATCCTCAGTTTAAGCGGTACAATACCTGATGAAGAGGACAGATACGATTGTGGCAGATTCATTTTTGAAATCGTAGATATTGACGGACACCAAATCGATAAAGTCCTTGTGATTGATTTGGGACCTCAAGAAGAAATTAAAGAGGAAGAGTGATGGATTTCGGAATTATTATACAAGTTGTTTTATTGCTTGTAGGTTTTGTATTTTTAATTAAAGGATCTGACTTTTTTGTCGATGGTGCAAGCAGCATTGCATCACTTCTAAAAATACCTACAATAATTGTTGGTTTAACCATTGTTGCATTTGGAACAAGCGCACCCGAAGCGGCTGTTTCAATTACTTCATCATTGGTTGGAAATAACGCAATGGCTGTAAGTAATGTTATTGGAAGTAACCTTTTCAATATGCTGATGGTCATTGGTATTGCAGCATTACTCAGTAACCTGTTAATGGAAAAAAGTGTTTTAGAAAAGGACTTGCCTTTCCTTGTTGGAATAACTGCTTTATGGGCAATATTCATATTCATCGGATGGGACATCAACAATATTGAAGGAATAATATTACTCATTATCCTCCTTGCTTATGTATATTACCTTATCCGTAGCGCAAGGAAGTCAAAGGACGCTAATGAAGTTGAAAAACCTAAACTAAGCCTTCCAAAAAGTATAATCTTCATCGTTGTCGGACTTGCAGGAATCATTATTGGTGGAGACTTTGTTGTAGATAGCGCTTCAGCTATAGCAATGGCACTTGGAATGAGTGAAACATTGGTAGGTTTAACCATTGTTGCAATCGGTACCTCTTTACCTGAACTTGTAACCTCAATTACTGCTTTAAGGAAAGGGGAAAATCAGCTGGTTATAGGTAACGTAATTGGTTCAAACATCTTCAATATTTTGTTTGTACTGGGAGCAAGTAGCGCAATAAGTTCAATACCTCTTAACCCAAGTATGATAATAGATGTCATATTCATGATTGCAGTTACCATTTTATGCTTCATATTCGGTAAAACACAAGACAAATATGATAAAAAAGAAGGAATAATTTTAATTGCTTTGTTCATATTATATATGGCCTTCGCAATTATGAGAAATTAATTCTTTTAATTCACAAGCTTTACAAATATTTGATGAAGTCGGCTCACCACAGACTTCACATTCATTTAAGCTTGTGGTCATTTCATTTTCAAAATTCAATATTTTCTGGAAGGACTCCATCACATTATTTTTAACTCCAGGATACTTATCCTCACTGACATTTAAAAACTCTTTTATTTTAGCTCTCAATGACAGATGGGAGTATGGGCATTCATCAAGGTGAATGTCAATATCATTTAGCACAGCCCACATTCCAACTTCCTTTTCCGGAGTGTTCCATAACGGTTTGATTCTTGGAACGAGTTTTGGATGTATAACGTCAAGCTCCGGGCCGAACTTTGAGAACTTGATGGTATCTCCACGGGCAAAGCTCATCAGGAATGATTGAATCTCATCATCCAGGTTATGGCCTGTGGCTATTTTAACCGCACCTAGATCATAAGCGGTTTTGTTCAGTATGTTTCTTCTAAAAACACCGCATGGAATGCATGCACTCTTGAAATCAGCGTAAATATCGTCAAGCGCAAATCCTTCCTCATCCTTAAATGATTTCTGAACCAGTTCAATGCCCAATTCCTTTGCATTATTCACTGCTGAATCGATTCCGTGTTGCCTGTATCCTTCAATTCCCTCATCGACACTGATGGCCACCAAATCAAAATCCAGATATTGCTGATAGTTTTTAAGGGCATGCAATGTGAGCACACTGTCCTTGCCTCCGGACAATGCAACTGCAATTAGCTCATTTTCCTTAATTAACTCATAATCAGAAATCAGATTGTTAATTCTTGTAAAAATCTTGTTGTTGAATTCTTCCTTGTTTAATTTTACCATTACTAAATTGATTTATAGAAAGATAAATAAATAATTTTACCAGGTGAAAAAATGATAACTTGTGATTTTGCAATATTACCTGTTGGAACCGAAACTACAGAATGTAAAGACTACGTAACCGCAGCGGTTCAATCAATCAAGGATTCAGGTTTAAGCTATCAGCTGACTGGAATGGGAACACAGATAGAAGCGGATAATCTGGAAGAGCTATACTCTGCAATAGCCAAAGCCCAAGAGGCAGTTTTTGAAGTTGGTGTCGGTAGGGTGTACACTGTCATAAAGGTTGATGACAGAAGGGATCTTGAAAACAGGACTTTGGACGCCAAAGTCGATACTGTAAATGAAATGTTAAAATGAAAAAGAGAAAGTTAGAATTTAATCTAACTCATTTGAGGCGGTTTTTACCGCTTCAATTACTAAATCTAAATCTTCTTTTGTTAATGATGGATGAACTGGTAGGGAAATAACATTGTCCGCTGCAAGTTCAGCATTTGGACAGTCCCCATCAAATCCTAGGATTCTGTAGATTGGCTGGTTGTATAATGGAATAGGATAATGGATTCCTGTTCCAACACCGCAATCGTTGATGATGTCAACCCAATCGTCACGGTCTCCTTTTTCAACCCTGATTGTGTATTGGTGATATACATGCTTGGAGTCATATGCACAGTAAGGAGTTATCACTCCATCAACATCTTTTAATCCTTCGTTTAAATATGCTGCATTGGCAATTCTTTTGTCGTTGAACTCATCAATCTTGTTTAATTGTGCAAGTCCTATTGCTGCGGAGATATCGGTCATTCTAAAGTTGTAACCTATTGCGTCGTGGTGATATCTTACGCTGGCCCCATGTGCCCTGAATATTCTTGCATTTTCAGCCAATTCCTCATCATCAGTGGTGATTATTCCACCTTCTGAAGTGGTCATGTTCTTGGTTGGGTAAAAACTGAAACAAGCCATGTCTCCCATGCTTCCCACTTTTTTACCGTTGCAGGTTGCACCATGTGCCTGAGCTGCGTCCTCAATGACAATCAATCCATATTTTTCAGCAATTTCATTGATTTTATCCATGTTTGCTGACTGACCATATAACTGTACAGGCAAAATAGCTTTAGTGTTTTCAGTGATTAATGATTCAATTGAATTAGGATCTAAAGTGTATGTTTTTAAGTCAATGTCTGCAAATACCGGTTTTGCACCAGTGTATACAATTGAGTTTCCGCTTGCTATGAATGTGAATGGTGTTGTAATCACTTCATCCCCTTCGCCGATTTCACATGCAAGAAGTGCAGTGTGCAGTGCTGCAGTTCCGGAGTTTACTGCAATACCGTATTCAGCTCCAACCCATTCAGCGAATTTTTCCTCAAATTCTGCAACTTTTGGGCCTTGGGCAATCATTCCTGATTTTAAAACTTCAACCACATTTTCTATTTCTTCGTCTCCAATTATTGGTTTTGCAATAGGTACTTTAATATCTGACAAGATTATCACCAATTAAGATTTATCATAATAATATTTAAATCTAATAATATTTAAAACATTATTACATAGACTATAAAAAAAGAATTAAAAGTGAGAATTAATGGAAGAATATAAAATAAAACACATTGAAGAAGGATTGACACAAATTGAATTTCCCGAATTTGATAAGGTTTCATCAGACGCTCCAGTCTTTTATAATCCTCATATGGAGATGAATAGGGACTTATCTATCCTTGCAATACAAGTATTTCAAAAGGAACAGGACCGTGAAATTAACATTTGCGACCTGTTTGGAGGCAGTGGAATACGCGGAGTCAGATACAAAAATGAGATAGATGGCGTTGGAGAGGTTTCCATAAATGACATCAGCGAAACCGCAAACCATTATGAAAGGCACAACATCGAATTGAATAATTTAAGCGATGTTGAGGTTTACCAGCATGACGCAAGCATGTTTTTAAGGTTGAAACGTGGAGAATTCGATGTCATTGACATTGATCCTTTCGGAACACCTTCCCCATTTCTCGATTCAGCAGGCTATTGTGCCCGCAGAAACTCACTTTTATGCGTTACCGCAACCGACACCTCAGCATTATGCGGAACATATCAGGAGCCTTGCATCCGTAAGTACAATGCAAAGCCATACAAGAGCGAGTATTGCCATGAAAACGGAATCAGAATACTTGCCGGTTTTGTTGCACTGACACTTTCAAAATATGCAAAGTTCATTGAAGTGAAAATGTCACACAGCACTGAACATTATATGAGATTATACCTGGAAATTAAAAAAGGTTCAAAAAGGACAGATGAATCCTTGAAAAACATTGGATATATCAGCCACTGCAAACACTGTCTGCACAGGCAGGCAAGTGAAGGTTTGGCAAGCCCAATTGATGAAGTGTGCCCTGTTTGCGGCGAGAAACTTGTCCATGCAGGACCATTATGGATTGGAGACATCCAAGATGCTGATTTTATTGAAAAAATGATTGATGAAACCAATCATAAAAAAATCAACACTGAAAAGGATGCATTGAAACTGTTGAACAGTTGCCTTTTAGAGGCTGGTGCTCCAGTTACTTTTTATGATGTGCATTCAATCTGCAAGTCCCTAAAAATCAGTGCACCCAAGCTGGACTTGATTTTTGAGGGAATTAAAAATAAGGGATTTGTCGCCATTAAAACCCATTTCAGCCCGATAGGCATAAAGACCGACGCATCAATTGAAGACATTAAAAACGTTTTGATGGAATTGCAATAATCAGTAAAGTAATGATTTTTTCATTGATGAAACAGAATATTATGAATTATAACATGTATATAAATTATTTATCAAAATCGCATTTTTGGGCCAAACTGTTTAATGGATATTTAATTGTAAAGGTCAATATAAAAAATCTATAAATTTAATATAAAAAATTTTTAAAAAAATATATAAAGTTTATATATTATGATGAATTTATAGTTATATAAGTTAATTTTTCAATTAACAAATATCAAATTAAATAAAAGGGAGAAATACAATGGTAAAAACTAAAGACAATATTGTTAAATTGGATAATACCGATATCAATATTCTTAAAATAATTAATGAAGATGTAAGAACTTCTTACAGACAAATTTCCCGCAGTTTAGATGTTTCTGTTGGTACTGTCCATAACCGTATTGACAAAATGGTCAAATCAGGAGTTATCAAGAAGTTCTCACCTATTATCGACCATGAAAAGTTAGGTTTTGTCTTAACTACCATTATTGGCGTCAGAGTAAAAGGTGGAAAACTCAAGAACTGGGAAGAAAAAACATTCTTTAATAAAAATGTTGTTGGAATCTATGACGTTACAGGCGAATATGATGCATTCTTAATCGCTAAATTCAGAAACACCAACGAATTGAACGCTTTCATTAAAGAATTATTGAAAGATCCAATTATAGAAAGAACATACACCCAAACTGTATTGGATGTAATCAAAGAAGACATGGGTTCTTCAAACATTTTATAGACTTTTTTTACAAGTAGTTTTTAACTACTTTTTTTTCTTATTTTTTTATTTTAAAACTTCTTTTTAATATATGTGTAAAATATATTACATAAGTTACATTGAGATTACAATAATCATTTAACTATATAAATAAAAAGAAACAAAAAATATAATATTTAATTTAAAAAAGAGGTTATGAAATTGGCAGTTTGCTTACCCGATACTCAAGACGACGCTCCCAATATACCTATCGAATTAACTAGAGTGGGTGTAACCGGAGTAAAAAAATTATTACAACTAGAAAGAACAAATAAAAGACCTATAATTTTATTACCAACTTTTGATGCGTTTGTAGATTTACCAAGCAATCAAAAGGGCGTACACATGTCTAGGAACCCGGAAGCTATTAGCGAAGTTCTCGAAGAAGTGGCCAACGGCTCAACAGTAGATGTTGAATCATTATGTGCAAAAATTGTAGAAAAAATGATGACCAAACATGAATATGCAAGACGTGTTGAAATATCAATGACTACAGACTTCATGTTCATGAAGGAATCACCTGTAACCAAAAACAAGACCCAGGAAATGGCTCAGTTAAAAGCAAAAGCTATTGGTTACAGAACTGATGATGGTGACATTGAAATCAGAAAAAGTGTTGGTGCTGAACTAATCGGAATGACCGTTTGCCCATGTGCACAAGAATCAGTAAAAGAATCAGACAAAAATAAACTATTAGAATTCTTAGATGAAGAAACCACTCAAAAAGTTTTAGATACTGTTACTTTTGCTTCACACAACCAAAGAGGAGTTGGAACATTATTGATTGAAGTTCCTGAAGACAAGGTTGTTAAAGCGGAAGACCTAATTGAGATTATCGAAACTTCAATGAGTTCCCCAGTATGTGAATTACTTAAAAGGCCTGATGAAAACGCAACAGTAATGAACGCACATCGTAAACCTGTTTTTGTAGAAGACTGTGTCCGTAACATGATGGAAAAGATAGTCAAAAAATATGCTGATTTCCCAGATGACACATTAATCACTGCACGTCAGGAAAATCAGGAAAGTATCCACAGACACAATGCATTTGCAGAAAAGGTAACCACATTAGGAGACCTCAAAGAAGAATTGAATATCTAAGGACTTGATTTAATGAAAAAAACTTATGAAATTGCAGGAGAAGTAATGGGCTTTTTTGATGCATTCAAAGGCTCAAGACCTGCGATAAACAATGAAAGTATTTTAATCGTTAGAGGAAGATCCAGAAAAGTCATCCCAATTGACGAATTCGAATCAAAACTTAACGAGATAGGAGAAATCCTTGGTGGAAAAGAAGTCGTTGACGATTCAGATAAGATTACTGACATCTTAAAATCAGGAGATAAACATATCAAGGCCGCAGAAGCCAATGCCGTAGATGTTGACGACCATGGATTCATAAGAATGAAAGAGGAACTGGAGTCAATGGGACTTGTAGTGGCATACAAAGTGTTTGAGCTTCCAAGCTTTGACGTGGTTATTGCAATCTGGGAAGACAAGAACGAAATTCCTCCATTATACGTTGAAGTAACTGTTTCAGAAAGTGAAGCATAATGACATCAAATTTAACCAAAGAAGATATTCTCCAGATACTGAATGCAACAGACAGTGAAATAATTAAATACATGTCTGAAACAGTCAAGTACAGGGAGAATAATCTCATTACTTATTCTAAAAATGTTTTCATACCATTAACTGAAATCTGCAGAAATGATTGCGGATACTGTAACTTTAAAAAGAATCCTGAAGATCCTGAAGCAATCATTCTCAAAAGCAAAGAGGAAGTATTGGAAAGCTTGAAGGAAACTGAACAGTACGGATGCAAGGAAGCACTGTTTACTTTTGGTGAAGATGCAGATGAAGAGGAAATCGTTCAGTTGAAACTGGCTGAATACGGTTATGAAAAAATGGTCGATTATGTTGTCGACATCTGCCAGATGACAATCGATGAAACCACATTGATTCCTCATACCAATGGCGGAAACTATTCTTATGATGACTTGAAAAAGCTTAAGGAAGTCAATGCATCAATGGGTTTGATGCTTGAAAACTCATCCAAACGATTGATGGAATTGCCTGCACATAGGAAAAGTCCGGGTAAAAACCCTGAAGTTAGACTTGAAACTATTGAAAATGCAGGAAAGCTAAAGATTCCATACACCACAGGAATCCTAATAGGAATAGGTGAAAACAAGGAAGAAATAGCTGAATCATTGCTTGCAATTCGTGACCTTTATGACAAGTACGGCCACATCCAGGAAGTAATCATTCAAAATTTCACACCGATTCCAGGAATCGAGATGGAAGATTGGCCAGAACCTAGTTTCTTGGACATGATTAGAACTGTAACTGCAGGAACTTTATTGTTTGGCGACACTGACGTGAGCATACAGGTACCACCTAACCTGAACAATGACACTGCACAGATTTTCCTATTGTGCGGCGCTGACGACTGGGGTGGAGTATCACCAGTGAGTCCTGATTTTGTAAACATCACATCCCCTTGGCCGGGAATTGATGAGCTTAAAAAATTAACAGAGGATGCTGGTTTTGAATTGATTGAAAGATTATGCGTTTATGAAAAATACATTAACTCAGAATGGCTGAACGATAATCTTTTAAACCATATTTCTAACTTATCCTAGCATCGACAACAACATGCTCCACACCGGGAGCATACTTCTTTATTTTATTTATTTTTAAAAGTTCAACCTCACGACCACCAGCCTGTGAAATTATCCTTTCTATTGGACGTGTTTTCATGAGCTTTTCTGGAACTGTCTCATGATAGTGAAGTATTCCTCCTTCATTTAAGCTGTCTATTGCTGCTTTTAGGTAATGGTGTGTTGTTTTGACGTAACCCATTATTATGCGGTCCGCATTATATTTTGGAGTCTCAACCTTGCAGTCCCCCAATACGGGAGTTATGTTATCAAGTTTATTCAATTTGATGTTTTCACAGAGAAACTCATAGGAATTCGGATTTATTTCAATGGAAATCACCTCACGGGCATTGGCATGAACTCCAATCGGTATTGAAAAGTATCCTATACCTGCAAACATGTCAATGACTGTTTCGCCATCCTCCACGAGTTTGGCAATTCTCAACCGCTCATTGTTGTTTCCTTTTGACCACATCACCTTTGCAAGGTCAAGCTTGAACAGGCATCCATTCTCTTTGTTGACTGTTTCGGTTTCATTTCCGTATAATATCTGATATACTGGTTCCCTTTTTGTCCCTTGAATGTGATTGATTTTCATTATTGTCTTGACCTTGTGTTTTGCGGACAGCTCCTCAAAGTCACAACCTGAATAACTGTTATCCAAAATTAAGATATCCCCGATTTTTTTATATTTCATTGACACACCTAAAAGAAAACTTTATATATGCAAATAGATAATATTAATATTGTTAGTTTATACTAATTATTGATTCTGATTTTAAATAAAATTAATCTTCCTAGATTAGTTTATATTTTGTTATATTAACCTATAAGTAGTTGAAATAAGATATTTTAAATACTTATACGAGGTGTATTTAAATGGATGATAAAATACTAGAAGGTACAACAACCGTTGGAATTACATGCAAAGACGGAGTTGTATTTGCAAGCGAAAGAAGAGCTAGTATGGGAAACCTTGTAGCTCACAAAGTAGCAGAAAAAATATTTAAAATTGATGATCACATTGTAACAACCATAGCTGGTTCCGTTGGAGATGCTCAAAGCTTAATGAAAGTCATTGAGGCAGAAGTATCATTATACCAAATGAGAAACAATGATGAAATCAGCGTTAAAGCAGCTGCATCATTAACTGCAAACATCTTACGTTCCGGACCAATGTATGTTCAAACATTACTTGGTGGTATGGACGGGGACGAACCATCTCTCTACTCACTTGACCCAGCAGGTGGTATGATTAAAGATACTTACATCTCAACTGGATCAGGTTCAATCGTGGCTTACGGTGTTCTTGAAGACAGATTCAGAGATGACTTAACAACCGACGAAGGAATTGAAATAGCCATAAGAGCTATCAGAGCTGCTGCTGAACGTGATACCTACTCCGGTAACGGATATCTAGTCGCTAAAGTGGACAAAAACGGCTTTGAAATGTTAGACAGTGAAAAAATTAATGAGATTCTTGATAAAATATAAGTAAGCTAATTTTTCATAACTAACTATTTTTCATATAAAAAAGTGTACATAGTTTATGAAATTTAACTGATTATAGCTTAAAACGCTTTCATAAACTATTATACTACACTAACTTTTTTTGAAGGGATTATATGACTTCAGATATTTTAGATGACATTAAAAAAGAGATTTTAAACAAACTACCAGATGAAATTCAAGTTTCAAAAGTGGAATTTGAAGGACCAGAAGTGGTTGTTTACACAAAAAATCCAGAAATTATTACTGAAAATGGCGATCTTATAAGATCACTTGCAAAAGAACTAAGAAAAAGAATTATTATCAGATCTGACAAAAGTGCTTTACTTGAACCAGAACCAACAATCAATAAAATTCATGAGATAGTTCCAGACGGAGCTGAAATTACCGATATCTACTTTGACACAGTAACCTGCGAAGTGGTAATTACCGCTAAAAAACCAGGACTTGTTATTGGAAAATATGGAGTTACTTCAAGGAGTATCGTTAAGAATACCGGATGGGCACCTAAAATCTTGAGAACCCCACCAATCAGCTCAGACGTTATTGGAAAAATCAGAACTATCCAGAAAAACAGTAGCAAAGACAGGAAAAAATTATTACAACGTCTCGGACGCCAAATCCACCAGGGAAGCAAATACCCTAATGACTGGGCTAGAGTGACTTCAATGGGAGGATTCAAAGAAGTCGGACGTTCATCAATGTTATTACAAACACCAAACAGTCGTGTTTTATTAGACTGTGGTGTTAATGTTGCTGCATCAGACAACAAGAACGCATTCCCTTACTTGAATGCACCAGAGTTTTCAATCGAGGAATTGGATGCAGTAATCATATCTCACGCTCACTTAGATCATTGCGGATTCGTACCATACCTGTTCCATTACGGTTATGACGGACCGGTTTACTGTACAACCCCAACCAGGGACTTGACAACCCTTTTACAATTCGATCACTTGGACATTGCTCACCGTGAAGGAAATCCTTTACCATTCACACAAAAGCATGTGAAACAGGCAATCAAAAACACCATTACACTAGACTATGGTGAAGTGACCGACATTTCCCCGGACATAAGGTTGACATTGCATAATGCAGGACACATCCTGGGTTCAGCAATTTCCCACATGCACATTGGAGACGGAGCTCACAATTTAGTGTACACTGGGGATTTCAAATACGAACCTTCAAGACTTCTTGAACCTGCAACCATCCGTTTCCCTCGTGCTGAAACAGTGATTATGGAAAGTACCTACGGTGGAAGGGAAGACGTACAGCCTTCCAGAAACAACGCAGAAAAAGAAATGATGAAAACCATCTACAAGACCCTTAAACGTGGCGGAAAAGTATTGGTACCAGTATTCGCTGTGGGAAGGGCACAAGAGCTTATGGTTGTACTTGAAGAGTACATGAGACACGGAATGATTGAGGAAGTGCCAATCTACATTGACGGAATGATTTGGGAAGCAACCGCTATCCACACCGCAAGACCTGAATACTTAAGCAAAGACTTGAGGGATCAAATCTTCCACATGGGCAGAAACCCATTCGTTTCAGACATGTTTGAGAAAGTCCAAAACCGCAACCAAAGAAAAGACATTGTGGAGTCAAAACAGCCTGCAATCATATTATCCACTTCAGGTATGTTGACCGGTGGAAACTCTGTCGAATACTTCAAATGGTTATGTGAGGATGAGAAAAACACAATCATATTCGTAGGATATCAATCTGAAGGATCCATGGGTAGAAGAGTCCAAAAAGGATGGAAGGAAATACCTCTTGAAGATGATGATGGAAGAACCAGACAGTTCCATGTCAAAATGCAAGTCAAAACCATTAACGGTTTCAGTGGTCACTCCAACAGAAGACAATTAATGGAATACGTCAAAAGACTCAATCCTAGACCTGAAAAAGTCATCACTTGTCACGGAGACCCTTACAAGGCAGTGGACTTGGCCTCATCAATTCATAGAAGCTATAAGATTGAGACTAAAACCCCAATTAATTTAGATTGTGTGAGAATACATTAAAAATTATTATATAGTATATAAAACAAAGATAGTAATGTGAAAATGTTGTAAAAATTAATACAACATTTATTATTTTTTTAAATTAGGTGTGATTATGGTTACTTATTCAGAATCCGGTGTTGATATTGATTTAGAAGCAGTCACTGTTTCTGCCTTGGCTGATAAACTTAAATCAACATTAGAATGTAGAGACATTATCACTGACAGTGGTCATTATGCAGCTTTAGTCAAATTAGGAGACAAAGGAATAGCAATGAGTACTGACGGTGTTGGAAGTAAAATTTTAATTGCTGAAATGATGAACAAATACGATACAGTCGGAATTGACTGCATTGCAATGGTTGTAAACGACATCCTTTGTGTCGGTGCTGAACCAATCGCATTAGTTGATTATCTTGCTGTTGAAAAACCAGACCCTGAAAGAGCAGCTGAAATTGCTGAAGGTCTTGTTGCAGGTGCAATCGAATCCAAAATTGCAATCATTGGAGGAGAAACAGCATCATTACCTGGAATCATCAAGGATTTCGACCTTGCAGGAACCGGTATCGGATTTGTGGATATTGATAAAATCATTACCGGTGAAAACATTGAACCTGGAAACGTTTTAATCGGTATCAACAGTAATGGAATTCATTCCAACGGATACAGTCTTGCAAGAAAAGCATTGTTTGACGATGCCGGATTTAGCGTTGACGATAAAATGCCTAATGGTGAGACAACCATCGGTGAAGAATTGATCAGACCAACTGAATTATATGTCAAACCTATAGTGGCACTATTTGAAAAAGAATACAATATCAATGGACTTGCTCACATTACCGGAGGAGGATTCACAAATCTCAGACGCCTGAAAAAAGGTGTGGGATATGACATTAACGACCTTCCGGAAGTTCCAGAAATATTTAAACTTATCTATGAACAAAACGTCGATATCAAGGAAATGTACAAAGTATTTAATATGGGTATCGGTTTTGTTGTTATCTGCGAAGAAGATGAAGCAGATAAAATCATGGGCACTTTAAAAGAATACTGTGATTGCCAAATCATCGGTAAAGTTACAGATGATGAAAAAATCACTGTAAAAGCTTTTGAAGGCTCTGAAATTGAATACTGATTTAATAACTAAGAGGGAGAGAAAACATGAAGATAATGAAAGATAAGGAAATGGCTCTTGTTAAAGAGATTTTAGCAAAACTTGGAGCCAGCGAAGAAGATCAGGAATTAGTTGCAGAAGCTACAGTCGATGCTGACTTAAAAGGATTTACATCACATGGACTTGGAAGATTCCCACAATACCTCATTAGTATTAAAGCAGGCACAATCAACCTAGAAGACAATATCACTATTGAAAAGGAAACCCCTGCAATAGCTTTGATTAACGGTAACAGCGGATTCGGACAAGCAGTATCCTACAAGGCAATGCAAATTGCAATCAAAAAAGCTAAGGAAGTGGGAATTGCATGTGTCGGAGTTCACAATACCAATCACTTCGGTGTTACCGGATTTTATTCTGACTTAGCATTAAGAGAAAACTGCATCGGTTTAGTTTTAGCCAACACTGACCCTGCAATCGCACCTTTAGGAGGTAAAGAGGCATTGATTGGAACCAACCCTGTTGCACTGGGAATTCCATCCGACTCATACATTACAGTGGACATGGCAACCTCCGTTACCGCTCGTGGTAAAATCATCGAATCAAAAAGAAAAGGATTGGACTTACCTGACGGTTGGGCATTAGACAAGGACGGAAATCCAACAAACGATCCTGAAGCAGCACTTGAAGGTTCAATATTACCATTCGGCGGATTCAAAGGTTATGCATTATCCTTATTGATTGAAATCTTAACCGGACCACTAGTAAAAGCAGGTTACGGACATGGAGTTACAGGTACAGCTTCACCAGATAAGGACTGTACCAAAGGGGACTTATACGTAGTTATTGACCCTTCAAAATTCGGTGACTTTGATGAGTTCAAGGCAGACACCGAAGACTTCATCTCACAAGTGAGAGCCACCGGTGAAACCGTTGCAATTCCAGGTGACCTTGAAGTCAAAAGGATTGCAGAAGCAGAAGCAAACGGTGTTGCAATCGATGAAAAATTATATGAACAATTAAAAGGAATCTGTGACGATTTAGACATTGACATAGACTCTTATGTTGAAGAATAGACTTATTCTTCATCAAATCTTTTTTTTTACAAACATCGATAGTAATAATTTATATATCGATTTCAAAATTAAATAATTCAAGGTAATATAAATTTTAACTTATAATCAATAAATCATAAGTGAATTTTAAATAATATAAAAATAAAAACTATAAATGTTATAAAAATCTAAAATTTTAGTACTGAAAATCTTAAACTTTTTTTCAATCAAATAAGATTTTCTTTAAACAGGAGGATAAAAAGTTATGAAACTTAAAAACTCTTATGTCTTATTAATGGCGATGGCAATATTCCTGTTAATAAGCATCGGATCTGTAAGTGCTAGTGATGATGTCGCTGCAGATAGTGACGTATTGGCAAGTGCAGATGAGAGTGTTGTTCTCACTAACGATATAGAAGAAGTCAGCGATGATGCTGTACTAAGTGAGGAAACACCTGAAAAAACTAATACTACAGTAACAGCTACAAGTGATAAGGAAAAATTCGGATATGATGACGAAAAAAATATCACAGTGACTGTTAAAGACAATAAATCCAACCCAATATCTGGAATTAATGCAAGTAATTTAACTGTTCATGAAGGAAAAACCACAGTAAACTTCACATATAACAATTCCATGATTAGCATACTAGATAAGTTAGCAGTTGGAACTCATAATTTAACTATTAATTATAAAGGAAACGATAATTATAATTCAAGTACAACCAGTTTCCTACTGAAAATATATGGAAATAAGACTCTAGAAGATGTTCCAGCAATTGTAGACACTAACGGAACAACAGTTGAAATCCCATTCACAATAACCGATGGGGTTGAGAATTTTACTGAGACTGACTCATCAAAATTCAATATTACTGATAGTGAAAATAATCAAGTATCATTCAATATTGATGGAAGTAAACTTATAATAAATAATATTGCAGTTCCACAAACTCTAACCATAAATTATACTGATAATGGTGCATCTAGCGTTAAAAAGGTTCAAGTTAAATATAAAACTAATGTGACTATTGTTCCAACACTAATTGAGATTAATGAGGGAGACAATGCAACATTCACCATAACAGTTTATGGTGCAGATGGTCAAAAAATCAATATCACAAAAACTAATTTGACTATCACAAAAACTGGTGCTATCAATAAATTTAATGAAACCACAGGTAATTTAACTTTAACCGGATTGAAAAAAGGAGTTTACAACCTTACAATCACATACAAAGGAAATGATGTTAACAATACTTCCAAAGGATATGTTTTAATCAATGTTCGTGGTGCTACTGAAATCAATACAAACGGCACTAAACTTAATGTGAATTCAACCAAAAAAGGTGAAGTTCAAATCATTAACATTACCAACGGAGTGGACAACTTTGATTTCACAAAAGATGACTTGAACCTTACAGTAACATATAAAGATGGTAATCAAACCAAAAACATTACCATTACTGAATGGAATGTTGTAAACGGAACTGTAGCATTCACTCTTGAAAACGCTAACTTCACCACTGCAAACTTAACTATTGCATACAATAAAACCACCATTAAGAACATTACCCTTAATAGAATCTATAATGTAATAATTGAAGCAGTGACCCTTGTTAACGAATATCAAGATGGTAACTTCACATTCAGGGTAACTGATGTGGATGACAGCACAACCTCATTAAAAGGTAAAAAAGCATCATTAATGATTAAGGGAAACATTTCAGTTGGTCACTCTGCAACAATTGGTGAAAATAATATAGCTTCATTTAAAACAGCTAACTTATACATCTTCGATCAAAGCGGTGGCGGACTCAGCATGAAACAGCTTGAAGTTGGAAACTATACTGTTGAAATAACTGTTTCAGATAATTTAATAGCTCAAAATCCTGATAAAAAACTTAATACTACCCTTACTGTTAAAAAAGCAAATATTAAAATAGAAATCGCTCCATACAACGAATATTACGGCAGCAATAAGAACGTTACAATCAAAGTAACCAATGTTAACAGTGGACTTGCAGTTCCTGGAATCATCCTTAAATTGTACATGCCTCAAACCAGCGGTCAAACCTACTACGTTCAAACCGATTCAAACGGTACAGGCAGAATCTCTGCTAAAAACCTTGTAGGTGGCGAATATCAGTTAACTGTAAGCAACAATGACACTAAAAACATTAACAATGCTTCCAATTCATCAACTGTAGTCGTTAAGAAGATCCCTGTTACAATCACCGCTAAGGATGCAACTATATACTTCAATTCAGGAGCAACTTCAACAATTACAGTTAAAAAAGACGGTAAGGCATTAAGTGGAATGTATCTGCTTGTAAGAGTATATGAAACTTCCAAAAAATACAATGATTACCTTTTCCAAACCAACAGTAAAGGCCAAGTTTCATTCAGTGCTTCATTAGCTGTTGGAAAACACAAGATTGTTATAAATTCTGCGGACAGTAGATATGATGCTAAGCAAGTTACCCAGACTATTACAGTCAAGAAAGCTAGTGCAAAAATCACTGCTAAAAAAGTAACTGATTACTACAAAGGTGTCAAATACTTTACCGTAAAATTAACTAACACTAAGAACAACAAACCAATCTATGACGCTAAGGTCAACATCAAGGTTTATGTTTCCAGCACAAGATACTACAACTACAACGGTAACACTGGAGCTAACGGTCAATTAAGATTAGCACTTGACACATTAAAACCTGGAAGTTACAAAGTTGTTGTTGCAGGTGCTGATTCAAAAGACTACTCCGCTAAACAAGTAACTTCAAAAATTGTTATCAAAAAAGCTCCAGCTAAATTGACTCCTAAAAAATTGACTGCTAAAAAAGGTGCTAAATCATACTTTAAAGTAACAGTCAAAAACAAAAAGACTAAAAAAGTAATTAAAGGAGTTAAAGTTAAAATTAAAGTATATACCGGTAAGAAATCAAAAACCTACACTGTTAAAACCAATTCAAAAGGTATTGCTAAACTTTTAACCAAAAAATTGAAAGTTGGAAAACATAAAGTAGTTGTTTCATCAGCTAACAAGTATGTTACCGCTAAAAAAGCAAAATCAACTATTAAAATCAAAAGATAAGGGAATTAATTTCTCTTAACCTTTTTCTTTTTTTTAAAAAAAATTAATCTTTTTTATACTTGGCGTAAAAACCGTCAGTATCAGCATATATTGCGTAAAACCCGAATTCTTCAGCTTTTTTTATTGATGATTTAATGTATTGCCTTCCCCATGAGGTGATTGCCTTTGCGCATTCAAAGGAATACCATCTGAAACGTGGGAAACCATAGATACCATACATTGTATTTGCCAGTCTCTTGATGGCCTGCTGCTGTACATTCAATGCAATCTTGAGCTGAGGGTCTTCAGTGGCTTTCATTTCACGCTTGATTCTGAACCTTTCCTGAAGGATCTTGTCAATAACGGATGGAATGAAACCTTGAGGTGATTTCCTGAACTTTATTCCATGCTCAGGTGAAATGTTATACTCCTCCTCGTTTTCAACCTCTCCAAGTTCCATCACGTCAGGTGAGATGTTTTTAGAGATGATGATGCTCGGATATAGGCTTCTGAAGTCGAACTGAACCAGGTTTTCATGAAGTCCCTTTTCAGGCTCCCTGACATATCCCCCTTCATTGTCATCGGCTGAGGCACGGTCTGCAAAATTGGACCCTTGCTTGTTTGGAACAACCTCATCATCGAAATAAGCTTGTTTTACCAAAAACCATTCTGCCTGCTGGCCTGTTGCCATACGGGACACGTCAAACAAGGGTTGTCCTATGATACGTGTAAGCTCTAAATTCAATGGTAATGTCTGTTCTGCAATCTTTAAAGTGGACACCACATCGTCCAGTGAATAGTCAAAGAGATTGTCAAGCTCCTCTCCGCCATTGTCCCAGAATTCATATATGCGCTCACCGGGCACATCTATCTTTTCCTCGCCGAAAAGCTCATAGTAAACCCTTTCCAATGTATATCTGTCAAGGGTCATGTACCTTCTCATTACAAGGTACAAATCAACATGAATCAATCCCTTGAATGAAGCGGCATTGGCATATCCTCTTCTGATGAATTTGACATCTGACCCGTCCATTCCAATGTCCAGGTCAACTCCAAGTATCTTTGCACGGTCCTTGAGGTATGGGAAGTCGAAATTGTCTGAATTGTATCCTACGATAATGTCGACATTGTTGTCCTTGATGAGTTTAACGAATTCCTCAATCATTGCCTTTTCTGATTCCACCTGATTTACAAAATCATCCTTTTCCGGAGAGTTTGTCTTTGTTGAGATGACCTGATTGATTCCGAAATTGCTTGAAACCCCAATCATGATTATCTCATCCTCTTCAGAGTTCGGCATTCCGTGAGGGTTTCTGACTTCCAAGTCAAAGCTCATTATCCTGAAATCCTGAGGATACTCAGGCAGCCTTTCAAGAGGTTGTGTGAGTTTTATTATCTCAACATCCTGCTTTGATGAGTCCAAGTCAAGGAATGAGTCAATCTTATCGCCGACGGCAACGACTTCAGTCATTGGTATCACGTCACGGTCCATCAGGTACCGTCTGTAGAACGGAATGTCGAATTCCCTTATTTGAATTACTGATTCAAGATCCCTTAATGCGTCCCTGTTTTTTGCCAGTTCCTGAGGATGCTTGAATGTTACCTTGATGAACTCGTATTCCACCTGAAAGTCCTTCTTGATTACCTTTTCGACTTTTGTCACATCAAGATTATCCTCGATTTCGGATATGCACTGGTCAATGTCATCGCTTACAACATACAGGTACGGTTCAAACGTATCGTCGATTAAAACAATGTTCTTGTCCCCATCCTTTGAGAACAGTCTGATTACTGGCTTATTCTCGTAAGTGACATAATCAATGTCCAAAATTACAACATTCCTTTGCATCTATGCATCCTCCATCAAATATTCCTTTCTGTAATTGTCCAAAACCGTATATGTTATTCCCAAAATCAGCGGTCCGACAATGAATCCAACAATTCCATAGACAAGCGGACCGGAGAGGAATCCTATTAAAAGTATCAATGGGTGAATGTCGGCATAATGGCTTGAAAGTGCCGGCCTTATGTACATGTCTATTGTGCTTAGGAA
Organism: Methanobrevibacter thaueri; assembly: GCF_015062915.1. Taxonomy (GTDB): domain Archaea; phylum Methanobacteriota; class Methanobacteria; order Methanobacteriales; family Methanobacteriaceae; genus Methanocatella; species Methanocatella thaueri_B. The sequence goes on along the minus strand of NZ_SUTJ01000007.1, from coordinate 42,227 downwards.
AAATCCAAAAAGAAGTACAATTACGGCTCTTGGATAGTTTCCGGACATTATATCCATAAAGAACAGTATCCAGTATATCGGCCATGGCCCAAATACCGGTATCAGCTGCAGGATTCCAGTGATTACTCCTAAAAATATTCCATAAGGATATCCAAGGAGTGAATATCCTATTGCTGCGAATATTCCTATTATGACTGAGGTGAGGAAGTGACCGTAGAATATGCTTCTCAAAACATCCTTCACTGATTCGACTGTCTTGTCAAAGAAGTCCTTTGAATCGTCGGGAACGAATGACCTGATAAACGCAAGGCACCTGTCACCATCACGGACAAAGTAGAAAACTGAACACACCAGTATGAACAAGTCCAAGGTAATGTTCATTAGGCTTCCTGCAAACTTGACAAGATAGTTCAGGGCATAAGATCCTATTTCACGGATTGATGAGTTTAGCGTTGTGGAAATGGAATTGATGTCAAAACTGCCCGGCAGGTAGGATGTTACTGATGAGATTGTTGCGTTAATGTCCTGATATGAGTTGGTTGCAAGAAAACCAGAAAGCATTCCTGTCAGCTCAAAAACAATATATGCAACCAAAAGAATCAGCGGTATCAGTATGACAACCATCGCAAGAAGAATTGATACTGATGAGTATTTAAGCTTGGACTGGACTTTCCTTGCAACCGGCCTGACCCCATAAGCCAGGATGGCACCCAGTACAACCATGTTCAAAACGGGAAAGACAAACATCAGTGAAACTACCAATAGGAATATTACCAAAAGTGTTGGTGGAGTCAAGTATTCCTTAATGTCAATTCCCATTTTATCCAATCCTCATCAGTGCTTGACGCCTGCTGCGTCCCTTCTGTATTTTGCAAATTCAGTGATCTGTTCAATCTTGTCGTTTTCAAAAACAGGTCCTTCCACACATATTCTCCATCCTTCGCTGTCAACACAGCACTGGCCGCACACTCCTAGTGCGCATTTCATATATCTTTCAAGGGAATATTGTGCAGGAATTGATGACGCTTCAAGAATCTCAAAGATTCCTTTCATCATTATCTCAGGACCACATACAAATGCATAATCATAAGTGTTATCTTCAAGCAAACTGCTGAGACAATTTGTTGCAAATCCCTCAAACCCGAAACTTCCGTCATCAGTGCATGGGTAAACGTCAATGCCCAAGCTTTCAAGTGAGTCCAAGAAGAGCAATTCATCTTTTGTCTGGGCTGCGGAAATGACACTTACATCATTATTCTTGGCCAAATCAGTGGCAATTGCATTCATAGGAGCCATACCAACTCCTCCACCGATGGCAATGACTTTTTTGCCTTCAAATGAATTGTCGAATCCGTGTCCGTAACTGCCTCTAACACCGATTTGGTCACCCACTTTCAATTCATGAAGTTGTGAGGTGAACTTTCCAATGTTTTTAACGGTAATTGCCAACTCATTATCATTGATTTGTGAAATGGACATTGGCTTTTCGTTTTCGAAATTCCAAATCATGACGAATTCACCAGGATTAGGCTTACCGAGTGTTTCAAAATCCCAATCGAACTTGAAAGTCTTAATAGTAGGAGTCTCTTCAATAATTTCAGTTATCTCAACTATTTTAGGTTCGTTAATCATGTGCAATCCCCACCATTTCATCTATTGATCCATAGCCTTTTTCTGCCATGAATTTTTCCAATCCTTCATTAATCCTGCTGAATACTTCAACGCCTTCATCCATTATTGCTGTTCCTATCTGCACTGCACGGGCTCCTGCAAATATGAACTCGACAACATCCTCGAATGTGTATATTCCGCCGACACCTATCAGTGGAATGTCAACTGCCTCGTAAACTGAGTAGACGTTGCGTATTGCTATTGGCTTGATTGCCTTGCCGCTCATACCGCCAAACTTATTTGACAATACTGGTTTAGCAACATCGATGTTGATTTTCATTCCAGGACCTAAAGTGTTGATTAAGGATAAGCAGTCCGCTCCAGCATCCTCACATGTCTTGGCGATTTCAGTGATGTCTGTCACGTTAGGTGTCAGTTTTGCAATGATTGGCACGTCACTTGCATCCTTTGATGCTGAAACGATAGTGTGTGACAAGTCACAGCTCTGACCGATTGAAGCCCCGTATCCGTCCATCGCATGAGGACATGAGATGTTAAGCTCAATCATGTCAACGTATTGCTGAACTTCACCCACAAGGGTTGAAAACTCATCAGGTGTTGCCCCATATATTGAAGCAATAACTACATTGTCTTTCCTTTCGATTTTCTTCAATTCCTCCTTGAAGTTTTCAACTCCCGGATTTGAAAGGCCTATTGCATTTATTATACCCCCGTCAACCGCAACGGTTGTAGGGTTTACATAACCTGGATGAGGATTCAGTGAAAATGACTTTGACACGACTCCTCCCGCACCAGATTTTAAAATCCAATTCATTGATGAGGCATTGCTTCCCATTATTCCCGCTGCCAGCATCAATGGATTTTGAAATTCCACTCCACAAATATTTGTCTTTAACATGATATCAACTTTGTAATTAATTATTTATTAGTTTTTGTAAGATTGTCAATGATTTCTTGATATTTTTCATTTTGCAGTTTCAAACTGATTACATTGGTTTTGTTGGATTTGACTATTTCTTCATTTGCTTTTGTGAGATTTGCAATCATTTCATCCTGTTTATTGATGATTGAGTCCTTTTGGTTTAGCAATTCTTCATACTGTTTAGAGATTTTTCTAAGTTGGATTTCCAGTTCCTCGGAATTTGACTTGATTTGGGTTTTATAATCGTCAATTAGGGATCTTAAATATTTAACCTGGTCCTGCTTATCCTCAATTATAGACTCCTTTTCGGCAATCTTTTCAGACAAGTCATCCAGTTCCTTGATTCTTGCCTTATCGTAATCTATTTTAGTGTCAAGCTTGTCTTCCAGGTTTTTCTTTTCATATTTCAACTTGGTCGAATACAGCTTAAGCTTGTTTATTTCCTCGTTTTTGCTTTCAAGCTCCATCGACAGCTCATCAATTTCCGCATTTTTCAGTTCAATCTCATTTTTCAAATCTCTAAAACTTTGTTTTGACATAATTAAAACCTATACAATAATTTAATTTCGATAGTATAAAAATACTTATTAAAAATAAAATGAATAAATTATCTCATGGAATGCTATATAACTTATTGTGTTAAAGGATATTTTGCTTTTAACGGGGAAAACGAGCTAATCTCCAAGAAATTATTTCCAGAAGATGAGATAATCAACAGATTGGCTGAAATTAATGATAAAAAAATCGTTAAAGAGGAATTGGACATTATCAGTGAAATCAGCGAAGAGTATGACGAGATAATAATTGAATCCAATAAGCGCTTATCAGATTATGACAATGCCAAACTCACCATCAAAAATCCAAATCAGGGTGGAGAATACCTGAGAAGCCATTATGACGAATTCGGATTGGATGATGAGGAGATTACCAAAATATATCAAAGCTTTGCGATTTATAAAATCAAAAAGGAATCTGCAAGCGAAGACAAGCACTTGATTCAGGCAATCAACTCAATTGATGAGATTGACGAGTCAGTTTCAAAGCTTATTGAAAGAATCAGAGAATGGTATGCATTGTATTTCCCTGAAATGGAAGTTGTCAGAAACAATGAAACCTACATCAAGCTGATTTCAGAAAACGCAAGCAAGGACGAGATTGTAAAAGCAAAACCAGAAGCATTCCCAAATGACATTATCGATTTAGAGGATGACATTAACCCGCAGGATTTGGAGATAATGAACAATTATGCCAAATCCATTCATGAGCTTCAAAAAACAAGAAGAGACATTGAAGATTACATAGACTCAAAAATGGAATCCATTGCCCCTAACTTGAAACTATTGGTAGGATCAACATTAGGTGCCAAACTTATTTCTCATGCCGGTGGAATAAGACGCCTTGCAATGTATCCATCAAGCACCGTTCAGATAATGGGAGCTGAAAAAGCATTGTTCAGGCATTTGAAAAGCGGAGACAGGCCACCGAAATATGGATTGATTTATCAACATCCACAAGTGAGAGGAGCAAAATGGTGGAATCGTGGAAAGATTGCCCGTATGCTTGCAGGCAGAATATCACTGGCCGTTAGACGGGACGTCTTTACAAAAACTTTTGATGAAAATGTTTTTGAGGATTTCAAAGCACAAGTTGAAGAAATAGAAAAGAACAATCCTTTTCCAACAAAAACAACCAAAAAAAGAAAAGAAGAAAAGTCCAAAGGTAAAAATAAGAAGAGAAAAGGTAAGAAAAAAAGGAAGAGGAGGTAGAGCATGAAAGTTTATTTCAAAGACGGCAATGTTGCAACAAAAAACTTGACTCCCGGAATATCCGTTTATGGAGAAGAGTTGATTATGGAAGATGAGGAATACAGAATATGGAATCCTAGACGTTCAAAATTGGCTGCAGCACTTTTAAACGGATTGGAAAATCTGGACCTCCAGGAAACCTCAAAAGTTCTATACCTTGGTGCTTCAACAGGAACAACAGTTTCACACATTTCAGACATTGTAACCGAAGGAAGGGTTTATGCCGTTGAGTTTTCACCAACAACCGCAAAGAAACTGGTTCAGCTTTCACGTCAGAGACCTAATATTGCTCCGATTTTAGGTGATGCAACCAAACCCAAAGGATATCTCAACATTGTTGAAAAAACAGATCTTGTGTACTGTGATGTGGCTCAACCTACACAGACCGAATTGTTCATGAGAAATATGAACCTATTTTCAACCGATGATGGTGTTGGTCTATTAATGATTAAGGCCAGAAGTATTGATGTTGTTCAAAAGCCTAAAAAGATATTCAAGGAACAAGAGAAGAAATTGAAGGAGAAAGGTTTTAAGATTGTTGAAAAGGTGAAACTGGAACCTTACGAAAAAGACCATATTGCATTGTTAGTGGAAAAAAATTTTTAAAATAATTGACTAAGTTTACAAGGGATTTTTCAAAAAAAAATACATTAGAGAAATGTAAAAAAATACTACAAAAATTGCCAAAAAGTATTACTTAGATACTTGTCAAAATATATCAAGCTTTTGCTACCTCACTAATCTAATATTTTGAATTTCATTATAAATAAGACTTGATGCAGTGAAAATCAATTTCACTAACCCAAATACATAATCCCCATGAAATTATTAAAAAAATATAGTGCAATCCACATCAACATGAATAAAAATACACGACTTGAAAAGACAATTACAATAATAAAAAATATTGTTAATGAAAAGGCAGGATTATAAAAAAAGTAGTTATTTAATTAATTACTAAATCAATTATTCGATAGGTTCGAATCCCAAGAAAAAATAATAATAAAAAAAGAGATCAACTGCAATGGCAGTTAATCTGTAATGTCTTCACTTTCCTTTCTCCCGTATCCGACAACAAGCAGAATCTCACACGCCACCGCAAGAGCTATGGATTTTAAAATACCACTTTAAATCTGCCCATAGACTTAATTAATCAGCATCATATTTTTTTTAAGTTAAAACTTCACCTTCATTTGCCTTGATCATGAAATATGTGAAGTACAAAATATTGCTGAATTCATATTCCCCACTGTTTTTAACACCTTTTGAATTCAATATGCCGATTTTAATCATTTTTGCTAAAAAATTGCTTAAAACACCCTTTTCATCATCGGACAAATACTCCTCCAATTCAGATTTCTGAAAACTGTAAATCTGATGCTTGCCCAATTTCAAAAGAATATTAATGTAATGTTTAGATCCTATCCTATTTAAGTCCGGACGTATCTGTTTGCTTCCAAGTTCATTAGCCGCATTCAAAACTCCAATTGTTGCAGTTTCCTTTGTTATGATTTCACCATCTGATTTCCAAAATACTGCATCACCAATATGCTGCATCATTAATGGGGACCCTTGAGAAAACAAAACAAGCAGTTCCAGCGCATCATCTTCACATTTCATACCCACACTATCAAATGCATTGATGAAAAATTCACGAACATCAGTATTTTCAAGACTGCTAATTTCCTCATGGTGAAATATCCTGCCGAATGACAAGTCCTGCAAAACAAGATTGTCGAATTTTTCCGGATACCCTGCAAATAGAATATATAACGGCAAGTCAAATGAGCTGTCAACTTCAATTGTGTCTGCAAATCGTTTATACCAGTTTACAAATTCTTCCTGCTGGGACAATCCGTTGATATCATCAATCACCAAAAAGATACAATCATAATCATCAAACTCATCATTAATCAACTCATTTAATATATAATGAAAACTGGCCACCAAATCTCTTGATGTCTCCTCATCCGGCTTGAAACGGATTTTAGTGCCCATGAATTCAACGCTTTCAATACTTCCAAACAACCCTTCAAAGTTTCTTTCAAAAAATCCTCTTTCCACATTATTCAGGAATGCTTCAAATATGGAAGTTACAAGATTTTCCAGAGAATGCTGACCTTTATTGGAAACATAAATACCTAAAGCATTTTTATTGTCTTCAAGATATTGCTTGACAAATTCTGCAAGAGATGTTTTACCTATCCCTTTTTTTCCAGTCAAAAAGAAATGCTGCACATCACAGTTACAGGCATTGTTATAATATCTTAAAATCTTTTGAATGCTTGCATGTCTTCCTTTAAAAAAATACGGAGAAACTGGCTTACCTGGTTGAAATGGACTTTCACGATCAATGCTTAAATCAAAGTTCATCATTTTATTCCTCCAAAAATCTTTCCTAAATATCAATATATCTAATAAAATATTAAAAAGTTTTGAAAGTGCGACAGTGTGTAAAATCACAAAAGCATTTATGAATGGGATGAACCTATCCAATTTGAAAAAATCATACAAAAATAAATCAAAAAGTTAATATAAAAATCAAGTGTTTGCTTAATCGTAAAATCAATAATTCGATGCTTTTGAAAAATACAAAAAAAGAGATCAACTGCCATGGCAGTTAATCTGTAATGTCTTCACTTTCCTTTCTCCTGTATCCGACAACAAGCAGAATCTCACACACAACTGCAAGTGCAATGAATTTTAAAATATCATCAGGACCATTCTCCACAATATTCTTGCTAATCTCATAAGCCTTGCTTGAATCCTGTGATGCACCACTGCTTCCCGCAGCACCCGCTGAAGAAGCAGCACTGGAAGACCTTCCACTGACAGCCACACCATCAACACTCGGAGCATCACTAGAAGTAGAATTCGAAGATGCCACAAGATTATTATACGAATTACTATTGCTTCCCTCGTTATTGAATGAATTCACGGTTTTAACATTATTTCCCTGATTTGTTTTGCGTGACAGGCTTTCACCATTGTCACCGCTCAGGTCCGGAAAACCGTTATATCCATTGTCACCATCAGCCGCATCCGGACTGTGGAAACCACCAGGACTATTGCCGCCGGTGTTTATTGAGCCCCCACCATTGTTTCCCGGAATCAAAGGATTGCCACCAGGAAATCCCGGCCTTTGAGGTGCAATGCCGCTGCCGTTGATTACATTGGTTCTGCCGTTTACGTTTTCAGGCGGAACATATACAAACGGATCACCGCCGTCAACCTCATCGCTTTGATGCTCCAGACCATACTCGAATATTGTGATTACACGGTTTCCAGAAAAGTCATTGTTCCTGGACTCATCAGTATCCGCACCAATAGAATCACCACGCTTGAACGGATCATAATCGGTGTCAGCATACTTGTCAGTACGCACCAATGTATTATTGGTCACTGTGGTATTGTCCGCATCAAGCATATGAGACACGTAGTATCCGTCACTTATAACAGTGTTGTTGATGACCCTGTAAGTGTGTGTGCTGTCGGTTTTCTGCGAATATGAAATACCATAAATGTTGTCCTCCCATTTGACCTCACCGGTATTGTGAACCTCAATGATATTGTTCATGATAATGTCATTATTGTCCTGTGACTCAATACCAGCCACCAAAGCCCAGCTGTGGTTTCCCGCACGACCGGTGACATTGATGTAGTTGTTGAGTATTGTAATGTAGTTGTCACCGTTGAAGTTATGGGAATATATACCGATATTCGGACCGTTGCTTTTGGAGTAGAGATTGTTATGCTGTATCAATACACCGCTTGCAGGACCGGTCAACTGTATTGGATATGCAGTACCCGCAGCATAAGCACCACCTGCAGTTCCAAGACGAATACGGTTGCCTTCAATTAACAGGTTATCAACCCTGTAGCCGTCCAATGCATACAGGTAGTTCGCCTCATCCTTATATGTAATGTCATCAATCAATGTGATTACATTATTGGTAATGTTGCAGTCCCTGGAATCGCAGATGAACACTGCATCCAAAGTAGGATAGGCGCACTCCGGTCGGACATTGACATTGGTATTTACAACATTACTGTTGAATACCAGATTATCGCAATTGGATATTCCCACCGCCAGACAGAACTCAGAGTCCAGGTCTGCAGTGGTACCCCTGAACGCAACAGTATGCAAAGGCAGATTTGCATTTATTGTATTGTTTTCGAGTATTGCATTTGGCGAATATTCCATCCTTATACCATAGACACGACCCTCAGCACGGTTATCACCATTGATGCCGACTGTAGTGTTGATTATTTTCAGGTTATTGATTAGTGAGTATCTGGTTCCCTGTGAATAGATTCCGTAGGCGCTGGTGTCACGTGGAACATTAAAGTCAATGTTCACATTGCTTATTGTAGTGCCACTTGCCCTCCAAAGGTCAATGGCCGCATAATCATTATCCTCATCGCTTTCAGTCAAACAGAGTGTCAGATTGTTCAATGTAACGCCGGTAGACTCAATGCTGAAAAAGGTGTTTTTCAATGTATGATTGTTGCCGTTTATTGTCACATTGTTTGCCCTGATTGTCAATATGCCAAGATCCTCCATATCCTCGGATATGAACAGGTTAGCATATGAGTAAGTGGACTTCAAGGTTCCCCTTACAAAATAATCATCGACGTTGTCGCTTGTGATATTGAACACCAAATCCTGAGAATCCGGATTATCCATAATGGATTCATCCTGAAAACTGCTTGAAACATCAACTTCCGTTACATTGACCTGTAGAACATCCGTTGCGTTTTCATCTGCATGAACACCATTCAATACCAAAAACAATAATACTAATGAGATAAACATTAATCCGACAGGTTTTCTTATCTTTCTCACCTCCCACACATTCACATTTTTTTATAAAACTATTTTAATAAATATTAAAATACGATTTAATTTTTGTTTGAAGTAGAATATAAAATTTAGTAAAATGAGGTATGTGAAAGGTTATTTTTAATTAAAAATGGTGTTTAGAAAAAAATAAAAAAAGAAATAGAGATTTATTAAAATCCCTATTTAACTGTTATTTTAACTTTTTTACTGCTTGCCTTGTAGTTTTTGTTTCCTTTGAACTTAATCACTGCAGTGTACTTGCCTTTTTTGGTTAATTTTTTAAGGTTGAATGTTGCCTTACCTTTAGCATTGGTTTTTGCAGTGTAAGTTTTCTTGCCAACCTTAATGGTAACCTTAACTTTACTGATTGCTTTTTTACCTGCCTTCAAAGTAATTGAATACTTTTTAGTTTTCTTAGCCTTTTTGAATGTTTTCTTTTTAGCAGTGATTTTAGAAGCAACAGGAGTTACTTTAGCAGGAGTTACAGGAGTTTTAGCAGGTTCTGTGACTTTTAAGGTAGTGTTTGCAGTAAATGCAGCATACTTATCATCACCAAGATACTTATAAGTTAATACCTTATCACCAGCACTTAAACCAGCAATATCCACATTAGCAGTACCGTTAACCACATCAGCATAGTATTTCTTGCCGTCAACATCAACCAATAAGATACCGTTAGCATCACCAGGTAAAGTAATAGGCAAACTAATAGCAGATCCTGCAGTAATGCTTTCAGGCGGATTCACTTTGCTTTCAGGAATTCCTTTAGCAACATTAACTGATTGGGTTGAAGTGTATGATGGATAATTACCTTCATAAGCCACAGTGATTTCATGTTCACCCGCAGTCAAGTTTTCAACAGGATATGCTGCAGTACCATTAACAACTGGCACAACAACAGTAGTGTTGCCGTCAATAGTGATTGTCAAGTTACCGGTAGCGTCACTTGGCAAATCAAGACTGATAGTATTGTCAACAGTATTCAAATCATCAACAGGAGTGATTTTAGGAATTACTGTGATGTTGACATCAACATGCAAACCGACAGGATTTCCCTGATAAACCATGTGAAGAGTATAATTGCCAGGCTTGAGGTTAGATAATTTGAAAGTCGCGCTACCGTTTACAACAGGAGCACTAATCGGATCTTTACCATCAATTTCAATGCCCAACATACCTTCAGCACCATCAGGCAAGACCGCTACCACATCAGCATCACTATTATAATCAATGTCATATTTCTCAAGAGCAATAGTGAAGACATTGAAAGTTTCGGATGTTTCATTAGCACTGAATGTATCGTCACCGGAATAGACCACTTTAACAATATGAACACCAGCACCTAAAGTACTAATGTTATATGTTTCCTTAACGTCAATGGTTACAGGTTCCAAATCATCAATAGTTATTGTAATATTACCAGTGGCAGACTCATTCAAACCACTGATACTAATTGAAACATTATCACCTAAACAAACATCATTGACATTGATTTGAGGAATACTTTCATATTTTATAATTCTAAATGTAGGTGCACCATCCAAATTGCCTATACTAGAAATGGACTTATCTGCATAATTACCATTAGATGACCTGAAAACATACCAGAACCAATATTCATGTACACCTAATTTATCATCAAATATAAGAGTTACTGTAGCATTATCAATATTTACATTTTGTTTTGCAGTAGCAGCCTGATTATGATTTTTATTTGCAAGATTGCAGATTTCAAAATATCCTTTAACATCTTCTGGTACAGTAACTGTAACTATAATCTCATCACCAACATAAATAATCGGATTAACAGTTACAGTAATATCCGGAGTAGCTTTACCCACAGTTAAAGTTTTAGAATCACTTGCACTACCATACCTCTCACTACCAGTATAACTAACACGGAGAGTATATGATCCAGCATTCAACTTATTATTGAATGTAGCATTAGCAAAACCATTGGTGACTACTGCAGTAGTGGAATTAATAACATTACTGCCTTGAAGAATAGTGAAAGTCACATTTTCATTATTGATATCTTCTTTTAAAGTAGCGTTGACATTAATTACATTATCACCATAAGTAATGGAATTGGTTCCATTAATTGTTAATTCTGGGTCTGATACAACAATAACATTAAATGGAGTTACTTCAGATAATTCAACATTATCACATGAAATGCTAACCGGAAGTTCACCAGATTTAGTTGGAGTGTAACTTAATCTATAAAGACCAGTAGTTTTATCAAAACTTGTAGGAGTTATAGGTTCACCATCATCAAGAATGAATTTTAATGCAGAAGAATAAATGTGATTGCCATCTTCATCCATTAACTCTGCAAAAATATCTCCTGGATTATTTAAAGTTAAATCACCATTAGTAAAAACATTGAAAGAAACTTCAGAATGCATTGTTCCATCACTTATTGTAATTGGTGCAACAGAATCGAAAGTATTATTTGTTAAATGAATATCCGCATTAACAGTAATCGCTAAATTGTAATTAGTAACAGTACAATTTTCAAAATTACAATTAGTTACAGACACTAACTTTACATTTTTTTTTTGAGCATTTCCAATAGATAAAATGTTTTGTGCACTACAATCAATAAATTTACAATTATCAATTTTTATATTATTAGTAGTCTCCTTATTTGGCATTGATGCGATTAATATAATACATGCAGTGTTGCCTTTTGAACTCATATCTTCAAAAGTACAATTTTTAAAAGTTATATCCTGACTTTCCATGATACTAAAAAAACCAGTTGGAGTAACAAAACCTGAGCCCGCAGTAAATTTCAAATTTTCTAAAGTTATATTATTACTATAATAAATATTTAAGAAGGCTCTTTGTTGACTCGCTGCTGTTTTAGTTGTAACAAAGTTTATAATTACATTTGCAGTACCATTTGGCTTAATAATAATATTTTTTTTTGCTCCAGATGCTTGAGGTCCACCACACCATACAATTGTGTCTGTGATATTATATATTCCTTCATTAAGATAATAAATAGTATCAGATAAAAACTCATCTTGGGACAATTGTTTCGGATTAAGATATATAATATTAAGTTCATTTTCTAATATCTCGTTTGAAGTACTGCCTAATAACTCATTACTAGAAATAAATTGATTATTTATTGAAGACGGCAATGAATTAGTTGATCTTAAAAAAAATAAATTTATAGAGGAAGCAGATAATGCGTAAAACGTATTATCTGTCCCAATATAAATAACACCATTCTTAATTAATGGTGTACCTAAAATAGGTGAAGAAGCATTGTATGTGTAAGTAATTTCAGCATACCAATTAAAATAATCATAAGTATAAGGACATATTACCCAAAAGATGCCTGCATCGTCACCAATATATAAGTTGCCATCATTTCCAACTGCCAACGCAGAGGAAACTGGATTGAATTGATAAATAGAATATGCTGCACTAGAACTAAGATCTGCAAGATAAACCTCACCATTAGCATTAACAGTATATAATGTAGCATTATCATTACTAATTGCTAAAGTACTGCCAACATTACCTCCAACAGCAATATTCTCTACAACATCACCACTAGCATTCACACCACAAATGTGGTTATCACTTGTTAAAACATATATAATGTTTCCACCAACAGCAGGTTTACCAACAGTATTAGTTAAAACAATACTGGAAGCATTAGTGGTTAAATCAACACGCATTAAACCATTAATGGTATTTACCCAAAGATAACCTCCATTAAGAATTGGTTGTGAAAGTAAAGCTTGACTACCATACTCAACACCAGCAATATCTAAAATACTACCAGTATAAGTATAAACACCGTCAACAAGTTTTACAACTGCAATCCACGCATTACCACTAGCACCATAAGGATATTCGCTACTTACATAAATAGTATTTCCATCTATTGCAGGAGCATAGTAACTGGAAGCTTGATACATATTACTATCTGGTTGAATTTCACTACCATTTATTGGATTAAACATATAGAATTTATCCCATGCACAAGGAGCAATCAAAACACCATTATGCAAAGCCAATTCATGGAAATAACCTGCACTAGATGAAACATTCCACAATAAATTACCATTAGTAATATTTAAACAGTAAATTGATTGACCATTAGGCACATAAATCCTATCACCAACTACTAAAGGAGTGCCACCTAAAGCACCTTCAAGACTAGCATTCCACAATTGATCACCATTAAAACTATCAGGAACAATTATAGTACCAGAAGACCCATTAGTATCGTTAGTTGTATTTTCTTCACTAGGAACTACATATTCACTAATGTCATGGAAAATATTGTGAGTTCCATTATCCACACTTAAATAATCTTTATTATAAGCATATATTGAGCCGGAAGCATTATTTTCGCCCCAAAATTCATTATAATCATATGATAAAAATGCTTTATTTGTTCTTTTAGTAGTGTAGTGATATGCTATATCATTACCTTCACTTGCAGTATTATTTACAAATTGACAATTATAAACATTTAAATGGCCAGCACTACCTGCGAAAATAGCACCACCCCGACCATAAGCATAATTGTTGGTAAAATTACAATTATTAATGGTTGTTGTTGAACTTCCACTACTAATTGCACCACCATTAGTGGCATTTGCTTTATTATTTTCAAATCTTGAATCATCTACAATTAAAGTACCTGATGCAACAATAATTGCTCCACCATTACCTGAAATACCAGTGTTATTAATGAAATCACAATTTTCTACAATAATATAAGGAGCACTACCTTGGTAAAATCCAAAAATAGCACCTCCACCCCTATTTGTTGTTGCATTATTGCCAACAAAAGTAGAATTAACAACTCTTAAATAACTGTAGGTACATAATGCTCCACCATTCCACCCTGCAAGATTGTCTTTAAAGATAGAGCGGACAACAGTAGTATTGGCATTTGTATGTGTGTGTATTGCACCTGCCCACCAGGCAGCAGAATTATCTTCAAATGTGGAATCATAAACAGTCAAATGACCGCAGTTATTTATTACGCCGGGTTCAACATTTGCATAATTATTTTTAAAGGTACTGTTCCTAACAACCATATGAACATTATTGACATTAGTTTCATGGTAGTTACTTAAGGTACCATAACTTGTACTGCATTTTTCAAAAGTACAATTGATAATTTCACAATAACCATAGTTTAAATGGACCACAACCTGTTTTGTTGAAGTTGCAGTTATATTTTCAAAAGTACAATTATCAAGAATATAATTTCCATTTCCAGCAAACTTCATAAGAGTGTTACCTCCACAGTTCTGGAATTTAATATTTTTCAAAGTTATTGATAAACCACTTCCAGTTGATAAAAAAAGGATATCACTATAACTTGCAGCATTACTTGAGCTAGCTCCACCAATATATGTATCATCGGAACCAACAATAGTTACATCGTGATTAATAGTAATTTGACTGCCTGGAGTTAAATTAGACTCAATATTAACAACATCCGGACCACTACTTCCCCCTACTGCACTAGCCAAATCATTCCAATTATTAACAGATGTTGGATTTGAATCAGCCAGCACATCACTTTTTTCTACACCAATATTATCATCTAATGATTCATCTACAGAAATTACATCATCTGCATCAATAGTTGATAACTCACTTATATCATCAATGTTTTCGGCAGAAACACATGTGATTCCTAAAAGAAACATGATGAAAATTAAAGAAATTAATATTTTACGAAACTTCATATTATTTCTCCCTTATTCTTAAACATCAAAATCCAATGCAAAATAACCCATTTTACATCAAACAATTAAATTTTATCATTAGAAAAAAAATTATCAAACCCCATAACCTTAATCAAATATAGTTGATAATTATTCTAATAAAATATTATTTATAGTAAAAGATATATAAAGTTATCTTGATAATGTAAAAAACATATTGAAATTCAAATATGCATCTGCCTAAAAGAATTAGTTTAAAGGAAAGAGGAATAATGAAAATAAAAAAATACTTATTAATAGTGATTATTCTATTAATACTTCTAAATATAAGTAGCATACATGCAACAGCCAACAATACCAACTCCATAAATAAAATAAATGATGAAACAAATCCCATCACTGTAGATTATAATAAAACAACAGACAATGAATTAAAAATAGAACCAAACACTACAGAACATACATTTCAAAGAGCTGAAAACCAAAATATTTTAACCAATTATTATGATGCAAGTAATGGAGCAGTCTATAATACCCAACTTAAATTAACTATTAATGACACAGACAAAAATGCAACATTAAATCTTCATGTTGAATGGGATTTATTGATGAGCCAAGAACATTATAACAAATGTCAGATACAAATACATGAAAACAATACAATAATACAAACAATAAACATTAATGAAACAAATAATCCCTACTCTCACAATCTACATCAAACCTTAGACATTCCATTAAGTTACAACATCAAAGATAAAACAGAAATAAAAGCAACATTGCTCAAAATAAACTCAAACATATTAAGTTTTGAAAAACAAAAAAACATCACACTAACCAACCTAAAAAACAATACAATACTCATAAACAACAACAATTACTCAAATGAAAATTGGACAAACACACTCAAATACTTAAAAAAAGCAATCAGCGAAGCCCCACATAACAGTATAATCAAATTAATTAATATCCAATTATTAAACGATGAAATCCAACCAATTACAATTAACAAAAACATTACAATAATCGGAAAAAATGCTACACTTAACGGACTAGAAAAAGGAACAATATTCATTATCAGCCCCCAATGTCATGTTACATTAATAAACCTAACATTTACCAACACCACAACAAATTATTTAATAAAAAACGATGGAAACCTTAAAATCATAAATAACAAATTTACCAATAATTTTGGAAGAATATTATACAATAATGGAGACTTAACACTAGAAAACACAATAATTGAAAACACCTCTGAAAATCATGCAGTTATAATGAGCAAAATAGAAGATACATTAGAAAACGGATTGATATACAATAATAAAATACTCATACTTAAAAACACTACTTTCAACAATATTCAATTGAATCCCCTGACAATACAAAATAAAAAAATAAACTGGCAAGGAGTAATAATAAATCAAAATAAAACTCTTATTCAAGATTCGAAATTCACAAACATCAACAACAGATTAATACAAAATAATGGCCATCTTAAAATAAACAACACACTAATAGAAAACATAACATCCACAAACATTGCCTACACAATCCAATATGTCAAACAGTTAAACAATGAGGTGATGTATTATTCTTATATTAAAAAAGCGAATTCACATGAAGAAGGCGCAATATACAACAACAATACATTAAATATAATTAACACTACTTTCCAAAAAATCATGGGAGGAAATGGCGCAGCAATATACAACAACGCCTCCCTGAATATAACTCATTCTAAATTCCATAATATTGAGGGTAATGACGGAGGAGCAATATACAACAATAAAAATCTAAATATATCAACATCAACTTTCCAAACAATCACTGGAAGCAATGGTGGAGCAATATACAACAAAGACAAATTAACAATAAAAGATTCATTATTTAACAATACACAATCCAAATCAAAATTTGCATATGGCGGAGCAATATTTAATATAAAAGAATGCATTATAAACAATTCAACAATAACTGAATCCAAAATTTCTCAAGGTTACGGAGGAGGAATATGTAACAATGGAATACTGACAATCAACAATACAATAATAAGTAAATGTAGCGGATCTGCCGTTGGAGGTGTAGGTATACACAATAACGGAATAATGACTATTAAAAACAGCCAAATAATCAACAATTTCATATCCCAAGCATATCAAATAGTGAAAGAAATGGATGATGGAGCATACAGTGTAGCAACCAACATATACAGTGGAGCAATATCAAACAGTGAAAATGGAAAGGCAACAATCGAAAGAACAATAATCAAAAACAACACACAAGTCAAAACTTTAGATGGAGCATGGGGATATCATTATTATTATGGAACAATAAAAAACAATGGAATAATGGAAATAACAAGTTCAATTTTTGACAACAACCAACCAAGAGACTGGAGTGCGAATGGTGCTAAAGGGTCAATAAACATTTACAATACCGGAACACTGACTGTAATGTATACATATTTATTGAACACCAAAACTTATGCCGGAACCCAATATTCTCCATTTAGCTTTTTATACAATACTGGAACATCAACATTAAACTATAATTTCTACTGCTTAAACCCAAGTAACATTATCCAAAATGCGAATCCAAATTATTATTTCATTCCTTCATTTAAATATGAATACTATCCAATCAAACTCAACGAAAACAAAAACATCACACTAACACTATCCCTAACCAACGGGCCAAATACCATAGAATTCAATGACTGGGACAAACTGCTCACCCCAGGTTTAAACGCAACAATTAAAACAATCAACGAAAACGGAGAATACATCAATATCACAACCCTCCTAAAAGACAAATTCACATTCAATTTCAACAACACTGCAATCAAAGGACAATATATAATATATGCAAGTATTTTAAATTATAATACTTCATCAATAGTTGATGTTGGAAAACAGTTCACTAACATGACCGTAACCTACAACAACATCACATACAATGACGGAAACAACATCACATTCCATGTTAAAATAAACAACGCAACAGGAAACGTAACATTCACCTACAACAACAAGAAAACCACACTCAACCTAACCGGTGGCGAGTGCAGCTTCACAATCAGTGAAACATTAAAACCGAACAATTACACCATGAGAATTGACTATAACGGCGATGAAAACTATTTCAAGATATTAAAAGAACACTTCCAGTTCACGGTCCATAAAATACCATTCAACGTTACAATCACAGCTAAGGAAATCAAGGTGGACCAGCAGGGCGAGATAAGAATAACCGTAACACCAAACACATCAAAACTAATCGGATACCTGTACATAAGTGACGGCAATAAAGTGCGTAAGTTCTCTGCCGACACTCAAGGATCAAGAACATTAAAGCCTAAAAACTTTGAGGAAGGAATATGGAATGCAACCGTAATATTTAATGAGGACGAATACTACATGGGCGGCAGTGCAAGCACCATCTTTATCGTAAGCAGATACACCACCAACATAACCTTAAACACCAGAGACGTCAAGGAAGGAGAATCCAATGCAACTGTAAACATCACAATCACACCAGGTGACGTCAGGGGAGAGGCAATCCTTGAAATCAATGGTGTTAACCAGACAATATTCATAAACAGCACAGTGACCCCTATTACAATCACTGATTTAAGGGAAGGACTATATACTGTAAACATCCACTATCCCGGAGATGCCAAGTACCTCCCATACAATGCCACAGCCACATTCAGCGTGGCCAGAATAACCTCAAAGTTAAACGTGGAGATAACATACAATGAAAACCTGACCGGAATCATCCATATCCAAACCAACTACAGAAACTGCACCGGCGAAGTGGGAATCTACATCAACAACGAACTGACAATAATAAACCTCACTGATGGTGAAATCAACACACCAGTCAAGTTCAAAAGAGGAACTAACTACATATACATCCACTACAACGGTGACAGTTATTATTCAATAAGCAACTGGAGCGACACTAAATTCCTGGATGGAAACCCTCAAATGACACTTGAAACAACAGCATTATTATCCAATCAGGAAGGATACATCAAAATAATCCTAAAAGACATTGGAGACAATCCATACGAATACACTGACATCACACTTGAGTTCAACAACCAAACAATAACATTGAAAACCGATGAAAACGGAACCATATACTATCCGGTGAAGGTGAACGCCGGAATATACACCATAAAAGCAACATACAACACAACAACAGTCACTAAAACACTGAACGTGAAAGTGCCAGTAAAAATCACTGTACAAATTCCAAACATCAGCCAGGACGATGACCTGATGGTTTATGCAACATTGACCAGTGATGAAAAAATCAACGATAACGTCATGCTTGAAATAAACGGCCAATACTACAAGATCATAATAACCAACGGTGTGGGATCAAGAAACCTCGGCGAGTTTAAAACCGGCCAATACACATTCAATGCAGTTTATCCTGGAACACAACTTTTAACATACGCAAACACCACCGGAACATTCAACGTAGCTACAAACAACTACAAGATAACCGGAAACACAAATATAATACAATACTATGGAGCAACCAAATACTACAAAATAAGACTCACCAACAACAACCAACCAGTAAAAGGAGAAATTATAAACATAAAAATCAACAAAAACACAGTACAAGTAAAAACCGACAGCCAGGGTTATGCAACACTAAAACTCTCACTAAAAGCAGGAAAATACACAATCACATCAACATATAAAAACATAAAGGTTTCAAACAAGATCACAGTAAAACCAACATTAATAACAAAAAACAAGAAAATCAAAAAGGGAAAAACACTAACATACACCGCAAAGCTTTTAAACAAAAACGGAAAGAAACTCAAAAACAAGAAAATAACATTTAAAATCAACGGCAAAAAATACAAGGCAAAAACCAATAAAAAAGGAATAGCAAAAATCAAAATCAAAAACCTCAAAAAAGGAAAATACAAAATAAAAACAAGTTATGGAAAACTAAAAAACACTAATACCATAACAGTCAAATAAAATACCTTTAAATCCATCACCTAAAAACCCACCACCATTATTCTTTTTTATTCAAAGATGATATGATATACTCATACACTGGAAAACCACCAACCAATAAAAAGTAACCATTCAAACACCAAAAACAATAAAAACCAAACAGCTACATTAAAAATAAGGCATTCACACATCAAAAAAATTCACATAAAATGAAAAATCAAAAGATTTACCCGGATATTAACAAAAAAGTATACAAATGATACTGCAATAAATAATCAAATACTTTAAAAGTATACAATCAAAAGATCCGAAAAATACACACAAACAAAAAAGACAAACACAAATATTCATATCATACACCAAACACAGACAACATAACAAAGACTAAAAACAAAAACAGATAACTTTAAAAAGAAAACACCCTAGAAATTATTTAAAATTAATCAAAAAATAAAACAAAACCACCATGAAAAAGACAATAATACATTGCCCATACAAGAAAAATTATTAAAAAAAATCAAGTGAAAAACAAGTGATAACAAGTGAAAAAATACATCTGAGAAAATTAAAAAAATACTACAAAAATCAACAATTAGTAATACTTAGATACCTTTTTATACTATAAAATAAAATATTATATATGCTAATGCAAATAAAATAAAAGTTCATTGAAACGTCCTTTAGGTTGATTCACTCTATTAATCACTCCATTTAACTCATTCCTAAAGGCATGGACTTTTTTTATTGAATAACTTATTTTCCGAAAACTTTTTTTTAAAGACTGATTTACCGTATTTTAATCTAAAAAGTATTACTCAATAATGCTTATATTCGACTGCAAATTTATGTTTTTATCCGAAAAAATAAATGTTGTAAAGACAACATTGAAAATCAACTTTAAGTATAATACAAAATTGCAATTACAAAACCATATCAATTTACAAACATTAATGGAAAACAAAAGCTTTACATGACACTTTAGTTTTTGCCAAAAAATATAGGTCAACATGAAAAACCAGAGAGAAAATAACTTTAAGGAAATGAAAATTATGATAAAATAAAATATAGGTAAAACACATACCCTATAAGATAATAGATTGGAATTTTAAAATACAGTAAACTATTCTATAAAATTATGCAATAAAACTAGTGCATATAGATTGACTCATACCTTTTTTGAAATTACATCAAAAATACGTTTTGCAATCTCCCTTTTTGATGCCAATGGTATAGTCAAAACATCCTCATCAACAATCAGCACCTCATTATTGTCAGATCCGAAGTGACAGCAATCCCTGGAAATGTCATTGGCAACAACCAGGTCGGTACCGGCATCTGCAATCTGTTTTCTGGCGCATTCAATAATGTCATCTCTTGAAATGTTAAATTCCGCCTTAAATCCTACAAGGAATATATCCGGATTGATTTTCTTGATTTGGCGAATGATTTTTGTTGTAGGTTTCAAATCTAAAAATAGTGAATTAGAGGAATCCAGTTTCTTATCGGATTTCTGCTTGAACTCAAAATCAGAAACGGCAGCGGTTGATATGAAGATATCATAGTCAGGTACCAGTTTCAAAACCGCATCGTTCATTTCCTTGCTTGTCTCAACATGGACAACATCAAAAACAGATGGGATTTCAACGCTGACATTAGCTACAATCAATGTCAAATCAGCCCCTCGAATATATGCTTCACGTGCAATGGCCAAACCCATTTTTCCTGAAGACTTGTTTGTTATTCCCCTTACTGAATCAATAGGTTCATAAGTACCGCCCAGACTAATCAGAATCTTTTTGCCTTTAATCATATTAATCTTTTTTGTTTAAATTGATGGCTCTCAATGATTCAAGAACAATATCCTCTTTTGATGGGAACTTAGCCTTTCCCTCATCCATTCTTGGCTTTATGAATGTTGCAGTGCCTTCACTTTTGATCTTTTCAATATTCTCCCTGATTGCCCTGTACATTGAATCATGCATTGACGGGACAAAAATTATTGGTGTGTCGTGTCCCTGGGCTGTTATAAGGAGTGTTGAGATAAGATTGTCTGCAATCTTGTGGGCAAATTTGGAGATTGTGTTTGCAGTGGCTGGAGCAACCAGTATCAAGTCTTCCTGAGAGTATTTCACATGCTCGATTTTGCCTGTGAGCTTGGTTACCACCTCATTGCCTGTGGCAAATTCCATGGCATTCGGATGAATGATTTCACATGCTGACTCGCTCATGAAACATTTGACTTCCATGCCTTCTCTTCTCAGCTCACGAGCCAATTTAATTGATTCGGTAGCTGCAATACTGCCTGTAACACATAATATAATCATAAGAACACCTAAAAAAATAAAAGATTATGTAATTTGAATATCGCTTAGGATATAATCAAATACATATAAGTTAGCTTCGAACTGGTCCAATGGAGCACTGTACATCATAACATATGCCTGGCCTCCTTTTTCAAACCAGACTGCCTTATGCTCCCTTTCAATACCGTTGTCAGTGGAAGTGTAGACATACTCGAAGGCAGGTTTTCCCGCAACAACTGAGTCTCCGGAAGACACGAGCTTGAATGAGGAATCATACTGCATTTGCTTATAGGTATCGTTTACAAATGTATTGAACTCCTTGTCAAGCGCTTTTTTCTCGAAATTGATGTTGACCTGACCCACACCTGCTGCGTCTATTGAATCAAGTTTTGAAATGGACATTATTGAATAATTTGAAGTTGCCTGTGAAGCACCCCAATTTGATGGATATGTGATTGAAAGCCCTCCTTTTGACAGGGTTTCAATAGTTGTATCGTTGTTGGAGCTTCCTTGGGCGCTAACTCCAGAAGCTATGAACATCAAGCATATTATAACGATTAATGCAATTACACTTCCCTTTAATATTTTATTCATGAAAATCACCTTAATTGGATTTTATCTTACATTACTCCATTATAATTAATTTAATCATCGGATCCTGAATCAGAGCCTCCACCAGAATCGGAACCGCCACCGGAATCAGATCCACCTCCTGAATCGGAACCGCCACCAGAGTCTGAACCTCCTCCTGAATCAGAGCCCCCACCTGAATTGGAACCTCCACCAGAGTCTGAACTGGAACTTGAACTAGATGATTCGTCTGTTGTTGTTTCCGTGGTGGTTTCAACCTCTACTTCAGTATCATCATCCTTATCATCAGTATCTGTATAATTTGTATTGTCGACTGTTGTATTTGTCACGTTAGTTACAACTGCATTAATTTCAGGGAATGCTGTATCCTCAACAATTGCGACTGTGGCTGGGGCAGAACCTGTTTGGAAATCAAAGTTGAATACTCCATAGGCTACACCTGCAGTGAATGCAATGACAAGCACCAAAACTGCAATCAACCTGAAAGTACCCCCGTCAAGGGATGACTTTTTCTTTTTATTGTACTTCGCATCGTCTTTTTTCGGATTAATAATATATTTTTGAACTAAATCTTGTTCCTGTTTTTTCTTGTCTACCGCAGGCCTCTTGCTTCTTTTTTTACTGTTTTTAGGAGCACTTGGTTTGCCTTGCATAGACCTAATTCTTCGAGTAGCTTCCACTGCATCGATAGAATTCAATTTATCCTCATACTTGGAGCGGAAATAAATGTATTTTTCCCTGGAGATTTTTCCAGAATTATAATCTGCTTCCAGACTGCTCATAATATGCAGAAGTTTATCTCTATCATCTGACATGCCTACCCTCCCTGAAATTATTATAATGTAAATTATATTAATACAATAATTTAAAGTTTACTTAAAATTCAGGATATGAACCGAGAACTTTTAAAAAATAAGTGTTTTCATCTATCTCACTCAATATATCTTGAATGATTTTATCTTCTATATGGCCGTTGAAGTCAACAAAGAACAGATATTTGCCCAAACCTTTCTTGGACGGTCTGGATTCGATTTTAGTCAGGTTGATGTTATCCTTTTGGAATATTCCGAGAATATTATACAATCCACCCGGCCTGTCCTCATATATTGAAAATATTATTGAAGTCTTGTCCTTTCCTGTAGGCTTGTGATTTTCTTTTGAAACAACAACAAACCTTGTCTCGTTATTGTCTGTGTCCTGGATGTTTGCCTCGAGAATCTCCAATCCGTATAGTTCCGCAGCAACCCTGTTTCCAATGGCTGCCTTGTTTTTAAAGCCAACAATATCCTTTGATGCCCTTGCAGTACTTACTGCATAATGGGGTTGGATCCTGTGTTCACTTATGAATTCCTGACACTGGGCTATAGCCTGGGCATGTGAGTAAACGTCCTCAATGTCCTCCATTTTTGTTCCTGGATTGACTATCAGATTCTGATTGATCGGAATGATTATTTCCTTGTAGATTTTCAAGTCGAACTTATGTGCCAATGAATCCAATGTTATTCCAACCGGACCCTCAATAGAGTTTTCGATAGGAATGATTCCAAAAGAAGTTTCTCCATTAGCAACGCTTTCCATTACTGCAGGTATTGTGCAGTATGGGATTAGCTCATCACCCACCAATTGTGCTGCCTCGTGAGTGAATGTTCCTTTAGGACCTAGAAATGAAATTAAAGTAATACTTAGACCCCCTTAAAAAAAATAAAAAAAGAGATATTTTAAGATTCTAATTTTTCAATTAGTCTTAAAATATCAGTTTGGGTTATTATACCAACTACATTGTCATCTTCAACAACAGGCAAACCGTTATAGCCGGTATCCATCATGACCTTAGCCACTTCGGATATTGTAGCGTCTTTTGTGGTCACTGTTGGGTTTGAAGACATGATGTCCTCAACAAGAACCTCCTTGATTTGAGATTTTTGATATTTTTCAGGCACTTTTTTCCTGAAGTCGATGAATGCTCTCATCAAGTCTTTGGAAGTTACCATACCCTTGAGGTCTTCCTCGTCAACTACAGGGACTCTGCCTACATGAGCTTCCATCATTTGTCTTCTTGCGTGAACAAGTCTGTCAGTTGGTGATACAACAACCAATTCTTTTGTCATGATTTCTTTAACAGTGATCTTATCAAATGCAATTCCTACTGCAAGAGTAACGAAATCGGCCTTTGAAACAATTCCAACCATTTTGTCATCTTCATCCATGACTGGAACGGATCCAATTCCATTTTCCAACATTAATCTTGCCACTTCATCTAATTGCATAGTTTCAGGCACTGTAATTACATCTTTAACCATTACAGATGAAATATGAAGTCTTGATGCAGGCATACTTTCATATTTTGCAGAACCAAGTTTAGCGGCAATGTCCCTTTCGGAAATAATTCCCACCAACTCTTTATTGTTTGTTACCGGCAAACGTGAAACGTTGTGTTTACGTAACAATTTCAAAGCATCAGAAAGATTTTGATCTTTGTCCACGGTAATAATATCCTCAGACATCAAATTCTTAATTTGCATATTATCATCTCCTAAAATAATTTTAATATCTTTTAACTGCGTTCAATATGTCTCTTTCGGTAATGATTCCTATTACTTCATCACCTTTAACAACTGGAACTCCACCAATGTTTTTATCAGCAAAGAGTTCACATAACTCTCCAATAGTCATGGTTGGTTCAACTGTGATTGGTTCTTTGGCCATGATATCGGAAACTACTGTTTTCAATACGTCAGTTGCTAAATTGGAATTTAAATTATCGAAGAGTTCTTTAGCGTTTAGGAATCTTATTACATCGGTAGAGGTAAGGATACCTAATAATTTTTTAGCAGCTTTGGAAATGTCTGCTTCACCACCTACAATAGGAATTCTCCTTAAACCATTTCTTACCATGATTTTACATGCATCTCCTACAGGAGTTCCAGGAGTGGTAGTGAATACTTTAGGACTCATGTAATCTTGAACTGTGTCTTTACCTGCAACGCCTGCTAAGGATAATGCAATATCCCTTTCAGTTACGATTCCTGCAAGTTTTTCATCAGCATCCACAATAGGTATTGCACCTAATTGGTTTGCTAGCATGGTTTCAATTGTTTCGCCAATTGAAGATTTGTTAGATTCAGTAATCAAATCGCGAGTCATGATTTCTTTAACAGGCTCGTTGATAGCGGCTAGGAAATTGTCTTGGTATTTTTTCTCAATAATGTTGAATTTTTTTCCTCCACCAAAGAAATCTAATATATCCATTACGGTTACAATACCTAATAATTTACCAGAACCAGGATCAGTGATTGGTAACCTTCTAAATTCATGTTCCATCATTACTTTTGCAGTATCCTTGATACTTTTTGAAGGAGGAATTGAAACAACATCTCTGGTTGCAATAGCCATTATGTCTCCTTCTTTGTCATGAACTTTGGTTTGACGTTCAACTGCACCTGTGTTTGATTTTCTATTAACGGATGTTTTATCTTTCATTTTCACACCTCATTTCTTCATAATTGCTATCTCTAAAAATAAAATCATAAATATAATATTAAAACAAAAATTCACTCTATATCCAAAATCTTATGGATTTGAGGAATGGTGGAAACATCAAAATATTGCCCAACAACTTCGGAAAACTCAAATAATTTAAAATTAATGTCTTTCCATTCTCCTAATGGACTAGAAGGTTGGATAATTATTTTAAGGTTGCTTTTGTTTGAAATATTCTGTGATAATTTTTCAACTACCTCTTTAAATGACTTTATTTTTGTTGACGGCAATATAACTACTTTACAATATACATTTATTGACTTTGACATTAATAAATTTAGTGATTTAATTTCATTTAAAAAAATACTTTCATCAAATTCTCCATCAAAATGCTCAGGAAGCTTAATGTCCAATGAAACCATATCCAATTTCTCAATTGAAGAAATTTTATCTGGCAATGTTCCATTAGTCTCAAGCATGATATTCAAATCAGTATGGCGAGACACCTCAGATATGAATTCAGGATAAAGGCTTGGCTCACCACCTGTGAAGGATATGCTTTTGCAGTCAGGAGTCAATAGTTTATTAATCTCCTCGAGAACCTCACTAGGAGTCATCAGCTTGCCGGATTTTTCGGATTTGCTGCCATTGGTGTCGCAGTAGTTGCAGTTCAGGTTGCAACCTGCAAACCTCACAAAAATCTGTCTTTCACCTATCAGGAGGCCTTCACCTTGAAATGATGAAAATATTTCAATGACTGGAGCTTTCATTCGAAATCTTTCCTATATTCTGCACCTTGACCTATTCCCTCATTTACACAAACTGAAATGTATTCGAGATTATCATAGGTTTCAGAGAGTTTCTTGGCCAGACTTTCTGCGAAAAACTTGGAAAGTTCCTCAGCGGATGTGTAAGGCAAAGGAAGCAATATGCAATCTTCGCTAGGTATTGTGTATCCTTTCTCTTCAATTTTAAAGAATACTGATTTTTCCTTTTTCAAATTGAAGATTGAATCCTTACCCTTGTCAAAATCCTTGAATTCAATTAAATCATTGTAAACGGGAATCAGCAATCTGTGGTCCAGTTCGTCACATATTGCTTTTGTGTATTTTTTAATATCCTTGAAATCAACTACAAAATCAAATTTTCCTGCCCTTTCACCTTCGATTTCAATGTCTACGAAGTAGGAGTGTCCATGAATGAATCCGCATGATTCATGTCCTGGAATCACATGGGCGGAGGAAAACCTTAAGTTTGATTGAATGCCATTAACTAAAATTTTCATCCTAACACCTTTGTCTTGCTTATGTCATTTTCTATTGTTTCCAATTCATCAATGAATCTTTTTACTGTTTCATTGATCAAATCCAATAGATTGTCTTCATTGAATACTTGTTCATCATCAACTCTAATGTCATATAATCCTATTGTTTCAACATCGCTAGGGGTTCCCTTATCCTCCAGATTCAGTGCAAAATGGATTTTGGCTGAGCTTAAGGAGACGCTTGCAATGGAGATTGACAATTTCCTGCCATCTACGAAAATGTCATCGCCTTCCCTTTTGGTTGAAACACCATATTCTGTTAATATTTCCCTGAAAATCATTACAAGAAGCCTTTGCCTTAGATATGCAATCCTCATGTTGGTTGGCTGCTGGTCAAAGAATTCGCAGATGAAGTTAACCATATGGTTTGATTTGATTTCAAGCCCTACGTCGGCAAAATCCTTCAGGTTATCCGGAGTGATGTTGACCGGACCAATCCAGGTTATTATGGAAGATCCGTAGATGCCAAATTCCTGAAACGCCCAGGATGGATTTATTTGGCTTCCATCATATTCGAATATTTCATCAACATGTTTATGAGTAATAGTCATGAATTAATTTAAGATTAAATATTTATATAAATATTAAGATTGAAAGTTTATACAAAGGAGATTATAATATGGAACAAGTAAGAACAAGAGATTTTATCTACACTACTGACGATTTATATTTCGCATCAACCAATTACATTCACCCAGAAAACAGAGTGATATCATTCCTGAGATATATTCCAGACCCTGAAGGAGACCGTGAAAAGGACGGCAAAAGATACAGAAAAGTCGGGTCTGAAGAGGCTTACAGCTTTTTAAGGAAAAACTATCCTGATTACTTATACTTTTCCGATGTCACAAACGTTGAAATGATGGGTGTGCCATTGGACAAGGTTGAAAGAATAATTAAACCTGAAAACAGACTATTAGGTCTTAAAAAGACTTTCGATGAAGGAGGAGAGGTCAAAAATCCGGAGCTCATCGCAAAACTTATGGATGTTGCTGACTTTTTCCATTTCATGGCGGACATCCCATATGACCATCTTGGAATTTCAGGTTCCATATTGCCTGGACTTCAAAAAAATGACGTTTCCGATTTGGATTTTGTAGTTTATGGTCTTGACAATCACAGAAGAGCAATAGCTGCATTTAAACAGCACAGAGGAAAGGAAGTCTACATTGAAGAGGTTGACAAGCACATTACCGTGGAAGGAATCACCAATGACTACTGGGATTTCGTGTATGACAAGAGAATGTTTGATGAAAGCCTTACAAAAGAGGAGTTCAGATGGTATGAAAACCGTAAGGCAAACCGTGGAACCATCAACGGAACCCT
Source organism: Methanobrevibacter thaueri (assembly GCF_015062915.1). Taxonomy (GTDB): domain Archaea; phylum Methanobacteriota; class Methanobacteria; order Methanobacteriales; family Methanobacteriaceae; genus Methanocatella; species Methanocatella thaueri_B. The sequence continues at coordinate 13,296 of NZ_SUTJ01000007.1, read as the reverse complement.
GTTCGACATTCTTGCAACCAAGGATTATGATGAGATTGAAGGTGTCTGGGGAGATACAGTCTATGAGCCTCAGGGAATCGCACAGATTGAATGTGACATCGTAAGTGCACTTGGAGCATTCGACAACCCTTCACTTTACACAATCGAGAATGTGGAGATAATTGATGGAGTGGACGTTCCATTAAAAGAAATCGTTTCATTTACACACACTTATGCCGGAGAAGTTGTTGACGGCGAGCACGTGGTCGCCAAGGGCAAAGTGGAAAAGGTTATCGTCAATGGAGAGTTCAGCCATTACCGCATAGTAGTGGGAACCACACGAGAAGCCATTGATGAATACTTGAAACTTAAGGAAAGTCCTGCATAGATTTTATGAGAGAATTTTTTTCTCTCAAACCATTTTTTTAAACAACTTCTAATTTAAATAAAGAAAAATCATTATTTTAATATTAATTTAACCTATTTTTTACCAAACGAATAATATTCACTGCTAAAAATAACAACCTAATAAAACATTCAACTATTTTAAAAGAAAATTATCACAATTAAAGCAAAATTAATGCAAATAGTATATAAACTTCAATGACATAAATATTAAGCATTGATTAAATTGTGATAAAATGACAGAAACCAAAAAACAAGAATGGAATAGTAATCTTGCATTCATGATGGCAATGATTGGTTCCGCTGTTGGACTTGGAAACATCTGGCGTTTCCCAAATGTATTGTATTCCAATGGTGGAGGATCATTCATGATTCCATATATAGTTTCATTATTTCTCTTAGGTATCTCATTCGTTCTCGTGGAATATGCCGTGGGATTTAAGTTCAAGAAATCCATTGCAAGAATATTATACTCTATCAAAGGAAAATTAGAGCCAGTAGCATGGTTCATATTATTAATCGTATTTCTGATTACAACATATTACGTTTGTGTAGTTGGATGGGACTTTATATATATTATTTTAAGTTTTACAAAGGCTTGGGGTTCAAACCCTGACTTATACTTTGCAAATCATGTGTTACATGCAACAGATTCAATTTCCGGAATAACAACCATTGTTCCGAACGTTTTAATTTCAGTGTTCATAATCTGGTTCATTGCATGGGCAATCATCAAAAGGGACTTGAATGATGGAATCGGTAAAGTAAGCCAAATCCTATTGCCTTTGCTATGTCTAATCGTTATCGGAATTGTGGCCTTTTCACTCACATTGCCTGGTGCATCAATCGGATACACACAGATTTTCACACCGGACTGGAGTGCATTGACCAACCTGGACGTTTGGCTGGCAGCATTCGGACAAATCGTATTCTCTTTAAGTCTGGGTATGGCTATTGCAATGACATATGCAAGCTACTTGCCTGAAGGATCCAAACTGGTTGACAATGCATTGATTGTTGCATTTTCAAACTCCGGTTTTGAAGTGTTCAACTCAATAGGAATCTTTTCCATTTTAGGATTCATGACCCTTTCAAGCGGAATACCATTCAATGAGCTTGTAACCGAAGGAACAGGTCTTGCATTTGTTGTTTTCCCACAAGTATTCAATACCATGGGACCTGCAGCATATGTAGTAGGACCATTGTTCTTCATATGTATCTTATTTGCAGGAATCACATCAGTTATTGCTCTTCTTGAAGGAGTATGTTACTCAATTTCAGAAAAATTCCTCATTGAACGTAAAAAGACCGCTACAGTAGTGTGCATTATCGGATTTTTAATATCCTGTATCTTTGCAACCGGTGCGGGAAGCATAGTTCTAGGAGTTTTCGACGCTTACCTGAACAACTTCGCATTGCTATTTGCAATACTGCTTGAATGTATCATCTTCGGTTGGATTTACAAATTCGATGACCTTATCGATACATTGAACAGGAACTCCTCAATCACAGTGGGCAAAACCTGGAAAGCAGTGATTAAATTCATATTGCCTATCTGTATTTTAGGCCTTTGGATTCAAGGGGTTTACTCAACTATCAGCAGTGCAGACCAAGTGAGCGTAATAATCATGGCAATATTGACAGTCGCCCTGATTGTCGTGCCTTTCATATTTGCAAAATTGCCTGCAATCAACAAAGATTACTACAACGTATAAAATTAACTTCAAATAGCTAAATTATTAGCTATTTACTTTTTTTATTTTAAATAAACTTATTTACTTCATTTATAACTTCTTATTTTATATATTATTCAAGATATAATAATATTGAGAATTTTAAGAGGTTATAAAAATGATTAATGTCTCTTCCATAAAACAATATATGTACTGTCCAATGAAACTATACATTCAAAATCATGTGGACATGAGCGAAAACGATAATTATCAATTGTCAATAGAGATTAAAAAGCTCAGGATTGACATTCAGGATTTGATTGAGAAGAATATGCGCAAGGTCAAAAAGGACATGACCATAAACGAGATTGAAAATATTCTCTCACAAAACATCGACCCATACATTGAAAGCACAACCAAAGCCATCAGGTCAATGGATTTAGGTCTTGAAAGCTCACAAATCAATGAAATCATTGACAATGCATATTTCAACATCAAGATAACCGCATTGAGAACCAAACAGGCAATGACCATTCTAAATAAAAATGCAAATGGCATAATCGACATGTTTTTCCCGAACTGCATGTACTCATACATGCTGAAGGACAAGGGTCTTGAAATGATTGGGATTTGCGACAAGATTGAAATAATCGATGGAATCTACTATCCCATAACACTCAAGAACACAAATCCTCCACTTAAGGGAGTCTGGGACCAGGATGCAATCGAGCAGGCAGCATATGCAATACTGATTGAGGAATCGTTTAAAACAGAAGTCTATGTCGGGTTTGTGAACTATGAAAAGATAGGAGAGAAACGTCCTGTCGTCATGGACATCAACCTTAGAAAGGATCTGTTTGACATTATCCGTGAAGTCAAGGAAATCGTTGAGAACAAGAAACTTCCAAGTGTTAAAAAAAGTGCTAAGAAATGTGAAAAATGTGAATATAATGATATTTGCTTAAAAAATTAGTAATGAAGGGAGTTAATGAGTAACTCCCCTATATGTCCATAAACATGAATTAATACTTGATTTTGTCGCCTAAGCGTTCAATATTAAAAACAGCAGTGTCAGCTATTGACATTACCGCCAAAACCCCTGCTTGAATTGGGTCAGTAATGATTAAATCTGCATATTTGGTTACGCTTCCAGGCATGTTAAGGCAGATTACAGTCAAATTGCTTTGCTCCTTAACCTTTTTGACAGCCTCGGTTATTTCACCACCCATAAGTGAACCTGCAAGCACTAAAGCGCTTACACGAGGAAGTCTTGAAATCGCCTCAATAGCTTCAGCAAGATTTTTTTCACCAACCAACGGGATTGTATCGACACTGATACGCTCACCGCGTATATTATGCCTATCGGCTTCGGTAATTGCTCCAGTGGCCACTTGGGACACTTGGGCACCGCCACCAACAATGATTATACGCTTACCCCATATGTCGAATTGTGAACCGTGCAGCTCAACTGATTGCACTTCAGGGATAGCATTCAAATCATCCAAAAGATCATCGATATTTTCAACGTGTTCAAGTTCCAGATTGATGGAACCCATATTCTGTTTTTCAACAAAAAGATGAACATAACTGATATTGGCACCATGATTGGTGATAACATCAGTGATATCGTCCAAAACACCTTTTTTCTCATCTGATTTGATTGTTAATGTATAATCACTCATTTTCTGGCCTTACTTTATCAAGTTCTGCATGGGCTCTTTTCCACATGCTTAAAAAGTTATCGTTTTTGCTGACTGGAATTACTTCAAGCCCTAAATCCTTGTGCTCCTGAATCCATTCCTCATGAAATACTGGTATTTCAATCTTTATAGGTTCAGAGGTTTTATTTACTACTATAAGATTCCTGTAGGGAAAATCCCATTCAACAATATATCCTCCAAGACTTACCATGTGATACGGTCTCATAACAAATTTCATAAATAATTCCTCCTATAATAATCCAAGTACGATAGATAGTATTCCGAGTAATGTTGCTCCCAAGATTGTAGGCAGCAATTGTCTATTTGTAAACACTGGGCTGAACGCTGAAAATATTCCCATCATGAACACGAATATCAATGCCACAACAATGTTGACCAGAATTCCCCAGGACATGATTGTTGGCGGAACTCCAATGAACAGCACTGAGAACACTGCACCAAGCACGAACATGAAAAATCCTCTTGTCAGATAGACAATGGAACGATATTTTGCTGCGTATTCCATGTATGGTCCTTCAATAACGTCACTTTTTGCCTTAATTATTGAAAACGGATATTCATTCAATATAATCATGTAACCGATGAAGAATACGATAGCTGCAATTCCACCTGCCACTGTAAAGAGGAACGGTCCGTGAGCATGCTGGTATGCAACAATGTCAGACAGAAATATGCTTCTAGCTGCAGTTACAGGTGCAAACAATGCAAGGTACAATGGGAATGAACCGTAGGTAATCATCCTGAGTGACCTTTTTGCACTGATGTCTTCAATGAATGACCTTTGAGCATTTAAGTGTGCTCCACCTTTTACAATATCTGGGAAAGGCATTTTTAGAGACATTACAGACTTGGACAGTGCACCCATCAGCACGTAACAGATTTCCTCGACTTTCAAAAATCCTACAATAGCCACAAGGCTTGAAAGTGCAGGGATTTGATATGCCTGAGGAGTCAATGCTATGAGAATGCATAAAACCACAATAAAGCATATTATCGGAAGGGACTTGTATAATCCTGGAACCGGTGATGACACTTCTACATTCTTTTTATATAGGAATTTCAATGGTGCCATGATTCCCGGAGCGATTACAATCGGTCCGATCCTTTGCTGTATTCTTGCATGAACATATTTACGCTCGATTCCTGGAAGTAATGTTGAAATTACAAAACAAACAAGTACTGTAAGTATTACTGCTAGAACTGAATTAACAATTGTACTTTCAAACATTTTCTACCTCCTTATAATCTCTATTGCTCTATCTGTACATGTGAAACATGGGTCACATTGTACGATACATAATTGTGCGTCTGTAATCTGATCACCAATACATGCGTATTGCATTGCCCCAATATTGGCCATTGAAGGTGTTCTTATAATGCAATGCCTTACACGGCCGCTTTCAAGGGCGTATGAGTGGTAAAGTGTTCCCCTTGGAACTTCAATGTAACTTTCAGTTATGTCTGTGTCAAACATTTCCCAGTCACGGTTTATAACCTTGCCTTCAGGGATATTTGCAATAGCTTGTCTAATTAATTTTATTGATTCGAATGATTCCAATGCCCTCATAATCAAGTTTGACTTTACGTCACCGTCAGGCTGTGTTATAACATTGAAATCAAAATTATCATATTCGAACATGGTTGTCCTTAGGTCTCTTGCAACACCGGTTGCCCTGAGGGTCGGACCTGTCACTGCAAGCTCAATTGCTTGCTTTTGAGGTAATACTCCTATTCCGGTCACCCTTGACAAGAGTATGGAATCCGCTAGGAACCTATCTACAAAATTGCTAAGACCTTCTTCCAAGGCATCCATGTCATTTTTAAGCCTTAAGAGTTTAGCTTCATCCAAATCACATCTTGGCCTTACTCCACCTAAAACGGAACATCCGTATTGCACACGGTTTCCTCCAATCATTGCAAGCAGTTCCATGACTATTTCCCTCATGTAGAATATTCTCATGGAGAACGTTTCATGGGACAATACCTCACAACCATGCGCCAAATATAAGAAGTGTGAATGCAAACGTTCAAGTTCGCCCATTATTACACGAATGTAAGTGGCCCTTTCTGGAATTTCAATGTCCAAACCGATTTCAGCGGTTCTGCATGAATTCCATATATGTGAATTTGAACAGATTCCGCAAATCTTTTCAGTGAGTGCATTAGCCTTTTCCACAGGAAGCCCTTCCATAATCCTCTCGATTCCTCTGTGATTGACTCCAATTGTGATTTCAGCCTCTTGAACGATTTCATCTTCTACAAAAAACCTAACCCTATACGGTTCCAATGCAGCAGGGTGAACTGTACCCATTGGAATTTCTGTTTCAATAATATTGCTTCTCGGTACTTTCTCATCCATCTTATCACCTCTCAGTCCGCATCTAATAATGTAGGTAAAAGTGTTACAACACCAGCTAAAACATCCTGTGGCCTTACGGCACAACCCGGAACCTTAGCAGCTACAGGTATGATGTTTTCAACCGGTCCTTCAATCTCTTCTGAAGGAATGTCACCATAACAGTTCTTATAAACACCACCCATCAAAGCGCAACTTCCTGCAGCCACGACCAGTTTAGGGTCAGGAATGGCTTCATAAATTGCCTCCAATGGTTTTCTATTCAAGTGAGTAACTGGTCCTGTGACAACCAGAACATCGGCTTCACGAGGATTCCATGTTAAAAACACATTATATTGCTCAGCATCAAATCTAGGTGATAATATTGAGTTTACAATTTCAATATCGCAACCGTTACATCCTCCGGTGTACACCAGCATGACATGTATTGCCCTTGCTCTTGAAAATGACTTAAGTCCCATCTAATCACCATCCTCCTGATTCTTCAATACTGTCTTGTCGGACAGGTATTGAGCAATGAATTTAAGTTTATCGTCAGAAATTTTAAATGGCTGTTCGAGTGCGCTTGCAATGTCGACTTCCTGGTCTCCGACGTTGCTTGGGTGAATTGTTCCCTTTTCACCGTAAAGTGAAAATACCGGACAGAAGTCGTGGCAGTAATAGCATACAACACATTTTTCAAGATTAATTTCAGGCACTTCAGTTTTAACCCAGTCGTCTGTTATCTTGACCGGACTTGCCAGTTCCTTCATCTCCACTGCACCTGTTGGACAGACGTTGGCACATCCTGCACATCCAATGCAGGCCTTCTCGTCAACCCTGTCGTCAACCTTAACTGATAGTGTTGCGATTTGATTTCTCATATCCATATCAGTTACACGGTCAGCTGCAAAAAAGATTCTTTTAAAGTTAGTAAATGCTCCTTCCAAAGCTATTCTTAGTATGCTACTCATTTAAATACCCTCTATTGAATCTTTAAAATTTCTCTCGAACAGGAATGCCCTTGCAGGACATGCGTTCTTACATGCTCCACAGTATGTGCATTTCTCTTCATTAACTACATAATTACCATCAATCTCTTCGATTGCATCATATGAACAGATTCCGTGACAGACTCCGCAATGCATACATAATTTCTGCTCGATGAAGTTGAATCCACCATCAATCTCATTCTTGTACATTGTGGATTTTGGAATCGCATCAACAGGACAGTGGACTGCACAGTTTTCACATAGGATACATTTATCCATATCAACACTGATTGTTCCCCTGTGAAGGGTAATTGCGTCCTCCTGACAGAATTCAACACAGATTCCACATGATATACAATCGTCGGACACCTTGCCGTCCCATGTGTGAGTCATGAACTGACGAGCCTTGGTGTCGTCACAAACCTGTACACATTTTCCGCAGCTTACACAGAAGCCTGCGAGTGTAGGCAATTCCTCATCTTCCATCTCATCATAGATAAACATCTCATAATCCTCATGAAGAGTGTTTATCGGACAGTAGTGAATTGCCACATCATGAGTGACGTTTTCAGTGTCAATTGTCGGATCATACCTTAGCTTGCCTTCATCTCTTTTAAGTGACTCGTTTTCACATAAGTCAGCGCATAAACCGCAATTGAGACAGGATATGAATGAACCTGTCGGTTTTTGGTTCAGCTTGTTGATTACGATATTTGAATTGTCAACAGAGATTGCATTGTTTGGACATGCCTTCATACAATTTAGACAAAGAGTGCATGTTGACTTGTTAACGATTTGAAGCTTATTCATTGAGCCGTTTGGACAGACGTCCTCACATAATCTGCATTGCCTGCAGATTCCATCGTCCCAGTCAACCTTCACATGTATCGCATTGGTAGGACAGTACTCCTCACATCTGCCACACAGTATACATTCATCAAGGTCTGTTCCGAAGTATCCTCTTGAAACCTCTTTGACCTTGCTGTCCTTTTTGGATGGCAGATTATCAATCGGAGGATTTAGAATGTTCAATGAACGGATTAATGTCAATTGCTTTTCCTTTTCATATTCAAATCCGTCAACACGGCATTCAGGATATTCTTCAGCACAGACTCCGCAACGGGAGCAGATTCCATAAACAATACCATCCTCGATGGTTATATTGTTTGTTGGACAATTGTACATGCACATTCCACAGCCGTTACATTTGGCTCTGTCTACAACATATCCACCATAACTATTCTTGAATATTGCGCCATTCGGACAGTTCTTATAACATATTCCGCATGTCAGACAACTGAATGGCACTCCATTGATTAATTTAATAGATTTTGTAGGACATGTTTTAATACAGCTCTCATCACATACATTAGTCGATAAAAACATTATAAAAACCCCTTATTTACTCCTTGCAAATATTAGTTTGCCTACAAAAATTCCAATTAAAGCAGATAAAAATGCGGTGGAAATAGGCAAGTCTGTGTAGAACGGATAATTGCCTGATTGCCATGCCACAATAATTCCTGCAATTAATATAAATACAAATGATCCAAGAGTGAACTTTGCATCACTGACATTAAGCTTGATTTGTGAACCTATTACCAAGCCCAATATCAAACCGAATATTATTGGTCCTAAACTTAACATCATTCACTCTCCTCCACAATTTTCTTGAATCCTGCAAATGCGATTACAATGGAAGATAATCCCACGAACACTTTCAAACCAACAAATATGTTGAGGTATGGGATAATTCCCGCATTTGTCACGTCCGGATAATGTGCTACGCTTTGAATTGCCTGAGGAACTACATTAAGCAAGTCTGTACCGAAGTTGTACAGGTAGAACCCTCCTACAAACAAACCGATCAATCCGAAAATGATGAAACCTAATGCACCTACGGATTCTAAAACTTCAATATAAGTGTGAGACAATTCAAGTGGGGAGTTACCCAATCCATAAACAAGAATGGAGAGTATAATACCACTTGCTATCATTGCACCACCTTGGAAACCTCCACCAGGAGTGATGTGACCTCCAAGAATGGTCATTACACCTAAACAAATCAATATGATTGATATTGGTAAGGATATTAACTTTAAAATCATGCTGCCTTGACTCATCTTTTATCCCCCAATAATCCTCTACCGAATATTAATAAAACTACTAAACCTGCAGTTAACAGTATGATTGATTCTCCTAAGGTATCGTATGCCCTGAAATCGAATATGACTACTGTAACCAGGTTTGGAGCGATTTGTGTTCCTAAAGCATTATAAATGTTACTTATGCCAGGGTTAATCATGCTGCTTAAGTGGAATATAGCGTCCAGCAAAGTAACTGAGAATATTGCTGTTAGGACTGTTGCTAGTAAATTACGAATTGTAGTGTTAGACAAGATTACCCCCCCAGTACATGAATACTACAAGTATTGAAAGAACCGCTATTGCATAAAACAACATTTTTTCAAGTGAATCATCCTGTTCCATCTTAACCTTAGGGATGAGCGGAATATTATAGATTAATACAATAGCAAGTATTAATGTGACTAAACCTGCAAGCAATACACTTATATGCCTTAAAAGTATTGCAGCCAGAACCAATGAAACAATCAGGAATATTTCAGCAGTGATGCTTCCGGAAACATCGGCATTTGTAACCGGTCCCGGTGAGAACACTTTCCTGAATTGCTTTACAACATTGAATATTTGATCATAGAGTTTCATAATATTCCTCCTACAAAG
>NZ_SUTJ01000007.1:0-3347 GCF_015062915.1 Methanobrevibacter thaueri | reverse complement strand
CCTCCGAGTTTACGGGTGTCCACTTCATTTGTTGCTTCAACTATCGCACCGAATCCTATGAATAACAATGCAGTGATTACTATTTCGTTTACAGCTTGGAAGAGTCCTGCTGTTATTGCAAAGTTGGTTCCAAGCCCTATACCTAATCCAATGAAACCAAGCTCTCCCACTGCTAAAAATCCAATCATTCTTCTGAAGTCTGTTTGTGTAAGTGCGAGTGAAACACCTAAAATCATAGCCAAGATAGAGAAGAAGACTATAAGTACTTCAAAGATTGGTAGCACTGAGAATATTCTGAACATTATCAATACGATGGAAATCATTGAAACTACAGTAAATGATTGCAGCAATGCTGCTCCATGAGGTTCAGCTTTTGAGTATACACCAGATTTAATAGTATGGAATGGTGGTAAACCTGATGCGTATAACCAACCGAAGAATATTAAGGCGAGAGACATTAAGAATACCGGAGAGGTTATATCAACTAAACCATTATGAACCGCAACAGCGATATCAGTTACGTTTACACTACCTGTCAATGCCAATAGGAATCCAATTCCCAAAAGCATTATCGGAGAACCGATTGAACCTAAAACCATATACTTCAAGGCCATCTCATAACTATAATCAATTGATGAAGCCGCTACAATACCTACCTGTGCAAGTGCCAATATTTCAAAGAACACGAACATGTGGAAAATGTCGTCTGTTAAAAGCATTGCAGTTACAGCGGCAGTTCCCAGGAATAATAGGAACAGATATGGTCCGGATACCTTTTTATACTTGGTCAAGTAAACAAAGATGACTAAAAATGTTAAAAGACCGATTATTGCAATGAATACCTGTTGCAGGAATGTGAATGAATATGTAATCGCAGGGTGATACATCGCACCGGTAACGTTATCCAGTACGGGAGCGTATCCTCCGAAGTAGTGAAGACCATAGTTTGATAATAATGGTATTATCGGAAGACAGATTGCTACAACAAATGCAAAAATCTTTGTGACCTTGTTAAACCTTGAGAATGCACTGATGATCAATGCAGCCATCAATGGAACAATAACCATAAGTGGGATTAGTTCATTCATTGTATTCCTCCTGTTTTGATGTGTCAGCCAGCATTACCTTTGTGGACAATGTGCAGTATCTCCTGTACAGAACCATTACAAGCGCAAGCATTACCGCAAGGGTACTTGCTCCGATTACGATACTGGTCAATACAAGACCGAAAGGCAATGGATATGCCGCATTTGCCGCAAACCATGAAGTGTCCATTCCAGGCATTAGGATAGGTACTACTCCTCCAGCCTTATAACCAATGGCTACAATGAACAGGTTTGCTCCCTCTTCAATGAAACTTATACCAATAATCTTTTTAATGATATTGTCGATGAAAATCGCTGAGTAAAGTCCAACAATAATCAGCGCAGCAGATGTCAACAATATCACAAGTTGTAATTGTGCCATTAGTCATCACTCCTTTGAGTTTTCTTAACAGCCAAAGCAATAAATACAGGCACAATCGCCGCACCTACAATAGCTTGGGTCAAAGCAACATCAGGCGCAAGCAATATTTGGAATAGAACTGCAAGAGCCCCTCCTGAAAATCCTGTCAGGATTGCTGCTTTTAGCAAATCCTTTTGAATAAGAGCGAGAATTGCACTTAAAACTGTTATGATGCACAATATTATTTCCAACATTTTATTCACCCTCATCAATCTCTATTGTAGTTACTGAAAATCTTTCATCCGCCTTGAGCTTTTCGGAGTCTTCACTTTCCAAAGCTTGCATTTTTTCCTTAGGATGGATGAATGGATGATTTTCATCTACTTCTTCTTCAACTGTCATTAAATCCGCGTTATTCTCTCTATCTTCTTTTTTCCAATAAGCATTAGCTATCGCATGTGCTGTAAATGGTGCTAATATAAAGTAGATTCCTGCCAAGAGATATTGGCCAAGACCAATCATTGCAATAATACATGCAATATCGAATATTCCAACAATGTGGATTCTTGCATAGACTTTATTTTTAGTATTATTGCTTAAACTGAGAAGCCCTATTGCAGAAACTATAATCATGAATGCCGCAATGATTAGGAGAGCAGCTTGAATGTACTCAATCATCATCATTACCTCCCAACACAACAGCAAAAGCTACAGTTCCTACAAAACCAAAGAATATTAAAGCTAATGATATATCTCTAAAGAATTCTAGATTATATAAACTGCCTCCAACAAGCAATGCTACTGCAAAAGCCACAACAACTACAGAGCTTCCTAAAAGCCCCATTGATGTGGATTTGTATGCGCTTGCCCTTAAAGCAGCCAGCATCATTATAATTAATGCAATAACCAAAATATATTTTGCAATAAATAATATATCCATACTATCTCACTCGATTTATTATAAAAACGTTATTTATTCTAACATTTTCTTTATATAAGGCTCAAAAGGAATAATATCCTCTTGTTTTCTTGGAGAAATAGCAGCTACTTTGATAATGTTATTTTCACTGTCCAAATCAACAGACAAAGTACCAGGGGTCAAAGAAATACTATTTGCTAAAATTGTTTGTGAAACAGGTCTCTCTAAAACTGTTTTAACATCAACAATCACAGGATCAATATTTCTGCCCATAATCCTCTTAAATACAACATCAATTGTTGATTTAATGATTTCATAAATAAGGTCTAAGAAAAATATAATTCCGTAACCAATTCTAGTCAAAAACATTAAACAAGCTCCATTTCATTATCTTTATTAATTGCCAAATTTGACATTAATTAATAATATTATTATTTATCATGATTATTTATTATAAATGTATGCTTTTTTAAAAAAAATATTTAAAACTTGAATTAAACTATACAAAAATTTTTAAAAAAATATAAATGAACAGAATTGTTCACCAAATCTGAAAAATAACTTCAAAGTAATACTTAAATCGTATTTTAGAGACAATTTTCCAAATTATAAAATATTATATATAACAACATATAAATTTAGTCATACCTAAAAGGTGAATGTATGGATTTGATAGAAAAACTTGAACCTATAATAATATTTTCAGCAATACTCATAGGATTGCTCTTCTCAAACATAGACGCAATCTCAAACAACACTGATTATCTGATAAATATCTTTTTATGCCTGATGCTTTTCGGACTGTTCATGGAAGTTCCGCTGAAAGATTTGAAGGACAGTTTCAAGAACGTCAAATTCACCTCCACAAGCCTGATAATCAATTTCATATGGACACCGTTATTCGGCTATTTTTTAGGATCACTATTTTTAAAGGGAAATGTGGATGTCCTGATAGGATTTTTCATGCTCATATTAACTCCCT
>NZ_SUTJ01000024.1:8769-12597 GCF_015062915.1 Methanobrevibacter thaueri | reverse complement strand
TAAGGTGCAGGTTCAAATTCTGCCAGATTATACCTTAAACTGGCTTTACCATTTGTAACTATTGCTGAACCAAATTCAATATCATTTTCAATATAAAATGTTACATTAGCGCCCTCTAAATTAGCATCATTAGTTTCAAAGACAAATGTACCATTTTCAAGATATTTGATGGTGATATCCTTAAGTTCTCCATTGACAAGATATGCATAATTATGATCAACAGTGTTCTTATCATTGGTTAAGTTAATTGCATTGTCCCCAGTGCCTTTTTTAGAGAACAAGAAGTTATCTGAAAATATATTATTTTCAGCAATACCATCAACATCAATCGCATAACCTGTTTTTGAGGTAATATTATTGTGTTCAATTGTGTTTGATGAGGAATTTTTGAAAAGATGAATGCCTGAATTGACAGCACTGATTGAATCCAAATTAGGCAATGTTATCTCTTCACCTGTACCATTGGATAAAATGTCATTATTGGAAATAGTGTTAAATTTGGAATTGGATAATAAAATGCCACAAACTTCTTTAGCATTTCCAGTTATTTCATTGTTTTTAATGATATTCTCATTAGAAGAAACAGCTTCAATTCCGTAAACAACATCTGAATTTAATGTGAGAGAATTATTTAAAATTGTTGAAGCTTGAGACATTTCTAAATTAATACCATACGCTACGGCATTGGATTTTGCATTAACATTATTTGATTCAATAAGAGTTCCAGTGGTTGAATCACCAATAACAATTCCTTGAACAAAATAGGTTCCTTCAAGAATTATTGTGTTTCCAATGAATTTATTGCCACTAGCCCCTTGACCTTCAGGTGCAGGATGGCCTGTCTTATAACCTAAAACACCCATACCATATATGTAATTATCTTTAGCCTTTACATTGACATAATTATTAGATAATGTATTATTATGAGAATTATAATATACATCTATGCCCACAATGGAATTTGTTGAATTAAATGGTGAGTAAGTTTGATTTAATTTTGAAGTAACTGTTACTCTATTTTCAGAAACAATATTGTTGGATGCATAAGCCATTAAAATACCATAAGTTCTGTAAACTTCTTCTAAAACATGATTTCCTAATGCAGATGCACCATCCGGACAAACTGAATTTCCATCAGTACAAACAGTAGACCCATCTGTGCAAACAGTAGACCCATCTGTGCAAACAGTACTACCATCAGTACAAACAGTAGACCCATCAGTACAAACAGTACTACCATCAGTACAAACAGTAGTTCCATCGATACAATGGTCTGTTTCGAATTTATGGATTTGACCAGTTCCATTTGTGAAAATAGTATTATTAATAAATTTACAATCTTCCACAGTATATGCAAGAAGTGTGTAAGTTAAATAAACCCCTTCAGATGAAAGAGTATTGCCAATAACATCTATTGAACTTGATTCAACTACATAAATTGCATATGCTGCATTAGGGTCATAAACATCAATGTCACAATTTTTAATTGTAGCTCCGAAAACCCTGTAAACGAGAATACCCCAATCATTTACTCTGGTAGAATTCCTATTTTTAATGATTAAGTTTTCAATCCATACTCCATCACAAGTAACTCTGAAAGTAGTATTATGGAATATTGGTTTATTACCAGTTATTTTAACAGCTTTATTAATATAAATAACAATGTCCTTATTGAATTCTCCTGAAAAGTCCAATATATCTCCATCTTGAATTATTGAAGACAATAAACCATTTTCATTTATGTAATCAGCATAATTTTCAGGAGTGATGTGGCGAGTAGTACCATTAAATCTATAAACCGGCTTTGTTGGGTCAAACTCCCCTTCAGGAGTTGCTACCTTATTATTATTAACAATTGTATTGTCATGATAATCCCAAGGCAGTGATGCATTAGCGTCAACAGCATCAATTGCATAAGTACCAGTACAATTTACAACATTATGGATAATTGTAATATCACCAGGCATTCTTTTTTTACTGATTTTTTGAATTAAAATACCAATACCACTTCCTGTAGAAATAGTATTGCCAATAATTTTCAGATTGAATGCATAAGTATTGAATAAAATACCAGTACCACCAGATGTAGTTATATTATTGTTTTTAATAGTGACATTGGATCCTTTCGGACTCAAACCCATACCTCTTAGTTTTACATCAATGGTGTTATTTTCAACAAGAGTATTATCTGAAACACTTATTGCATCATCATTCGGACCGATTTTCGCATTTATGATAGTGTTGTTAATAATTAAAGCATTGGCACCTGCTGCAATAGCACCTTGCCCTCCAACTTCAACACCGGCTCTATTAAAATCAGCCCCAGTTACATTAATAATTTTATTGTCCCGAACAATAGCATTAGTACCTGCTGAAATAGCCAAATATGCTCCAATGATCTTATTTGATTTAATAGCATTATTAGAACCCATACATTGAATTCCATAAGCCCATGATGTAGGTAAAACATTGTATTTAATTGTATTATTATATATTACATTAAAATTAGAATTACCTCCATTTAAAGGACCACCAGCATAACTGGACAGATATATTCCGTTTGCATCATCACATTCTATGTTATTGTTAGCCAGATAATTATAATGGGCTCCGCTGACAAGTACTGGGGAAGTAGATCTTGTTCCATGACCATAAGTCTCACCATAAGCAATTAGATTATTATTTGTAACATTATTGTAATTAGCATTATTTGCCACACAGATTGTATATGATGAAACTCCAGTATTCTTTATAAAACAATTCTGAATAACACAATTGCTTACACCATCTAAGAAAATTCCATAAGCATATCCTTTAGTGTTGAAAATATTCAAATTAGAGACAGTACTACCAGATGAAGCGCCATTAAAAGTGAAACTACAGTTTTCCAATTTAACTCCATCTTTACCAATGACATTTACAGATGTCTTAAAAGTAAAATCAGTATTTTTAAAATCATCATCTATTCTAATTTCATCACCTGCATCGACTTTTGATGAAATTAACTCCCCTTTATTATTAAAGTACTCATTATAATTTGTAGAAGTTATAGAATGAGAGGTTGAAGTAACATCACTCTGAGTATCATCAGACAATATATCAGTATCTTCAGATACTTCCATTGTTTCTACAATAGCTTCATCACTAGCTTGAACAGTATCATTTAAGTCATCAGCTGCACTTACGGCACCGATGGATACTATTACCAGCAATAAAACTAGTAAAATATTAATTTTTTTAACCATTATTATACCTCATTCACATTAAATTCAATTATTGATTATTTAACCTAAATTGAAAAATAATCTAATATATTATTATTTATGAAAATAAAGCATATTTAAAAATTTCTAAAAAAATAAAAAAAGTAAAAAATAGATGATTAAATTAATAATCATCGTAATCTTCTTCATCGTTTCTTACATATCCAATTAAGAATATTGCAATCAATACGATTACTGCAATGACAACAAATATAGGCATGCTTGATTCTGTTGCGCTTGCAGATTTTGCTGCTGATTTATCGGATAACTCGAATGCTTTAGCACCGGAGTCTCCAGCACCACTGGATGATGCTGATGATGAGGAGCTTTGTGATTCACTAGCAGATTTTGCGTCTCCACTTTCAGAGGCATCAGCACCGGCAGCGGTTTTACCGCCATCTTGACTGCTAGTCTTATCATTGGAAGTTCCATTTACCAGTTCTTGAGCATTGCTGTTATCATTTCCAGCATTTGAAGCCCCATTGCTTGAACCGCCTTGTTCAGAGTTTGAACCATCATCCTCTTCAGGCATTTGGTACAATGGGTCTGTGTTTGTTGCTTGTGC
>NZ_SUTJ01000024.1:5724-8669 GCF_015062915.1 Methanobrevibacter thaueri | reverse complement strand
AGTCTCCATGTACTGTCAAAGTTCTGAGTAATCAAGTCAGTCTTGTTGAGCAGGTACTTGAAGTTTTCCTTTTGATTGGAGATTACCAGATTTCCATCATCGTCGATTGTCCATGAGTAGGATACTCTTGAAAGGTATACATCCATTGCAAACTCGTTTACAGTGCTTATATCCCAGTCAGCTGTGTTTGGAATGAGAGTTGACATACCTGTTCCCTCAAGGACATTACCCGGAAGTCCGAACAGCCTGTCAAGTGTAGGGTTTTCATTGTAATGCTTGATTACATAATTGTTGGTTTCGTTTTCACCAGGAGCCCTTGCAGCAAGCCTGGTTGCGGTCACCATCCAATTGATCCAATCCTTGTTGCTTGTAACAATACTTGCAAATACATCAATTCTTGGTCTGTTTACAACTGTGCCGTTTGATAATCTGACTGTCAAATCGCTTAATGGAAGTCTTTCAACACCGGTCACCTTGCCGTTGTCTGCCCATTCTGGTTTGCATCCAAGGAAGTATAGGAATTCAGCTACACCAATTCCTTCAGTTCTTGAGATTTCAGTACCCCATAAGATAAGTGAAGTCAATTCAGGCCATTTTCCATGTTTCTCATAATATTGTGCGAGCAGCAAGTCAACAATCTTTACTGCGGATTCATAAGCTGATTCGGAAGGCATTCTTGTAGGGTCAGCCGCATATCCGTCATAACCTGTTGGGATTGAATCCCCATAGGAAGGGTCAGCGAATAATCCTGCCTTAACATATCCTCCTTCAAGAGCTGTAAGGATTGCATTCCATTCATTGTTGTTTTGAATGTTGACAATCACCTGTGCCGCATATTTTGTTGAGTTGTATAATGCTGAGCCAACAGGAATATTATACTTGACAGCCAACTCGTCAATTGATGAGCCATTGACAAGATCAGTCACATAATCTCTTAGGAACTTTTTGATTTCATTTGTCTGATTTAAATATTCAAGATTGCCCTGAACATCATCATAGAATCTTTTGCCTGCAAATTCAGGATATAGGAATTCCATGATTTGGTTGTAGATTTTAGTCTGGGAAGTTGTGATTGTGATTACTTCCTCAACCAGCTCATCACCTGAGAGGATTTTACCCAATGTGTGAAGACCGTATGTGATGAAGTCATCCTCCATTGCCTCAAGGTATAAGTGCAATTCATCAATCCATTCTTGGAATGTTTCATTTTTCTCATTGAATTGTCTGAAACCTAATGTTGGAGCCAATTTAATGATTTTAGCCTTATACTCATTTGCATTGGAAGTTACATTGAGGTTCATTTGGTCCTTGTAGTAGTTGATGTAATTGTTCAACAATGTGTAATTACCATATAAACCTGAAGTGACCATTGCAGGAGTCATGTGAGTAATCAATAATGCCGCAATTCTGTCACGTGCAACCATAGCTTCACCAGGGTTGGATACAATGTATGGGTATAGTGTCGGATTCAATGTCAGTTCGAATGTCCAGTCCCCATTAATAGCACCCAGGTTTGTACCGGGCAGCCATTCAAGGGTTCCGTGGGTTCCCATGTTGACGATTGCATTCACCTTAGCGGTCTTGTCCAACCACTTGTAGAATGACACGTAGTACTGTGTCGGTGGCAATGTCAGGTCGTGGTAGTTTTCGACTGTTTTGAGCTCTTCCCAACCTCTACTTGGCTGGAATGTTATGAACACCTTACCGAACCATATTCCCGGAACAACCATGTACTGTTCATCAGTACCGTTATATACCATTGAAGGACCTAAACCTGCGCCCCAGTAATCAGTCATGTTCCTGATCATCTTTTGGGGAACGTCCTTAATCAATTGACGGAAATCCCTTGTGGAAATCAGTTGATGATGTTTAACAAGTTCATCATAATTGTCCTCAACATATTGTTTGAGCAAACCGTAAGCCCATGAACCCTTGTTACCCATCTTAAAGATAATCTCTTCAAGCTCGCGTGCGGTCATCTTTTCCCTGATGTCACCGCCGGTATCATATCCTTGCTCATATAGCTTAACGATCAAATCATATGTTGATTGGGTAACATTCAAGTAGGATGCACCGATTTCCGCTTTTCCTGGCGGATAATTATATAATACAATAGCAATAGTCTTGTCAGAATTGCCTAAATCCTTCAAGTCAGCCCATCCGCAACTCAATTTGACCATCTTATCCACACCAGACTGGATAACATGAGTCTTACCTTCGCCATCAACATAGGATAGAATTACAGGACCGTAAACACCCTCAAAACTTGGGAAAGTCACAGCATAGGTCCATTCGATTTGAGGACCCAATTCAGAGTTGTAACTGTATTCTGAAATTTCATTTACACCTTTAAGAATAGCCAAATCCATATCTGACAAATCAGGTTCCGCAGAACCGTTAGCATAACTTAAGGACCAACTATATAATGAAGTTATTGTTGAAATGCCCAGTTTGGAGGCATTGGTTATTGTATTTAGAATTGAAGACATGGAAGGGGTAGTACTGGTCTTAAATATATTAAAAGCCGGTCTGCCGCTTGCTGCATAACTTCTAATCATTGAATCAACAACGTCTCCACCACAGTAGTAAGTTGCAATAGCTATGAGTTTCTTGTCCGGATTCAATTTATTCTTAAATTCGCTTTCAAACCTGTTGAATAATTCCTTAGGATTGAGTTCATGTTCTACCCAATATGCATATTCCTCTTTCATCCAGTTTAAACTTCCATCAGAGGTTTTAGTATAACCCGGATTTGATATAATCCATTGGTGTATCAAACTTGCATTAGGTAACAGTGTGTACATTCCAACGTCCGGATGGTAAAAACCACATTCTGGACTCATTAATGGAATTCCCTCATCAGTCAATGTTGGATTGGAATATTTAGTAGGCTCGATTAGGTAACGAACATAATTGAAGTAATTCTTCATGTTTGTCAAAAGCAC
>NZ_SUTJ01000024.1:0-5624 GCF_015062915.1 Methanobrevibacter thaueri | reverse complement strand
GTCTACCTTCTCGTTGTGGGAAGAGTAGTCCACTAATAATAATATGTCCGGAACAAACATCACGTCATTAATGTCTAAGGTAACTCCTTCTTTTCCTGTGAAATCAATACCATTCAACTTAATAGGATTATATGTTGAATATGTGAATTCAAGATTATATTTTTGAGATCCAACACCAGTGAATGATGCAATACCCTTATTGTTTGTTGTTTGAGTTGAAATCAGATTATTATTATTGGAGTCATATAATTTTACGGTAGCTCCTTTTAAATCAATTCCATCTTCCGTCCATGTTTTGCCAGTTTCGTTATAAGAATCGTAAACGTGAACATTAATTGCATTACCGCCTGCTTCAAGCTTTTCCCCGTCTGATTGAGAAGATTGCAGTTCTGTAATTTCTTGTCCTTGCGTTACTTCTTCTAACTCACTAGGAGCACTCACCACATCAGATACTGTTTCATTATCCACTGCAAATACAGTGCTTGCAGTAAATAGAAGCAATATTGAAAGAATTAATGCGAATACTAATTTTTTATCCAATTTTACCGTATTTTCACCTCCTTTTAATTTCATTATAACAAACACATAGCAAAATAAAATTTACTATACGTATAAATTTGATTTGAAAACATATAAAATTAACTAAACTAAACCAATATTATAATATGATAAAATAAGGTAAACACAAATAAGATACATTTATATACTTAATTGACTAAATAAAATTTACCAATATTATAGAGGTGATAATATGCGCAAGACTATGATTATTCTAGCAATGGTCATTATTGGAATGCTAATTCCAATGGGATTTGCAACAAGTGACACACAGGTCGTCATAACCTACGGTGAGACAACCCAGCACAATGCAAATTACAAAAATACAGTGGATGACTTTTTCGTGAATCAGGCAGGCGTTGATCTAAAAACTGTCAATTCAAAAACAATTACTGCAGGCGAGGTAAACAAGATTGCGAGCACAATAACAGGTAAGACCTACTCTTCAAGTCAAATATACTCATCTGCACTAGTGGATTTAAATGATAATGATAATCTTGAAGTCAGTGTAGACAAGTCAAAAATCACTACAATAACCGGTGACATGTACTTATCCGCATTGAAATCAGCAGGAATCACAGCAGGACACGTTTACGTGACAAGCCCAGTATCAGCAACCGGTGAATCCGCACTTGCAGGAATCATGAATTCCTACGAGGTAGTGACTGACGTTGAAATACCAGATACTGTAAAAGAAGCTGCAAACAATGAGATATACACTCAAGCTGAAATCGTCAAGAACTCAGATGTTGATGCTGACGAGCTATCCAAGTTGGTTGATGACGTGAAAGAGGAAGTGGCTGAAAACAATGTTACCGACCACACCACAATCGTGAACATTATCAACAACTACACTATCACAAACAACATTAACATTACAAACAGTGATATAGAAAACCTTGCAGACAGTATTGAGCAAATACAGAACGTGCAAGGCGACATAAACAGTTACCAAACTGAAGTGTCAGGCGTGTTCAACAATACAACCGATCAGGCACAAGGATTTTTAGGCGGACTATTCAACTAGAATAGTCCCACTTATTCTATTTTTTTAATGAATAGACAACATTCAAATAATATCTTAAAAATAAATAAGAAAATAGTTAATTCATCTTTCTTATAGCAATGATACCTCAACATCTTTAGGTCTAGGAGGAATTGAGATTCTCCAATCTATTAACCAACCTTTTGAGGGTTCTAATAATTTTAACTTTTTGCTGCTAACTCCTTGACTGATTACTGTGCCGTCAAATTTTTTTAATTGGAAGTAACCGCTACTGCGTTTTCCTGTAATGAAACATTCAATTTTTTTATACATTACTTTATCATATCTTCTAAAGCCGTTAACTATGTATGGTGATTGGTTACATTGGCGTATACCTCCTTTTCCTGGTTTGGCTTTATGTATTTGGCGGTTGTGTCTTCTAACTTTGCGAAAGAGGTACTCTATATGATACTGTTGTGCATTGAAATTATGGGATATTATAAATGCATCGTTTGAATGGGTTTTATTTATGCCTAGTTTTTCACGATTGAATTTTGTCAGGTATCCAAAAGTTTCAAAAACATTATCAAACTCGTTTTTTAGTATTTTAACGATTTTTTTTCTCATAATGTTCATGTGTGCTGCATGTTTAAATGACTTGACTTTATTATTGAATATTAGTTGGTTTTTGTGTATTTTTTCGTGGCAATCTTTGCATAGTGTTGTGAGGTTTTCCATGCTATCCGATCCGCCATGGCTTCGAAATTGTAAATGGTGAACTTGTAATTGAGTATTTTGGGCACCGCATATTTGACAGGTATAATTATCCCTGTTTAAAACCGCTGTTTTAACATTATAAAAACCCATAGCATCACCATGCTGATACCCCACACCTTGTATATCTGGATTTTTTAGTTTATGTGTGTCAAATTCCGCTGTTTCAACAATAATGTTTTCGACGGGGAGAAAATTACAGACTTTTTTAATAATGGTAATATGGCTATCGATTTTATGTTGAATGCTGGGCGCTATTTTTCCTTTTTTACCACGATTATTAAATCTTGCAGGACGATATCTCAATTTTCGACTTCTACGACTTCTACGTTGATTTTTGCGAAATTCCAACAATTTGGAAATGTCCTGTCTTAATTCTACAGTAGCTTTAAATAATTCTCTTTTACTTGTTGTTGCTGATAAACCTATATATTTGCTTCCCGCATCAACACCCAGATTAACCTGCTGCTTATAACCACTACTGCCGTAGAGTAATTGTATGGTGAAAGGTGTGCGATTGACGACTTTTGCTTTTTTCTCTTTTAATAATATTCTTGCGTTTCTTGGTTTGCATGGCATCAAAGGTTTGCCATACTTGTTTAGTACGTAAACTAACATATAGTTTACCTCCTATTCCTGAGTTATTTTATCCCTCGATAATGTTATCCCAAGGTTTAAAATTTGTGAGCAGCACTGTTCCTACCATCTCAGAACATTGTTTAACTACTGCACCGTAGAGCAAGGGACTGGGATTAAACATCCGCTTGGTACCTATTTATATCCATTCTTGGGTAACGTAGGCTATAGAATAGCCTTAATCTATTAAACTAGTGGACTTCTAGAAAAATTAGAAAATCCACGGCTTTTACAAGCCGTGGTAGTTTAAGGCATGTTAAGAGTAACCCACATTCTGTTTTACAGCATTCATCTTAGCGAACTACCTTGCCTACACAATCGATTATCGGCATCTTTGTTCTTGCATCCTATGGAATGGCCGTTTCACCGTTTCTTTTAATGTCCTCAATTAAATATCATCGTCTACCATTAAAAGCCGTGTCGTTTCTGCTCCAGAGTCATGCTTCTCAGCATACGTCTTTCAACGCCATAGTATTGTATTGATGTGCGGAGTTTCCTTAGTTTAAATAACCAGCAGCTGTCTTTAACTTGCCATGAAAAATAGATTTTAAGAAAATGTAGCAGGGCCTAGATTTGAACTAGGGATCTCGGGGTTATGAGCCCCGCGGGTTCACCAGACTACCCCACCCTGCTATAAGAAAAACAGTAATAACTAATACTAATTATAGTGAAGATAGTATTTAAAGTTTTCTATAAAATGGGAAAAATCAAAGAAAATAAAGTTATTTATTTTCTAATGATTCAATCCTTTTATCCAAATCATCTAATTTTTCTTGAGTTATTTCCTGGAATTCTTTAGAAGACTTCTTGAATTCAAGATAATCCTTTTCCAAGTTGTCCACATTGCTAGTGGTTTCGGAGAATTTGGCTTGAAGATCTTCCAAATCATCAGTGGTAGCTAAAGACCAGTCCTTAATCAATTCATCACTTTTAGCATCAAGAAATGCATCAATCTTATGGGAAAATGCGTCAGTGTTGATTCCGGACATGTCGATATCGCTTAATTTGACTTTGATTCTTTTAGTCATGGATTCTGAATCTTCTTTTTTAGGTTCTTCATTAACCAAATCAGCGGGTTTTCCACCTAAAACCTCATCCATATGTGCATCAGCACTGGTTGGAACATAAGCGCGCAACTTATCCATGGTTCCAGGACTGTTTAATAAGTAATAGTAAACCAAAACGACAATAGCTACAATTAAAATTATGACTGCTATTGCTTCTGTAGCATCCATCTTACCACCTATTTATTCATTTTTTTAAGCTTTGCTTCTTTTCTTTCAATTTCTTTAAGCATCTTTTCCAGCTTTTTCTGTTCAGTTTCAGCTTCGAGTCTAGCTAATCTTTCATTGATTTCGGAATGAAGGTATCCAACACGACTTCTTGCTTCGGTTGTGGATTGTCTGATAGCTGAAAGACTGTCCTGTTGCTCTTTTGGCAATGGAATAGGATTGTCCATTAATCTTTTGGATTCAATGTCTTTTTCCACCATGGACATTTTTTTAAGCTCTATTTCTTTTTCTAATAGTTTGATTTCATTTTTAGATTTAGAAACGCTTCTCCATTGTGCAACAATGATAATTAATACAATAGCAACAATAACCAAAATGATTAAAGCGAACATTTGGTCAGGTATTGTAGGTATATCCATAATTTAAAACCTCCAAGTAATATATTTATAAATCAATATAAAATATTATATAAACTTTATCAATTAAATATTTAATTATAATATTAGAAGGTAAAAATTTATGATAGAATCTTACATTAAATCTGGAAAACTTGCTTCTAAAATTCGTGGAGAAGCTTCAAAAATGATTAAAGATGGAACTTTAGTCATTGATCTTGTTGAATATGTGGAAAGCGAAATCCTAAAGGCAGGCGCTGACATCGCTTTTCCATGTAACGTATCATTAAATGAAGTGGCTGCACACTACACTTCCCCTGCAGGCGACGAGACTGTCATCCGTGCAGGAGACATGGTGAAATTGGATTTGGGTGCAATGATTGACGGTTATATTGCAGACACTGCAGTTACAATAATCGCTGAGGGAGACATGAGTGCCAATTACACACAGGATGAAATAAACCTCCATGAGGAAATTGTTGAGGCCTCCGCTGCAGGCCTTGAAGCAGCAATCGCCACCGTAAGGGCAGGAGTCGAGGTTTCAAAAATTGGTGCTGCAGTTCATGAGGCAATATCAGAATATCATTTAAATCCTATTTTTAATTTAACAGGCCACAGCTTGGAGCAGAACAACCTCCATGCAGGTATTTCAATACCAAACTATGACAATCATGACGGCTTTGTACTGGATGAGGGCCAGGCAATTGCAATAGAGCCATTCGCAACCAACGGTGAAGGGCTTGTCAATGACGCACCGGGCCATTACATCTACTCCTACATGGCAAACAAGCCATTCAGGATGAAAACAACCCAAAAGGTCCTTAAATACATTCAGCACAATCACGCTTATGTTCCGTTTTCAGGAAGATGGATTACAAGCGAGTTCGGCGAGAGAAAGGGAAACATTGCACTCAAGCAATTGGCTGATGCAATGGCAATCTATCCATACGCCCCATTACGTGAGAAAAAGGACTGCTTTGTAAGCCAAAAGGAACATACGGTTATCGTTGAAAAAGAGGGCTGTACCGTTACAACCATTTAAAA